>JAAZOD010000032.1 GCA_012797975.1 Pelolinea sp. | reverse complement strand
TTTTCCTCTGCTTGTTCAATGATGGTCTTCCGTCTCAGTTCCTCTGCTGTCATTGCTATTGTCCTGGTCATGTCTTTCGGTCCTCTAATAGGACATTTTAACTTTGCCAGTTTAGGACTTTACTACTTTGCCGCTACAAATCATAACGTAACTGTTGACAACTTTTTTAAAGCCGAATATAATCATCCCACTTATGCGGGCATAGTTCAATTGGTAGAACGCTTCCTTGCCAAGGAAGAGGTTTACGGGTTCGACCCCCGTTGCCCGCTCTCTCCTGCAGCCAAAACGGCTGCTTTTTTTATTTAATCTTCCGATTCAAATTCATCGATCCTTGCTTCAGCGGTCAGCTCATCTTCTCATTCTTCTTGAGATTTCACTTTGATTGGACTAGAATCTCTTTTATTCTGTTCAATCGACAAACATCCTTGAAGAATAGGTGGCAAATATCATGCAAAAAACTATGGATAGTATTTACAGCAGAAGAAGCATTCGCCAATATAAACCTCAGCAGATAACCAGCCAGGAAATGAAAACGATCCTCAATGCAGCGTTATACGCCCCCAGTGCGCGCAACCTGCAAGACTGGCATTTTTCGGTCGTTCAGGATCCTGCCTTGCGTTTGAAATTGAAAAAGATTCTTATAGAAAATATGAATAATTCAGGGATAGGATTTCTTATCCAGAGGGCGGAAGATCCCAATTTTGATCCTTTTTTCAATGCACCCACTGTTGTGTTCATTTCAGGCGACACAGGCGACAAATTTGTGGATGTTAGCTGTGGTGCGGCCGCGCAGAATCTCATGCTGGCAGCCGAATCGCTGAATATTGGCTCCTGCATCATTGCCACTCCAGAGCTTCTCTTTGCCGCAGATAAGGAGGACGAACTAAAAAAGGAATTAGGGTTCCCTTCGGGATATCATTTTGTTTGTGCGATCACATTAGGGTATAAGAATTGCGAAAATCCGGCGGCCGCTCCGCGCAAAGAGGGTGTGATAACTTACCTGTAAACTCCTTCTCTTGAACGCCCGCAGACAAAGACAGGGGAAATCCAATGTTGCGATTTTTCCTTCGTGCGTTGACAAAGCACGCTGCGTCCCTTTATAATTGAAGGACTCTATGGCGACGTGGCCAAGCTGGCAAGGCAAGGGTCTGCAAAACCCTCATCACGGGTCCGAATCCCGTCGTCGCCTTTGAAAAGTGCTGAAGCATCAGCACTTTTTTTATTTTCCTTTTCCTGCTTCGCGCGCGATATGATCCACTCTTTCATTGTACTTATGACCGGCATGCCCGCGCACCCATTTCCATTGGATATTGTGCTTCTCAATTTCTTTCGCCAAATCCTGCCACAGGTCCACATTTGCCAGTACGCCTCCTTTTCGCTTCCAGTTGCGAGCGATCCAGGCAGGCATCCATTCCTCGATCCCCAATTTCAAGTATTGGGAATCCGTGTAAATGGTAATGGAACAATCCTTCTGAGCGATGGACTGGATAGCTTTCAAGGCGGCGGTGAGTTCCATGCGATTATTGGTGGTCTGGGTTTCCCACCCTTTCAAAATTCGCTCTTTGCCACCTTCCAGGATGATGGCCCCCCATCCGCCCCGCCCGGGGTTGGGATCACACGCTCCGTCAGTATAGATGACTACCTCATTGTTATCCCTGGTCATCGTTCAATCTTTCATTCATCATGGTTTCCATATTCTCAAGGATGGTAGGAATGTCCGCTTCCTTGACGGTATATAACGAGAGCTGCCAGCCCGCATCTTGCAGCATATCCTGCATCAGGTTCCATCCGTCCACATGAGGAGTGGGTTTGGCCAGCGGTAAATAGGTTAACAAACGCTGCCATTCAGGGTTCTCTTTCAAGAAAACTGTCAGATCTTGTGCAAGGTTTAGATTTACCGGCATACTGTATGTTTCTTCAACCAGGTGGGTTTGAGCTTCTGAAGATACCAACCAGTGGACAAAATTCCATGCCATTTGTTCTTTTTCGGGATTGGATTGAAAGATGCCATACGAAGTGACTTCGGCATTCACAACGGGGCTTCCGTCATTACCCGGATAGGCGATCACCATCCATTCATCTTCATTTCCCTGTATTCTATCCATGGCAATCTGCCTATACCAATCGGCACTGCTTCCGCTATAGAAAAGTGCGTAACGTTTGGCAAAATAGCGATATGGATCGGCTTCTTTCCCCGTCCAAGCACAGTCGAGTTGATAAATAGTGCGTAGGAATTCCAACGCATCCTGATTTTCTTCGGTATTGAAACTGAATCCACGCCGGGCTTCTTCCGGGATTTCACCTCCCCCAAAAACTTGCATCCAGCTCAAGATGGTCACCGCATTGGTATTGTAGATCCATCCACCCGTGCCATTGTTGTCATCATCCGCATCACTGGCATTATAGCTGGCAGCCGCACAGGCCTGGTTGAGGAATTGTTCCGAAGTGGTGGGGGCATTCTCAAAACCGAGCTCCTTCGCCCAAGTTTGATTGTAAAAAAGGAAATGCAGTTCATAATCTGCGGGAAAGGCATAACGAACTCCATCCAAAACATCCAGATTCAAAAAAACAGCGGGGATGGTCTTTTGTTCTTCCACAGAAATCCCGCTTTCCGCATCATTGATGAAAGTGTCCAGTTCAGCCAAAGCTCCCTCATCTGCATACAAAGAGCGCAGATACAATGAAGGAGCTGCCAGGACATCTGGTACATTGTCATTTGTGATGGCATCTTCGACTTTCGAAATCAAATAATCATCATCTCCGGCCGAAACGACCTGTACTGTCACCCCATCCGGATTGGAGGCATTGTATTCCTCCACCAAAGCGGTAATACTGGCAGCTTTTGTACCCGTCCAGGGGTGCCAAAAAATGAGGGTTTGCGGTGAACTGGTATTTCGGGTGGGTGTGGGAGTCGGTTGGTTGGTGGCGGTGGGGAGCAATGTCGCAGGGGCGCTTGTTTCCGTCGCAACCATTGTGCCGCCATTCGCAGTACAAGCAGCAAGCATCACGATGATGATCAGAATCAAAGGGATCTTCTTTTTCATTTGGATTAATCTTATCAGCAACCCATCCACTTTGCACTTCTTTCTTTTGAATTGACATTCTTTTTTGAACTCTGTATAATCGTGGAAACGAACATCAAGAGGAGTAAATTCCTGCATCCTGCCAGAGAAGGAGTGCCCCGGCTGAAAGCCTCCACAGGGTTGAAAGAATTGAAGTCGCTTGAAAAAGACTGCTGAAGAAATCTTAAAGAAAATAGACCAGCACGGGTAAGCCCGTTACAGCGCAACCGGAATGATGGTTTCGGAAAAGTGCGCAGAAATGCGAAGTGAGGTGGTACCGCGCAAGGATTAATCCTTTCGTCCTCTGGATGAAAGGATTTTTATTTTATGTGGAGGAAGCATGACAAAATTTGAACTGGCAAAAGCATACGACTTTCAAGCAACAGAAAAACGCATTTATGAATTCTGGGAAAAATCGGGGTATTTCCAACCCACCAACGATCCTAATAAACCTGATTTCGACCCGACCAAGAAACCTTTTGTCATCTCCATTCCCCCTCCCAATGTGACCGGCAAGCTGCATTTGGGGCATGCTATGTTCATTTCCATGGAAGATCTGATGATCCGCCATGCACGCATGAAAGGTATTCCCGCCTTATGGGTGCCCGGTTCCGACCATGCCGGAATCGCCACCCAGCTTCAGGTGGAAAAAATGCTGGCGGAACAGGGCAAAACCCGCGACGATGTGGGTCGAGAAGAGTTCGAGAGATTAACCTGGGCTTGGAAAGAAGAGTACGGCAGCCATATCCAGTTTCAGATCCGCCGGCTGGGAGCATCCTGCGACTGGACGCGTGAACGATTCACGCTTGATCAAGGCCTTTCCGTTGCCGTGCGCGAGGCATTCGTCCGTCTATATGAAAAGGGATTGATCTATCGCGGTCCACGCCTCATCAACTGGTCTCCCAAATTGCGCACGGCCGTTTCCGATCTGGAGGTGGAGTACTCCGAAGAAAACGGCACGCTGTATTATTTCCAATACCGCCTGGCAGATGGTTCCGGTGATTTTATCCCCGTGGCAACCACCCGCCCTGAAACCATATTGGGAGATACCGCTGTGGCAGTTCACCCCGAAGACGAACGTTACAAAAAATATATTGGCAAGAGTGTGCTGGTTCCCATGCTGGGGCGAGCCATTCCGGTCATCGCCGATGATTATGTCGATCGAGCTTTTGGCACCGGGGCATTGAAAATCACGCCTGCGCACGATCCGCACGATTATGAGATCGGGATCAATCATCACCTGCCCATGATCAACGTCCTGAATCAGGATGCCACCATCAATGAAAACGGTGGAGCGTATCAGGGATTGGACCGCTTCAAATGCCGCAAGAAGTTGTGGGCCGATATGCAGGCGGCCGGATTGGTGGTCAAAGAAGAACCCTACAAATTGACCGTTCCCCGCTCACAACGCGGTGGGGAGATCGTGGAGCCGCTCATCAGCACGCAATGGTTCGTGAAAATCAAACCGCTGGCTGAAGCAGCCCTGAAAGCAGTCGAGGATGGCCAGATACGCATCATTCCCGATTATTTCACCAAGGTCTATTACAACTGGCTGGAGAACATCCAGGATTGGTGCATCAGCCGCCAATTGTGGTGGGGGCACCGCATTCCGGTCTGGTATTGCGATGACTGCAGCGAGGTCACGGTTGCCCGTGAAGATCCTGACCGCTGCGCGCACTGTGGATCCACGCATATTCACCAGGACGAAGATGTGCTGGATACCTGGTTTTCTTCCGGTTTGTGGCCATTTTCCACCCTGGGTTGGCCCGAAGAAACACCCGATTACAGCTATTTTTATCCCACCACCATCCTGGAAACCGGTTACGACATCCTCTTCTTCTGGGTGGCGCGCATGATCATGGATGGTATTGAATTCACCGGAAAACCGCCCTTTGAAATCGTTTATCTGCATGGGCTGGTGCGCGATGAAAAAGGCCAAAAGATGAGCAAGACCAAGGGGAACGTCATCGATCCGCTGACTGTGATGGACACCCTCGGTACGGATGCCTTGCGCTTCACCCTGCTGGTGGGTTCCACACCGGGCAAGGATACCAACCTGAGCATTAAAAAAGTGGAAGCCAACCGTAATTTTGCCAACAAGGTCTGGAACGCCGGCCGTTTTGTGATCAGCGCATTGGAAAAAGCTCCTGCCAAACCGGCTGCCGAACCCCAATGGACTGGAGCGGATGAATTCATCCATGCCCGCATGCGCGCCGTTGTGCGTGATGTGAACCACTTATTCGATAATTTTCAGTATGGCGAAGCAGGACGTCAGATTTATGATTTCTTCTGGAGTGAGTTTGCCGATTGGTACATCGAAGTGGCAAAGTTGCAGCTTGAAGAAGGTGGTGACAGAGCTTATTACACGGCTCAAACCCTGGTGCGTGTGCTGGAAAAATGTCTGCGCCTGCTGCATCCCTTTACCCCCTTCGTGACCGAGGAGTTGTGGCAGAACCTGAAGAAAGCGGTACTGGAAAACGGCACCGGCATCATGGTAGATGCCGGTTGGACGGAAGCCTTGATCATGGCACACTGGCCAGAAAGCGCCATAGAGGAAGAATGGGAAAAACCAGCCATTCAAGCCTTCCAGAGTGGGGTTGTGGAAGTTGTGAAAGCCATTCGCACTCTCCGTCTGGACAACAAAGTTGCTTTTCGGGATGCCGTGGAGATCACGCTGGTCACCAGCGCACTGAAAGATCGGTTGGCAAAAGACCTTCCCATCATCAACGCCCTGTGTAATGTATCCAAAGTGAACATTGTGGATAGTATGCCACAGGATGAGCAAATAAGCCATTATCCTACCGCTGCATTGCCTTCTTCAGGGTCCACACTACTTTTCCACCTCAATGCTTTAGCGCAAGGTTCTGAAAAGCGGGAACAGCTTGAAAAAGAATTGTTGAATATCGTCGGCCAGGTAGAGCGGCTTGAAAAACTTCTGGGTTCCGATTTTTCTCAAAAAGCACCCGCAGCCGTTGTGCAAAAAGAACGGGAAAAACTGATCGCATTTCAGGAAACTGCTGAAAAATTGAAAGTGCAAATCAATGTTCTTTAGAAAAAACAGCTCCGTGAAAATCACGGAGCTGTTTTTATATCTCTTTTAAGCTTTAAAAATGCCTTTCACCAACCCATAATAGATGCGGTGATAATCCTTGTTCAAGTATCGCTCTTGAATCTTGGAATGGAGAAAATTGGCGGGGTCCAGGTCCTGCCAGTACATTTTTTCGCATTCGATACAAAGAACAGCTTCCTGATAGCAAGGAGCGGCAACGAATTGCGAACGCATGGGGGTGAGTCTCGATTCTGCAATCTTATCCACATCCCTACCCGATACCGAACCGAGATAATCCAGCTTTTCTTTATATTCATCCGAAAACGCGCATAAAGTAAAAGTGGGATATTTTTCCAGGAATTTCAACGTATATCGGGAAGGTCGAACGAAGATCTGCGCAAAAGGCATGCTCCATACAATCCCCATGCTGCCCCATCCCACCGTCATGGAATTGAATTTGCCTGTTTCAAAATCTCCGCCAGTCAATAGAATTCCATTGTTTGACCATAAAGAAAATGCGCAATCTTTAAACTCGGAAAGATCAACCTGTTTTCTCTGCATTGTTTTCACCTCTATGCACAGATAGTAACGCCAACCACCGCATCCAGATTCAGCGGTCCGTAAATATGGGGAAATAATTCTCCCGTTCCATGGCTATCTTCATATTTCACTTCCGCCGAAAGGAGTGTCGGATCAATCTCGAGGAGAACCAGGTCCGATTCCCCTCGAAACCATTCTTTCAATACACCCTGTGTTTGTCCTTTCTTGCAGCAGTGGATGAAGCCGTCAGTTTTTAGGGAATCCGCATCATAAGACCCTGATTCCAGTGCTTTTCTCCAAACTTTCAAAGGGGTTATATGATAGATGTTCATGCACGTCCAGCTTGTAAGGTAATATTGAGCAGACCAAGCTGCTGAAGTTGTTTTTCAACATCTTCAACAGCAAAAGTTCCATTTTCAGTTTTCCGAATGTCCAATTCTGCAGACAATTCCGGAATCAGATTCAATAATTGGGAGAAATGTTCCTGGACCAATTGGTGATCCTGAATGGCTTCTGCCCAACCGGAAAATTCCGCACCCTTGATGACCATTTTCACATTCGCCCCATTTTTCAAACTGCGCCACCAGTCTTCGGCTTTCTCCACAAGCACTTGTACGGTGCTCCCGGATTGTTGATAATAGGCAGGAAAAGAGTGCTCTTTCCCCGATTCTCTACCCATGTAGCGAATAACCAGAGAGTGTTCACTCATCAATGGATGAAGCGGTGATCGCAGTATCGTGTTGAGAATGGGATTCCAGATTTTTCCGAAAAATCTTGACCTTGGCATTTCTTCTACCACCTTTATTCGGGTATTTTTCTAATATACGAAAAATTGAAGACCTAGTTTCGTATGGATTAACCCTAATTCGCCCCAATCGTAGCGTCGAGAAATTGCAGGATCAATGTCAATGTATCATGTTCGAGATCAGGCTGGATGAGCATCATCCCATGTTCATTTCCTGCATACTTCACCGCGGTATAGTTATCTTCTTCGGTAATCGCTCCACATACCGTGGCGGATTCACTATCCCCCGCAGCATAGAAACACTGCACCGGAACAACCGGTTCCATCATGTTCAATTGTGCGACCACTTCTTTATAATCTACCGTCAGATAACTTCCTGCCGAGAGCGACAGTGCTCCCTGACAGGTGTCAGGATATTCGGAATTGATATACAGGCAGCCATCAGCCACGCCATCTGCTCCGATGCTTGCTCCAATGCCCACCATGCGGGTGGGATCAACGCCTTCGAGAGTGCGGGCGGTCTCGTACGCAGCCTGCGAATCCAGCAACCACTCTTCACGATCAAAACTCATGCATCCGTCATCTTCACATTTGTAGAAGTTGAACGTAAGCACGTTATACGATCGATCGGCTGGCACGGTCGGAAACCAGGAAGAATCCAGCCAGGGCATGTTTTGGTCAGCTCCGCCATTATTGTCTGCTGCGTCCGCCAACCCTCTATTCTGCAGCCAGTAAGCGATGGGAGTCCAATCCGTCTCGTTCCCCATCACCCAGTGCATCAAGATTACCACTGGAGCATTAAGATTCGCCGCTGGATAGAAAGTGCCGGTCAGAATTCTTCCATCAGAGGTAGTGATCTCAATCGCTCTGGTCGCATCCGTCAACCCATCAGGAATAGGTGCTTCTTGTTCTGACTCCTTTTCTTTATCCCCCTCGGATTGTTCTGCAGTCGGTTCCTCAGCTACTGGGGCCTTGTTTTCCGATTCTCCAGATGAGCACGCAGTCACAACCAACAATGCCGTTAAAACAAGGTACACGGTAAATAAATTTAATTTCTTTTTCATTCTAACCTCCTATTCAATCTGTATACTAATTCTATCTAGGGGATTCCTTTTTTCAAAGGACCTCTTTCAATCTTTCGACTTCATATTTCCCTGTACGATCAATCCGATGAGAAACAGGACCACCAGTACCACCGCAGATAACGGAAAGGACAAATTCAGGGTAGTTGAAATAAGCATCGCTCCGCAGGCAGAGGTAAGAATAATCAACGCCCAATCGAACATTGTCCCGGCCAGGATCGCGCCAATGATCCCGCCTGCAATGATCACCAGCCAGTAGTAGTTTCCAAGATTAAAGCTGATCATGGTCAGTAAGGAATACACGATATAGGCACCGGCAGCAAACCCGGCAATGCTGATTGCAGCGCTTTTGACCAGCACTGCCAAAAAAATTCCCAGCAATCCCAATACCACCGCAACAATGAGAATCACGTTATCAGATTGGTTTGGGAGAATCTTGGGAGCCAAGGTATAACCCACATAAAAACCAATCCCTCCTGTAAACAACCAGAAGAATTTTCTCCCCAAGATCAGCATGGCAGCGCCCAGAGCAAGATACACCCAATTCATCTTTGATCTCCCGTTATCAATTGCAGACAGTTCAATTATATTATCTTGTGTGAGGAAAGAAAATAAAAAGGCGCTTTTTCAAGCGCCTTTGTGGTTATTTTTTCTTCAGGACGGAACGCAGAATTACGAAAACGCCCAGCACGATCAAGGCCACCGGGAAAGCTGGCAGCCCGAACGGAATCAGGTTTTTTCCACTGATATTCAGAATCAACTCAAAGAATACAAAGAAGACCAGGAATAAGGTCAAGCCAACTTCGATCAATCCTTTCCCATTCTTCACTATGGAATCGCGATTGTGCTGTTTTCCGAAAATGACCTGTGCCACACCGATGGAAGTGGGCGCGATCAAAGCCCAGGCATACGCCCAACTGGCCCACATATCCAGAAGCTGCTGCAGCAGAAAGACAATACCCAAGGCCACCATCATGGAACCAAAGATAGCCCATCCCTCAGCCCGCGCATCCTGTGATGAAAGCGCGCTCCAGAAGATTACACTGCCAGGAACAATGAAAATAAACGGCCACGTGATCACGCCAAAGCGAAATCCAAGCAGTTCACCCACCAAAAGAACGATTCCCAGCAAGAGCAATCCCAAACCGAGCATAACCGGCCCCTGGAAAATGGCGTGAGATTCTGTTTTCTGCGCCACATGTTCCTTGACCGTATCGGTTTGCGGAGAGGCGACCTGTTTCGCTTCTTCTTTTTCAGCAGCCATTTTCTTTACAACCCGTGCTTTGGGAGCTTTCTCTTCGGCATCAAGCGGTGTCACGTCAATTGTTTTTTCTTTTTTTGTTGCCATCCTGCACCATCCTGTATATTCAATTCTCGATCTTTGTAGAATATACGCAGAATCTTGTAAATGGTTGCGCATCAAAGCTGCTCCGGCATCAACACGGCATGGAGCAGTCTTCCTTCAAATACTCAAATTCAACCGTGGTGTGTTCACAGTGAAATTCCCTGGCAATTTCGCGAATGGAGTTCTTGATGCTGCGAATCTCCGTGCTTTTGGAACCTTCCGCCAATACAATGTGGGTGGTCAGGACATTTTCCTCTCCGTCCAGCGACCAGACATGGGTATGATGTACATCCACTACGTTATTCAAGCGTTTAATCCGCCGCTCGATCTCATCCAAATCCACCTCAGCCGGCACTGCCTGCAAGAACAGGGAAATGGTTTTGACCAGCATTTTCACCACGTTATACAGAACGAAGACGGATAATCCCATGGAAAGGATCGGGTCAAGGGCCGGTATGTCGACGAACATCATTACAATGCTGATCACCAGCACAGCCACCCAACCCAGCACATCTTCCAGCAAATGCCAGGTCAACACTCTGGCGTTCATGGTTTTCCCGCGCTGCATTCGATAGGCAGCATAACCGTTCACGATCACCCCGATCACGGCAAAGATTGCCATTCCTTTCACATTGGCTTGCACGGGCGTTGCCAGACGTAAGATCGCTTCACGAATGATAAATACCGAGCCGACGATCAAAATGATTGCATTGATCACAGCCCCCAGGAGCGAGAAGCGCCTGAAACCATAGGAATATTTTCCATTCCGATCGCGATGAGACAAGCGCTCAAAGTACCAGGACAACCCCAGAGAAATACAATCTCCGAAATCGTGCAGAGAATCAGAGAGAATGGCTATGGAGTTGATATATAGACCCCCAATGAATTCACCGATCGCAAAAACTAAATTTAGTAAAAAAGCCAGTCGGATCGTACCAATGGTATTGGCTGATCCCTGATCACCGTTATGTTCATGATTGTGCATGATTCAGTTCTTTCAATTTATAATGATAACGAATTCTACTCCAGGAATTTGAATTTTTATGATTTTTTTCATAGGAGAATGATATGAGAGTTGGATATATTGGTTTGGGCATTATGGGAAAACCCATCGCTCGCAATATTCTGAAAAGTGGTTTTCCACTGGTAGTGCATAACCGCAGCCAGGCAGCGGTGGAAGAACTGGTTCACGAAGGCGCGATGTGCGCATCCAACCCACAGGAAGTCGCCGAGCGGGTGGATGTGGTCTTTACAAACCTGCCTGATTCAGCGGATGTTGAAAAAGTCGTTCTTCAAGAACACGGCATTCTGGCGGGTGCCCACCCTGGTTTGATCCATGTCGACAACTCGACCATCAAACCCACGGTTGCCCGCAAAATCGCCATGCTTTTAGCCGAAAAGGGGATGCGGAGTTTGGATGCCCCTGTCAGCGGCGGCGATATTGGGGCGATCAACGGCACACTGGCCATCATGGTCGGCGGGCCTCAAGAGGCACTGGAAGTGGTACGCCCCATTTTCAATGCCATCGGTAAGACCATCACGTATGTTGGCGAGGCAGGAGCCGGCCAGATCGCCAAAGCTGCTAACCAGATCATGGTTGCCGCCCAAATGGTTGCTATGGGAGAATTACTGATCTTTGCCCAACAAGCCGGCGCAAACCCCCAGAAGGTCATCCAGGCCATTCAAAAGGGCGCTGCCCAATGCTGGACCCTGGATACCAAACCGCAGCGCCTCTTCAGCGGTAACCGAAATCCGGGTTTCAAAGCCGGTTTGCAGGCCAAAGATTTGAACATTATCATGGAATCGGCGCATGAATTTGGAGTTCCCCTGCCCATGACCGCGGTGAATGCGCAGCTTTATCAGGCCATGCTGCAAAATGGAATGCAGGACCTGGATAATTCAGCGGTCATTGCAATGATCGAAAAACTTGCAAACACCGAACTTACCATCAATTCATAAAAAATCAGGGAAATGAACATGGACCATTTTATCGATATTTACCAGCACCAAACCCATTCCTACCATCGGATGATCGAAGCGGAAGATGTTGAAAACAACCTGCTGAAAATCATCCGGCAATTTACTGAAATTTCCCAAAAAAATGTGCTCGATCTGGGCAGCGGCACCGGCCGTCTGCCACTGCTGTTCCGTGAGGAACAGCCCAACCTGCTTGCAGTGGATATCAGTTTGCCCATGCTGCTGGAACAGCAGGTTCAGAAGCAACGATGCCATGGCACCTGGAAGATGGCACAGGGTGATATCCGCGCAATCCCACTGCGCAATGCTTGGGCAGATGTGACCACCGCCGGCTGGGCGGCAGGGCATTTTTGCGGCTGGTTCCCCGAAACCTGGCAGCAGGAGATCGATCGCTTCATTCTGGAAATGCAGCGTGTGACCAAAACCACCGGCATTCTTTTCATCATGGAAACCCTGGGAACCGGCACCGAAACACCAGCTCCACCCACTCCTGCCCATAGCGAATACTATCAGCGTATTGAAACCAAATGGGGCTTTCAACGCGAAGTGATCCGCACCGATTACCAATTCTCATCCCTGCAGGATGCCAAAGAGAAAACTACCTTTTTCTTCGGTCAGGAGCTGGCAGAGGATATTGATCGCAAAGCATGGCAGATCGTGCCTGAATGGACCGGGGTGTGGCATCGGGTAAATTAGAATCAACACATTAATCTTTTAATATAGCTTCAAAGACAGTCACCGCCTGACCGTGTAGCTCAACACGCTCACCTTTGACATCCACCAGCATACTGCCACCGCGCGCAGAGGCCTGATATGCCCGCAACGGATTTTTATGCAAACGTTCCATCCAGAATGGTCCCAAACTGCAGTGTGCAGAGCCGGTAACCGGATCTTCGTTCACTCCCAATGCCGGGGCAAAGAAACGGGAAATGAAGTCATATTCCACATCATCGGAGCGGCTGGTAACCGCCAGGTCACCCTTTCCAAGCTCCACCATCATTTTGAAATCGGGGGCCAGTTTTCTCACGCTTTGCGCATCCGGTGTTTCAACCAGCCAATGTTCACCCACCTGCCAAATGATACCTTCCTTTAACCCCAGTGCTTTCAATAAAGGGGGATCCTCGACCTGTTTTGCACCCTTGAAGGCGGGAAAATCCAGCACCACTGCTTGTTCCTCCCAACGTGCCTGCAAGATGCCGCTCAAGGTATGAAAATGGATCACCCGGTCCACCGGGATGATTCCTTCGCTGAAGAGAATCCATGAGCTTGCCAGTGTGGCATGCCCGCACAATTTCACCTCAGTGGCCGGAGTGAACCAGCGCAACCCATACCCATTCGCCTGTTTTTGAAGAAAAGCAGTTTCTGATAAATTCATTTCGGCCGCCAATGCTTGCATCCAGGCATCCGGCTTGGGATTCTCCAGCAAACAAACGGCTGCCGGGTTCCCGCTGAAGCGGTGATGGGTAAATGCATCTACTTGAAATAATCTGGTCATGATCCTCTCCTGACGGTTTTTCAGATAATATTGTAAGCGAAAAATCCTTACCGCTGCCCGGGGTGATTAATGTTAAAATGGTCTCCATCTTGCCGAAGGGAAAACTTGCTACATGAAAGAAGCCATTAAAAGGATCCTAGAACAGGATGTAACACAATCAGAGAAGCTGCGGAAGCTGGATGAAAACAAGAGAATCCATCCTTTGGCGGTCCTGCTGGCACATTCCGGTGATTCCTGGTATTGGCTCGCGTTTCTCTTTTTGATCTGGTTGTTTTCCCGATCTGTCTGGCACACTTACTCCGCATTCCTAGCTGCAGCCATTCTTATCCAGGCAGTCTTGGTGTTAGGCATCAAATTCACCATCAAGCGTAGCCGTCCAGAAGGTGAATGGGGAGCGATCTACCGCAACAGCGATCCGCACTCTTTCCCATCCGGCCATGCCACGCGCGCTATCATGCTGGCAGTGCTTTTCTGGGGATTGCATCTCACACCGCTGGCCATTGTGCTCACCCTGTGGGTCTTTTTGGTAAGTTTTGCACGGGTTATCTTGGGCGTTCACTATCTCAGTGATGTCATCGCCGGTTGGGTATTGGGAATTATCCTCGGTTTTGGCATGCTGTGGCTCCAGCCATTTCTTTACCAGATCTTTCCCTGGGTGTTCTTCCGTTAGAAATTACGACTTTCCTCATTTCTGATCTACAATCAAGGGGGAGGGTCTTTCCATGAAATCGATCCTGCAGGATGTATTGGATTCGCTGGGGCAAGATTACCCTGTTCAGAGTATCAACGTTTATTCCCATTCCATTGTGGTGGTCAGCCATCATGCTGGAATGGCTTCTACAGTTCTAAGCAACCGACCGCATGGCGAGGAGTTGGTGGCTCAAGCTGGAAATTTGCTTGGAAAGAGTGCCCTGCAGCTGGCAACCATGAGCACATCCGCAAATCCACTGGAAGCTGGAATTGGGCTGGCGATCATAAATTCTCTACTGGAACCTCCACTAGAAAATCAAAGATCCATCAATGCTTTTCGGGTGCTTGAAGAACAGGGAAAAGGAAAAAAGATCGCTCTGATCGGCCATTTTCCCTTCATTCCGCGCTTGCAAAAAGTTGCGAAAGCGTTGTGGGTGATCGATCTGGACCCCGCGGAAGGTGAATTCAGTCCTCAAGATGCACCACACCTCTTGCCACAAGCAGAGGTACTCGCCATGACGGCCAATACATTGATCACGCAGGCAGCCGAGGGATATCTTGCCCTCTGTAATCCAGCCGCCTTCAAAATCATGCTGGGGCCCAGCACACCCCTGTCGCCTATCCTCTTTCGGCATGGACTGGATGCTTTGGCTGGAGTTCGTATCCTGGATGTGGAGATGGTACAGCGTTTCCTTTCACAAGGAGCTTCTTTTTCACAGTTGGAAGGCGTTGAGAAAGTAACGCTTTCCAAGGAATAAAAAGACTTTCCCTTTACATTCACTGGGCTCTGGGATATGCTTTAACCGGGAATGGCAGGGTCCCGGTGGGTCCCTCGGTCTTCAAAACCGGTGACGGGCTGTTATGCAGGCCGTGGTGGGTTCGACTCCCATCCATTCCCGCCTATCTAAGAAATTTCTAATGCACTGTTCCAACCATTCCAAGTAGAATGAGTCCCATTGCACAAAGAGGAAGAATCTATGGAAAATGACCAGTTAAAATATTACGAGATCGTCGCACGAGAATTTATGATCAGCGATGTAATCTACGGACAAACGGAAACCCATCCGTATATAGCAAAATTTTCCGGACAATTGAAAAATGAGGATAGCGAAAGTGCATACGCAGCTTTGGAAACAGCCTTGGAACCCTTGAATTTAACTCCAGTTTTTCGCATGGAGGAAGATACGCAGGTGATCTTCTTGATCCCCAAAATGGCAAAACCGAAAAAAAGCAATCCAGTAGCCAATGTGGTCCTTTTCATTTTGACTCTGATCAGTGTACTCTTTGCAGGCGGTCTGTATGGTTTGGATACAGAGCTCCCACAAAACACAGGACAGATGATTTTAACCATCTTGAAAAATGGCTGGCCTTTCGCCGTATCCCTGTTAGCAATTCTGGGCACTCATGAGTTCGGGCATTATTTTATGGGAAAGAAACACGGTGTGGATGTGACCCTCCCCTATTTCATCCCGTTTCCGTTCAACACTTTCGGCACGATGGGCGCTTTCATCAACATGCGCACGGTTCCCAAGAATAAAAAACAATTGTTTGATATTGCAGTGGCCGGTCCTTTAAGCGGTCTGATCGTCTCCGTCATTGTGCTGCTGATCGGCTTGCGCCTCTCCGATGTGTACACGTTGCCGCTTGTGATCCCCTCTGGCAGCGGGTTACAGATGGAAGGCAACTCCCTGCTCTATTTGCTCCTGAAATATGTCACCTTCGGAAAATGGCTGCCTGCCCCTGCCAACACCAGTGGTTTGATGCTCTTGATCTACTGGTTCAAATATTTCTTCACTGGCAATCCCATCCCTCTGGGAGGCCAGGATGTGATGCTGCATCCCGTTGCGTGGGCAGGATGGGCAGGTTTGTTTGTGACCATGTTGAACCTCATCCCGGTTGGGCAACTGGATGGCGGACATATCTTCCAGGCACTGTTTGGGACAAAGAACTCCAAACGCATACTTCCCTTTATCATTGTGACGTTGGCGCTTCTGGGATTCTTCTGGAATGTATGGTGGTTCTGGGCTGTGCTGGCACTGCTCATGGGCAGAACGTATGCTGAACCCCTTGACCAGATCACTCGGTTGGATAAAAAGCGCAAAGGAATCGGGATCGTCATGATCATTCTCTTCATCCTTATTTTCATCCCTGTTCCCATCACCGTTCTCTATGGATAAATAAAGATCATTCACTTCGAACAGCAAAAGGATGGCCTCACGTACAGCCATCCTTTTTTGTTACCATGGTAGCGATGTGTTCCCCGGAGCGGATCTCGATATATTCCCCCAATGCCTGCACCGCCAGGCAGGAATGAACCGGAAAAACCTGAATGAGGTCCCCAATCTGGTACTGGGCAAAAGGTTCCTCACTCATCGCAAGAACACCGTGTTCCTGGGTTGTGGAACGCAGGACACAATCGGGGTGCAACACGCCAAACGGTTCGTTCCTTTTTCCGGCAACCATACCAAAGATGGGTTGTCCGCGAACGGAAAGGGTTTCTTTGGAAAAATGGATAGCGCCCCCATAAATGATCAGTTCTCTGCGATCCCTATTCCGTGAGACGATGGGGCACGCCAGAGCCACGGCGATCTCTTGCGGTTGGCAAACGCCCAATTGCCATTGTTCCAGATCGTAGAATACAAAATTGCCCGGCCGGATTTCATCCACACCGGCGAAATCGTCCAGCAGTCGGCAGCCGGGAGTATCCCCAATGGAAACCTGAATGTTCGTCAATCCTCTTTTTCGCAAATATTCCTTCGCAGAAAGCATGGCTTGTTTGCTGGCAAAGGCCATCTCTTTTGCAGTTTTCGCACATTCAGCATGATAGGTCTGACCGGCATGGGTCAGAATGCCTTTCAGAGTCAATCGAGGGGAAGCGATAATTTTTTTCGCCACCTCCTCAATCGAACGCGAATCCTCCCACCAAATGCCTGCCCGCCGCAGACCAGTATCGATCTTGACCCACACCCCTATCTCCTCTCTGGCATGCAATGCCAGAAATTGTGCGCTTTCCATACAATCCACCAGCACCGCCAGATTAATCTTTTCTGCCAAGGCGTTCACCGCATCCATTTCTCGCCAGTTCAAGGGAAAAGCGATCAATATGTCCTTCCAACCGGCAGCGGCAAAGTACTCTGCCATCTGCACCGATGAAACGGTGATGGCACGCACACCCATTTCCCAATAGATTTTTCCAATACGAGCAGATTGGTGCGTCTTAAAATGGGGCCGGAACAATACCTGGTTGTGTTCCACCTTTGCACGCATGGCAGTGATATTGGCACACACTTTCTGCAGATCAACCAGCAAAGCAGGTCTGCGGACCTGATCAAGGAGCGCTGTTTCCATGGCATATCCTTTTCGTTATAATCAAGGTATGGATAATGATAACATCGCCCGCATTCTTCTCCGCATCGCACGCTTGCTGGAGATCAAAGGGGAAAACAATTTCAAGATCAGTGCCTATGAGCGCGCTGCCGATAGCATCCGCAACACCGCAGAAAAACTGGAAGAAATGGACCAACAAACCCTGCAAACCATTCCCGGCATTGGGGAAGCCATTGCCAAAAAGATCTGCGAATTGAACCAGACCGGTGCCTTAACCTTTCTGCAAAAATTGGAAAGCGAGGTTCCCCCTGCTCTGCTGGATTGGCTCGAGCTGCCAGGTGTCGGACCGCGAACCACCGCATTGATCTGGAGAACTCTGGGCATCACCACCCTTCCGGAACTGTACACAGCGGCTCAAGAAGGGAAGCTGCATACGCTTCCGGGCATCGGGGAGAAGCTGGAATCAAAGATACTGCAGGCAATGGAACAAAACCCATCAAGTTAAGGGAGTCCTCCTACATAAAGTTGGTTTCCAAACGCCAGAAATAGTTCTTTCGTGGTAGAAATTCCCACACCGGTCATATCCGTTTCCGGTAAGGGATAGGTTTTGCTGGGTTGCGGTTTTAGCGTACGCTCCAAATTAAGTTGATAGCTGTACTGCAGTACCGCCCGGTTCGCAGCATCCAAGATGTAAAAAGCCGAGGTGGGATAGGTTGTTTCCTGAATTCCCTTGAATTGGGCATCAAAGTAGATCAGCGGATTCTTCTCATAACCAACCCTGCTATCACTGTAAGGTGTTGGATCCTGACATTCAGTGGGGTTCCCGTCGCGATAGGCATTGTACTGGCAGGTAGTCATGTGACTGTCTTGATGCAAAATGAACATATCCTCTTTGTTCACAATCAGGTCCAGCACACCCCCCAAATCTACCGTCTGGGTACCCAGATAATCCACCGGATGGGTGCTGAAGACAATGCCAGCCATGGCAGCAATCTCAAAATCACGCCCTGCATAACTCCAAATGCGGTCTTTTTCCGCATCCACCACATAGAGCGTATATTCGTCCAAACTCATGGCAGCAATTTTTCCCCACTCATCTTCCGGCGGAATCAGAGAACCAGGTACCGGATCGTTTTCCGGCGAGCAATACAGCAGATTGCCGCCCGCATCTACCGCCAGCAGCTCGTATGAGCGTGTATTGGTGGGCAGGGTAGTAAAATCAACGATCTTGCCAACTGTGATTACCCCATACGTTCCCGGTCCGCATTGAAAACTTGAATCGATGTCATAAAAACCTTTGGAGGTGGCCACCGTGCGGTAGATCCTGCCTGCCGCGTTATCCAATAGGTAGATACCAGAATTATTGCTCTTGATCTTGGTCAGCACCACATCCTGTGAAAACTGAGAAGTGGTGGCAGGTCTAAAATCCAGACGAGTCACCAGGTCCATATCATCAATGATAGTTTGTGTCTGGGTCAGCAGAGTATCCGAGAGATCGCTATCCCCGAATTCTCTCGCTTTCAAAACCGTGTCATACGCTTTCTTCCAGTATTCACGCTGCTGTGCGGCGTCTTCGATGGTAGTCGCCTGGGTGATATACGATTGTGCCTCAGCAAGATAGGTTTGGTGCTGTTCCCGCCTGCCGCTGTAGGTATAGACCAATACTGCCGCAGTGATCAAAAGGAGCGGGATGACAATGACAATGGTGCTTAACATTTTCGTTGAACCGCTGCCTTCCAGCGGGTTGGAATCTGCGGTCAGGCGGCTGCTTAACTTGATAAAAAACTCTTTGAAAATGTTTCTCTTCTGATCTGGTTGCGAGTCCTGGCTGCGGGTCAAGCGTTTTTTTGCATATTGGTCCTTCGTAATTTTACGTGGCTCGGATAGGAAAGGTTGATCTTTCTTTGTCGGAAAAGTCCTTTCGGTCTTGCCCGGTTCAATATGAAGCGTCGCTTCCTCCTCTTCGGGGAAGAAACGGTCCATTGAAAGATCGTCTTTTCCATCGGGAATTCTATTTTGATCCGGCAAGTTTTGCTTTTCTTCCCGTTCCAAAGAGGGATCATCTCTTTTTTCCACATTCTCAGGAATTTGTTCTTCCTGATGTACCGGGGGTTGCTCCGGAGATTTCCGGGGAGCTTGTTCCAGCCACATTTCTTCCTGCGCGATCCCTTTCCCCTCCTTGCATTTGATCACCAACGCTTGAAGATCCATGTTCAATTGATTCATCAATCGGCGATATACCTGCTCCATGCTGATCTGCTGGCTGCCTTTTAAGTGTTCCTCATCCCACGTATTGGGGATTTGCGTGGAAAGAATGACCAGATCTCCCGCTGCCAGAGCAGATTGCTGAAAATTTAAAGTAAACCGTCGAGCTGCCCCCAAACCGCGATCGTTGGTATCGGCACTTTGAAAATGGATAAAAGCATCATTTCCCATCTCAAGGATATGACTTCCCCCCGTTTGGGCTGTAAAAAGATAGCCATTATGGACAACCACAAAACAAGCGGCTGCATAGACTGGCTCGCCCGATTCCGCCTTTAGATTCCGTTCAAGAAGGGCAGAATTGATGGAACCTGCCGCTCTCTGCAGGGCATTGGTCACAGATCCAGGAGTTTCAAAAAATGCTTTTCCTGCTTCCGAGTTGATTTTTCGTAATTCCGACTCGGGAATCGCCGACGAATTCTTCCTATCAAGAAGAAAAGCCAAAATCTCGCCTTTGCGGTGGCGGTGGCTCTTCAGGGAGCTTGCCATCACCTGATATTCGCCAGTGGCAGGAACTTCCACACCGTCTGTAATCTTCAATGAATAAGTATGAAAATCAATTCCCATGCTGTGCTCTTTATCTGGTTTGATTATATCCACACAGGCGTAATTGTGAAATATCTACTCAATGCCTGTTTCTCCGTATACAATAAGGATATCAAAAATTATGAATGGTGAGAAATGGTCAATCGAAAAAATAGAGAACTCTATCTTGGAAAGCTTTACGACCTTTCCAATAAGAAATTGCTCACAGATCAACCGCTGCTGTATGACCTAGATGACCTGACAACGCACGCCATTGTCACCGGCATGACCGGCTCAGGCAAGACCGGCTTATGCATTGGCTTGCTGGAAGAAGCTGCCATGCAGCAAATTCCTGCCATCATCATTGACCCCAAAGGTGATCTGACGAACCTTTTCCTGCATTTTCCAGACTTGAAGCCGGTTGATTTTGAACCTTGGATCAATCCTGACCTCGCCAGAGGAGAAGGGAAAACTATTTCTGAAATGGCTGCCATCACTGCAGACAACTGGAAAAAAGGGCTGCAGGAATGGGAGATCGATAAAGATGATCTGCTGAATTTGCAAGCCAGTGTGGACCGCGCTATTTACTCCCCGGGTTCTTCACGAGGTATTCCGGTCAATATTTTGACTTCCTTCAATCCTCCACAATTGGATTGGGAAGAAAACGAAGATTCGCTGCGTGAAATGATCTCAAGCACGGTTTCGGCGTTGCTGACACTGGTAGGTTTCAAAGACATCGACCCTTTACGTTCTCGGGAGCACATCTTGATCGCTAATATCATCGAACACAGTTGGAGGAACAACACATCGCTTGACCTGACCGCCCTGATTTTGCTCATTCAAGACCCGCCCATCACACAATTGGGCGCATTCCCCATGGATAAATTTTTTCCTAAGAAAGAACGTGATGAACTGGCGCTGCAGCTCAATAACTTCCTGGCTTCCCCCACTTTTCAATCCTGGATCGAAGGGCAGCCGTTGAACGTGGAAGAGCTTCTCTTTACCGCATCCGGCAAACCACGCCAGAGCATTTTTTACCTGGCTCACCTGGACGATGCGGAACGCATGTTCTTCGTCACTCTGCTTTTTGCAGCCATCGATACCTGGATGCGCAAACAGACCGGCACCACCAGCATTCGTGCCCTACTCTATTTTGATGAAATTCTGGGATATCTGCCACCGGTCGCCAATCCGCCATCGAAACCGCTCATCATCCGCCTGTTGAAACAAGCGCGCGCTTTTGGGTTGGGCCTGGTCCTTACCACACAGAATCCCATTGATGTGGATTACAAGGCCCTTTCCAACGCCGGCACCTGGCTGATAGGCCGCTTGCAGACCGATCAGGATAAACAGCGCCTGCTCGACGGATTGGAAAGTGCTGCCGGCGGATTGAGCCGCTCCATGCTCGATAAAACCATCTCCTCTCTGGGGAAACGTGTTTTCATGCTGCAGAACGTCAACGAAAAGCAGCCGGTCATCTTCCAAACACGCTGGGCTATGGATTACCTTACCGGACCGCTAACTCTACAGCAACTACCTGCCCTGAACAAGCTTGTCGGCGCTCAACTGCCAGAACTCACAACCGCAGTGGAGAAAAAAGCGGAAACCTATTCGACTGCCTCCACCGCAGATATTTCTTCCTCCAGAGTGGTGACATCCTTTGTTCGAAAAGGAAGTCAGCCCACGGGGAAGAACGCTGCTCTGCTGGCGCAAGCAGAAATCAGCTTCTATTCACGCACACCCGCCATCAATACCAGCCATTTCATCACAGCCATCATTCCCAACCCGCCTCAACGTGCGTTGGATTGGAACGAGGCCAAGAAAATCAGCAAGGAAGAAGACGATTTTGCGTTCGCAGATGATGCAAAGATCGATCTGAAGAAATTAAGCGGCTGGATGCAGGATCCGAAATGGTGGTCAGAAAAACAAAAGGAATTCGAGCAGTGGATCTATGAGAGCGACAGCATTTCCGTTTACCGCAATAAAGAGACCGGAGTGCAATCGCAGGCAGGGGAAGAACGGGCTGCCTTCGAACAGCGCCTGGCTGCCATCGCTCAGGATAAATTGAAAACAGAAATGGCTGTTTTGGAACGTGGTTTTCAATCCAAGCTCCTCAGTGCCCAGAACAAGGTTGAACGCCAGCAACTACGTGTGGAAAAGGTAGAAAGCGAGGTCAATAACCGTAAATTGGAGCTGGGATTGAAAGGCGGGCAGGCAGTGCTTACCCTATTGACCAAGAAAAAGATCACCGGTCTATCCAGTTCGCTCACCAAGAACCGCATGCTGCAGGAATCGCAAGCCAAATTGCAGGAAGCGCAGCAGGTTTTGTCGGATTGCCAGGAAGAACTGGCGAACCTGCAAGCACAACTGGCCGATCAACAAACAGCCCTCAACCAAAAATGGGATCCCGCTTTGCTGACCGTGGATGAGATTCGCCTCACCCCCACCAAGCAGTACATTCGCATCAATAAATTCGGTATTTTGTGGGAATAGTGGCTTTCTTGCAAAAAAAGGAACCGAGCAACGGTTCCTTTTTTATTTCAAGAACTCGTCACATATCCTGCCTGCCCGCCAATGCGCGCAGGATGGTGGTTTGATCGGTATACTCCAGGTCTCCGCCTACCGGTAAACCGCGTGCCAGCCGAGTAATATGCACCGGGTACAATGCCAGCTGCTTTTTGATATATAAGGCGGTAGCATCCCCTTCCATGCTCGGATTGGTAGCAATGATGATCTCCTGAATCCCTCCGGCTTTCACCCGTTCCTCCAATTCACGAATGCGCAGGTCATCCGGTCCAATACCTTCAATGGGCGAAATGGCACCTTGCAAAACGTGATACTTCCCTTGAAATGCACCTGCCCGTTCGATCGCCAGCACATCCATGGGGTCTTCCACCACACAGACAATGCTGCCATCCCGATGTGCATCCCCGCAAATATCGCATTGCGATTGATCGGCGAGGGTGATATTGAAACACACCGGGCAGGTGCCAATGGAAGCGCGCAGTCCTTTCAGGGCTTCCGCCAATTCTGTAGACACCGGATCGGGCGCTTTTAAAATATAAAAGGCCAATCGCGAGGCGGTCTTTGGACCAATGCCGGGCAGCCGCTCAAACGCCTGGGTCAGCCGCTGAAGTGGTTCTGGGAGCAAGGGCATGAATGTTTCCTTTATCGTCCCAATCCGCTGATGGGACCCAATTTTTTCATGGTTTGTTTGCGGACTTTTTCAAGAGCTTTATTGATCACTTCCGTCATCAATGATTCCAGCGTAGCGGCATCTACGGTTTTTAGCAGGTCTGCATCGATCTCGACCGATTTGCATACCTGTCCACCGGTAAAAGTGACCTTGATGGCCCCTCCACGGATATCTGCGCTGATCTCTTCCTTTTCCAATTCTTTTTGGGCAACTTTCAATTGCTCCTGCATCTGGCGCATTTGACCCAATAGATTTTCAGAATTCAGCATTCCTTTCGGACCTTTGGACATTTTCCTTACTCCTTATCGATAATTTCACCACCCAGCGAGATGGCAGTATTGACCAGATTGCCATGCTGTCCATTTGGCTGGTTGGAGTGATTGCCATTTTTCCCCTTTACCACTTCGCATTCCACCTGCACATCCAAATTTAACAGATCGTGAATCGCTTTACGGGTGATCTCCCGATTTGCATCGGAATCCATTTTGGTCTTGAGCAGATCGCTTTCAAACCCCAGTTTTAGTTTCTGGCCTTCCAGATGGATGGACTTGCAGGAATTGAGCAGGGCCTCGGTATGTGGTTTTTCTTTCTTCACCAGGGCGCGTATCTCTTTCCAACGGTTGCGCAACTCTTCCTCTTCCGTTGCGGTGCTCCGCCCATCGGCCGTGACCGCCTGGGTTCCTTTCTGTACATCTTGAGGTCCGCCACCCTTTTCAGGCGTTATTTCAGATATTTCTTCCTTTTCCTTGGTTTGACCAATGGGTTTGGTTGCTGTTTCTTCACTCTTTTTTTCAACAGCCGGACGTGAAACTGGCCGGCCTATGTTTTTTTGTGCAGTGGGAATGGAAGTGGGTCGTTCGGAATCCACTTTTACAACAGGGGCAGGTTCCTCCAGGCATTCCACCACGGCCAGCTCCAGAGCCAAACTGGGTTGCCAGCGTGACCCCAGATTATGTTGTGCCTGATTGAAGATACGGATCCAAACAGCCAGTTTTTCAACGCAGGTGGCATTGCTGTGTTCCTGCATGACCTTCTTCACTTCCTGGGTCGCTTCCACATCCTTGCTGTTGCCGATCTTTACCAGCATCAGGTTGCGCAGATAATCGACAATTTGATTGGAGAACTGTCTGCCATCCGTGCCGCTATCCAATGCCGCATGAATGGTTGAAATTGCCTGGTCAGCCGCTTTCTTCAATAATGCATCGACGAGTTCGATCACTTTCTCATTGGCGGTGGTTCCCAACACCTCTTCGGCAAGTGCCAGAGTAATCCTATCCCCGGTGGAAGCGATTTGATCTAGCAAGGAAATGGCATCTCGCATACTGCCCGTTGCCTGGCGGGCGATCATGATCAATGCGTCCATTTCAAAATCCAATTTTTCCGCTTCGGCAATCGTTTTCAATTGGGCGGTGATATGGTTCAACGGAATTTGCCGGAACTCATAACGCTGGCAGCGTGAAAGCACGGTGGCTGGAATTTTATGAATTTCCGTGGTCGCTAAAATGAAAATGGCATGCGCGGGAGGTTCTTCGAGAGTTTTCAGGAGCGCATTGAATGCTGCAGTGGAAAGCATATGCACTTCATCAATGATATATACTTTGAATTCACCCTGTGAGGGGGCAAAGTTAATTTTTTCGCGCAGTTCACGTACATCATCCACACTGGTGTTGGAAGCAGCATCAATCTCGATCAGATCCAAAAATCGACCAGCATCGATGGCCTTGCAGTTCTCACATTCTCCACAGGGCCGTGCAGATCGATCTGGATTAGTGCAATTTACCGCCTTCGCTAGAATGCGTGCTGTGGAGGTTTTCCCAGTTCCGCGTGGACCGGAGAACAAATAGGCATGCACCTGTTTGTTTTGGGATACTGCATTATGCAGCGTGTGGACGATCGCCTCCTGCCCCACGATTTGATCCCACACCGCTGGTCGCCATTTTCGATAATATGCCTGAGCCATGCTTATCCTTTGTGAATAAATATTCTGCTTACAGGAATTATAGTCAGAAAATTCCTGTCTGATAATTAAACCATTGTTTTCCCCTTTTTTTCTAATGGTTTGTTAATAGTAAATTGGACTATTTGGATATACTATATCCACAGATACCAGGACCTTTATTAGTAGTAGTGGTATCGCCACCGACAGGCAGCGTATCCCTCCTTACGCTGGCTGCCTCCCTTGGGAGAACGGTGGCAAATCCTCCTTTGGACTGCCGGTGAAACTCCGGCAGTTTTTTATCCCCTCCCCTGCAACTCAACCTTGTTTGACCATCTTTCTGTCTTATGATAAGATAATTGCCAATTCCGCTCATCCAGAGAGGTGGAGGGACCGGCCCTGTGAAACCTCGGCAACCGATTCTCGGTGCCAATTCCGGCAGAAGCCGCAGTTGCGGTGGTTCTGGAAGATGAGAGAAACGGTTGCAAAAACCTCTCATTCCAGGGAGGTTTTTTTTATCAAGCAGAAAGTGAGTTTTGAAATTGAAAAATCACCGTTACCTGGAAGCCCTTTCTGAATCCATCCTCGTTTTCGATGGGGCAATGGGCACAAGCTTGCAGAAAATGAATCTTCAGCCATCCGATTTTGGCGGCGAACGGTTCTTCGGTTGCAATGACATCCTTTGCCTCACCAAACCGGACGCTGTGGAGCAAGTTCACCAATCATTCCTGGAGATTGGGGTAGATGTGATCGAAACCAACACTTTCCGCTCCAACCGCATCACGTTGAATGAATTTGGTTTGTGCGAAAAAGTGCAAGAATTGAATCTGGAAGCCGCGCGTTTGGCAAGACGCACAGCCCAGCGCTTCGGCACCCCCCAACAACCACGCTACGTGGCCGGTTCCATCGGGCCAACCGGAAAGATCCTTTCCATTGACGATGCAAAAACCAACCTGGTATCTTTTGCAGAATTGATCGACGTGTTTAAAGAACAGGCGCTGGCTTTACTAGAAGGCGGCGTGGACTTGTTGCTGTTGGAAACGCAACAGGATCTGCTGGAAGTCAAGGCAGCCATCCTTGGCATTCGGGCGGCCTGTCAGGAAAGTGATATCCATGTACCACTGCAGGTTCAGACGACCATGGATGCCCATCATCACATGCTTTTCGGAAGTTCCATCGATGCGGTGGCAGCAGTTTTGGAGCCCATGAATATCGATGTGCTGGGCTTGAACTGCTCTACCGGACCGGATGAAATGGAAGCGCCCATTGAGTTTCTTGGCAAAACCATTTCTCAGCCCATTTCCTGCCTGCCGAATGCCGGAATGCCGGAAATGCGCGATGGAGTGGTTGTTTACCCGTTAAGTCCCGCTCATTTTGCAGCCCAATTAACAGATTTCGTGGAAAAATACGGTGTATCGGTGGTGGGCGGTTGCTGCGGCACCACCCCGGAGCATCTCCATCTGCTGGTTCAAAGCGTGCATGCCCATCCTGCCCCATGCAAAAAAACCGAACGGAATGCTGTCTTGAGTTCTCCTTTGCATGCACACAAGATACGCCAATCCCCTCCTCCTTTCATCATTGGAGAACGGTTGAATACACAGGGCAGCCGAAATTTCAAGAATATTGTCTTAGCCGGTAATTTCACCCAAGCTGAAACGCTGGCACAGAATCAGGTGCAAAGCGGAGCACATGGCCTGGACCTGTGCACCGCGCTGACAGAAAATGACCTGGAAAAGCAGAACATGGTCACGCTTGTTCGCCGAATCAGCCACAGTCTGGATACACCGCTTGTCATCGATACCACCAATCCAGATGTGATGGAAGCCGCTTTGCAAGCCACTCCGGGCAGATGTTTGTTGAACTCCACCAATTTCGAAAGTGGAGATGGAAAAGCGCGCAAAGTGTTTGAGCTTGCCTGCAAATACGGTGCAGCGGTATTGGTGCTGACCATCGATGAAAAGGGCATGGCAAAGAGCGCTGGGCAAAAGCTGGCGCTGGTCAAGCGTGCCTATCAACTGGCAGTGGAGGAGTTGGGATTGCTGCCTGAATCGTTGGTTTTTGACCCTCTGACCTTTTCGCTTGCCAGTGGAGACCTTGAAACACAGGATAGCGCTGTTCAAACGCTTTCAGCCATCCGCACTATCAAACAAAAATTTCCCAATTGCCACACCTCGCTAGGCATCAGCAATGTCTCTTACGGTTTTTCCAAACAGGCACGCAAGATCCTGAACAGCGTTTTCCTTTACCATGCCCTGCAAGCCGGATTGGACATGGCGATCCTCAACGCTGCCGATCTCATCCCCTACCCTGAAATCCCTGGGGAAGAAAAGCGGAAAGCGGAACAGTTGATCTTTCATAACTCCACGCAGGTCTTGGCCGATTTTATCGACTTCTTTGCAGAAAAAAAGGAAATCCCACCTCAAAGCCGTACCGAAGCAAGTTCTTCCATAATCGATCCCGGCGAAAGGATCCGCTGGCGAATCACCACCCGTGTTCGTGAAGGGCTCGAAGAAGACATCACCACCTTCATTCAGGCAGAATCAGAGAAAAAGGGTCCCCATCAAGCTGCGCTTGCCCTGCTCAACGGCTATCTCTTGCCCGCCATGAAAGACGTGGGGGAACAGTTCGGCACAGGGGAGATCATTCTGCCTTTCGTTCTGCAATCCTCAGAAATCATGCGTGCTGCAACAGAAAAACTACAGGAATATATTCAAAAGCAAGATCAAGACACTCTTGGCAGCGTTCTACTGGCAACTGTGTATGGGGATGTGCATGATATCGGCAAGAATCTGGTAAAAACTATCCTCGAAAATAACGGATATGCGGTGATCGACTTGGGAAAACAGGTCCCGACGGATGAAATCATCGAAGTGGCATTACGCGAGAAGGTCGACGCCATTGGCTTGAGCGCTTTACTGGTGAATACCAGCCAGCAAATGTCCCTGGTGGTTGAACAGTTATGCGACAAACGCAGTTCCATCCCTGTATTGATCGGTGGAGCAGCCGTCAATGAAACCTTTGCGCACAAGATCGCGAAGGATGAACAAGGAGCCGTCTACCCAGGCGGCGTTTTCTATTGCCGGGATGCTTTTGATGCCCTCACCGTTCTGGAAACTCTGAAATCTAGGCAGAAGGGGTTGTAGTGAACGACACTCTCTCGGAACCCATTTTAGGAGCCAGGATCATCGAGCATATCGAAATCGGTGCACTGTTGCCATTTCTCAACCGCAAAGCGCTCTACCGCATTTCTTGGGGTGCACAAAAAGCCCGTGGTGAAAAATGGGAGAAGATCCAGAAAGAGTACGATCAGAGGTTGGAAAGCATGCTCCAAGCACTGCAAACCAGTGCCTGGCTTGCTCCGGCAGCAGGGTTTGGACACTGGCAGGCAAATTCGGAAGGAAATACCATTTTGCTATACGATCCGCTGCATTCTGAAAAAGTCATTGCCCGCTTTTCTCTTCCCCGCCAGTCGCAGGAAGAACAGTTATGCTTGGCTGATTACCTGCCTGCACGTTCTGGCGGAACAAAGTCCATCCTCTCCCTGCAGGTGGTAACCATGGGAAGAAAGGCCAGTGAAACTGCCAATGCCTGCTTTGCCAGCGGTAATTATGCCGAAGGGTATTTTACACACGGGCTGGCGGTTCAATTTGCCGAAGCGGCCGCAGAATATGTTCACGCTCTCATTCGAAATGAATTACATCTCAAATCAAATGAAGGGCGCCGCTACTCCTGGGGGTACGAACCCATTCCCGATCTCAACCAACATCGCATTTTGTTCGACCTCATCCCAGCCCGTGAAAAGCTGGGCATGCAGTTGACTTCTGCCGGACAATTGATTCCCGAACAATCGACCGCTGCCATGTTGATTCACCATCCAGCCGCACGTTATTTTCGAATTGATGCGGATAAGGAATAACCAATGAAACGAGATACTTTCTTAAAGAGATTGCACGAAGGAAAACCACTGGTCGCCGATGGAGCCATGGGAACTTTGCTGCATGACCGCGGTGTGAATTTCGATAGTTGTTTTGATGAATTGAACTTGACCAACCCTGCACTGGTTGGTTCCATTCATCAGGAATATATCAAGGCAGGCGCTGAGGTTATCCTTACCAACACCTTCGGCGCAAATCGTTATAAATTGGAGCGCTGCGGACTTGAAGAGTTGATCGATGAAATCAATCAAACAGGCGTCGAGCTTGCCCGGCGCATTGTCCGCGCATCATATAAAAATGTTCTCATCGCAGGTGATATCGGACCATTGGGGGTGCGCCTTGCTCCTTTCGGTCGTGTTCAGGTGGAACAAGCGCGCGAAGCGTTCAAGGAACAAATTCAAGCATTGGTGGGTGCTGGCTGTGATCTGTTGGTTATCGAAACCATCACCGATCTATATGAAATCCGCGAGGCGATCTCTGCCGCCCAAGAAGTTGATCCCGACATCCCCATTGTGGCATCCATGACCTTTACGCGTGATGACCGTACCCTTTTGGGTGATGATCCCCAAAAAGTCGCCTCCAAGATTTTTTCATTCGGCGCAGATGTGATCGGTATCAACTGTTCCGGTGGCCCTAACCAACTGCTACGCCTCCTCAAGAAAATGAAAAGAGAGATCCCGGATGGATTATTTTGGGTCAAACCCAATGCCGGCTGGCCGGAACAGATCTCCGGGCGCATTTTCTACCCTGCCTCGGCAGAATACTTCGGAGAATATGCGCTGGCATTCTGGCAGGCAGGGGCACGTGTGATCGGCGGTTGCTGCGGCACCACGCCAGCGCACATTCAATCTATCCGCCAGGCGATCGACTCACACGAGACTGAAGCCATCACCGGTGGAACCACTCTCGAAATGGTAGAGGAAGAATCCAGCGAAGCGGAGACGAGCGAGCCTTCCAAATTTGCCCAAAAATTGAACAATGGCAAATTCGTCTTTTCCGTGGAAATGCAACCTCCTAGGGGATTGGCGACCAAGAAAATCATCGCGGGTGCCAGCATGCTGGTAGATTCCGGTGCGGATGCCATTAATGTGGCCGATAGTCCCATGGCGCGCATGCGCATGAGCCCGTGGGCGGTTTGCAGTTTGCTGCAGCACAAAGTGAGTGTGGAAACCATTTTGCATTTTCCAACCCGCGGCAGGAACTTGCTGCGAGTGCAGGGGGACCTGCTGGCAGCACACGCTTTGGGGGTTCGTAATGTGTTCGTGATCATGGGTGATCCAACCGCCATCGGTGATTATCCGGAGGCAATGGATAATTTCGACCTGGCTCCTTCCGGATTGGTGAAACTTATCAAACAGCGTTTCAATCAAGGAGTCGACCAATCTGGTTCTGATATTGGCCAACCAACCAACTTCTTTGTGGGTTGCGCCTTGAATTTGGCAGCCCCTGACCCACAACGGGAAATGGATATTTTGAGAAGAAAAATCCATAATGGAGCAGATTTCATCATCACCCAACCTATTTATGATGCTTCCCTCATTTCGAATTTTCTTCATGGATATCAAGCTACTGGTGAAGAGCTGAAAGTCCCATTGCTCATCGGCATTTTGCCTCTGGTCAGCGCAAGACATTCCGCGTTCCTGAATCAGGAAGTCCCGGGTATCAGCATCCCCGAACATATCCATCAGCGCATGCAAACCGCCGAAGACCAGGGAATCGGTCCGCAGGAAGGCATTCGTATTGCCATCGAGTTGATCAAAGAGGTCAGAGAGGTGGCACAGGGCATCTATATCACTCCACCCTTCAACAGGTTCGATTACGTGGCAGAGATCATCGATCAATCAAAATAAAAGGATTTTCCCTTTTCCGGAACGAAAGAACCGGGCATGCATGGCTCTTTTCTTACGTTAGAATATAGTATAGAGAAAGAGAAACCTATGCTGCTGATCATTGACCTTGGAAATACCAATCTGACGATTGGTTTGTATGAGGGGCGATCTTTAATCTCACATTGGCGCCTGGCCACAGACCATGCCCGCATGCCCGATGAATATGGCATTCAATTGCACGATCTGCTCGATCACAAACAAATTCCGGTCAGCGCTGTCGAAGGGATCTGCCTTTCCTCTGTCGTTCCTCCCTTGACGGATCGGATCGTAGAAGCTTGTCAGATCTACCTTGATAAAAAACCGCTGGTGGTCACCTGTGACCTGAAGCTCAACATTCACATCAAATATGAAGATCCCAATGCGGTCGGCGCCGACCGTATTGCCGACGCAGTGGAAGTCCAACGCACCTACGGCGGCCCCGCATGCATCATAGATTTCGGCACTGCCACAACATTCAACGCGTTGACCGAATCGGGCGATTACCTGGGAGGTTCGATCCTGCCGGGTATCCAGGTATCAGCCGATGCACTTGCTCAGCGCACGGCAAAGCTGCCGCCTGTCTCACTCGAAGCACCTCCTTCCGTCATTGGAAAAAATACCACCGATGCCATCCGTGCCGGGTTGATCTACGGTTATGCCAGTCTGGCGGAAGGCATGATCGAACGGTATCGGAAGATACTGGGAGAAACCATGAAAGTGGTGGGAACCGGTGGCCTGGTTAGTTTACTGAGCCCGCATACCAAAGCCATTCATATTGTCGAACCCTGGTTAACCTTGAATGGATTGCAGCATATATGGGAGATGAATAATCCAAATGGAAAATCCAATCAAAAATAAGAACATTCTGCTGGGCGTTACCGGCTCCATTGCAGCCTACAAAGCGGTGGAATTGGCTTCACAGCTCACCAAAGCTGGTAGCAATGTGGATGTCATCCTTACCCCCGCGGCTGAAAAACTGGTTTCTCCCCTGACATTTCGCTCGGTCACGGGGAAAAAAGTATTTACCGATGCTGATCTGTGGGATACCACCAGCCACATTGCACACATCAACCTAGCACTTCCTGCGGATATTATGCTCATCGCCCCTGCAACCGCCAGCACCATTGCCAAACTGGCACATGGTCAGGCCGATAACCTGCTTACCTTGACCGCTCTGGCCATTCGCTGTCCCTTGGTGGTTGCTCCGGCCATGGATACAGGCATGTACAGTAATGCCTTTACCCAAGAGAACCTGGAGATTCTGGAAAAACATGACATCACCATTCTTGGACCGGATGAAGGACATTTGGCTTCAGGATTGAGTGGAAAAGGGCGCATGCTGGAAGCGCGCGTTCTTCTGGGTTCTCTGCGGTTTCTGCTCAGCCGCGAAAACCCTTTGGCCGGAAAAAAGGTGATCGTCACCGCTGGAGGTACCCAGGAACCGCTTGACCCGGTACGGGTCTTAACCAACCATTCCTCCGGGAAACAGGGGTATGCGTTAGCACAGGCAGCCCTCGATGCAGGAGCTGATGTCACCCTCATCAGCGCACCCACATCGATGACCCCTCCCGAGGGTGTAAAAACGATCTCCATTCAAACCGCCGAGGAAATGCATACCGCCATGCTAAAAGAGATCAAGCAAACAGATGCGGTCATCATGGCAGCCGCTGTTGCAGATTTCAGACCCACATCGAAAAAGGCGGAGAAAATCAAAAAGGAAGGGAAACTGTCTGAAATCGAGCTGGAAGCGACCATCGATATTCTCAAGGAATTGGGAGAATGGAAACGCAGCCATAAACCCGATCTGGTCCTGATCGGGTTTGCCGCTGAAAGCGAGAAACTGGTGGAAAATGCCAGAAAAAAACTGGAACAGAAGAACCTCAACCTGATCGTCGCGAATGATATTTCACGGAACGATGCGGGGTTCGCAGTAGACACCAATGCGGTCACTTTGCTCTTCAAGGATGGAAAAAGGCAAGACCTTCCTCTGCAAGATAAAGAAGCGGTTGCACAGAAGATCATTGACATTCTTATTCAATTCATGCAAAGTTAAGCAAAAGGATGATACCATGCACATTCTTGTTCTCTCTGATATCCATTCCAATTTAACTGCATTAGAAAAAGTGCTTTCGGTTGCTGGAACCTATGATGCCGTTTGGTGCCTGGGGGATATTGTCGGTTATGGTCCTGATCCTAATGAATGTATTGCATTGGTACGGAAGCTGCCCAACCTGGTTTGCATCCGGGGGAATCACGATGCGGCAGTAATCGGCGAGGTTGACCAGCATACTTTTAATAATGAAGCCAGTTTGGCCATTAGCTGGACAAAAAGAGAACTTGATGCAGATGGACAGGAATTTCTATTGAAACTGCCTGAAACCGCAGTCAGGGAAAATGTCACCCTGGTGCATGGAAGCCCGCGCAACCCGGTATGGGATTATGTGATGGATTACATGACCGCTTTGCGCATGTTCCAGTTCTTCGACACTCAGATCTGTATGCTTGGGCACACTCATGTACCCGCCTACTGGGTAGAAAATGAAACGGAAAGCAAGAACAATTTTGTTCTCGATTTCCAGAAAAAAAATATTCAAGGAAGGGTAATTATGAATCCCGGCTCTGTCGGACAGCCACGCGACCACGATCCACGCGCTTCCTTTGCAATCTTTGATAATGAGAACTTCACCTGGGAACTGCGCAGAGTTGAGTACGATATTCCCAGCGTCCAGGACAGGATTAAAAAAGCCGGATTGCCCTGGAGACACGCCATGCGATTGCATGAAGGTTGGTGAACGGGAACATTTTCTCCCGACTGTTCGTTAATCACACAAACCAATAATTCCGAGGAGGAAAAATGAAGAAAAATCGCTTATTAATCTGTTTCATCTTTATTTCGGTCCTGTTTGCTGCTTGCAGCGCCAAAGCAGCCAGTTCCGAATCAGCATATGAGGAGAAAGGATACGCAACCGACGAAATGGCGATGGTAGCAGAAGCGCCAGCATTTGAGGAAGTATCGTATGATGCCGGAGCTGTCCCTTCCGTCGATGTGGAGCGAGTGGTCATCAAAAACGCTGAATTGAGCCTGGTGGTCGCCGATCCCCTCTCGGCAGTGGATACCATCAGCAAAATGGCAGATGAGAAAGGCGGGTTCGTCGTTAATTCGTACATTTACAAAGTGACCTCTGCATCAGGCAAGGAACTGCCCGCAGCGAATGTTACCATCCGTGTTCCTGCCGAAACATTGGATGAAACCTTGACTGAGATCAAAGCATTGGTCGAAGATGCCGATGTCGACATTCTCAGCGAATCCGTTTCTGGGCAGGACGTGACCAGCGAAGTAACCGATCTGCAATCACGGCTGCGCAATCTGCAGCAGGCAGAAGAGCAATTGCTGGAGATCATGGATAAAGCCACCGATACCGAAGATGTAATGGCTGTTTTTCAACAATTGACCAGCATCCGTCAGGATATCGAGGTTTTGCAGGGTCAATTGAAATATTACGATGAGTCTGCAAAACTGTCTGCCGTAACCATCTCATTGGAAGCCAAAGAAGCGGTCGCCCCCATCAGCATTGGTGGATGGAGACCTTCCATCACTTTGCAACGTGCTGCTCAGGCGTTGGTGGATGGCCTGAAATTCATTGCAAATGCGCTCATCTGGATCGTGATTTTCGTCGCCCCTATCGCTGTGGTAATCGGTTTGCCTATTTATTTCATCATCAAGGCGTCCAAAAAGCGGCAGGTTGAAAAAAAGAAGATTGAAAAAGTAAAAGAAAAGTAAGAAAGGGAAGGGTGAGGAGATCTCCTTGCCCTTCTTTCTTAATGTTTAATGGCGATAGTTTGCGGTTTTTCCAGTTGTACCCGCAACCGATAGATTCCATCCGACAGCATTTCAAAGTTCACAATATCCTCGGAGGATTCAACAGCTTTGGGGGCGGCGGGAATGAACAGATAAACATCTCCGCATGTTCTTCGATGGGCATCCAATGTAAGGACGGTTTCTTTTTTCCGCACAGACCATTTTGTCACTTCCATCCCTTGCGAAAAATGCAGATTCGAGCCAAGGTATTGATCCTCATTTTGCGCAGACCGAACCGCTAAAAGTACACAACCGTGTGCCGGGATGGTGAAGCAGCCCAAAGAATTCCCTCCCTCACTGCGCATGATCCTTTCATTCCAAAAATCACTGACCCAATATTTCCCTTCAGCGAGTCCAAAAGAACTGCAGGGAAGCGTTACACTGCGTTTCTTATCATCCCAGTTGATATAAGCCAACAGGTCCCACTGACCTATCTCGCCCTGCATGGATACCCTGACCCGTTGCGGGTACTGGTTCTCCAGCCAATCCAGCACGACCATTCTGGCAGACAAGGGGGGCAGCAAACGGGCTGCCAGCTGCAGGCGTTCATCGGAAAGATGGATAAGATCATCCGAGAAGAGCATGGCGCCGCCGCTCAAGGCAATCACGCTTGCCAGTGTTTGTACTTCAGACAGATTCAAGTTGGATTGGTCGCGCACCAGAACACAATCGGGGTCATTGATCCACCAGCGTTTCTGCATGGCAGCACGGGTTAGTATATTGCGCACGCTGTTGCGAGCGCTGGGCACACTGGGTTCTTTTTTCAGCAAGAATCCAATATTGAAAATTTTAGGCTGCCATGATCCGCTGACATCCGGCCCAATGCGCATGGAATCAACCAGGCCTATTCCTGATCCCAATGGCAGACCGCACCCCACCAGATATGTTTTAGGACCGGCGGCTTGCCGAATTCTTTCCAGACCTTTGCGCAGCACCTGGGCGCGGGTTTGGGTGGGATCAAAATATTTACCTTTCAACGCAGCAGCATAAAGAAAATCCAATTTCAGATAAGGAAATTGCCATTCTTCCACCGCCTTATGAATGATGGTCTGCACGTAATCCGACGCGGCCGGGCGGGTGATATCCAAGGCGGTGGTCAGCGAATTCCAGCCAAAGCCGGCATTCACCGGTTTACCATTCTCTGTGCGCAAAATCCAGTCAGGATGTTTTGCATAGATCATCGAAGATTTTTGAACGATAAAAGGAGCCAGCCACAAACCCGGCACAAAATCATCCTTCTTGATTTCCTGTGCCAGCGGTTTTACTCCTTGAGGGAATCCTTCCCGAAAGAATAGCCAATCACCTGCCTTTTTTTCAAATCCATCGTCGATCTGTACCAGATTGAGTGGAAAATCCTTTCGATGGGTTTGCAAAACCTGCAAATTATCACGTATCGTTTGTTCATCGATGTGCTGATAATACTGATACCAGGAGCACCATCCTTTATAGACAGTGGATTGATAAGCGACTTGATTCTCATGTGCTGCCAAGTCATAATAAAGGTTCACACATTCACTATCCGAACCTTCCACCAGCATAAAGATTGCCCAATCCGTCTGCAAGTCCGCATGGACATCCAGGCGAACTCCATCACAATCTGCCCACATGCAAATATCGGCATCCTGCCATCGGGTTAAAGCAACATGTCCAAACTGTTCTTTTTGCGACAGAAAACCGATCAAGCAGCCCCTTTCTGTTTCTTTGTTCCTCAGCACCGCGAACATATCGGAAATGCTGGCAAAAGAGCGCCTGTTTTTCAACCCGGCATCTACGATCATTGGATTCTGGAAAATGCCAAGATGGGATCGCAGGGGAGGATTTGACCGTGATGTAGTTCCACTAAACGACCATGATTGCCAGCCGTTCACAAAGAACGCCAGTGAATCAGGGCTGTAATCGAACTGCAAGCAGGATCCGCTTTTGCCAGAGGGTTTACGGATCAGATCGATGCGTTCGATCAACAGAGAACGTTTCCCCTGGTTTGAAATTCTTACCTTCCAAAGCAGGGCTGGTTTCTCTTTAAGGATGGAAAAAATAACCTGTATTTCCAGTCCTTCAATGGGTAAGGTTGGATGAAAAGCAACCTGTTCACGGTGGAGAAGCCAGTTGAGCCCGCCGAAAGTTCTTTGCGCCGAATCTTTATCCAGGATTAGCGGCAGAGAAAAAGGTTCATTCTTGTACCAGCCTGACATAACGATTTGGGCTCCCTGCAGAGCAGGGAAACTGGAAGATGCGGGTGTTACAGAGAAAGTACCATTCTGTGAATCAACGGAAAAGGTAATCGACGAAGATTCAGAATTTTTCATCTCGTTTCCCGAATCAAGGTTCTGAATTCAATCGGAGAGATTCAACCCCACGCACATATTGGTAGAAATCGAACTCGCCGCGCTCACCCAACATGATCAAACGTCCTTTGAATATCCAATCATAAGGGTCAGATTCTAAAATCATGGGTTCGGCTGCATAGACATAATCCATTCCGATCTCATCCAGATATTTGTAGGCGGTGGCATTCTTCAATTGTTCGAAATATTCCGCTCCGTTGATTAATCCATCCAAATTGACAATCGTTCTGTCATGGATAAAATAGGCAATTACCCCTCCGCCGGTCATCCCGATGATATCACCGGGCAAGGTGCGTTCTTCCACAAACTTCGTTTCCAGGATATATTGGTGCTGAGCGACATCCCCTTTTTTATAAGAATAGTCTTTGATGGTGGGGATGGCCAGGTTCAGAACCAAAATCGCGCAAAAGCTACCCACCAACAATTGAGATGCGATCGTTCCATGCAAGAATCGTTTGTAGCGCCTTAGAACGCTTTCCAAGAGGATTCCCAAGAACAGCACTGTGCAAAGGATTTCAGGTATCCAATACCAGTATTTGGCATGCAGGTAACCTGTGGCCTTATAACTGAACAAATGAAAAACACAACCCACAAAGAGCGGGAAGAAAGCCGTTTCACGCATGGCTTTCTGTATGAATCCCTTTTTCTTGTAAATGATCCAAGCCAGCAGGGCCAACATCACTGTCCATGTTACCACCCCAAAATCCCGTTTGAAATTGGTCAATGCCAGCGATGGTTGAGGGAGCCCTGTGGCCTGGGCAACCATTTCGATCAATAGATTGATCGGTGCGGTGATCAACCACCAGGGACCCTCTTTGGCCGTTGGGTTGAACCAGCTTCCCAGCACTTTTCCGAGGGTTTTCAATGGTTGCCCATAGACTGTGAGCGGCAAAGTTCCCCACCAGCGTTTGATGGTACCGCTGATCGGCATAGAAGCCCCCGCATAGGATTTATTGAACAGCATATACACTGCAAGCAAAACCAGGATCGGTCCAAAATAACACACTGCATGGGTCAACCAAGTTTTGCCATTCTTCGCCCAGGAAATATCCTGTGAATAATCACGTTTTTTTGATTTGGTATACACGATATACACAAGGCGCCACCCCAGCATAAGCACCGTGGAGATAACAAAATCAATGATCAAAACCGTGCGGGGAAAACCCAGGAACATATGCAGTACATCATGCAACAGATAGATCATTCCAAAAGTAAAGATGGTGGACAGCCCCGATCCCAGGATAGTATTCATGATTTGTTTTTTCAGCGATAGCGAAGAATTGCAGACATATCCTTTAAAAAGATATTGAAAAACAACCTTCGATACCAGCGATAACGCGATGAAAACATAGAAAAATGGGAGGAAGTTAAAAATATTATCCGTATTCTGGACCCGCAAATAATAGGAGATGATCGCCGCTAAAAAAGCAAACAGCCCATCCAGCAAGACTTGCCAACGCAGATGGGTTTTCCGAAATACCAGCCAGATCCCCATGAGAATCACGATGAAGATGGAATCCAATCGGCTGAACAAGAGGAATGCTCCTAAAAGACTCATGATGAGGAAATTCTTCGGCTTTAATTCCCGATCTTCAAATGAAGACAAATAACTGAGAGCAGCGACCAGCGCAAAGGCGGTCAATCCAGATTCCAAACCCAGTTTGGAAGTTAATTCGTGGATGGTTGGAAGGAAGGTCCAGAAAATTGCCACAAACCAACCCGATTCCTTGGAGAATCTCTTTGCGAAAAAGCGATACAGTAGAATCCCGGTAGCTGCATTCAAAACACCCAGAAGCATGACCATCACGCGCAAAGGAAGGAAAAGGTTGACCGTTGCCAAACTGAAGATGGGTACACAGATCGACATCCACAACGGATGAAATCCATTGGTTGTGCTGATCCCATCAAACGTGATGCCTTTTCCTTCGGCAATATTCCGAGCGGTTACGAAATAATAAAAGGCATCATCCGTCTGAAACCAGTTCAATAATTGTGATTCGGAAGAAAAAGCAACCAATGCATGCAGGGCAAGAACAATCACCAGCAATATGATCTCAAAGGAAATTTTCTTTGTCTTCATTTTCCTATCCAATCGTGAATGTGGGTTTATTATAGCGCATGGTAAAAAAGAAGGCAGTTGACGAACAGGCTGCCTTCTTTTCCTCTTTTTGATTATGATAACCCGCTAATCTTTCCAGTCTGCGGATCGATGTCGATATCCATAAAAGCCGGTCGGGTCGGTAAACCAGGCATGGTACTGATCTCCCCTGCTAATGGATACAGGAAGCCGGCGCCTGCCGAAAGACGAATATCACGGATCGGAAAACGGTAACCCTTGGGAACGCCTTTCAATTCCTGATCATGGCTCAAACTTAAATGAGTTTTTGCCATGCAAATAGGCAATTCGGAATAACCGAGCTTTGTGAACTCTTCAATCTTCCTTTTCGCTTCGGGAGCATAATCCACCCCATCCGCGCCATAGACTTGCTTCACAATTGTCTCGATTTTTTCTCTGATCGATAACTCTAATGGATAGAGGAATTGGAACTTGGATGGTTTTTCTGCGGCTCTGATTACCGCCTCGGCCAGTTCGACTGCGCCTGCCCCGCCCATTTCCCAGTTATTGGTGACTACGCAATCATCCGCCATGTCTGAAGATCGTACTGCCTGCTGGATGAGAGCCAGTTCGGCATCGGAATCGGTCACAAATCGATTAATGGCAACCACGGTTGGAACGCCAAACTGCTGTGCAATGCCAATATGGTGGAAAAGGTGATCAAGGCCATTGCGCAGGAGATCCAGATTTTCTTCTTTATAAGCCCGATCAAGAACCTGACCTGCCGTGACTTTCGGTCCGCCCCCATGCATCTTCAATGCACGCACCGTTGCTACCAGCACAACCACATCCGGTTTCAATCCTGAATAGCGGCATTTAATATCGAAGAATTTTTCCATGCCCATATCCGAACCAAAACCCGATTCGGTGACCACATAATCGGCCAGTTTCAAACCGATCTGGTCTGCCAGGATGGAACTGTTGCCATGTGCGATATTGGCAAAAGGCCCGGCATGCACAAAAACAGGCGTACCTTCCAGGGTTTGCAGTAAATTCGGTTTGATCGCATCGGCCATCAAAACCGTCAATGCCCCTGCAATACCCAGGTCTTCGGCAGTGATCGCCTCGCCACTCTTACTCAAAGCCACCACCATTTTTCCAAGGCGTTCACGCATATCTTCCACACTGGTGGCCAGAGCCAACACAGCCATGATCTCACTGGCAACCGTGATGTAGAAACCGGTTTTTCGTTCAGAACCTGTTTCTTGAGGGCCTTCCCCCACGGTGATCCCGCGCAAAAAGCGGTCATTGGTGTCGATCCCACGCATCCAGTAAATCTGGGCGGGGTCAATGTCCAACCGCACCAGTTTCGCTTTCTGTTCTTCGGTGATCTTGCCCAATTGATCGGGGTGAATGCCCAGTTTTTTTAGGCGTCCAAGTTGTCCACGTCCCACCTGAAAAATGCCATCCTTATCCTGTGGGTAAAGCCGGCGGAAGAGCGCATCGTTGGTTTGATGATTTTCATGATACAGGCGCGTTTCCACTGCCGCTGCCAGCAGGTTGTTAGCGGCTGTCACAGCATGAATATCACCGGTCAAGTGGAGATTCAGGTCTTCCATGGGGATCACCTGGCTGTAACCACCGCCGGCCGCTCCTCCCTTAATGCCAAAGGTTGGGCCTTGACTGGGTTGGCGTAAACAGGTCACAACCCGCTTTTGCAAATGAGCACCCAGCGCCTGGCTCAAACCCACTGTTGTGGTAGTCTTCCCCTCCCCCAAGGGGGTGGGATTAATGGCAGTAACGTCGATATATTTTCCATTGGGCAGGTTTTTTAAACGTTCAAGCACTTCCAGTTTTACTTTCGCCTTATAGGGGCCATATAATTCCAATTCCTCAGGAAGAATGCCCAAATCTTCCGCCACTTCCTGGATAGGACGCAACGTGGCCGCCTGAGCGATCTCAATATCGGTGGGAACGGGTTTGCGAAGATTTATTTTGGTTGTGCGAAAAGGTTTTTGCTCTTTTTGCATTTTCATCCCTCTTTCTATTCTTCTACCGGAGCAGGATCTACCAGCTTTTGTTTCGCCGGCGTTTGCATCAACAAATATCCAATTGCAGAAATTGTACAAATGATACCACCAGCATACCAAACCCAGTTGGGATTGTAATTATCCATAATGATACCAGCAGCCAGCGGACCCACCGCATTCGCAACCTCGTGGCTGAGATTGAAAGTTGCCATATATCTGCCGCGCATTTGTTCGGGAGCCAGCCGGGCAATAATGGACTGCATAATCGGCGAACTGATCATTTCTCCAATCGTGATGATCGCCATTGCCAGCAAAAACAGTGGATAGGTGCCGACAAACCCATACATGCTGAATCCGATAGCATACAGCAGATTTCCGGCGCACATCAGCAGCATGGGTTTGTAATCTTTTATTTTATGGGTGATCCAGAACTGCATGAAAACCACCATGATGGCATTGAGCGAAAGGATATATCCGTATTTCTGCGAGGAGATAGCATACATATCGCGCAAGAAAACTGAGAGACTGGAATTCATCTGCATGTATACCAGGTTTGTCAGCAAAGATAGGAAAAGAATGCCGAGGAAAAACCAATCTTTCAAGATCAGGCGATAACCGCCAAAGGTGCTCCACAAGCTCTGTTCGGTTTGTTCAGCGTCTGCAGCAGGTTCCGGTTTTGTTTCAGGGATCTTGAAAAACACGATACAGGCAGTGATCATGCTGATCACAAAGTCGGTGATGAACAAGTAAAAATAGTTATACCCTGCCAGTACCCCACCAATGGCAGGTCCAAAGGTAACCGATAAATTCACAACTACCCGCAAGATGCTGAAGCCCTGTGCACGCTGTTCCACTGGCAAAATATCCGCCATCATGGCGCTCACAGCCGGGCTGCCAACATTGGCAAGGAACCCGGTGATGACCGTGAAAACCATAAATGTTTCATAATTGGGAATGAATCCCATCAGCAGACTGCTCGTTCCACTCAGGATAATGCCAGCCAGAAGCATCTTTTTTCTGCCAAACTTATCGGTCAATGCTCCACTCAACATATTCCCAATGAACATGGCGGAAGTATGCAGCAGAAAAATATAACCCACTTCTGTCATACCCACGCCGAATCGTTCGGTAATATACAGAGAGAAAAAAGGGAATAAGAGGGACCCGCCAAGCCGATCAATGAACATGGCGCCGATCAGGGTCCAGAAAGTGGAATTAAAGTTTTTATAGGTTTCTTTGATGTTTCTGAACAATGTCACTCCTGCGTAATCGGTTCAAGACGTTTCTGCACATGCTGATTCATCAGCAGATAACCGAACAGGGTGACCAGGCAGATGATACCCGCGATCGTCCACACCAAATTGGGGTTCAGATTGTCCATCACCAGACCGGCAAAGAAAGTGCTGAAAATATTGGGGACCCCCCAGCTTAGGTTGGCAAAAGCATTGTAGCGACCACGCTTATCCTCTGGAGCAAGGTTGGCAATCAATCCACTGGAAGTGGGAATATGAACCATTTCACCCAGCGTGATGATTGCCATGGCTACCATGAACATCCAGTATTGATCCACAAATCCGATCATGGAAAAACCAATTCCATACAATAAAGTCGCCAGTGCCATCATGTGCATGGGTGGTTTCTTTTTTGTACTGCGGGTAACACTGAATTGGAACAAGACTACCAGGATGGCATTCATGCTCATCAGCCAGCCATAACCTTTGGCAGGGATAGCATGTTGCTGGTTGAGATAGACCGACAAAGTGCTGTACATCTGACTGTAGACAAAGATCAACAGCATGGAAATGATCACGTACGCCATGAATAGTTTATCCGAAGTGACCTGGCTGTATCCTTTAAAGGTTTGCAACAAGGTTTCTTTTTCTGCTTCTTCGGTTGCTTGAGGTTTTGTTTCGGGGATCTTCCATATCACAATCAATGCGGTAATAATGCTTGCTACCGCATCACAAATGAACACCAGCATATAGGATTTGGTCGCCAGCAAGCCACCCAAGGCAGGGCCGACGATCCAAGCCAGGTTTCCAACCACACGAATGATCCCAAATCCTTCCGCTCTTTTTTCTGCCGGGAGCATATCGGTGGTCATTGCCCCGCGTGCCGGTCCGGCAATATCAGAAAGCAAGCCCACCACCGTTGAAATCAACGCAAAAGCCATTAAGTTATTCACAATGCCCATCAAGATGGCGCTGGTCGCGGAAAGGACCAGTCCGGCCACTAGCATGGTCTTGCGCCCGATTTTATCTGTCAGCGCTCCGCCCAGCATGTTCCCAACCACACCGGAAATTGCCCAAATACCAAACAGCAATCCGATCGTGGTCATATTGACGCCGAATTTTTGCGCAATGTACAGGGAATAGAAGGGCTGGATCATGGTACCGCCAACCCGATCGATGAAGGTGGCGGCAGCCAAGACTTTGAAACTCTGTGGATATTCGTTAAAGGTTGAAGAGATCTTCTTAAGCAACGTACCCTCCGAGACGTTCAAGCAAGAAATAAAGTATACCGCGCATTTCTTTCCCAGGAAAATAGGCTTACGATATAATCTTTAAATATGATGAAAAACGAGCAGATCACCGTTGGAAAGGTCCTTCCCGTTGGGTTGATTCTCACAGCGGGTGGTGGAGCTGGGTTGATTTTTATTTTTTTAAACACCCAGCCATTTCTTGGCCCGCGCTGGCTGCTGTTCTTTTTTATCTCGCTGGTATCTTGCGGATTAAGTCTTCCCATCATCACTATCCTGCAGCTCCGGTTTTCGAAAAAGAATTTGTCTGAAGGCGTTTTATTAAGAGAATCGATCTTGTGTGCGGTCTATATTGATCTTTTGCTGTGGTTGCAACTTGGGCGGGTTCTGACCGATTTCATTATTTTGCTGCTTGGAGCGGGTTTTGTGATGCTAGAAATTTTCCTTCGTATCAGTGAAAAAGCATCCTTCTTCAGCGGAGATCGAAAGCATGACTGAGCCTGCTCATCTCCCTTCCATCGACAGTCTTCTTCATTATTCCAAGTGCAGTTCGACCCTGGTCGATACTTTTGGGCATGAGTTGATGGTCAACGCTTTGCGCCAAACCCTGGGGGAAGCACGCCAGACAAAAATCAACATTTCCGAAGCTCAAATTATTGAAAAATGCAGGAATCTGTTGGTCGAATGGACCACCCCCACGCTGGTTCCGGTCATCAACGCCAGCGGGGTGATTCTGCACACCAATCTGGGTCGCGCTCCCCTTTCAGAGGTTGCCTATCAGCAAATCCAGAATGTTGCAGTTTCTTACAACAATCTTGAGTATGATCTTGACATTGGAAAACGGGGCAGCCGTTTTATCCATGCGGAGCAATTGCTGTTGCGGCTCACCCATGCCGAAGCTGCCTGCATCGTGAATAACAATGCAGCAGCAGTTTTATTGGTTTTAACAGCGTTGGCGCAGCGAAAACGGGTACTGGTCTCACGCACACAGATGGTTGAGATTGGCGGCGGTTTCCGCATTCCAGATGTGATGCGTCAATCAGGCGCAAAGTTGGTCGAGATTGGAACAACCAACCGCCTGCACCTCTCTGATTATGAAAACGCCCTGCGGGAGCCGGCTGCCATGGTGCTGTGTACTCATCATTCCAATTTCAAGATCGTGGGATTCACCAACGAACCTTCCCTGCAGGAGATCTGCTCGCTTGTCCATCAAAAAGGAGTCCTCATCTTTCATGATCTGGGTTCCGGTGCACTGCTGGATACGGCAAAATACGGCCTTCCTCACGAACCAATGGTTCAGGAATCGCTGCAAGCGGGAGTGGACGTGGTCAGTTTTTCCGGCGATAAACTGCTGGGTGGCCCGCAAGCAGGCATCATCCTGGGTAAGAAAGAACTGATCCAAAAGATCAAAAAGCATCCTCTCGCCAGAGCGTTGCGGCCCGATAAATTATGTTTAGCAGGCATCAGCCAAACCCTGCTCACATATTTAACCGGGAAAGCGGAATCGGAAATACCGTTATGGCAAATGATTTCACTTTCTGCACAAACCATTCACCAACGTGCTGTTCTTTGGAAAGAGAACCTCGGCTGCGGTGATATTATAGAAGGGCGGTCCATGATCGGTGGAGGGAGTCTGCCGGATGAAAGCTTGCCCACCTTTTTACTGGCAATACATGCAAAGAAACCGGACCAATTCTTGAAAACACTGCGCGAGCAGTCCGTTCCGATCATTGCAAGAATTGAAGATGGAAGAATCCTTCTGGATCCGCGCACTGTACTTCCCCACCAGGAAAAATTATTCTTGGAATCGCTTAAACAAGTTCTGTTGAACTGGAAAGAATGACAAGGAGTTCGTAATGAGAAAAGACCTGGATCGCTATATGCAAGAACAAGACATCGATGCACTGTGGATCAGCGGAGCCGCTCAAAATAATCCCGATATGGTGTACTTCACGGGTATCCATCATGTGAGCAGTGCCGACCTGATTAAAGTTCGCGGTCAGGAAGCGATTCTGTTTTACAACAGTATGGAAAGAGAAGAAGCAGCCAAAACAGGGCTGCAGCTCATTGGGTATGATGAAAAATATCCGATCAGGAAATACTTCCAGGCGGCAGGTGGGGATCATGTGAAGGCCATTGCCCTGCGCTATCAGGATATCTTCACCGATTTTGGGATCCACAATAAGACGGTAGCCATTGCTGGGAAATACGACCTGAGTGCGTTTTATGCCATGGTCAGTGCAATAAAAGAACTGCTGCCGGAGATAAATTTCATCGGTTTTGTAATGGAAAGCAGCATCAAACTGGCACGCCTGACCAAGGGTCAGGAAGAGATAGATCATATCCGCAAGATGGGAAAGGTCACCACGGAGGTGGTAGCAAAAACTGCCGATTTTCTGTGTAATTGTGCAGTCAAACAGGACTTTCTGGTGGACGGCGATGGGGCTCCGGTCACGGTTGGATTGGTGAAGTCCATGATCCGCAGATGGCTGGCTGAACAGGGAGCCGATAACCCCGAAGACACTATTTTCTCGATTGGCAGGGATGCGGGCATTCCGCACAGCTCAGGGAATGATCAGGATCGGCTGGAATTGGGAAAGACCATTGTCTATGATATCTTTCCTTGTGAAGCTGGTGGAGGATACTTTTACGATTTCACCCGTACGTGGTGCCTGGGCTATGCTTCAGATGAAGTGCAAAAAGTGTATCAGGATGTGTTCGCAGTCCATCAGGCCATGCTGAAATCCTTTAGAACCAATACCCCTTTCCGCGATTATCAGGCAGAAACCTGTCGGATGTTCCGCGAATTGGGATATACCACCGTCGAAGAAGAACCAGAATGCGTGGAAGGATATGTGCACAGCTTGGGGCACGGCTTGGGTCTGGACGTACATGAAAGTCCTTTCAGCGGTTTGGGCGCTGGTGCACGGGATATTCTGCAGCCAGGCATGGTTTTCACCAACGAACCAGGGCTGTATTTTCCCTCCAAAGGATATGGCGTCAGAATTGAAGATACCGTGTATTTGAATGAAAAAGGAAAAATCGAAGTCCTGGCTGATTTTCCCTATCAGCTTATTCTACCCGTAAAAGGTTAAGGAATATATGGAAAATGCGGATACAGGAAAAACCATGACCCGTGTTCTTGGAATTGAAACCTCCTGCGATGAAACGGCTGCTGCCGTACTGGAGGATGGAACCCAGGTGCTCAGCGATGTGGTCGCTTCACAGGCAGATTTGCATGCCAGGTATGGAGGGGTTTTCCCTGAAGTCGCTTCTCGCGAGCATATTAAAACCATCTACGCAGTGGTTGATCAAGCCATCAAGGACGCACATCTCAGCATTCCGGAACTGGATGCCATCGCGGTCACCCGCGGACCCGGTTTGGCAGGATCTCTGGTGGTGGGAATGAACATGGCGAAGGGGCTTAGTTTGGCCAGCGGCGTTCCCTTGGTTGGGATCAATCATCTCGAAGGGCACCTCTATTCTGCCTGGATCCCGCAGGAGAATCCGGAGTATCGGGAACCTCAATTCCCGGTGATCGCTTTGATCGTCTCGGGTGGACACTCTTCATTGATTTTGATGCAGGATCATCTCACCTATACGCAATTAGGCCGCACGCTGGATGACGCGGCCGGAGAAGCATTCGATAAAGTTGCTCGGCTGCTCAACCTACCCTATCCGGGAGGCCCTTCGATTCAAAAAGCTGCTGAGAATGGTAACGGCCAAGCATTCCAATTCCCCCGCGCTTGGCTTGAGGGAAGCTGGGATTTTTCATTCAGTGGGTTAAAGACCGCTGTCTTGCGCACCCTGCAGGAACTGCACGCTGACGGCCGACCGGTGCTGGTCGAAAATCTGGCCGCCAGTTTTCAAGCAGCAGTGGTCGATGTGCTCTGCCAGAAAACTCTGGCGGCTGCACGACAGTTTCATGCGTGCAGCATCGTAGTGGCGGGAGGTGTTTCAGCAAATCGAGCGCTGCGCAAAGCATTTCTTGACCAAAAAGAATTCCCGGTGCATATTCCGCCATTGAAACTATGCACCGACAATGCGGTCATGATCGCAACCGCAGGGCACTATCGCTTCCTACACGGATTCAGGGATGACCTTTCCATGGACGTTTTACCAAATTGGCCGCTGGTCAGCATGTCGCAAAAATGAAAGCGAAAAGAATCGAACACTCTACAGAACAAACAAAAAAAGCAGAGCAGGAACCCCACCGGCAATCCGGTAAATATCAAGCCGGTGCAATTTGCCCGTACTGCAATCAGGGCATTCTAGAATATAACGGTTTATTGAACATACAATGCTCCAATTGCGGCCTGGAAATTAGGTACAGCTCTACCTGATAAAACCATTTCTGCACCCCGGCGGGGATTATCAATCAACAAGGAGACAAAAAAATGGATGGAAAAGTGATCTGGAAAGAGAATATGAGCTTTGAAGGGACCGCCGACAGCGGCTTCAAAGTGCCGCTGGGAACAGTAGCGGAATTGGGAGGAGCCGATGATGGCTTTCGTCCCCTGGAACTGCTCATCATCGGATTGGCCGGCTGCACTGCCATGGATGTCATTTCGATCTTGAAAAAGAAAAAACAGGATGTGCAAAATTTTGAAGTGTTGGTGCATGCTGATCGTGCTGAAGAACATCCCAAAGTGTTCACCCATCTTGCCATTGAATATGTGGTAAGCGGAAACAATCTCGACCGTGCTGCGGTAGAGCGGGCTGTTGAGTTATCAGAAACCAAATATTGTTCAGCTCAAGCCATGTTCAAAAAAGTAGCACCGATCGACCTGAGAATCACCCTGAAAGAGGTTTAGTTAATCTTTATCCCATTTCAATCATCGAGAAAGGTTTTGCGTGAAAATTCGGCGAAGCACGCTTGATACATGCTCAACTGCCACAGGAGTAGTGATCGTGATCGATGTATTGCGGGCATTCACTACCAGCGCCTTTCTTTTTGATTCTGGAGTCGAAGAAATACTGCTTGTTTCAAGCATTGAAGATGCCTTTGAACTCCACAAAAAAATTCCAAACAGCGTCATTGCAGGAGAGGTGAACGGAATTCAAGTTCCGGGATTTGATATGGGCAATTCTCCTTCGACCATTGAAGCATCCGGAAAACCTGCCGAGCGAGTAATCCTGCGTACTACCGCCGGAACACAAGGTGTGATATTGGCAGAAAAAGCAGATACCATCCTGACTGCATCGCTGACCAATGTAAGTGCAACAGTGCAATACATTCAAACTCTCACTCCCTCAAACCTTACACTAATCCAAACTGGATTGTTTCCGGAAGAAGGTTGGGGCGACGAAGACGCCGCTTGTGCTGATGCGATCGAGAGCATGTTAATGGATAAGGATGTTCACTGGGATTCTGTTGTTGAAAAAGTTCGGCGCTCCAAATCAGGTTCTGTGTATGATGGAACACACCCAGATTTTCCTCCCCGAGATCTGGAACTGGCCCTCAGGATTGACCGTTTTAATTTCGCAATGCTGGTGGAAAAGAAGGATAACTTACACAAGCTTCATGCAATACCTGTGCTGAAAGTCAATCAAAAGAACACGTTCTGATTGAAATATCTCAACATTTCACAAACAGAGCTGGTCAATTGTTACAGATCAAGCCAGCGGGCAGCCATTCCTGGCAGTTCTTCCACCGGCCCGCGCTTTTGCGTACAGGGAGGGAGGGAATTCAAGAATAACTGCCCGTATTGTTTATTAATAAGGCGGCTGTCCAACACCGTCACCACACCCCGATCAGATTTGGTACGGATCAACCTTCCAAAACCCTGCCTGAAACGCAGAATAGCTTCGGGTATCTGGTATTCCTGAAATGGATTCTCAAATGTTTCGGAACGGGCCGTGATGATCGGATCACTGGGGACATCGAACGGCAAACGCACGATCACCAGCACCGAAAGCGCCTGTCCCGGCACATCCACACCTTCCCAAAACGAGCGCGTACCCAACAGTACAGCCCGGTCCGTCGCCCGGAATGTTTCAAGTAAGGCATTTGAAGAAGGGCCTTCTCCCTGTTCAAACACCTGAATATGGTCCTTGTTGAGAAGCGGAGTGATATTGCGCGAGGTCAGGCGGAGCTGTTTGTACGAAGTGAACAGAGCCAGCATACGTCCGCCAGTAGCTTTGGCCAGCCGCAGCAAGGTACGTTCCACCCACAACTGATACTGGCTGCGGTCAAGCGGTTCTGGCATATCGGTCGGCAGATACAGCAGGGTGGACGTTTCAAAATCAAAAGGGGACCCCAGCATCAGTTCATCGGCTGTCTCTGCGTTCAGACGGCTGCGCAAATAATCAAATTCCCCGTTGGTTGTCAACGTTGCAGAAGTCAAGATCACACTTTGTTTTTCGTTCCAGAGGTATTTCTCCATCAAAGGACCAATATGCAGGGGAGCAATATTCACCGAGAAGCGTCCTGAACGCGGTTCTATTTCAAGCCAGTACACATTGGCCGGATCCGGTTCATAGATCAGGGAAGAAAAATTAGTCAATGTTTCCTGAAAATGGCGTGCCAAGCGTGCCAATTCGGTAATATTCTCATTCACTTCCAATTCTTCCGAGAAATCCATATCGGAAATATCACGAATAAGCTGATTCAAATCATTCATGATGCTTTCCATGGTAGTGCTGGCATTTTGCCAGTACGTTTCGATCTGCGACCAGATCGGCTGGCGGGTGGTGGATCGTTCCACCCGTTCACGCTGTCCGTATTCGCTTACATCTCTCCCCTCACGCATATCTTCCATAAAAGTTTCCATGGAACTAAAGACCTGATTGAATTCATGGTCAGCACGAAAGGCCAGGTCTGTAATCTCTTCCAGCGCTTCATGAATTGCGGAGAAATGGTCTTCGGGCATCCGGCTCTGCAAGCTCGCTGCCAGATTTCCCAGCGCTCCATTCTTGGGGCTTCCCAATTCCTCAAATGCTCTTTGAATATCCTTGTTGGACACACGATAGCTGAGCGCATTGGTTGACGCATCCTCCAGATGATGCGCTTCATCGATGATCAGATAATCGTAATCGGGCAGCACCCGGTTATCAGTAACCACATCCGCCAATAACAAGGCATGGTTAACCACAATAATATGAGCGCGCAATGCATTTTGCCGGGCGCGGAAATATGGGCAGACCCCTCCTAATCTGGTCAGGCATGCTTCTGCCCCACAGGTTTCTTCCTCTGCCGAAAGTTTGCTCCAGGTTTCCCATTCCAAGCCGCCGTTCAAATTCAACTCACCCCGGTCGCCGCTGCCGCCTTGATGCAACCAGACCAGGATCTTGGCCAGCATGCGTATCTCTTCGCGAGAACGAGGACCTCGAAAACGCAGGCCTTCCAATCTGCGCGGGCAAAGGTAATTTCCCCTTCCCTTCAACACCGTTGCACGCAGGTCAACATGCAGAGCACTTCTGGTATCGGGAATATCTTTTTTGATCAATTGATCCTGCAAATTGATAGTATTGGTTGAAATGATCACCCTCGCCTGATTTTTGATCGACCATAGGGCCGCCGGGACAAGATAAGCAAATGATTTGCCGGTTCCGGTGCCTGCTTCCACCATGAAATGCTGGCCATTGTTGAAGGCAGTCGCCACCATTCTCGCCATTTCGATCTGTTGAGAGCGGCTCTCGAATTGAGCAATGAAGTGAGAAAAAGTTCCACCGGGTTCCAGATGTGCCGCGACCTCATCCTCATCCAATTTTTCAAAACTCACTTTTGGTTTTAATGGAGGTTGGGCTAGCTCTTCGAGTTTCCCAAATAAAGCCCCGTAATCATGCTGTTGGGCTTTTCTTGCCTGCACCGGTTCATGGATGCGTTGCCTGACAAGCTGGTTGAAAAACCATTTTCCTCCCCATGTCAATCCTTTGCCTTGATCAACGATCTCCCTGATCAATTCCAGCGGCAGTTCATCTGCCATCTTCAGGAAGTGTATGAAAACCTGATGGGTCATTTTGGCATCATCCAGTGCACGGTGTGATTGCAGCTCATCACTCCTGACCTGCAGGATTTCAACCAGAGAGCCCAAATTATAGCGGCTGGCGGTGGGCATCAGCACACCAGCCAAGTCAAAAGAATCGATTTCTTCATTGGTCAATATGAACTGATTGCTTCGTAAAAAGGACAGGTCAAACTGAATATTATGTCCCAACAGGGGATTGGTACCCAGAAAATCAGCAAATTCTTCCCGTATCTCTTCGATCAGCGGGGCATTGCGCACCATTTCGTTGGTGATGGAGGTAAGTTGTGTGATTTCTGGAGAGATGGCACGTTGCGGATTGATCAGCGTCTGATAAGTTTCCAGGACCCGGGAACCTTCAAATCGTACAGCACCTATTTCGATGATTTTATCGTGTTGGGGATCCAATCCGGTGGTTTCAAGGTCAAATGCAACAATGGGGAACATGTTGCAGATTATATCATTGAGGTTTCTCAATCCATGAGAAGTCATCGTTTCAATATGTCATTAAGGAGGAAAAGAGAAACCAGTTTCCAAAAATAATACTTTCTCATGATCCATTTTTTCTATATCCCTGCTATATTCAGAATGGGAAAATGGAGAAGCTATGGGCCGTCAAAATTCTACGGAAATCACAAAGTCACCGGAAAAGTTCCTTCGTTTCGAGGAATATTCCTGCACCTTTCACGATATTCTGCAAGAGATCATTCATGGAAAGGTTTGGAACATACCCAATGCCATCTTGCTCTTGCGCCTGGTACTAGGTTGCTTTACCATCCAGTTCTTGCACACATCCATGGATTCTGGAGCTTTGCTGGCACTTCCTCTTATTGCACTCATGTTTCTTTTGGATATGCTGGATGGGGCTCTGGCTCGCAAATTACATCAGCAAACGTTGTTCGGCAAGGTCTTTGATCCGTTAATCGATAAAATTCTGATCGTGTTCGGTATTCTTACTCTTTTTAACATTTTAAATATACCATTCACCCTGACCATTCCATTCTTTTCCACTCACATCATCATGGTCGTTGGATCATTGTTCTTGATGCTCACCCATCGCGCCTTGCCGGCCGTACGTTCCTATGGAGCCATTTCCAATGTATTGGCGGTAGTTTCGGGTATTTTCTACTGGTTCGATTCGGTAAAGATCGGTAAAAATATCATGATCCTTGCCATCACCAGCGGTTATGCCCTGTTACTGGATTACATCCATAGAATAAAATGGAAAAAAGAGGAAATTTCAAAGAAAATAAAAAGTGGGAGCGATTAGCTCCCACTTTCGTTATCACTTTCCGCGATTTCTTGTGGCCACATCAAAGACCACGGCCAATACCAATACAACACCTTTCACTATGTACTGCGAAGAAATATCAATCCCCATTAAGTTCATGCCATTGGTCAATGACATCATGACCAATGCGCCAATGATAGAGCCAGTCACACGTCCTACCCCACCGCCGGCCGATACACCTCCCACGTAAGCAGCAGCAATGGCATCCATTTCAAACAGCTGCCCGGCAATGGTGGTTGCCGATTGTAAACGAGAACTATAAAGAATGCCGGACAAGGCGGCCAGCATACCCATAGAGCCAAACACGATATAGGTAATCTTTTTAACATCGATACCGCTCAATTCCGCAGCTTCAGGATTGCCACCCACAGCATAAATATAACGTCCCAAAACCGTTTGAGTAGTAATGAAATGATAGACAAAGGTCACTGCCAGCACGATCACAAAAGTCCAGGAAAGTCCATTGTAGCCTGCCATCACCCAGGTGACCGCCATGATCAAGGCAGCCGTAAAAACAATCTTCATGATAAAAATATCCATCGTCGACACTTCAAAACCATAGGCCTTTTTCTTCTCGCGATCTCTGACATCACCAATAATAAAAATGACCACTGCCAGAATACCCAATAGCAGCGTCAATTTGTGAACACCAGGAAGGATTCCAACGCCGGGAAGGTCCGGGATATATCCATTCCCGATCGCATTGTAGGTCGCATTGGGGATAATGATCGTTCCCGTTTTTAAGGTCACCAATAACAAGGCACCGCGGTAGATCAGCCAGCCAGCCAGAGATGCCACAAAAGAGGGAATGCCCATTTTGGCAACCAAAAAAGCAATCAAAAGGCCAGCCAGAATCCCCAGAATCAATACCATCGGGATTACAACCCATACCGGAAAATGCCAAGAAACCATTGCAATGGCAGCAATGGCGCCCATAAAACCTGCCAGAAAACCTACGGAAAGATCGATATGCCTGATCACGATGACCAGTGTCATACCCACTGCAAGCACCGCAATACATCCGGTTTGATTAATAAGATTGCTGATGTTGCGCGGCGAAATAAAAACACCTTTGGTCGTGATGGTAAAGAAAATCATAATTGCAAATAATGCGAGAAACATTCCATAATCCCGAATGTTATCCCGAACTGTTTTTCCAATGTTCTTAATGAATGACATTTTATTTCTCCTCAATCTGTAGCCAGTTTCATGATTTTTTCTTGGGTCGCTTCTTTTGCAGACAGTTCTCCCGTAATGCGGCCAAAGGAAACAACATAAATGCGATCGCTCATGCCCAGTATCTCCGGCAGTTCGGAAGAGATCATGATAATGCTCATTCCTTGCTCCACCAGCCGATTCATAATGGTATAGATTTCATATTTCGCTCCCACATCAATACCACGTGTCGGTTCATCGAGTATCAATACTTTTGGCTGTACAAACAACCATTTTGCTACCGATACTTTTTGCTGGTTCCCGCCACTCAGATTCAAAACTTTTTGTTCGATGCTGGGTGTTTTGATATTGAGAGTGTTTCTATATTCATTGCTTGCCACCACTTCTTCATTGCGATTGACAATTCCCCTTTCCGCAATGGCACGCAGATTCGCCAACGTTATATTCTGTTTTACATCTTGAATGAGGATTAAACCATTCCCTTTGCGATCTTCCGTAACATAAGCCAATCCGGACTTTATCGCCTGTTCAGGATGCTTCAGATGAACGTGCTTGCCATTCACATACATTTCCCCATTCACGTGATATTTACGTGGATTTCCAAACAAGCTTAACGCCAGTTCTGTTCGTCCAGAACCCATCAGTCCTGCCAGACTGACGATCTCACCTTTTCGCACGTTCAGATTGATGTCTTTCAATATCTCGCGCCCGATTGCAGGATCATAAGCATTCCAATGCTTTACTTCAAACACTTTCTCATCCACAACGGTCGCATCACGTTTAGGATAAACATTGTTAATTTCACGTCCCACCATGTGTTTGATCAGGACATTTTCCTTGACCTCATCTTTATGAGCATCCAAGGTACAAATTGTTTTTCCATCACGCAATACCGTTACGCGATCGGCAATCTCAATCACTTCTTTTAATTTATGCGAAATGAGAACGGATGTAACCCCATGTTTTTTTAGGTCACGCAGCAGGTTCATCAGGTTCTCGCTATCTGATTCATTCAATGCAGAAGTGGGTTCATCAAGGATCAACAATCTTACATCCATGCTGAGCGCTTTGGCAATTTCAATGAGCTGTTGCTTTCCCAACCCAAGTTCTTTCACTTTAACGGTGGGATTGACATCAAGCCCTACTTTTTTTAACATCTGGGTTGCTTTTTTGATGGTTTCATTCCAATCAATCACCAAACCATTCATGATTTCATGCCCAAGGAAAATGTTCTCATATACCGTCAATTCCGGCACCAGAGCTAGTTCTTGGTAAATAATTGCAATTCCAGCTTTTTTACTATCGCTGATAGTCGAGTATTTCTGTTCCAAACCATTAAAAATGATTTCTCCTTCATAATCACCGTAGGGATAAACACCGCTTAAAATCTTCATCAGGGTCGATTTGCCTGCACCATTCTCACCCACCAGGCAATGGATTTCCTTTTCAATGACACTAAAACAAACGTCATCGAGCGCGCGTACACCAGGAAATTCTTTTGTGATGTGCTGCATCTCGAGAATTGTATTGTTCATACTGCACTCCGGTTCTTCAAAATTCCCTCTCCATAAAATTGTACAGGAATAGCAGCGGTAAAACCACCACTATTCCTGTATGGTTTAGGTTTTAGTTATCTATAGTCCGGTGAAAAGACTTGCATCATAGTAACCGGAATCAATCAACGTTTCTTTCACATTGGCCTTATCGACCGTTGTCACATTTGATTGAATTGCGGGGACATCAATAACACCATTGTTATAAGAACCGCGAGAAGCAGGTTCCTCACCTTTCAGCAATGCAACAGCAGCAGCGATGGCATCGGAAACAAGGGTGCGAACATCTTTCCAGACTGTCATGGATTGTTTGCCATCGATAATGTATTGCACAGAAGCCTGTTCAGCATCTTGCCCGGTGACATAGTAGCTGGTCACATCCGGATCAACTGCAAATACATCTGCAATAGAGCGAGCAGTTCCATCATTGGGAGCCAGGATGAACACATTGCCCTTATCCGCAGTGGTTGCAGCGGTCAGGTTTGCTTCAGCCAGGTTCTTTGCAACAGCAAAATCCCAGTTGGTGGTGACCTGTCCAATGATCTTGCTCATTTCTTCACGAGTCAGTGTAGCTTTATCCTGCAAGGCAACTGCTTCGCTAGAGTTCTTGATTACAAATGTGCCATCAGCAATCTTGGGCTGCAGAACATTCCAAGCACCCTCGAAGAAGAGGAAGGCATTGTTATCGGATGCAGCGCCTGCATACAAATAGAGTGGATTGCCAGTTCCGGTAGCGTGATCGACCAGGTATTGAGCTTGTTGCGCACCCACGGCAATGCTATCGAAAGTGACATAATAATCAACAGCATCCGTGTCACGGATCAAGCGATCATAGGAAATGACCTTTACACCCGCAGCATGCGCTTCTTCAGCAGCAGCAGCGGCAGCGGTACCATCCTGGGGGCAAATGATGAGAACTTTTACACCCTTGGAAATCAGGGATTCAACATTGGCTTTCTCTTTCGCAGAATCCCCCTGGCTGAAGAGAATTTCAACATTGTATCCTGCAGCGGTCAATGCATCAGTAAAACGGGTTTCATCCTGAATCCAGCGGGGTTCATCCTTGGTTGGAAGGACGATCCCAACAGCCAGGGCAGTTTCTTCTTCGGCAGCAGGTTCAGCAGCCTCGGGAGTTGCAGCCGTTTTGCAAGCTGAAAGCAGCATGGCAAAGACAACCAGGATTGCTAAAATTGACGAAAACTTCTTAGACATTTTCTACCTCCAAAAATTTATGTTTGTTTTTCAAAATTATCCTTTTTGTTTTTTCCCTTTCACCTCCCTGAATTTTTCCCAATTGACATTCATCGTCTTCTCTTTCCGGAAAGACTGGTTTAGTCACCTTCAGTGATTTCAACAGACACAATCAAAATTCTTTTCTTATTTATCGAAACCGTTTGGATAATAAATGAACCCAAGCCGATTGGTTAAGAATACAATATTCGACTTCACAGGAACAAGAAAAAACCCTCATTTTCATTGGGGGGTTTCCCCTATTTTTGAGTGGGTTCTTGCCTTCTCTTTTTCGGCTTTGCCTCTACCCGTGGATGGGGAATTTCTACCATTAAAATAGATCCGTTATTTTTGCCATTTTCAAGATGCATTCGACCTCCAAGCAATGATACGCGTTCGCTGATCCCCATCAATCCATAATGTCCTTGGGTTGATAACTCAGTTAGGTCGGGGGCATCCAAAAAACCTTTTCCGTCATCCTGGATTGAAATCATCAGCGTACGCGGAGATGTATGTCGCAATTCCACGCTTACATGACTGGCTTCTGCATGCCGCCACACATTGTTTAATCCTTCCTGAACAATGCGAAAAATAGAAAGTTCAATGGATTCCGGCAATCGACCAAGATTTTCATCCATATTCATCGAAAAATCGATCCCTGTCCGCTGATGCCAATCATGCAAATAGGATTGCAGGGCCGCCCCCAACCCAAGACTATCGATGGTGGGAGGACGCAAAGTTCCACAAATCACCCTCAAATTCCCCACCAATTCACGAATGCTCTGCCGCACCGTGGCAAGATCCGTTTCCAAATCAGTTGAGATGGTTTGACGGGTGGCAATTTCTTCCAGGTCATAATTGACGCTGAGCAAGTCTTGAATAATCTGATCATGCAGTTCGCGTGCTAAATGCTTCCGTTCTTCCTCCCTTTCAGAAAGCAGCCGGCGTTGAGCATCGCGCAAAGCCAGATTCGTTTGATCCAACGCCTGCAACTGTGCTGCCAGTTGTTCTGCAAGCTGGCGATTGAGAGAACCCTCGGCAGCCAGATCCTTTTCAAGCAAAATCTGATGGTAGCGCAACTTTTCTGTATATTCTCTGACCCTATCATAACTATTGAAATCCCAAATGGAGGGGGCGAGCTCTTGGTTTTTTCCTGTCCCAAGCAGATAATTCACTACCTCTTCACGGTTGGTCTCATCCGTATGCAGATCAGCTTTTATTGATCCCCCCTGAAGGATAATAATCCGGTCGGTAACAGCAAAAAGGTGGTCAAGGTTATTGCTGCTGAAAAGAACAGCCACCCCATTTTGCCGCCAATCTTGGATCAGTTCCAATAACTTTTGCTGGTTTGGATAACTTAGTGAAACAGTCGGTTCATCAATAATGATCAGACTGGTGGGAAATGTAAGCACGCGGGCAATGGAAATCATCTGACGCTGTTCGCCGGATAAGTTATACACGATCTCATGCAATGAATTCACTTTCAGGTCAAGGCGGTTCAACAACTGCATAGCTTTGTCCTGCATTTCATGCTGGTCAAGCCGCCTCAGGATGCCCATAGAATCCGGATGGCCAATTTCATTCCCAAGAAAGATATTCCCGATTACATCAAATTGTTCCACTAATGTAGAACGTTGATGAATAACGCCAATGCCAAGATTTTTCGCTGAGAATGGCCAATTCAGTCGTTTCCCCTTAAAATAAATTTGTCCCGAATCTGGTTCATAGAGACCGGCCAGCAGCATCATCAACACAGATTTTCCCGAACCCGTACTGCCGGTTAACCCCACCACTTCACCAGAGTTCACAGAAAAATTCACGTTTTGAATAACCGGCAGAGTGCCAAAAGATTTGGAAATCTGTTGAACTTTCAGTAGAGCTTGCATGGTTAGATTTTGTTAGAAATCAATTGCTATTGATAGGAATTCTGCCAATGACTCTTTACCCTATTTTTTTCCTCAATAGTTTTTTCATTATACACAAAATATCCTTTCGCGAATTTTATTCAAGAAAATCAAGGGAAATCCCCTATTCCATTTTTTCCAGTGCAAACAGTGGTATAAAATGCGTATGGGAATGATACGGGTGCTGCTTGCAGATGACCATGCCATTGTGCGATCAGGTATTCGCAGAATGATTGAACAAATTCCCAATATGGAAGTGGCGGGGGAAGCAGAAAATGGTCCCCAGGTTTTACATTTTCTGAATTCAACATCGATTGATCTCTTGTTAATCGATGTAACCATGCCTGATTTTGAACCCATTGAAACCATCAGCAATATCCGTCGGCTGTATCCTGACCTGAAGATACTGGTCGTCAGCGCTTATGATGACGATTATTATGTCAAAGGATTGCTCAATGCCGGTGTAAATGGTTATCACATGAAAGACCAACCTCTAAATGACCTGCGTGTTGCCATTGAGCGGGTCATGGCAGGCGAACACTGGATATCGCATACCCTGATCAATAAACTGGTCGAGAAACCCGTACCAGCCTCCGCGGTGAACCCGCTCACCACCCGCCAACGTACCCTGTTGCGTTATCTGCAACAAGGTCTGGACAATAAAACCATCGCAGATAACTTGGGATTAAGCATTAAAACGGTCGAAAACCATCTTACCCGTCTTTATCGCCAAATCGAGGTTCAAAGCCGCCTGGAAGCAGTAAATTTTGTCATGCGTAATCCGCAAATTTTAGGGACCCCCGGTTATCAGGTGTCACAAGATTACCATACAATCGATCCCCTCATTTCACACGGCATTTCCATTCTGGTTGTGGACGATAATGCACGATACCGCAAGCAGCTTTTACGCATGATCGGCAGAGTAAATCCACGCACCACCATTTATGAAGCAAACTCTATTCAAGAGACCCTCCAAATTATCCAAAACGTTGATCCACAGTTGGCATTGGTGGACGTGGTATTGGGAGATGAAGATGGTATTGCTTGTGTACGGCAGATCAAAGCCATTCACCCCCACAGCCGTATCGTATTGATCAGTGCGTACCCTGACCACGAGTTCCACCGCCAGGGACTTGAATCAGGTGCGGTAGCATTTTTGGATAAACGTAATCTGGATATGCCTACCCTGCGCCAAGTGATCGAAGATATCAGTAATTAATGCTCATTGCCATGGATGTATCAAGGAAAACAGAAAAATTCCGTTTTTACTGCGTTAATTTTCCATGAGCATGCTCTTCTTTCCACATCCATAAGAAGATCAGCGCACCAATCACCCAGCCAGTGCCAGCGATCCAGGCGGGGAGGAGAATATACTTCGGTTCGGCCTCAAGATGCAGCGTTCCACTTTCGCTAACTCGTAGTCCCAGTGTTCCTTCCAGGTCAAGAAAAGAAGCATTCCCGGAAACGATCTTCAAAAATCGCGCATCCTGTGCTGGAATCGTATCAAAAGTGAAAATGGAATCACTTTTGTCTGTCTTGACATTCAATTGCACAGAGAGCGGGGAATAGGAAACTACCTCGGCAGTGGCAGAATCGCTCTTCGAGAACAAGCTGACCTCGGGGGGCATCATTTGCAGCGTGGAAACCGTCTGCTGGGGGGTAGCCAAAGCCACCCGCCACCACATGCCGAACGCCAGCAACAGGGGAATTACCAGCAGTGCTTCAAGAATTTGAGAGAGGTATCTTTCATGAACGATTGGCATTGGCTTTGCTTGCTTTGAAGATCGTAAAAATCCCAACAACCAAAGTACGAAAAAGAATACTGTCAAAACCAGCAGGAGATGCTGAACATAGCGATACAGCGTAATTGCCTTGTTTATGTATTGTGCAAGAGGTATACGATCGGCTCCCTGCATCATGCGCGCCAGCCACAACGCCCCTTGCCCCTGGTATGCCAAGGTGATCTGCTCTTTCAGCCAATCCAACCATAGTGATTGAGTCATGAAACTCAAACCGGATATGCCCGACAGCACTACAGTCAACCATCCGAAAACTTTCCGATGCTTCTTAAGAATATTGCAAAACGCAAAAAAAGCTCTACATAATTTTTTCCACCCAATAAGTCCGTCTTCAGTAATTCTCTGCAGAAAGCCGGGCCAATCCAACCAGGTGGCTGCAATCACAAAGGTAAAGCCAAGATAAGCAGGGATCGCAAAGCGAAACGGGTATTTTTCCATCCCTTCCAGCGCTGGCAACCCGATCTGGTTGGAAATCGCGGAGATTAGTTTTTCATAGATTCCATCCAGTGAAAGCACCAACAGGAGAACACTCGTCCAATTCACAGCAATTATGCTGCCCCGCATTTGAATGAACTTATGCTCCCCCTTTCGAAGATAGAGGAATAGAAAGGGAATTAGAAAAACAAGGATGAGTGCCAATCCCCAAAAAATCGCCCCATCCCAATAAGGTACTCCATCAATATAACCTTCAATAAAAAATTCAATATCATCCATACTGGCAGGGGTGAAGAAAGGAGGAATCAATCCCCATTTGAAGAACGCCCGCAAGGAATAACCCGAAAAGAAACGCTGGGCAAAAGAAGCGAAGGATTGCAAGGAAAGATAAAACCGCGGAAGGGCCAAAACAATCGTGAACAAAAAAATGAGAGGGATGGAAAGCAGGTCTTTGGCGCGTTTCTGGATAATGACATTCCACAGGATATAGAAAACCACAAAGAAAGCGAACCACACAAAGATATGCGATCCTCCCTGTAGAAGCACCAGCGCCAAAACCATGCCGCTGCCCAGGGAACGAGGCAGGTTTTTCTCCGACAGTAAAAAGTACAACAACCAAGGGAACCAATAAAGATTGAGCCACGGCAGATATCCGATCGCCACATGCTGGATCACGATAGGGGAAAACAGAAAAAACGCAGAAAAAATACGCAGTTGCTGCCGCTGCCAGTCTAGTCGTTTGCCGAGCATGCAAATCCCCACGATTCCCAAAGCCGCATTCAGCACAACCAGCAATTTAAGAAAAGCCACAGGGGAAAGGAAAAGCAACAACGGTAAAAAGGGAGAAAACAGCATGGTCTCAGGGTTGGCAGCAAAAAAGGCGCTTTGATCCACCGCCGGATAACCTGCCAATTGTGCGCTGTTCCATAAAAAGAGGGGGAATTGTCTATATTCCAGCAGACTGGTTTTGATATAAGAAGTATAGAGAACCTCTTTATCCCAATCATAAATACCCACATTGGGATAAAAAAGGAAAATTAATAACACCATAGAGAACAGGCAAACATAGCCATATTTCTGAAAAAAACGTTTGGTTTTCTTGGCAGCCATCATTAATATTTCCGCACTTCATTATAAAAGAAAAGAGGCAATGCTACATTCGCCCTTCTGAGGAAAATCGATTTACAATTAGAGGTGAAAGCATGATGATCATCGACTGCTTGTAGGCCAACTTTTTTCAATACAATCTGCTGAATTTATGAAGAGATTACCCGTTTTATTCCTTCTTGGTGTTCTCCTGGCTGCCTGCCAAGCTACAACGGACATGCAGAGCATGGAACATACTCCTGTGAAATCAACCGTATCCCCAACCACCTCGCCAACCATTACCCCCACCCCCATCATCGTGAGCGCAGCAGAAAATTTGGTCATCCAGTGTGGTGAAAATCTCCAACTGCTGGGAAGTCTGCAAAAAGATTTCGCTCTGACGCTCTTCAAAGCCAACGGTCTGGAATACTATTCTGGTGGCAATTTTATTGAAGGAAGGTTGGTCGGCAACATTTCCATTTCCTCCGAGATCAAAGGTACCAACTTACGCCTGCAAAACAACACGCTTACGAAGACCTCTGTCTGTTTCATCGGCTTTCAAAATGGGGAGAGGTATGCAGGGAAAATCTTGCCGGTAGCACAACTGTTAAATGGGCGGAAGGTCAGCGAACAGTTCGAAGGCAGTTTTCTCATCCAGAAAAACGGAGCAGAATTTGGCCTGGAATGGCTGACCTATAAACATACTTCCAGTTCCAAGAAGAATTGTATTCTCTACCGCATTATAAAAAATCCCTACCCCTGCAGTCAGGATTGTTCCGCATTGGAAACAAAGCCAGGCTGCGAATGTTTCTGCGCCAATTTTCTCTATTATGACGAAAACTGTATTCCAACCGAGATCAATCCCAACTGCATCTGTGCATGTCACGGGGACGGAATTGAGCTCACTCCTACGCTGGGAAAATAAATACCGCTCTTCTTTTTCAGTTATGAACCTGCCATGATAGCTGCTTTAACCCACTGATCCAAGCGCTTCTTCACAAAACGATTTAAATCGAGTATTGAAATATTCTTTTTTTCATCTATAATGTAATTAATTACATATTATGTACATTTGTAACTTCAGAGAGAAAAAATGGTCATTCATCGCAATTTGAATCCAAAAGCAGAAATTGATCCCGAAGAAGAATATCTGCTTTTACGAATAGCCAATTTATATTATGAAAACAATCTCACCCAAGACCAAATTGGACAAAAACTTGGATATTCACGCGTCTCAATTCATCGATTTCTTGATCGGGCAGTAAAGCTCGGATTGGTTCAATTCTTGATTCATGATTCGGGCAATAACTACCTGAATATTGAAAACCAACTGATCGTAAAATTCAATCTGCGCGATGTAATGGTGGTAGCCGACTCTGATGAGAATATTTCACTCTACACTCAATTAGCGCGCGGCGGGGCAAAATGGCTTGAGAAGAAATTGAAATATGGGTTAAGGATCGGACTGGGATTGAGCCGTACCATTTCCCATATTCCTGAAGAATTCCATCCGCAGAATAAAATCGAATGTTATTTCACAGAAGTGGTTGGCAGCGCTTCCGACCATTCTGGCGGCGTTGCAAAGTATAACGTTACTGCCAATCTGGCGGGAATTGCTGGTGGGATACCAGAAATCTTCTATTCTCCGAATTATGTCTCTGATGAAAATTTGTACACAATGCTTATGCGAGAAGCAACGATCATCAACTCCATTGAGCGGGCAAAAAAGTGTGACATTGTTTTGCAAAGCATAGGCACCGTAGATGAAAATGCCATCCTGTTTACCGAAGGACATATTTCCCAACAAGAATTGGATGAACTAAAGAGAGCCAGTGTCATTGGAGATATTCTTGGCCATTATTTTGATCGTGGTGGAAATATTGTTCCGACTTTCATGGATAGACGAGTCATCGGAATTAACCCGGAGGATCTAAAAAAAATCGAGTGGAGCGTCCTGATTGCAGGTGGTGAAGACAAGAAGCTTCCCATTCGTGCAATTCTAAAAAATTCTTTTTTCAATGTATTGATCACCAACCGTTCAATCGCTGAATACCTGCTTAATAATGAGGAAGAATAAATGCTGCGTGATTATTTACAACCTGAATTGATCCGATTCCATGTCAAAGCTCAAGATTGGCAGACAGCGATCTATTTGGGCGGTGAACTGCTTGTAAATCAACAAATTTGTACACAGAAATATATTGATGCATGCATCCAGGCATCCTATGACTTAGGGCCATATATGGTCATCAGCCCGGGAATAGCTTTGGCTCATTCAAGACCAGAAAATGGAGCTCTTCAAATAGGAATGAGCATTATTACCTTGGATCCCGCGGTCAATTTCGGGAATAAGAACAATGACCCTGTGGGTCTATTGATAACGTTTTGCGGAATTGATCATAACAGTCATATCGGCATGTTGCAGGAGTTGGCAACTTTTCTGATGGATGAAAGGAACCAACAGTTCTTATTCAAAGTGAATACGGCTGAAGAATTGATCACATATCTGCAGGATAGCGAAAGGAAAATGTGAACAAATGAAAAAATTAAAAATTATGCTGGTTTGCGGATTTGGACTCGGAAGCTCCATGATCCTTAAAATGACCCTGGATAAAGTGCTGAAAAATAATGCCATCAATGCTGAAACATTCTGTTCAGATGAAGCTACTGCCCGCGGTCAATTTTTTGACATTGTCTTCACTTCTGAAGAAATGAGCAAACTCTTTCACGGATCCGACAAGCCAGTAATTGTCATTAAAAATTTCCTTAGTTCCGCCGAACTTGAAGAAAAAGGGTTGGAAATCATTCGCAAATTATCTCAGGAAGGATAACCGGATGCAGTATCGGAACAAGTTTTGGTACGGGTCATCATACTCTCCACTGATCTTCCCTGAAAATGACTGGGATCGTGATCTTCAATTAATGGCAAAAGCAGAAATGAATATTATCCGCATCGGTGATGTTCATGGATCCTGGGACAGAATAGAACCTCAGGAAGGTAAATTCCAGTTTGACCGGCTTGAAAGATTCTATAAAAAAGCGATGAATCACGGAATTTCGATCATGATCAGCACTGGTAGTGCCTCACCTCCTTTGTGGTTGGCATTAGAATTTTCCGATCTTCCCATTCTCTCGAATAAGAACATCCGTTACCCTCTGGGTTCATCTTATGGATGGGCATGTATTCATCATCCAGATTATTTGGCAGCCCTCAAAAATTATTTGACAGCGCTGGTGCAATTTGCGCAAAAACAACCCAACCATTTTGGCTGGCAAATCAGCAATGAAATCGGTTTTCCATTTCTCCCTTCCCGGGGAGGTAACGAATTAGATATCTTTTGTTATTGTGGTTATTGTCAAAGCGCTTTTCGTATTTGGACAAGGGAAAAATACGGTTCACTGGATGCGCTGAACCAGGCATGGAATTGGGGAACCGCATCCTTCATTCACAATGATTGGAACGACGTCTTTCCTCCCGAAGGGTTACCGGGAGGGTGGTCAAGTCCATCAAAATGGATCGATTGGCGGATTTTTTGGCAGGACGAATTCTCAAGATTTGCAGAGTGGCAACATCATATCATCAAACAGATCGATCCTGAACATCCCACGTCTGTCAACACCTTTAATTTCAAAGGATATGACCGTTTTGGAACATTGATGGGATTAGATCAATGGAAAATATCAAAACAGGTTGATCATATTGGATACGACCTTTATCCAGGCAGCGGTAATAAGTTAGCCGCAAGACCAGAACATAATTCGATCTTCCTTGATCATGGAAAAAGTGTAGCACAGTATGCAAATACCGATTTTTGGTTGCATGAAATAGAATCCGGCCCTATTGGCGGGTGGGTGATGGGTCCTGACCATCATACAAGCGAGCTAGATATTCTACGCAATGGGTTCGAAGCAATCGGACATGATGTGAAACTCATGATGTACATGCCTTGGAAAGAGTGGGATTATCAACCACTGCATTGGGGTGCTTTGGTGGATCTAGATGGGAAAGAGACCTCCCGCTTGTCCGCGGCTTCTTCAATCGGCAAATTCATTAAGGATAATGAGAACCTTCTGCTATCCGTTCACCCAGCAGCATCTGAAGTAGCAATTTTGGAATCAAAAGAAAATGCAATCTTCTTTCAGGGCATTGGCCAGGAAGAAAACATCTTTCAGGCGCAACGCGGAGCTTATCGAGCATTCTGGGATCTCGGATATTCTGTTGATTTCATTATCCCTGACCAATTAGAGCAGGCAGTCGGGAAATATCAAATCATCCTATTACCCATGATGGGATTGGTAAGCACAGCAAGTGCGAATGCCTTGAACAAGTTTGTTCGTGAAGGAGGTATACTTTTCGGGTTTTCCCGTTGTGGTACTTTATCCGAAAAAGGGTGGTACAACCATGTTGTTCCCCCCGCCCCTCTCCAAGAAGTATTCGGAATTGAATCTTGTGAACCAGATCTGTTGAATCAAAGGCAAATCCAGTATAAAGGCCAGACATTCAATGGGCTTTGGAATTGTGACAGACTCACGGTAACAAATGATACGGACATTCTGGCATCTTTCGATGATGGACTCCCCGCCGCAACCGTACATTCACATCATATTGGAAAGGGAATTTACCTGGCGACCCATTGTGATGCTGCTTATGTTTTATCTCAGGATAAATTCCTCCAAACCATCATAACCAATCTGAACCTTCCGACCCCCGCTATTACTTTGGATTATTCTCAAAAGTCCTGGAGAGATATCGATGTTCATCTGTTGATGAACCAAAGCGAAGGAATGATTTTATTTACAAATTACCGAAAAAACCCTGAAAAGGTAAAAGTAACCATTCACTTGCCACATCTCTCCAGCACGGAGATTTCTCAGATTTTTCCTGATCAAAAGACAATCTCGCTGACCTCAGAAAAGAATGAATTCGAGTTCAATCTTGGTTTTGAAGGAGAGGAGGTGAAAGCAGTCCATTTTTCTTTATAGAACCTACCAGAAAAAATCGTAAAAAAGGAGTTTTGAAATGGATCTTAATATCATCTTTAGTATTGTCCCGCGTTTACTCCCAACCTTCATTTTAGGTTTAGTAGCTCTTCTGGGTTTAGTCCTCCAGAGAAAAACCTTTAGTGAAATAATTACCGGGACTGTAAAAACAATGGCTGGTGTGATCATTCTGTTTTGCGCAGTTGATCTAATCGGCACCGCAGTCACTCCAATTTCTGAGATGTTTGCCCAAATTTATCAATATAAAGGTGCGGCAGCTACAGCAGATTGGACTGCATTCCTGGCAAATTTTGGATTTGAAGTCGTTTTGATCATGGTGTTCGGTTTTATCGTCAATTTGATCTTAGCCAGGATCACAAAATGGAAATATGTGTTCCTAACCGGTCATATTATGTTCTGGAATGCATTCATGGTTACCGCAGCATTAGCGGACGGCGGGAAATTATCCGGGATTCCATTGATTGTTATCGGTTCAATTGTCTTGGGTTTCATATTGACCCTCTTGCCGGCCATGATCTCACCTTTTGTGTTTAAATTAACCGGAAATAAAGATTTCACAATTGGACATTCCACAACCATTATTTCAGTCATCGGTGCTTACCTAGGGAAATGGTTTGGAGATCCCAAGAAGAGTACCGAAGATTCAAAGATCTCGGATAAATGGTCATTTATGAAATCAATGACCGTTTCAACCACGCTTGTCATGTTCGTTCTCTTTATTGTTTTAGGTTTGATCAGCGGTTGGGGTTGGACAATCACCACTTACGGAGCCGGCAGCACATTGATTTGCATTTTTGCCCTCTTCTACAAGGCAATCCTATTTGGCGCAAGCTTGACAATCTTACTGACCGGTGTACGGATGATGTTAGCTGAAATTACACCCGCCTTTAAAGGTTTGGCAGACAAGGTTGTTCCCAATGCTATCCCTGCACTGGACTGCCCCATGATCTTCCCTTACGGTCAAAATGCACTCACGATTGGGTTCCCGATTGCCGTAATTAGTTCAATGGTTGCATTAGTTATTTTTGGTTTGACAGGTTATCCCTATATGCTGTTGCCCACCATTGTTGCGGCATTCTTCGATGTGGGACCAGCATGCATTCTGGCCAACTCAACTGGCGGACGACGTGGTGTGATCATCACCGCAATTGTTGGTGGTTTCTTGATGATCGCCTTCCAAGCAGCCGCGCTTCCATTCGTCATGAACAGTGCCGCTGGATTTGTGAATCTATACGGCGGTAATGATTTTGGCGTAATCGCTGTTGTTGTTGGTGGTATTGCCAAATTATTTGGCTTCTAGATTTTTCCTGACCCCCATCTCTCCCTTCATAAAAAGAGAGAGATGGGTTATTGATACTCTTTACTATTTTTCCAATCAGCTCATTGATAGTAAAGAGTCTTAATAATATATTACCTTCATTAAGGAGTTCTATGTTACCAATAGGATTACATCTTTCTTTTTGGCAAACAAAGTGGGATGATGACCTTGAACCACTTATTATTAAAACGAAAGAAGCCGGGTTCGACCTTTGCGAATTTCCCTTATTAGCTCTTGATCAAATTCCCCTCGGAAGAATCAGAAAAGCCCTCGATGACAATGCCATGAAGGCATCCTGCAGTGTTGGTCTAAATCAATCACAAGATGTAACCTCTCCCCATGGGCAAATTCGGAAACAAGGCATCCAATTCTTGCGCAAATGTCTGGAGGCCGCCAGAACCCTCGACAGCCCTGTTCTGGTAGGCGTAACCTATGCCCCCTGGGGTTACTTTCCAGATGATGACCTCATAGAACGCAGAAAGAATTCAATTTTGTCAATGAAAGAAGCTGCTCTGATCGCCCAGGATCTCAATGTTACATTGTGTTTGGAAGTGGTAAACCGTTTCGAGGGATATTTGATCAATACCGTCGCTCAGGGTTTGGAGTTTCTTCATGAAGTGAATCACTCTTCCATAAAACTGCATTTGGATACTTTTCATATGAATATCGAGGAGGATGATATTGCCGGCGCAATTCAACTCGCGGGAGATCAACTCGGTCACATTCACTTTGCAGCAAATAACCGCAAATCGCCCGGCCGTGGTCACCTTGATTGGGACAGCCTCTTTGTGGCATTGCAGAAAATCAAGTATAAGAATTACGTTGTAGCAGAGGTCTTTGTGAACCCCGCGGGAGAGGTCGGACGAGGTCTGTCTACTTGGCGTCCTCTTGCTTATAATCTAGTTCAAACAGCAGAAGAAACTGCTTTATTTCTAAAAAAGGAATTATCGAATGTTCAATTATGAACAAGGAAAGAATTTTCTGTTATTTTTGAAAGAAATTTTTGACCAGCAATGCCCAGCGTTAAATAACCTTGATTCCATTGTTGGTGATGGTGATCACGGATTTACCATGCAGCGTGGAGTTAATGAAATTCATCAAAAATTGATGACATCAGAATATCATGATTTTGCCCAACTGTTTGATCTGGCAGCGGTTGCATTTGCCGAAAATAGTGGTGGTGCAATAGGTCCAATCTTATCCGCTTTCTTTGCAGAAGGTGGCATTTTGTTTAAGGGAAAAACAGCGCTATCAACAGAAGATTTAGCTGTACTTTTCAAGCATGGCTCTGAATCGATTATGCAGGTGGGAGATACAGCCTTGGGTGACAAAACAATCCTGGATGCAATTGTACCTGTCCAAGAATTCCTTTTTCAAAATACAGGAAAGGAACCCGATCAAGTGCTGGAAGACGCCTGGAAGGTTGCACAAGCTGCCGCTTTCTCAACGAAAACAATGATTGCAAAAAAAGGACGGGCTCGGTTTTTAAAAGAACTTTCGAAAACATATCAAGATGCAGGTGCTACATCATTTTCATGGATCGTCTTTGCGCTTTGGAAGGCTGCAAAAAATGAGATACCGATACTTTCAAAAGACCCTTCACAACAAACAACCTTTCAACCGCACGGGAAATTCATAAATTCCCCGGAAACAATTGTTCAACAGGATAACCAAGGATTGTCCCTCGCCTATCCCGATCTAGTGAAATTAACCGATGATGGTATTCTCATTAGGGCCAGACCAAAGGAAATTGGAAAGGTTGGTTTAGCGATCGGTCACGGGGGTGGTCACACTCCCTCTATGGGTGGTTTTATCGGTCCGGGTCTATTGGATTCTGATGTGTATGGGCCTATTTTTACCTGTGCTTCAGGAATAAATATTTTTAAAGCCATTCAACATGCAGATAGGGGAGCCGGGGTTATCTTATTGGTCTCCAACCATTCTGGAGATGTATTGAATGCACGAATCGCGGAAAAAAGAGCAAAACAAGAAAATATCCCTCTTGAAGTCATTCTTTTAGGGGATGATATTGCCACAGCTTCACGTGATCAAATCTCGGACCGGCGAGGATTAGGCGGTCTGCTTTTTGCATTGAAGATTGGAGGGGCTGCTGCTGAAAGAGGGTACCCCATGTCACAAATTGCTGAAATTATGCGACGGACAAATGAACGTACGGCCACTCTTTCTGTTGGGTTAAGTGCTCCCACACATCCCATCACAGGAAAACCGCTCTTTGAAGCGAAAGAGGATCATCTTGAAATTGGAACTGGAGTCCATGGAGAAGCAGGTGTTTATAACGGGGAGCTTAGAACCGCTGACGAAGTTATTGAATTGTTAATTGGGCAATTGCTGGACGATCTAAAAAAGTTTAAAGAAAAGAGATACTTGGCTTTTATCAATGGTTTGGGTGGCACTTCTCGCATGGAACTGCATATCCTGTTCCAAAAAACATTCTCCGTCCTCCATCAACAGGCCATTCAACCGGTTGGATCGGTAGTCGATTCCTACTTTACAAACCAAGCAATGAAAGGGTTTTCACTATCTCTTTGCGTTCTCACTGATGAAATGGAAATGCTATGGAATGATCCAGCTTCTGGGCCATGTTTTCATTGGCCTTATCGATAAAAGATCGGAGATTGGTTAATGAGCAAAACAAAAAACATTAAGATCGGGATGGCTGGTTTAATGACCCACCCTTTCAGTGGTCCTAAAGAACAGTATTTTTTCGAGGATTCACAAAAAATAAAAGAGATCTCAGAAAAACTCGGAGCAGAGGTAATAATCTTTAGCAAGGGCATCTATGATCTTCGATCAGCAAAGGATGCAGCATTAGAATTTCATCGTCAAGATGTAGACCTTGTTCTTCTGCAAACCAGCTCTTTTTCTGGCGGCAGTTTCATTCATCCTTTTCTTGATATTCATTCTCCCATCGCATTGTGGGCAATTCCTGAAGGGGAACCGACAAACGGGGGTGGACTTCCCTTGAATTCGCTTACCGCCATGAATCTGTATAACAGCATTATCAAAACAAGAACAAAGCTTCGAAATGAACCGGTTAAATGGTTTTTTGGAAGGGCAAAAGATCCCGATTTTCAAAAACGATTCGAATCGCTTCTTCGAGCATCTTATGCGGCAAAAAACTTGCGAGAAGCACGGATCGGTTTAATTGGAGGAGTAGCGCCAGGATTTGATAATTTAATCGTTGATCCTCAACAACTGAATTCAAAGCTTGGCACAACGCTACTTGATTTTGATTTAGCCCAAATTTATTCGCTGGCAGATAGGGTTTCTGATACAGAATCAATAAATCAGAATTATCAAAAATTGATCGCTCAAACGAAAAAATATTCCTCCCATATGGAGAAATTTTTCCAAGAAACAGCTCGTTTTCAAACTGCATTTGAGATCTTTTTTAAAGAAAATGATCTGCAGGCCATTGCGCTAAGCTGTTGGCCCAGTTTTCAAGAACAGCGCCAATTAGCGGTGTGCACTCTGATGGGTCAACTCAACGACACGGGTATTATCTCTTCCTGTGAAGGTGACGTTCCAGGTGCCGTTGGAATGTTAACCTTGCATTTGTTGAGCCAGGGGAAGGTACCGACGATCATGGACATGGTAACGATGGATTCCACAGACAATAGTGTTTTATTATGGCATTGCGGACCTTCTGCACCTTCTCTTGCTGATAAAAACGGCGTTGAAATGCAATCGCTATGGTTGTACGATAAGGACCCGCATGGTCCACTCGGATTGCATAATAACTTAAGATTGAAGCCTTGCCCTGCAACAATTTTAGGATTCACGCCCGATTTTAGTCAGGAACTGATCATTGAAGGAAGACTGGATAATCAAAAGCCTTCCTATAGTGGAAGCAGCGCCTGGATGCATGATCTTCAAATGCATGGGGAAAACCTTCATTGCACAGATCTGATACAAACCATTATGGTTAGCGGTTATCAACATCATTACCCTCTGGTCTACGGAAACTATGGGAAGGCCGCTCGCGATCTAGCAACTCTTTTAGATATTCAAGCGATAGAACCCCAATCCTATTAAACCAACTTATTACAGGAGATAAAATGCTTTTTACCCTTTCCGAAATATTAACCGTTGCTCAAAAAAACAAATATGCCGTGGTTGCACCAGATTTTTTTAGTCTTGCCTTTGCCCAAGTGTTATTGAATTGTGCAGAAGAAAATAGAGCCCCGATCATTCTTAGCTATTGCGATAACAAAACAAACACTTTTGAATTGAACGATGAAGTGAAATGCATTCAATTGGTCAGAGAACTTTCTGTTTCCGCACAAATTCCAGTGGTATTCCATCTTGATCATGCCCCCAGCATAGAGGTAATCCATAAATATCTTGATCTGGGATTCAATTCGGTGATGATTGATGCAAGTTCTCGTCCAATGGACGAGAACATTGAAATCACGCAGAAGGTTGTGGAGCTGGCCAAAAAATACAACGCCAGCGTGGAGGCAGAATTGGGGCATGTCGGGAATGGAAGTGATTATCTCGTCAAAGATCCGTCGGAAGCTGATCTCACCAACGTCGATCAGGTTTGTGAGTTCACTTCACAAACCAATGTTGATGCTCTGGCAATCTCAATTGGGACACAACATGGCTTTTATCGAAACACCTCAGGTCTTCATTTTGATCTTCTGGAAAGGATAGCACAGTCGACTACCGTACCTCTTGTTTTGCATGGTACCTCAGGCACTGAACATGAACAAATAAAGAAGGCGGTGAGTTTGGGAATTTGTAAACTCAATGTCTTCACCGACCTGTTCACAATGTATGAAAAAACCGCAAATGCAATTCTTCCCACTAACCTCGAACAGGTATTCAATCAAAAATTGGCATGCTTGAATGCAGTCAAAGATATTTATTCCTCCTTTTTGAAAACTGGTGGCAGTCTTGGAAAATCGTCCGATTTTTTATGTTCGGACAAATCTATTTGATAGAATTCATTCCAAATAGCAACAATATTTTTTACCTCCCCTCATTCAACCAAGGGGAGGTTTGTTTTTAAATATCGTATACTTTTGCAGTTTTGCATCTTTTTCAATTTTCAAACATTGCCTTCGATAATTCTCTATTGTGTATAAACCCAGTCGGTAAAATCCTGCTGTAAGTCGCAGGCACATTCCTTTTCTGCAACGGCGCGAAATTCCTCAGTGGTAAGAATGCCCCACTTATACTGATCAAAGAGGCTCTTCAGGAATTTGGAAAAAACCTCATCACCCATGCGATCGCGCAAACTCTGCACAAAAAGCGGTGCGCGTCCGTAGATGATGGCTCCGTACTCTGTTTCAGTATAAGCACGCACTGGCAGGCCGATCGGCATCAATTTGTTATCCACCCGACTCCAGCGAGAATACCATGACTCCCTATAGCTGCTGGCCGCAGCAGATCCATAACGGTCCTCATAATAATAGGCAGTTAAAAACTGTGCCATACCTTCATCGATCCATGGTTCGTCAATTTGATCGTCCATGACCATATCAAAGAACCACTCATGCGCCACTTCATGAGCCGTCGCAGACTCAAGATAGGTAAACGCAGATAGCCCTCCAAAATCAGTTTCAGGATCATAGAACTGGATTCCCATGGCAACAATGCCGGAGTATTCCATTCCACCCGCTTCCATGGGGGTACCAACCAGGTCCAGTTCCGTATAGGGGTAGGTTCCCAAGCGTTGATTAAATGATTCCAACGCTTTCGCACCCACTTCCAATACATATTCCCCACCCGTTTCATATCCTTCCGGATAATAGCTAGTGACCAGTGTTTCCCCGACCTGTTGGCTGATCGTTCTATATTTCGTGCTGCCAGCCAGATAGAAATCACGCGCTGGGCCGGCAACCACCGTTTGAGTTTTCATTCCGTCTTTTTCCTGCTCGTTCACAACGACCCCTGAAGAGGCGATCACCAAATCGGCGGGTGCGTGAATGGTCACGGTAAAGAACGCAGGATCGGCATAGATCATATCGCCATTCAAGGCCGGATCTTCCACATTCCACCCTTCATCATCATAGACGGGAATGATGGCATAGACCTGATCAAGCGCCAAAATGCCATCGATATAGCTGAACAGTCCATAATTTCCACCGAATTCCGTTGGTATTTGCACCGCATATGTCAATTCAACGATAGCGCTCTCACCCGGTTGCAGCACTGCCGGCAGGTCCACCCGCAATGCTGTATTCTTGTATTCTACGTTAATGGGGGTTTCAATTCCACTCACCAAGACCTTGGAAACCACCATAATGTCTCCCGCATTGTTCGGGAACATGCGCAGATAGATTTTATCCAATGGGACATCTTCATTGTTCCAATAGGTAACCTTTTCCTGTCCCGTGATCTCTGCGTAAGGTTCATCGAGTTCCAATTGCAATTCATAGCGGGTCGAAGTGCCGAAACGTTCCAGATTTGCCTGTTCACCGGAAATCAATCCTTCCTTGAATACAGACAGCAGATTTTCTTTTTCAATATTGCCTGTTTCTTCCTGGCTGTCTCTTACACACCCACCCATTAAAATTCCCGCAATCAAAAGTACAGCAATGAAAGGATATTTATTTTTCATAGCATTCTCCTCGATGATTTCTATGTACCATTGTACTCAATTCAATGTGTTTCCATATTAGCCAGAAGACGGATACCTGCGTTCGTTCCCATTCACACTATAATTGGTGTCATGAAAATCAAAAGAGCTTGTCCGGTGCTGTTTACCATTGCGATGATTCTAGCCGCCTGTCAGGGCAAACCAGCATTGGTCACCTATGACGAATCCATTCAGCCAACCCTGACTGTTACACCATCAGCAGCTACGACAATGACTGAAGAGGTGCGGTCCACCGCAGTGATCGAACACAAAATCGATTTGTGGAAGAGCAGCACACCCATGCTGCGCGGTGTGAATATCTGGCAGTCTCTGGTGATTCCGGAGGTCGACGACACCTCCAAAGGCAGCGGCAGGGTAGGTCCGCCGTTCACCCAGCAGGATTTCGATCTGCTGGCAGCGCTGGGCGCCAATTATGTGGTCATTTCCGCCCCCGGTTTGTTCACAGAAACCCCTCCCTATCGGGTGGATGAAGAGGTCCAACGCAATCTTGATTTGATGCTGGGAATGATCGCAAAAGCCGATCTGTTCGCCACCATCGCTTTTCGTACCGGCCCCGGAAAAGCGGAATGGAGCTTGTGTTGTTCAGACACGCATTATTATGATAACTACTTCAATGATGCCGTGTGGAGCGACACTGAAGCGCAAGCGGCATGGCTGACAATGTGGCAGTATACCGCTGAACGCTATCGTGATAACCCCGTAGTGGTCGGTTATGAGCTGATGGTGGAACCAAATGCTGCGGATATCCTATACGACATTGATTCGCCCAAAGAATTCTTTCGCTCTTATGCCGGCACGCTGGCCGACTGGACAGCTTTCTATCCAAAAATTGTCAACGCTATCCGCGCAGTGGATGCGGAAACCCCCATTCTAATTGGAGCAGATGGTTACAGCAGCGTGGAATGGCTATCCTCTCTGCCCACAGTGGATGCAGAGAATATTGTCTACGATGTCCATCAATACATGCCGTTTGATACCTATACCCATCAGGGGACTCGCGGGAAGAACAGCTATCCCGGTGAATTTGATATCGATGAGGACGATGAGATCGAGCAATTCAATCAGCAGTATATTTTAAATCTGTTGCAGCCGGTACGGCAATATCAGAAAAGAAATCATGTGTCTGTCGTGATCAACGAATTTGGCATAAAACGCTGGGTGCCCGGTGCAGCGGCTTATTTGAACGATCTGTTAGCCATTTTCGAGAATGAAGGATGGAATTATGCCATTTGGGAATGGTCAACCAGCTATGAACCATTCGGCCCGGATGTGGATGATTTCAATTACAAATTTGGCACGGATCCAACCAATAAAACCATACTTCTGAGTAATCCTCTCCTGAATGTGTTGAAATCGTATTGGAGTTTGAATACCGTACGTCCCTCTACTGTCTCCTGGTAATCCATTTCTAAAAGTTTAGAACAAATTGAAAGCCGCTCAGAGCTACTGAGCGGCTTTCAATTTGTTCGCTGCGGCATCCTTTTAGAGGATTGTGAGGAGGGATGCCGCAGCTTTGGGTTTAACGGAACACATGGTGGACATCACCTCCTCTTCCTTAGGATAGCTATGGAAAAGAAAATGCTTCTATTCCATTTTACACGATTTTTTTATGGAATGGCATGCGTGATGCGCCAAGAATTCCCATCCTGAACCTTTTCAGAAGATGTGCCTACCACTTCAAACCAGGTATTGCCCGGCTTCAAAGGAAATGCATTGCCATCCGCATCGACCAAAGTCAACATTGAATCGCTCTTTTCCCGTTTCCAAAAAGCGGGGAAAATTTGACCATCGCGAGCGATCAACGCATCACCACTTCCCAGCATGGTCACTTCCATGACCTCTTCCGTGGCATTTTTAACATAATACTGATAGGGCACAAAAAGGATGACCACATTATCCGCACTGATGGCCTCACCATTCGCCCTATCGGTCAGAACCGCATAAGTTTCTGAAGCGGCTGAATCAGCATTGGCTTGGTCAACCGAGCGTACATAGCTGCCAGCGGCACTATCATAATCCCAGCGGTTATAGATTGCGCTTGAAAAACGCACAGTCAGTTGGGTGGCCGGATAACCGCTCACATCCAGTGTCTTGCGGAAGAACATTCCGCTGATATCTTGCTGGGAATTATCGATCCCGACTTTTGTCAGAGCAGCAGGAAGCTGGGTAAGATCAGCGAACAGCATATTCTCTCCATCCTGTTCTTCACGATGCAGCGCTGGATACGTTGAGCTGCCTTCTACCACCAGGCGAGGGCTGATATCACTCCTCCACATACGGCTGTAGACTGCCGAATAAGCGCTTCCAAAAAGGAAAACCGCTTTATAGCTTTGTACCACATGGATATCAAAGAAACGCGCTGAACGTACCGGACCAACTTTCACAGGAGCATTTCCATGATACAGGGCAACAAAACGCGTGCTGCCAAACTCGGTATAGTACTCATAGACAAGGTCCGCTGCGCTCAATCCCCATTGAGGGCGATGTTCGCGAGGCAGGTTTTCAATTTTTACCGCAACCACACGTTCTGCTAATGTGGCAGCATCCGCCACTTCTAACCCGGTCAGAGAATTGACATTAGCCGGGTAATTCGTCGGTCCAATGCCTTCCACCGGATAATCAGGAGTGGGTGTCAAAGTTGGCTCGGGAGTGTTCGTTGGGGCTGGCTCCGTTGCAGTTAAGGATGGTGTTTCCTCGACCGTCGATGCCGCACCTGAAGAACAAGCGGTCAGCAGCATCACCAGCAGCAGGGCAATCAGTATGTTCTTTTTCATTTTATCTCCAATGTACCTCGGCATTGTACCCTAAAAACTGCATGCTTGCATCAGCCCGGGGTATCATCTATAATCTTGGTTTCAAGAAAAGAATGAAATTGAAATCACGGTTCTGGCAAGTTTTTTTGATCGTATTTCCTCTGGGGATATGCTACGTCCTTTCATTCATAATCCCGACAGTGCTGCAGAATTTCACACATTGGGTTGGCTCGGCTGTTTGCCATCAACTTCCTCATCATTCTTTTTCTTTGAATGGGCGGCAATTTGCATTGTGCGCCCGCTGTACCGGAACCTACTTATCCGCTTGCATTGGGTTGGTATATTTCTTCTCCAAGGGAAAAAAAGCTGCAGTTCCTTCGAAAAGCATCTTTATCCTTTTCCTTTTTTTCTTTCTTTTCTGGATTGTGGATGGCGTCAACTCATTCATTTACGAAGTACTTCATCATCAATTTCTCTACACACCTTCTAACATCCTGCGCTTCCTCAGCGGTATCGGCATGGGTATGGTCTATTCTTTGATCATTATGACCATTGTGAATTATGTATTTTGGAAAAACAAAGAGCAGGAAGCCCTCTTGAAAAATTGGAAGGATGCCGGTTTGCTCATTCTGTGCGAAAGCGTTTTGGTATTCTTTCTTTTCAGCAAGAGCAACTATCTTTTCAACCTGGCCGGATTGATCAGTACTTTAACCGTCGTGGTTCTGATCGGGTTGCTGTACGCCATTCTGGTGGTAATCCTTGCCCACAAAGAAGGTTCTTATCAAAACAGAAAAGATGCATTCATTCCACTTCTGATCGGATTGGGGATCGCAATTCTTCAGATCATCCTGATGGTTCATTTAAGAATGAAGTTAACCAATTTCTCTATCTTTCCGTTATGATTATTAAGAATAAAGAGGAGATTATTTCATGAGCGCTTTGCTACAGGTATTTTCGGCATTTGGATTATCTGCCAGTGCCGGGTTAAACGCCTACATTCCATTATTGGTCACCGCGCTGCTGGCAAAATTCACCGATCTCATCCATTTACAGGAACCCTGGGATGCTCTTACCAGCTGGTGGATCATCGGATTGCTGATCATTTTGGTCTTGTTTGAAACAGTGCTGGATAAAATTCCTGTTGTTAATCATTTTAACGATGTCGTGCAAAGTTTGATCCGACCGACGGCGGGTGCCATCTTGTTTGCAGCCAGTGCCAATATCATCACGGAGGTTCATCCTGTGTTATCCCTGGCACTCGGATTACTGATCTCAGGCAGTGTGAACCTGGTTAAATCAGCCGCTGTACGACCGGCGGTGGCGGCCGGAACAGCCGGGGTCGGGAATGTGCCGGTCAGCATCATGGAGGATGTTACCTCCACCGGAATATCCATTCTTGCCATCGCCGTCCCGATAGCAATGGTTGGCATTGTTATTCTTCTGGTTGGTTGGATCCTATGGCGTTTCCTGATCCGCCCTATGACCAGTGGATGAACTGCTAGAGCAGGTTCGATAGGTCTGGCCGTTTTCCTTTTTCAAAGATATGCTGCAATTCACTCAGTCCCTCCAGCGCCAGCCGTCTTTCATGGCCGCTGATGCAAATGGCTCGAAATTCTTCCCGGTCAAGAATACGCTGCCTGCCATCCGGCAAAACTAGCAAATCCAAAGCCAAGTCATCAAATTCGATGCGGTTTTCCAGATACAACATGGGGCGGCAAATATTGCAGTACCAGGCCTTAATTTGTGCAGACCGGCCAACTTGCACCTGGTAGATATTGAACCATTTATGGAAAAGATAATATTCCTGAAATAGGTCCCCCTTGAGAAACGTGACATCCTCTTCTACGACCTGAGGAAGCCCAAAGATTGCCTGGATTAGAAATCCCTTCTCGGTAGAATGACAGATTTCACCTTGATATTGAAAAACAGGATTCCCCTTTTCATCTCTTTTAATAATAGTGATCGTTTTTCTCATGGGCAGGATAGACCAGGCAAGCGGATTGCGGAATTTCAAGGGTGAGTTTTTTGCCGAGCTCCCTTCGCATTGTATCGCGAAAATGGAAAACTGAGCCGTTCGCAAGTTCCAAAGCCAGTCGATAGCCATCTCCGCGGAATTGTGAATCATGCACCGTTCCTGTTATTTGATTATGGCCTGCACTTCGATTTACCGGGCGAACTTGCTCCGGTCGAATGATGAGGATCAGATCATCAGTTACTTTAAGAGAGGGTTGCAAATCACCTGAAAGGATAAACTCACCCAGGTCCGTAGAAACACGCGCAGGATTCACCCCGATCATCTTTGCGGGAAGTTGATTGGTAAAACCTAAGAAGCCAGCAATCCATAAAGAAGCGGGGGTCGAATAAATGCTTTCCGGTCTGCCGATTTGTAGGATCTTCCCAAAATTCAACACTGCCACGCTATCCCCGACCGTGAATGCTTCTTCCTGATCATGGGTCACATAAATGGTTGGAATCTGCAGTTCATTCAAGATCTCCCGCAGCACCTGCCCCAGCTCATCGCGCAACGCTTTATCCAAGGCACCCAGCGGTTCATCCAACATCAGCAAAGCAGGATTGGGAGCAATGGTACGAGCCAGTGCCACGCGCTGTTTTTCACCGCCTGAGAGGTCAACAACCCGCCTTTCGCTGAATTTTTCCATTCTAACGATCGTCAAGGTTTGTTCCACGCGTCTCCGAATGGCATCCTCCTTCCACCCATGCATGCGTGGTCCAAAGGCAATATTCTCCGCAACGCTCATATGCGGAAACAAGGCATAATCCTGAAACATCAATCCAAAATTGCGTTTTTCAACTGGCAGTGCGGTAATATCCTTTCCTTTCCACAAAATGCTGCCCGTATCCGCGTTTTCCAAACCAGCCAAAATACGCAGCAGGGTGCTTTTTCCACTTCCTGAAGGACCCAGCAAACAGAGTGTTTCCTGCTCCTGCAGCATCAAATCGATCCCTGCTAATAAAGAAGTACCTTCGTAATCTTTCTGGACCGCTTTCAATTCCAGGCAAGGTTCTTTCATGTCCGCTTTTCCTTTTCAAAGAAATATTCCATGAGCAGCATAGAAGCTGCACACACGATCAACAGCAAACAAGCCATCGCCATCGCTTGTCCGTAATTCACTGCCCCCGGCATGTTGATATACCGGTAAATCGCGATCGGCATAGTCGGATACTCCGGGCGGGTCAGGAAAGAAGTGGCGCCAAATTCACCCAGAGAAAGGATAAACGCATACATTGCACCAACAAGTAAAGGGCGGCGTATCAATGGAAGATCGATTTTTTTCAGAATTTGGAACGGCGACGCACCCAAGTTGGCAGCCGCGTTCCGTAAATTTTCCGGAATGGCGGAAAAAGCAGGAAACAGGGTATTGATAACCACAGGTAAGGCAACCAGAGTATGAGCGATAGGAACCAGGACCTGAGGAACTTTCTGGAAGAAAGGCACCCCGGTGAAAGTTAACAAAAAACCCAAACCGAGTGTTACCGAGGAAGTTCCCAACGGCAGGATCACCATGACTTGCAGCAGCTTGGTTTTTCGAAAATGCAGCAAGCCATACGCAGCGATGGTACCCAGAATACCTGCAATGAGCATAGTTGTTAATGCATACAGAAAAGAGTTTTTAAAGGCGGTAAGAGGAGAGATATAAAAAAGTGTTCCCCGTGTGTTTTGAAAAAGTTCCTGATAAAAGCGAACTGTAAATTTCAAAGCACCGTGCGTATCAATGGTCACCAGAGAACGGAAAAATAGACTGAACTCCGGCAGCACAAAAAAGAAGACAAGAAAAGAAAGCAGCGCAATCAAAAAGACCCTTTCCTTTCCATTGGCCGGCTTTCTCAGTCTTTCATTCTTTATATCCGGCAAGAAGGTTACCATGCCACCCGTTCGGGCATCGTGCAGCAGGAACCAAGAGATAAGAAATGTAATGGCCATTTGAATCACACTCAAGATTCCAGCCAGTGTAAGGTTCAGCAGCTGTGTGGTTTGTTGATAGATTTCCACCTCCAATGTGTTGAAGGTTGGTCCACCCAGCAGCAAAATGACCCCAAAACTGGTGAAATCGAACAAGAACACCATCAACAAAGCAGAGATGATGGATTGTTTCAACAGTGGAAGGGTAATCAACCAGAAACGTTTCCAGGCAGAAGCACCCAAAGTGCTGGCGGCCTGCTCTTGTTCTATTTCCAGTTGTGCCCAGGCGGCTCCTACCACCCTCACAAATACAGAGGTGTTATAAAAAATATGCGCGACAAGAATTATGGTGAGCGTATTGAGAATTTGAATTGGCGGCGCAGCAAGATGAAAGACCTGCATTAAAAATAGATTCAACCATCCGCTGGATCCCACCAGGCTGTTGAAAGCCGCCGCCACAACCACAGTCGGCAGGATGAATGGAAGAGTGACCGCAGTATAAAAAACCTTTTTCCCTTTGAATTCAAAATGCGAAAAGCCATATGCAAGCGGAAATCCAACCAAAATGGTGAGAAACACGGATAATCCCGCTTGCTTCAAAGTAAAGAATAAAGGGCTGCCAATCTTCTGCCAGAGATCACCAGAAAGGATCTGGCTGGATAATCCGCTGAATGCTTTTTGGAAAATTACACCAAGCGGCAGCACATAAAAACATATCAAAAACAGGATGGGAATAAGCCCCAAAAGGAAGAAAGTCTGCCGCCTGGTGAGATGCATACAAGGACCTTTATTTCAATACCACTTCCTGCCAGGCCTCAATCCAAGCGTCGCGTGAAGTGCTGATCTCTGCATAGGGAAGCATGGCAGGAGAATCGGGAATCTGCATATATTTCGTGAATTCTTCAGGAAGCTGAGCATCACTGTTCACAGGGAACATGAACATATTCATGGGAATATCCTCTTGAAAAGGAACACTCAGCATATAATCAATGAACTTTTCTGCAAGATCGCGGTTCGGGGTGTTTTTCAGAATGCCTACAAATTCGATCTGGCGAAAGCAAGTATTTTTTCCAATGATGGAAGCCGTCGGTGCTTCTTCCATCGGTTCGGCTGCATACATCACCTCCACCGCAGGGCTGGTGGCATAGGAGACCGCCATGGGCTGCGGCCCTTTTCCGGAAGAAGCGGAAAAATTGGTGTAGTAAGCGGTGTTCCAATCATTCACCACCACCAAGCCATTATCTTTGAGTTGTTGCCAATATGCCAAATAACCATCCTCACCATATTGCGCGATGGTTGCCAGCAAGAAAGCCAGCCCCGGCGAAGAGATTGCCGGATTCTCCACTACCAGCAACCCGTTATATTCAGGGCTCAACAGATCATCCAGACTCTGGGGAATGGCCAGACCGGTGGTGGCAAAGTAGTTTTTATCATAATTGATGCACACATCGCCATAATCCACAGGCAACGCACGGTTTTCCGCATCCAGCTTGAATGGATCGGAAATCTTTTCTAGCAGGGGGGATGCATAGGGTTCAAAGATATCTGCATCCAATGCACGGGAAAGGAATGTATTATCAGTTCCATAAAACACATCACCCAAGGGTGCATCCTTGGTAAGAATGATTTTGTTCAGTGCACTGCCGGCATCACCGCTGAGAATAAAATCTACCTGTACGTTGTTCTCTTCTTCAAACCGGGTAATTATCGCTTCGCTGATGGCAAAGGAATCGTGGGTTAAAACGGTCAAAGTGCGCGGTTCTTGCGTTGCAGTTTGACCTTTCTGGCATGCGCTGAATAGAAACAACATCAACATCGCACCTGCAATTAAAAATCGACTTACCTTCTTCATTCTTTCTCCTCTCATAAACTCTTCCGAGTATGGATGCACAGGGCAACACCTTTGGAAATGGAAACGGTTGCCCGCATCGCAGTCATTTCATTGCTTATTCCCCGTGTCTTGTATTGGATCAACGTTTCATCGTGCAAAGGATATTTCAAATTCTCCGTTCGCACTCCCACACAATCACCTTGAAGCGGAACAAGAGAGACAAGATCTCCGGGATTCCCCTGAATTTCAACCAATTTCCGAGCAAGAAAGACTTCTTCAACGCCATCATCAAAGGTGAACGAACATTTGCGGAAATCTGGATGCAACATAAGCAGAATATTTGCCATGGTTTGATCCAATCTGCCGCCCAATCCCGCCACGACCAAAATCTCACGGTATCCCCGCTCCATGGCAGCCCTGATAGCCAGCTCTAGATCGGTTTCATTCTTGTCTTTATCAAATTGTACGATCTCGGTCTTTTGAAATTCGGCAATATCCAGATCGGAAGCGGAAATGGAATCCAGATCGCCAATGACCAGCGCCGGTTTCAATTTCAATCGATGGATGTGTTTCAATCCGCCATCAGCAGCCATGATGAAATCGCGCGACTGCAAACAAGGAAAAATAAGGCCATAATCCCTCACGATGCCGTTTGCAAAGATCACTGCTCTATTCATAAAAAAATCCCTCACTGGCGAGGGAGATTGGGTTTTTTCTATTCTCCCTCCGCCGGTACTAACCGGATCAGGTTTTACGGGTCGAAGATCAAACTCTTCCTCTCAGCCGCAGTACGGCTCCCCGGGTCTGTTCCATTGAACAGGTTATTTCATTGCAAGTATAGATAATTCATCCTATTCTGTCAAATCACCCATTAATCAAATTTTTTCACGGAGACCATCAGATCGACTTGGCCAGTTGAGTTATCACTCAGTGAGACCAATTGATCGATTTGAAAACTGTGGCGGCTATCCAACCATTCCAGCATGCTTTCCAGCAATCCGATCAAAAATTGCTGGCCTCCTACCTGCAGCAGCATACCTCTGGGTAGCAGAAGATTACCTTTCAAAGACCAGGCATTCTTCTGCACATTCCACCTCAGGGTAAGGTCAGTGAAGGAACGAGTGTTCAATTCCAGCAAAAAATCCTGAAGTGTCCCTCCAATCTTTTCGGTAAATGGCAGCAAACGGTTTTCGACTGACCCGCGAGCCACGAAAACTTGCATCTGATCTTTATACGCTTTGAAAGCCAATCTTCCTGCTGAGCGGGCAATTCCTTCCGAAGCCAGAATCCCATACCTTTTTCTTAACGCCTCGTCAAAGAATTCAAAAAAAAGCGGATCGAAAGGTTTTTGATAATCCTCTTGCTTTTTCTCCTGGATCAATGAAAAGGATTTTTCGCCAAGCGTTGCAGATAATTCTGCGCTCCCCAGAACTTCATCATATCCTTGAAAAAAACCTCGTTGCAAAACTGACTCCATGAACCGTTTAATCCTTTTCTTCAACCGAATCGATTCAAGAATTATAACAATAATCTTCTGCATAAATTTGCGGTTAAAATCAAGATAGGTCAGAGCATAATGCCCACGATAAAGAATTTGCTGTTCAACCACGATGATGATGTAAGACATACCATCCTTGAACGATGGGGGTTTGATCTATCCGGCGATCTGCCGATCCAAAGCTTACAAAATTATGTCAGCCAGGCAATTGAAAACGGAATGGTCCGGGAGCTCATCCAAACTCTGCCTGAGGACGCAAAAAGATGCCTGCAGGACCTGAAAAATCAGGGGGGTAAAATACCCTGGTCGCAATTCAGCCGAAAGTATGGGGATATTCGCGTCATGGGAGCAGGGAGACGGGAAAGGATTCACCCTGATCGCGAACCAGCCAACTCTGCCGAAATATTATGGTATGACGGCCTGATCGGAAAGGCATTTTTTAATACCAAACCGGAACCGATCGAATACGCCTATATCCCCGATGAAATTCAATCTCTATACAAAACAGTTGTCAGAAATGACCTGCACAGTATCGGAAAAGAACTCGTTCTGCCCAAAGGTACAGTCGTTCAACGCGCCCACGATTTTATTCTGGATGATATTTGCACCGTCCTATCGGGATTGAGAATGGGGATGAAATTCAATGAGATCCAGCCCATGCGCGGACCTTTTTCCTCAATGACCATCCAACGGATGGTGGTTTCATTAAAGCTATACGACCGCAAAAAAGGATTGACCCTGGATGCAGTTCAGGAGCACCTGACCAAACCAAGAGCACAGGCATATTATGAAGTTGTGCAGAACTGGCTGCAGAGCCCCATTTTCCCGGATCTGCTTCTCATGCCCAACCTTGATTTCGGAAAGAACCCCCCGCTGCGTTTTGCCATCATTCGCCAGCGTTTGCTTTCCCTTTTGGAATCCATTCCGACCAATACCTGGTGGGACCTTGCCACAACGATCACGGATATCAAAACCACCCAACCGGAATTTCTGCGTGTGGCCGGAGAAATGGACGCCTGGTTCATCAAAGATCGCCAAACCGATGCAACCTTGCAGGGTTTTGAACATTGGGACGAAGTGGAGGGTGCTTTTATTGCTTTCTTCATTTCCACCATCCTATACGGCATGGGATTATGCGATCTGGCCCTGGACAGAAAAACCGGGAGCATGCTGGGCTTCCGCTGGTGCGAAAGAAGATCCTATCTGCAGGAGGAACCGCAACAACCTCAAGAAGAAACCACAGGTGCATTGTACACTCTTGCGCAGGGAAACCTTTTTATCAGCCCCTCCTGCTCTCGCTCCTTGCGTTACCAGATCGCACGTTTTTGCGAATGGAAAGGTATGCGTCGGGGAGAGTATCTGTATCAAATAACCCCCGCATCACTGCAAAAAGCCAGTCAGCAGGAGCTGCAGGTCAGCCAGTTCATTGGATTGCTAAAAAAACATCAAACCCAAGAAACCACTCCTGGTTTGTTGAATGCATTGCAGCGTTTTGAGGAAGGAAAAGGATTTGCGAAGATCGAACCAGCAGTTTTGCTGCGCATCGAGAATGAGCGTGTGCTGAAAATGATCCAGCAATCCGATCTCAAAAAATATATTCTGGAAGAGATCAACTCCACCACCCTGCGCATTGACCGGAAAGGGAAAGAACATTTTCAGGCCAAACTTACTGAGTTAGGTTACTTGTGTCAAATCGATGGGGAAGTATAATCTTTTTGAAAATCGGGCAAGACCATTAATAAAATCGAGGTGAACATGGCTACGAGATTTGAATGGATCCAGAAAGAACTGAAAAACCTGAAAAATAGTGGCTTGTATAACAATATTCGCACTTTAGGTTCCGCACAAGGTGCCTGGTTGGATGTGGATGGCAAGCAAGTGTTGAATTTCTGCTCCAATAACTATCTGGGGCTGGCAAACCATCCGCGACTGGTGGAAAAAGCCAAAATCGCACTGGATGAATACGGGGTTGGGCCGGGTGCGGTGCGCACCATAGCTGGCACCATGATCCTTCATCGTGAATTGGAGAGAAGAGTAGCAGCATTCAAACATTCCGACGCTGCCATCTCTTTTCAATCCGGTTTTGTGGCAAACCTGGCCACCATCGCAGCGCTGGTCGGAAAAGAAGATGCAATTTTTTCCGATGAATTGAATCATGCCAGCATCATTGACGGTTGCCGGTTATCAGGCGCCCGCATCATTCGCTACAACCATTGTGACACGCTGAACCTGGAGCAGGTCATCAAGGAAAATGAGGGCAGCTACCGCAAAGCGTTGATCGTAACCGACGGCGTTTTCAGTATGGATGGGGATATCGCTCCACTTGATCGTTTGTATGAAATCGCCAACGCCTATGACATTCTGCTCATGGTGGATGATGCGCATGGCGAAGGAGTTCTCGGCAAAGGCGGCCGTGGGATTGTGGACCATTTCAATTTGCACGGAAAGGTGGATATTGAAGTGGGCACTTTCTCCAAAGCGTTTGGCGTGGTTGGCGGCGTGGTTTCCGGCAATGCCGATGTGGTGGAATGGCTGACCCAGCGCGGCAGACCCTTCTTATTTTCCAGCGCTGTCACCCCTCCTGATGTGGCCGCGTGCATTGCAGCCATCGACCTTCTGGAAGAATCCACCGAATTGGTAGATACCCTGTGGTCGAACGGCGCCTATTTCAAAAAGGAAATGAGTGCTTTGGGTTTCAACATTGGTAACAGCCAAACCCCTATTACACCTGTCATGCTGGGCGAAGCACAGCTTGCCCAGGATTTCAGCAAACGGTTGTTCGAACGAGGCATCTTTGCCACTTCCATCGGATATCCGACCGTTCCGCAGGGCAAAGCGCGCATTCGCGTCATGATCTCCGCCGCCCACAGCAAAGGCGATCTGGATAAAGGACTCGAGGGATTCAAAGCCGTCGGCAAAGAATTGGGAGTGATCTAGTAAAGCGCGTTTCCGTACGCGCCATCATGTGCAAAACAGCGGCATGCAAAGAATAAAATGGCGGGGATAAATCCCTGCCATTTTATTTTTCATCTGCCTGGCTGTCCGTAATGCCTCAATAGAAAAGGTTACTTTGGTGGTAACGATGACTCATATAGAAAAGTTACTTTGATAGTTCCCATAGTTGATCTACTTTTCGATCGATCGAATTGCGTAAAGCAACCGGATTGAGTCTAACATAAAGATT
>JAAZOD010000031.1 GCA_012797975.1 Pelolinea sp. | reverse complement strand
TGTAATAAACAAAAATCCCGCTTGGACGGGATTGAAACTTTTACTATTCACTAGTTTAAGGTCTGTGGGAGGGAGAGTCAGTAATAAACAAAATCCCGCTTGGACGGGATTGAAACGGAGATATATATTGCTTTCTATTTACCAAATCAAAATATCTCTCGTAATAAATAAAAATCCCGCTTGGACGGGATTGAAACTTAATCCTGGGCAACATTGTTTGTTGGAATCATTTACATTGCATTCTGCGTGTTCAGTAATAAATAAAAATCCCGTTTGGACGGGATTGAATTTATTCATTTCTTAATGAAATAAAGATTGGTCGCAATGAGTGAGATTGTTTATAAATCTCAAAAGCAGAAATCCTTTTTTAGTGGATTACTCTTCCCTTTGGCAAGATTCTTCGCCGATGCTTACAATACCCCTTCCTACCTCCTCCATTTTCAGTCGGGAAGATGAAATAAAAGCTTTCAGGCAGAATCGATCTACCCGCCGCCGATGGGGGTCATGAAGGAGACCGTGCAGCCGGCGGGAACGATGTCTTCATCGATGGCGACCTTGTTGTCGATCAGCACCAGGATGTTGCGCAGGTGTGTTTCCAGCGCCGGGAATTGCCCGATGACTTGCTTTTTCAGATCTGCAATGCTGCTGCCGGGTGCGATTTGCACGCTAGCGCTGGCCACACCAGCTTTTTCTTTTAGATGGGAGAAAAACTTTACCGTTATGCTGTTCATTTTGAATCTCGAGTACCAATTATATACTGCTTCGTAGGGGTGTGAAGTATAATTTCATCATGCAGATTGACTATAAACCCATCGTTATTGGTATTGCGGGTGGTACCGGATCCGGAAAAACCACCGTGGCGAATGTGATCTTGGATGCAGTGGGCAGACACCGCATTGCTTATTTGCCGCACGATGCTTACTACCGTGATCTGAGCGATCTTCCTCCTGTGCAAAAAGCAGAGGTGAACTTTGATCATCCCAATTCCCTCGAAACGGAATTGATGATCGAACATGTCAAGGAGTTGAAGGCCGGAAAAGCGGTCGATATTCCGGTCTATGATTTTTCCACCCATTCCCGAACCAATAGAACGATCCATGTGGAACCGCAGCCGGTCATTATTGTGGAAGGCATTTTGATCTTTGCCGAGAAAAAACTGCGGGAATTATTTGATATGAAACTGTTTGTCGATACGGATCCGGATATTCGCTTCATTCGCCGCCTGCAACGCGATATCGCGGAGCGCGGCAGGACCATGGCGACTGTGATTAACCAATATCTGGGGACGGTACGCCCCATGCACCTTGAATTTGTTGATCCGTCCAAGCGCTACGCTGATGTGATCATTCCTGAAGGGGGGATGAACCAGGTGGCCATGGATATGGTCATCGCGCGCATCGAATCGCTCTTGATGAAACAAGGGTAAAGCGCATGGAAAAGAAGAATCCACGCCAGATGCTGTTCAGCGTGCTGATCCTTCTTGCCCTCCTGGGTTTTTCCATCTATGTTTTCCTGAACCGGCAGCAGATCCAGCGTTTTGAACGATACGGATATCCCGGAATATTCCTGATCTCCCTGCTTTCCAATTTCACCATCATTTTTCCTGTGCCCGGCGTGCTGTTCACTTCCGCCATGGGAGCCGTTTTCGATCCTTTCTGGGTGGCGGTGACGGCCGGATTGGGGGCAGCGCTGGGGGAAATTTCGGGATACCTGGCTGGATCGGCCGGTAAATTTGTGGTGGAGAAAAAGGAGTGGTACGAAAAGATCATGCAGGCCATGCAGAAGTATGGCATGTGGATCATTCTGGCGCTGGCGGTCATCCCCAATCCGCTGTTTGATCTGGCAGGGGTGGCTGCCGGGGTGCTGCGCATTCCCCTGTGGAAATTCCTGCTGGTTTGCGCCGTTGGCAAGATCGTGAAAATGCTGGTTTTTTCTTATTCCGGTTTTTCAATTTTACGCATCTTTACCCCATAGAAAGGAAGGAACAATGTCACCATTACCGGTTGAGTCCATGGATCGTTATCTGCAGGAGAACCTGCCTGCAAGCATTGAAGAGCTAAAAAGATTGGTTGCTCAGAAAAGCATTTCAGCTCAGAATCTTGGTTTGAAAGAATGTGCGGAACTCGTGGCGAACATGTTGGAGAAACGCGGTTTTCATGTGAAGGTCAATCCAACAGCCGGCGCGCCGATCGTCACCGCTGAGCGGAAAGGCAGGAGCGACAAAACCCTGCTTTTTTATGACCATTACGATGTGCAACCGCCCGAGCCGCTGGAATTGTGGTTGAGCGAACCTTTCCAACCGGAAGAGCGCGACGGCATGCTGTTTGGCAGGGGCGTCAGCGATAATAAAGGCAATATCGTGAACCGGCTGTTCGCCATCGACAGCATGCTGGATGCGCTCGGCGAACTGCCCTGTGCGGTTAAATTCCTGATCGAGGGGGAAGAGGAGGTCAGCAGCGCGAACCTGGAGGAATTCGTCTTTTCGCATCAAACGGAGTTGAAAGCGGATGCCTGTATCTGGGAATCGGGAGGGGTGGATCAAAATGATGTTCCCACCCAGTATCTGGGGTTGCGCGGCATCTGTTATGTGGAGCTGGAGGTGGAGACTGCCAGCATGGATGTCCATTCGGGGTTGGGTGGCACCATTTTCCCCAATGCCGCCTGGAAGCTGGTGTGGGCGCTCCATTCCTTGAAGAACGAAAAAGAAGAGATCCTGATCGATGGATTCTATGATGATGTCCTTCCGCCTTCGCAGGAGGATCTTGAATTTTTCAAAGCCATGCCGGATGCAGCGCAGGATTATCGAACCCGTTTTGGAGTGAAGGAGTTTCTGCAGGGCATGCAGGGTGGTTTTGAATTGAACCTGGCGGAGGCGTATAAACCATCCTGCACTATCTGTGGCTTGACCTCGGGCTATCAGGGAAAGGGATCGAAAACTGTGCTGCCCGCCCGCGCTTCTGCCAAGATCGATTTTCGGTTGATCCCCGATCAAAAACCGCACAGGATATTGGAATTGCTGCGCCGCCATCTGGACGCGCATGGTTTTCAGGATGTCAAGATCACCGATCTGGGCGGCGAAGCTCCTTCGAAAACCAGCGCATCGCATCCCTTCGTGCAATTGGTGGTCGATACCGCCAAAGAGGTATACGGTGTGCCCATGCAGATCGTCCCGCTTTCAGGCGGGTCGGGTCCGAACTTTATTGTGCAGGAAGCGTTGCATGTTCCCATCGCCTCGCTGGGGGCGGGCTACCCTGGGACGGGAGCGCATTCACCGAATGAGAATATCCGCATTGCCGATTATCTGAAAAGTGCGCAGCATATTGTGCGTGTGCTGGATGCATTTGGAAAAGATTGAATGGGGACGACGTAATCCCTATTGCGCATAGAAAACAAGAGAGGCCGGTGCCGAGCACCGACCTCTCTTTGTGGAAAATTCGGTACAATGCTCAAAGGACTTTCAGCCAGATGAAAGCGTAAGGGGGTAGGGTAACGGTGCAGCCCTGGAAGGTCTTTTCATTCATCAGGTCCAACAGTGGTTGCCCGTCGCGAATGTGCGCGCGCAGATCCACCGGAATGGCTTGTTCTGAAAGATTGTGCAGCGCAAAAAGAATGTTCTTCTCATCGCATCGTTTCAAGAAAAGCAGTGCCGGAACCTGCGCATTCTCAATGAATTCCACCGCACCTCCCGCCATGAGCGGGTTTTGTTTGCGGATCGCCAGCATTTTTCGGATGGTATTGAAGAGGGAGTGGGGATCTTGTTGCTGCGAGGCTACGTTGATGCGGGAATAAGTGAACTGTTCGCTCTTGATGACCGGCAGGTACATTTTTTCTTCCACCGCGCTCGAAAAGCCGGCATTTCTGGAACTGTCCCACTGCATGGGCGTGCGCACTCCGTCGCGGTCCTCCAGATAAATGTTATCGCCCATCCCGATCTCATCACCATAATAGATAATGGGCGTGCCGGGCAGGGAAAACAGGATGGCGTTCAATAGCAGCACCTTTTGGCAGTTCCCGTCCATCAGCGGAGCCAGCCGGCGGCGGATGCCCAGGTTCTGGCGCATCCTTGGAATGGGGGCGTAGAAATTCCATAGGAATTGGCGATCCTCCTCGGTCACCATTTCCAGGGTCAGTTCATCATGATTGCGCAGGAAAGTGCACCACTGGCAATTTTCAGGGATCTGCGGGGTCATTTTCATGATGTCGATGATGGGGGAACAATCACCCTTGGCCAGAGCTTTGTAGATGCGCGGCATCAGGGGAAATTGAAAGGCCATGTGAAATTCATCGCCATCCGCCAAGTACTGCCGCAGGTCCTGTGGCCATTGATTGGCTTCTGCCAGCAGAATGCAGCCGGGATATTCATCATCGATCAGTTTGCGCAGTTCTTTGAGAAAAGCATGTGTCTCGGGCAAATTTTCGCAGGTGGTGCCTTCCCGCTCGATCAGGTAGGGTACGGCATCGGCACGGAATCCGTCAATGCCCATATCCAGCCAGAAGCGCATGACGGCTTTCATCTCCTCCCGTACTGCCGGATTATCAAAGTTCAGGTCCGGTTGGCAGGCGTAGAAGCGATGCCAGTAATATTTTTGGGCATCCTCGCTCCATGCCCAGTTGGAGGTTTCACTGTCAACAAAAATGATGCGTGCATCTTTGTAGCGTTGGTCGGTATTGCTCCAGACATAATAATCATGATAGGGGGATCGTGGGTTGGCCTGCGCTTCTTTGAACCATGCGCACTGGTCGGAAGTGTGATTGATGACCAAATCGGCAATGATGCGCATTCCTCTTCGATGGGTTTCGCGCACCAGTTCCTTGAAATCATCGATGGTCCCCAGATCGGGGTGAATGTTGTAATAATCGGAGATGTCATATCCGTCATCGATCAGGGGGGAGGGAAAGATCGGCAGCAGCCAGATGCAATCTACCCCCAGATGCTGTATGTAATCCAACTTTTGAGTAAGCCCCTGAATGTCTCCGATCCCGTCACCGTTGGAATCGTAATATGCCCGGGTGGACACCTCATAAAAAACTGCGTTCTTGTACCAGGATTTCTGTTCCTTCTGCATTCTTAATCCTTCACCATTGCAAGATTTTGTTTTCCTTCTTAATATCTAACCTTTGACCGAGCCTGCCAGCATGCCGCGCACGAAGTATTTTTGCAGCAGCAGGAAAACGAGCATGGGCAGGGCCATGGAGATGAACGCTGCGGCGGTGAGCATCTGCCATCCGGCTCCCAGTGAGGTGACCATGTTCCCGATCTGGTAGGTGAGCACGGGATGTTCGCCGCCCAGGAATACCAGGGCCACCAGCAGGTCGTTCCAGATCCACAGGAATTGGAAGATGGTCAGCGATGCCAGTGCCGGCACGGAAAGTGGCATGGCCAGCTTCCGGAAAGCGGTCCAGTGCGAGGCGCCGTCAATATAAGCTGATTCGAAAACTTCCTTGGGCAGGCTGCCCATGAAATTGCGCAGCAAATAGATGGCATACGGAAGCCCAAACCCGGTATGGAAGAGCCAGATGCCCTGGAAAGTGCCATTCAGCCCTAATTGTGCGTACAGGCGGGAGATCGGGATGAGGGTCATTTGCAGCGGAACCACCTGCAGCCCAACCAGCAGGGCGAACAGCCATTGTCGGCCTTTGAAATCCATCCAGGAAAAAGCATAAGCCGCAAATGCCGCAATGAAGATGGGGAAGATCGTGGACGGGATTGCCACGAGCAGACTGTTCACAAAAGCGCGTCCCATGCCGCGCGGATTCATCAGATCACGAATATCACAGTACAGGTCGAGGGATTGGTTTCCGCTGGCGCAATCTGCCCGATAAGTGTTGTTTCCACGATATCCGGTGAATGCGTCGATGTAGTTATCCAGGGTGATCTTGGAGCTGGAATCGATGCCTGACATGCGTTTCATATAGGCAATGATGTTGGCAGTTTGTGTTTCGTCCGGTACGGAAATACTGCCCATGTGGGGTTGGCCGTTGATCTCCGAATTCAAAGAAGGCAGCAGTGTGAAAGAACGTTTGTATTGCGCTACCAGGTTCGGGTCCGAAAGGTCCGCCTCGGGGAGGGCGGTTCCGTCATCCCCGTGGCAACTGGCACAGTAGGTTTGGTATTCTGCAGCCCCTTTTGGCTTGGCGAAGATGGTCCACCAGCCCGAACTGTTGATATCCTGAACCGGCCTGAAGGAAGTGACCAGCAAACCGATGGTGGGAACCAGCCAGATGATGCACATTCCGATCAGGATGATGTGGACAGGCAGATTCTTGAAGCTGAACTTTTGGGTGGTTTGATGCTTGTTCATCGTATCTCCTCCTGCTTTTGGAAGCGGCGAATGTTCATGATCATGACCGGAATGATGACGATGATCAGGATGACAGCGATGGCGGAGGCGCGACCGGGATCGTAATTCTTGTACATTTCAATGTACATACGGTTGGCAATGACCTCGGTGCCATAGTTGCCGCCGGTCATCACATATACGATGTCGAAGATCTTCAACACATTGATGACCATGGTGGTGACCACGACCGTGATGGTGGGCATGATCTGCGGAACGGTGATTTTCCAGAAGACCTGCCATTCACTGGCCCCATCCACGCGGGCGGCTTCCAGGATCTCCACCGAAACTCCCTTTAATGCGGCTGATAGAATGGTCATACAAAAACCGGTCCACATCCACACTCCTACCACGATCAGGGCGATGGAGTTGATCTGCGGTTCGGTTAGCCACGAGACCGGCTTGCCGCCAAAAGCGGTGATGATGGCGTTCAGCAACCCGATCTGCACCTGGCTGGAGCCGTAGTTGTACATGAATTTCCAGATCACGCCCGCGCCCACAAAAGAAATGGCCATGGGCAGGAAAATGATGGTTTTCGCCACGGGTTCGTATTTCACTTTGTCCGCCAGAACTGCGATCAACAGTCCGATGGCAACCGTGCCGCTTACCATGAGCAGGATCCATTTGAGATTATTTAGAAAGGCGGTCTGCATGATAGTGGATGTCAGGGCGTAGCGGTAGTTTTCAAAGATTCCCCAACATGGCTGTCCAGCCATGCAGCGCGTGCCTGCCCAGCCCGTATTATCATTGTTGCGCACGCTGAGGTAGAACGTATTGAAAGCGGGGTACACGATGAAGGTGGCCATCACGATCAATGCGGGCAGCAGGTACATCCAGGGCGTAAGAGGTTTTTGGTGCATGATGCCGGTTTCCGTTGAAGGTTTTTTCTTCATAAGACACCTCCAGACACTTTAATCATAAGGATGAATGGTCAAATAATTGCTTAAAAAGATCGGGCGTCTGGTTTGCAGACACCCGATCATCCAACGTACTTATTTCAAAGCTTCTGCTTGTGCTTGCGCTACGGAATCGAGCGCAGCGTCCAGATCGCCGCCATTGACGTAGCTTACAATGGCTGCCCATTCAGCGCTTCCGAAACCGCCGGGGATGGTATCACCAAGATCGGGAGTGAATCCGGTGGTGTTGGCAAGTGCTTCGCCTTTCTTGATCAATGCCGGGTCAACATAATTGCCGGCGGCACCCTTGTTGGGTGAAAGATCAAAGCTGGCTTTTGCCCAGTTGGCGCCACCTTCCAGAGAGGAGAGGTAAGCAACCAGTGCACGGACAGCGGGGGTATCGTTGAACGCCATCAACCAGTCAGCGCCACCCTGCAGACCCTTTGCTCCGGGAACCGGGAAGAAGTCGTAGTCGGTGCCATAGACCAGGTCGGGATATTGGGCTGCGATGGTGCCGCCGGCGAAGCCGGATTGCTTGACCATCATGGCCTCTGGCGGATCAGAGAAGACTTTCAGGATGGCATCGTTGAAACCGGTGGAGAGGGTTCCCTCAGCGCCGCCAACGGTGTAGACAGGGTTGGAAGCCCACTTGCCGTAGGTTTCATAGGCTTGCTTCACACCGGCATCATTGTAGGGGATCTCGCCGGAGATAAGGCCCATGACATATTCAGGACCCTGCTGGACCAGCAGGATATCCTGGATGAAGTCAGAGCCGGTCCAACCGGTGGCATCACCCGATTCCATGCCCATGCTCCACGGAATGTCGCCATTGGCGACCATCTGCTCCACCAGGGCATCCAGTTCATCCCAGGTGGTGGGGACGGTGTAACCCTTGGCTTCAAAAACGGCCGGGCTGTACCAGATGATGGTCTTGATATCCGCTTTGACCGGCAGACCAAGCCATTTGCCGTCGATGGTTCCGGGATCCTTGAAGAAATCGGCGTAATTGTCGCCATTGGCACCCAATGTGTCCATGGGGATCAGAATGTCCTTGTATTGTTCAAGTTGGGCAACGTTCCAGAAAGCCACGTCTGGGGGTGTTCCGGCCTGAACTTTGGTATCCAGGAGTGCCTGATCGCGGGTGGATTCGGGTTTCAAAACGACCCCGCATTGTTCCACAAAGGGAGCCAGGATGGCATTGAGTTTTTCCTCTTCTGTGCCTGACCACTGGTACAGAAGTGTGATCTCATCGCCGGGTTTGGCGCCCATGCAGGGATCTTCTTCAACCACTGCTTCTTCAGCAGGAGCCGCTTCTTCTTCCGCGGGTGCAGCTTCTTGAGCGGGCTTGCAGGCTGCCAGCACCATGGCAAAAATGGCTAGCAGTGCAATTGGTAACCAAAATTTTTTGTTCATTTTTTCTCCTCAAATGATTTGGAACTTTTACAGCAAAAATAGAATTCTCCCTTCCTTTCACCTCCTTTTTCTTTTCTCAATCTTTGGTTTATTTTTGTCGTGACCCACAAGATTCACGGACGATTAATTCGGTTTCCAAAATGCAATCGTGCTGGGGGGTTTCCTCCTGTTCGAGCCAGTTGATCAACAGATTGGCCGCGTTCCAGCCCAATTTGTAGGCCGGAATGTGAATGGTGGAAAGGGGAGGGGCAAGATGTTTGGAGAGGGGAATATCATCAAACCCCATGATGGCGATATCTTCGGGAACGCGGATGTTTTGCTGGTACAGGGTGTTCAAACTGCCCAGCGCCACTGTATCGGAGGCGATGAAAATTGCGCTGGGTTTCAGCGATGAACCCAGGATGTTCTTCATGGCTTGATAGCCGGAATCGGGGGTGCGGTCGCCGTAAAAAACCAGCGCATCATCATAGATGATCCCGGCATTTTCCAATGCTCTGCGGTAGCCGGAAAGGCGATCTTTGCAACTGGAATACTGCAGCGATGCATTGGAGATGAACGCGATCTGTCGGTGGCCCAGACTGATGAGATGGTTGACCGCCTTTTCGGCAGCTTTGCGATTGTTGATATCGACCGAAGGGATGTTGGGGTAGTCGATGCGCCCCTGCAGGATGATGGGCGCGTGCGCGTTGAAAAGGTCAACGATCTCCTGATCTTTGGAGAGCGGCCCGGAAACGATCAAACCATCCACTTGATGCTCCAGGAACAAGGTCGTTAAACTGTTCTTCTCGTCTTCCGGAGGGACAGGTTTGAAGATCATGTGATAACCGTGTTCGCTGGCCACCTCGCTGATGCCGCGCATCACCTCGGGAAGGAGCAGGTCGGCATAGGCCTTGTCCGGTTCCTGCCGGATGACAAAACCCAAGATGAAGGTCTTTCCTTTGACCATGCTGCGGGCGGAGGCATCCGGGTGGTAGTTCAACGCTTCGGCTGCCTGCAAGACTTTCTGGCGGGTTTCTTCGCTGATGCGCATGCCTTCAATATTGTTCAAGACAAAAGAGACCGTTGTTCGCGAAACTCCGGCTGCATCTGCGACATCTTTGGCGGTAGCTCTCTTATTCATAGTCCAATCTGCTAACACGTTTTGCTAAAACGAGTTAGCATCATTATATGAAATTACGAAAGCGTTGTCAAGTGGTTTGCGTAAAAAAGTGATCCTTTTAGGAAAAACAGCGCTTATTAAATGCCGCTTTCGCGAAAGGATATCAGTCTTTTTTTATGTTCTTCGTTCGCTTCACCAGGATGAAAAGGGAGAGGGTTTTGGAAAGAAGGAAAAAGATCAAGCAAATGATCCCATAGCGTATATTCTGATAGATGCCCGTGATGATCACGGCACTGCACAGAAGAACGCGCGAGATCGAGAAGATGGGATTGGCATGCGTGAAGGGAAGACGCATTTTTTGGGAACGGGCTATTTCTGCTTGAACGCTCAGGGTGTACAGGCATCCGAGCAGCCCGCCGCAGACCGCCCACAGGAGAAGGGAAAGATCGCTCATCGCAGGATGGCTTATTCCATCTCAGGAGTGAGGCGCGGAATGACACACACGAACCCAAAGGGTTCATCAAAGGGATTGCTGAACTGGTGCAATTCATTGGGTGAAATGAAGGCCACATCGTACGGTTTGACCTCCGTGATGGTATCCGCGATCTGGATGGTACCTTTGCCCTGAAGGACGATCACACCGTGTTCCTGAGGGTGCCGTTCCAGTTCGCTGTGCCCGCCCGCTTCGAGCCGGAAGAAACGCATGATGTAATGGGGGCTTTGATCCTCGCGTCCGATCAGGATGTGTTTGGTGACCCCTGCGATGCCTTCCATTTCAATGGTGCGGGGCTCGACGGAATCCCATTGGAAAACAGCTTTCTTCTCTTGGAAATGCTTGATGGTTGACATGTCAGAATCTCCTGTTCATAAAGATGCCGGGCCGGTCTATAAGCCGCATTCTGTCCGGTGACAAAGCCACCGTGGCGATAATCTATCTGTGCGGTCTACCCGGCGCTCTCACATTGCAGTGAGGGAAGGGACGGTTCCGTTTTTTTTCAGCGCCTGCTCAACCTTGCTCCCAAAAGGGGTTGCCTGACCGCGGCATTGCTGCAGCGGCCGGTGGTCTCTTACACCACCTTTTCACCCTTACCCTTGCGGGCGGTATGTTTCTGTGGCCCTGCCGGCAGGTTGCCCCGCCCCGGGATTTCCCCGGTTTTGTGCCCTGTGGAGTACGGACTTTCCTCAGCGAGGATGAACCCCGCCGCTATCACCCGACCGACCCGGCATGTGTATCATAACTTGATTGCCGGGAGGGGTCAAATGGGAGAAGGCAGTCTTCCGGGCTTTTCATGTCATTTTTTGGGGGAAGGACGAGAAACGATTTATAATAAGCGCAGAAATCAACCCGATTGGAGTTATCAATGAGAAAACCTTTTGTTGCTGGAAACTGGAAGATGAACAAGACCGTGGAACAGGCTTCCCTGCTGGTGGCTGATTTGCTTCCCGGCTTGCAGGCCATTCAAAAGATCGAACGCGTCTTATGCCCGCCTTTTCCTTCGCTGATGGTCATTTCACAAATGATCGCTGGAACCGATATTGGATTGGGCGCACAGAACATGCACTGGGAAGAATCCGGTGCGTTCACCGGTGAAGTGGCGCCTGCCATGGTGAAAGAGTTCTGCGATTACGTCATCGTGGGTCACTCCGAGCGGCGCCAGTTCTTCGCGGAAACGGATCAAACCGTGAATGCCAAAGTGAAAGCGGCTTTGAAAATGGGGTTGACCCCCATTGTGTGTGTCGGCGAAACGATAACGGAAAATGAGGCCGGCCGCACCGCCGAGATCGTCCAGCGCGAAGTGCTGGAGGGTTTGAAGGATCTCAGCTCTGAAGATGCGGTCAAGCTGGTCATTGCCTATGAACCCATCTGGGCCATCGGCACCGGCAAAGCTGCCACCTCCCAGCAGGCCGAAGACATCATCGGCAAGATCGTGCGCGGCAGTTTGGCGGATCGCTTTGGCAGCGAAAGCGCAGAACAGATCCGCATTTTGTACGGCGGATCGGTGAAGGGCAGCAACGCGGCCGAGTTCTTCGGCATGCCGGATATCGATGGCGCTCTGGTGGGCGGGGCCAGTCTGAAAGCGGATGAATTTATCCAGATCTGCCAGGCCGCTCAGGGCTCAATAAAATGATCCATCCTTAAAGAGTAAAAAACGGCTGATAGAGATCAGCCGTTTTTTTATCCGGTACCAAACTGGCGGTCACCCGCATCGCCCAAACCGGGCAAGATGTAACCGTGATCGTTCAACTGCCTGTCAATGGCAGCCAGATGGATGGGAACGTCCGGATGGTTGTCGTGTACCAGTTTGATCCCTTCGGGAGCGCCGATGATGCCGACGAATTTGATGCGCTTCACCCCCCAGTTTTTCAACACGTCGATGGTGGCGGTGGCTGACCCACCGGTCGCCAGCATGGGGTCGAGGATCAGGCATACCGATACGCGCGGCTCCACCGGGAGCTTGTTGTAATACTGTACCGGTTTGAGCGTTTTCTCATCGCGATACAAACCGATATGCCACACCTCCGATGAGGGCATCAGATCCCACACCCCTTCCACCATTCCCAGGCCTGCGCGCAGGATGGGGACTAGACCTATCTTCTCCTTTAAAATAAAACCACTCATCTTTTCAAGAGGAGTGGTTACTTCCTGGGGAGAAAGTTCCAGGTCGAGGGTGGCTTCGTAGGCCAGCAATCCGGCGATCTCACGGATCAGCTCGCGGAACTTTTTGGGTTCGGTGTCCTTGCTACGCAGTTTCGCCAGCTTATGCTGCACCAGGGGATGCTTTGAAACGAAAACATTATCCATAAGCCATTCTCCATTAGAATTATTTCATACAAACCTATATAATATCAGAAATTGGTTGATAACCAAAGGTATAATCTTTTTTATGAATGCAGAACCACCCAGAATCATCGATCCACAGCCGGAAGAGGGCGAACAGCTCGATAATGCGCTGCGCCCGCGCTTTCTGAAAGATGTCATCGGACAGAACCAGGTCATCGAGAATCTGCAGATCCTTATCAAGGCGGCCCAGCAGCGCAACGATGCGCTCGATCATGTGCTCTTCTACGGTCCTCCCGGGTTGGGAAAGACTACCCTGGCGCATGTGCTGGCGAACGAGATGGGGGTCAACATCAAGGTTTCCTCCGGGCCTGCCATTGAACGGCCGGGAGACCTGGCTGCCATCCTTTCCAATCTGAACGGTGGGGATATTCTGTTTATCGATGAGATTCATCGCTTGGGGAAAGCGGTGGAAGAAGTGCTCTACCCCGCCATGGAGGATTTTGCGCTGGACATCATCATCGGAAAAGGCCCTTCCGCGCGTTCCATCCGCCTGAAACTGCCCCGTTTTACTGTCATCGGAGCCACCACACGCCTGGCGCTGATCAGTTCCCCGTTGCGCACGCGCTTTGGAGCCATTTACCGCTTGGATTACTACGATCCTAATGCGCTTAAGTATATTGTGCTGAACGCTGCGGAGCGCCTGCATATCCAGGCGGATGAAAAGGGGGTGGAGGAGATCGCCCGCCGCTCGCGCGGTACCCCGCGCGTGGCGCTGCGTTTGCTGCGCAGGGTGCGCGATTATGCCCAGGTGCGCGCTTCGGGTACGATTACCCGTGAAGCGGCCAGCGAAGCCATGAGCTTGTTGAGCATTGACGCGTTGGGGCTGGATGAGATCGACCGCATGGTGCTGGAGACCATCATTAAAAAATACAACGGCGGGCCGGTGGGGTTGAGCACCATCGCCGCTTCCATCAGTGAAGAAGCCGATACCATTATGGATGTGGTGGAACCGTATTTGTTGCAGATCGGTTTCCTCAGCCGCACGCCGCAGGGCAGATGTGCCACCCAACTGGCGTATGAACATTTGGGATACACTTTTCCCGATAATCCTTCTCAACCGAGTTTGATCCCATCGTGAAAACCCAGGATTTTGATTACGAACTCCCCGTGGAGTATATTGCCCAGACCCCCTTGGAACCGCGCGATGCTTCCAGGCTGTTGGTGCTTTCGCGCGCCGACGGCAGCATCACCCATTCCATTTTTCACGAGATCGGCGATTTTTTGAACCCTGGCGATCTGCTGGTGCTGAACAAAACACGTGTCATCCCGGCTCGCATTTATGCCCGCAAACCCACCGGCGGGAAAGTGGAGATTTTGTTGCTGCGCAAGAATGGCGATGATACCTGGCTGGCCATGCTGGGCGGCAAGCGCTTGAAGGCCGGCATGCATCTGACCATTGACGATGGGCCGGAGGTGGAGATCCTGGCGGAGGAGGATGGGGCGAACCGCACTATTCGGTTTGCGCAGCCGGTGGAGAGTTTCCTGCCCGCCATCGGGAATACACCGCTCCCTCCCTATATCCATGAAAAATTGCTCAACCCTGAACGATACCAGACCATTTATAGCGAAGTGGCTGGTTCGGCGGCTGCCCCGACGGCAGGATTGCATTTTACCGAACAGCTTATCCGAAGTTTAAAAGCACAGGGCGTCCAATTCACAGAAGTGCTGCTGCATGTTGGACTGGATACCTTTGCTCCGGTGAATGAAGAAAATGTGGAAGATCATCACATTCACTGTGAATGGTGCCAGGTGAGCGAGGAGACAGCGAACTGCATCCGGGCGACCAAACAGGCCGGCGGGCGGGTGATCGCGGTGGGCACCACCTCTGTGCGCACTCTCGAATCAGCGGCGCGGGATGTGCCCCCGCACGAGGTCATTCGCGCTTATGAGGGCATGACCGATCTGTTCATCCTGCCGGGTCATCCATTTCATGTGGTCGATGCAATGATCACCAATTTTCATTTACCCAAATCCACGCTCATCATGCTGGTGAGCGCGTTTGCGGGGTGGGGGAATATCCGCCATGCCTATGAGGTTGCCAAACAGGAACACTACCGTTTCTATTCCTTTGGTGATGCCATGTTCATCCGGTGAAAATATGGATTGGGAAATGCACGAAAAAGAGTTGATCGCCTGCCGGAAGTGTCCGCGGCTGGTGGCTTGGCGCGAACGGGTGGCACAGGAAAAGAAAGCCGCTTATCGCTTCTGCGAATATTGGGGAAAGCCGGTGCCGGGCTTTGGCGATCACGCTGCACAGGTGATGGTGGTGGGATTGGCGCCGGGGGCGCACGGTTCCAACCGCACCGGGCGCATGTTCACCGGGGATGCCTCGGGGAATTTTTTGTATCCGGCTCTCTATCGGGCCGGTTTCTGTAACCGGCCGGCTTCTTTGGCCATCGGAGATGGGCTTCAGTTGAATAATTTGTTCATCACCGCTGTCGCTCGCTGTGCACCTCCGCAAAATAAACCGACCGGTGCCGAGATCGAAACCTGCCGGCCGTATCTGTTGCGCGAGATTGGGTTATTGCCCCGCTTGCAGGGTTTTGTGGCGCTGGGCAGCATTGCCTTTGATCGGCTGTTGGAGGTTTACCGCAAGCAGTATGGCTGCCATTTCTCAAAGAGGCCTGTCTTTGCGCATGGCGTTTTGTTTGAATTTTCTGGCCTGCCCTGGCTGTTGGCATCCTATCACCCCAGCCGGCAGAATACCCAGACCGGTCGGCTGACCGCCTCCATGTTCGATGAGGTTTGGCAAAAAGCCCGCCAAAGAATGGATTTGTAGAATTCATTGCACTTTTTCAGTATAATAATCCACTACCATGATGAACTGAAATCTTGACGAGGGCTATCGTTCATCCATGCCTGGCAGATCGATCATTTAAAGAGAAGAAGGATTCTATGAAAAATAAAACCAGATTATGGATGGGAATAACTGCGCTGTTGCTTATTGCGCTGGGTGCCTACTTTTTAGCGAATGCGGTCATGGATTCCCTCATGAATTTCCGCTCTCCTTTGGCTGGCGATCCGCCGCTGGCAGGGGATGCGAGCGGCTCGGCTCTCAGCCGGCGGGTGGTGGTCGTGCTGGTGGATGCGCTGCGCGAGGATACTTCGCTGGATGTACAGGTGATGCCGTACCTGAACAAGCTGCGCCAGAACGCGGCTGTGGCCACCATGCACAGCCAGCCGCCTTCTTATTCTGATCCCGGCTGGGCGACCGTTCTTAGCGGTGCCTGGCCCGACATCAACGACAGCCAGCCGGCCAATCCGCCGGATGATGATAGCGTGCGCACATTTACCCAGGATGATATTTTCGCGGCTGCCGATCGGGCAGGAATTAAAACGGCAGTCTCCGGCTTCTCCTGGTTTGAACAGATGCTGGCCAACTCGGGTGTGGACGAAGGTTTTTATACTCCCGGGGAAGACAGCGCCGCGGATATGGATGTGCTGGGGGCTGCTGTTCCCTGGCTGCAGGATGCGCAGTACCAGCTTGTTCTCATCCATCTGGATCAGGTGGATTATGCCGGTCATCACCAGGGCGGACCGCTGGGCGAGGACTGGGCGGCCGCCGCCAGACGGGTGGATGCTATGCTGCAAACCATCACTGCAGGGCTTGATCTTGAAAAAGATACCCTGTTGGTGATCTCCGACCATGGGCAGATCGATGCAGGCGGCCATGGAGGGACAGAGCCCATTACCATGTTGGAACCCTTTGTGATGCTGGGTGCCGGCGTGGTGCCCGGGCAGTATGCGGATATTGAGATGGTGGATATCGCTCCGACACTGGCGGCGTTGCTCGGAACCAGCATCCCTGCCAGCAATCAGGGGCGCGCATTGACCGAGATGCTTGCGTTTACCGGTGAACAAGAAGAAGCGTTCAATGAATTGCAGCAGCTTCAACAAGAACAACTGCTGCAGAAGTATCAGACGGCCATGGGTGTGGATGGCTTTCAAGTGGATGGAACGGGCTCGGCTGCAACGGCCATGCAAACCATCCGGTCGCAGCGCTTGGCCAGGGAACGCATCTTCCGCCTGGTGGTCACAGTGCTGCTGGTTCTCCTTCCTGGTTATTTCATCTATCGCAAGAAAGATCGCAATCTGCCAAAGTATGGGTTGGGTGCGCTTGTTGCCATTCTGGTATTTCATTTGCTGTATGCGGTCGTTCAGGGAAATACCTATACGCTCAGTTCCATGGCAGACGCAAATGCTTTCATCTTGTGCGCTGCACAGGATATGGGGATCGGACTGCTGATCGGCTGGCTGGTCAGCATGCTGTGGGTCAAAGGGTTTAGGGAAGGTTCTCGTACCGCTGCTCAAACCAGCATCGATTTTCTTTTCATCCTGCTCTACATGCTCTTCCTGCCGATCTTGTGGAACCTGTATCGCAATGGGATCCTGATAACCTGGACCCTGCCTGAGTTTGGCTCCATGTTTATCGGCTTTTTATCCATATTACAGAGCATGTTTGTGGCGGTCTTTGGGTTGCTGTTGACGGGTCTATCGGCATTGGTCGCGGGTGTTAAAAAGAAAGCATAAAATAGAAGACACTGAAAAGAGCGATGGACCCATCGCTCTTTTCGTACTTGAATGGTCTTTTGTTCCAATACGAGTGGATCTAGTCAATGAATTTGGAATAATTGTTTCCAAACAAGCTTCTGAGGACTTTTTCCTTATCCTCGATGGTCAGCAAATGGATCGGTAAATTCATTGTCTGGATAGCTATTGCTGCATCGGTTGTCAATGAAGCGTTGAATGCAGCAAGGATAGCAAAAGAATCATCATCGCCTGCGATCCTGTTGGCCGCGATTTTTCCGCAATTCAAACATTGATGAACGATCATTATTTCACCGTTGGTTTGTTCTGAATATGAATTCGACTTTTTAAAAGCCAATCCGATCGGTTTCATGCGCGATCCGCAATTCGATCTTCTGTCACCGGGAATATACAGGTCAAGATGTTTGGACCACAAACACATTGGACAGTGATTCCGGTGTTTTGTACCTAATGGATTATTTGAAATGATGGTATGGCAATTCAGACATCGGAAGGATGTCTGACGATGAGAAAATCTTTACCGTGATTGCGATTAGATTTATACACGAAACGTTATTGTAGCACGAAATATGAAGATCCTTCGGGTGATTATATGATTGCTTTATCGCAACCGGCATTCCATTTTTCGACTGGATTTGTCATGCTGAGCGCCAGCAAAGCATTGGTCGCCCGCCTGTCAAACTCCATGACCAGTCGCAATAAAAAGATGTCATGTTGAGCGTAAGCGAAACATTGGTCACCCACCTGTCAAGTTCCAAAATCGGTCGCAGCAAACAAGAAACGCCCTCAAAACGCCGGTCATTCTAAGCGCCAGCGAAGCATTGGTCACCCACCTGTTCAATCAAAGAACCAGTCGCAGTGAAAAAACCGACCTCCAAACAATATATAAAAATGAGACAATCAAGGTCATTTGTCCCAGTCAACGTCGATCTTTTCCGCCAACCGTTCGATCAAACTCACCGCATCCGCCAGTTTCTCCGGTTTCACCTTCGCGATGGTATCCTGCGGGCTGTGGATGATCTTGGAATCTTTATTGGCAAGGAAGAAACATACTTCTACCTTTTCTTTGTGGAAGGGAGCATGGTCGCTGTTGCTGCCGATCACCGAATTGAACGGGCGCGCTGCGATGCCGGCCTCGCTGGCGGTCTGTGCGATTAACGTGTTCAAGGTCTTGTTGAGCGGTTTTTGGAACGGAAAACCGTATTTTTTCAGATATGCCAGTTCCGACCCGACCATATCCACATTGATGAGGCGGCTGCGCTCGCGTTGGGCGGCGATCTCCTCTCGATGCGCTTTGACATAACCCTTGGAACCGTACAGGCCCCATTCCTCCGCGGTGCACCAGATGAATTTCAGGCGTGTGTTCATCAAGGGATGTTCCCGAAAGTGGGCTGCCAGGCACAGCAGGATGGCGGAACCGCTGCCATTGTCAACCGCACCCGGACCGCTGTTCACGTGCTTTGTGGTGTATACAAAAGCAGTGCACAGCAGGTTGATCATGCTGCTGATCAGGATGATGAGGGTGAGGGTCTGGATCGCAGCGGTTTGCGGAGATGTCCAGTGCAGAACTGTGCTGGCAAGGGTGAGCGAAATGGTGATCAGAAATCCCAGCAGCATGCCCAGCATGGCGAGCGTGTTCAATTTTGGATGCTTGGAGGAGATGCTGTCGGAGTGGGCGGTGAAATAGATGACAGGGGTGTTATCCTTCTTGTGCTGCGGCTCAATGTCGCACAGCACATTCTGCCCCTTGAAGGTTTTTCCAACCGCTTGATATTTGTCGTCGGTAAGCCCTTTCATTCCTACCACCAGAGTGATGATGGAAAGAATGGCCAACACCCCGGGGAGGATGCTGTTCCATGGCGAAGACAGGCGCAGGCACAGGTTGATCAGCATCACAAACAGACTCATGAAAGCATACAGAAGCTTGCGTCCTTCCATAAAAGCGGTGGACCATTCGATCTCTTCGGAATAGGGGTTCAACTTGTGCTTGCTGAGGAAATCGATCAGGAAAACATGGGTTTCTTGCTCGCCATCCGTGCCCATCATGCGCGGGCGGCTGAGGATGCTGGATTTTAAGATTTCAAATGGGTTAGGTTGAGATGCGGTCATGGCGTTTTCCCTTCAGAGTGTGGTATTTCATAATTATAGTAGGGTGTGTTATGAATGAATCGATAGGTTTACAATTTGGATGGTGAGATAAAAATGTACCTTACTGCTGTAAGGAACTGCGTTAGCATCATAAGCGAAATATTTTTGCATGAATGCTGGCAGGAAGGGATAAAAAAATGGTTAGGAAGTTAATTCGCATCGGGTTAATTTTATGCATCCTGGGCGTGATCAATTCCGCTTGCAGCAAGCCAGCACCAATCGGCACCTTACCTCCCTCTCCAATAGAGTCAACGAATACTGATAGCTCTAAAATATTGGATTATGAGGGTGACCCGCTCTACGGTCTGGCTGACCTGCAGCGTGGCTTCTCTCCGGATCCCTACGTTGTAGGTGTGGGGGCGGGAGGTACCTTCGACACTTCGATGATGGATCTTGCGTGTGGGTTCACCACGGTTGCTCCAACATTTGCTTTCAACTTGAGCGGCGGTGCTTCCGAAGGATTCTTGCGCATCTACTTTGTTCCTTCGGATGATGGGATGGATACAGCGCTGATCGTCCACATGCCGGATCAAGAATGGATATGCATAGACAATTCATCCAATAGCAGCGGGACGAGCCCTGTTTTGGATATGGAATATGCCTCTTCGGGCAGCTATACTATCTGGGTTGGCATGCCGCAGAGCGATGTTTATGCCCCGGGCATGCTCTGTATCACCCAATCTGCTGCCAATACCCCGTAAGTTTTAGTAGGGTGCGTTATAAATGCACCGATAAATTTACGATTTGGTAAGGTGCATTGCAAACGTACTCTCTAAACATTCTTCCCTTTTTTTGTGTTCCATTAATGCTACTTGGTATTCAATATGCCCCAGCCGCTAAAGGCACCGCTTTCGCCAACTCTGGCTTGAATATGCAGCTTCTGGGTGCACTTGGGAATGCGGCATGGTGAGGGAGGTTATTCCCTTATGCCATCCAATTGCCGATCCCATCCCAGGCATTGTTCAACCAGGATGCCTTCAACAGGTCCTGATCCTGCACCATGGAACCGACCTGGCGCATTAACCTCATACCCCCTTCATTGTTCAACTGTTCGCCGATTTCCGTGATGCGTGCCAGGGTCTGCGGCTCTCGCTTCAAATAATCCGTCAGCAGGTTCAAGAGCTCATCTGTGAGTTTTTTCAAATCCAGTTCCATTGTCTGTTCTCCAAATTCGGTTTATGGGTATCTACGAATTATATCCGGATTGCCCACATGACAATATATTCATAAAAAAATTCATGCTGGCGGGGCATGTCACACCAGCGTCGGTGGAAAATATGCTTTGTTCCTTGAAACCAATTTTGAGCGTTTCTCTGCTGTCAACTTTTGTCAACAGTTGTCATCTGACTGCCGGAGAATTTTGAAACTCCTTTTACATGTCACTGGATAAAAAAAGAGAGGAGATTGCTTCTCCTCTCTTTGCATTCCATTTATTGATGTTTTACTTTGAGTGCGTCCCAGCCGGCGAATTTTCCACTTTCATCCAGCTCGGCTTCGATGCGCATGAGCTGGTTGTATTTGGCCACGCGGTCCGAGCGGGCGGGGGCACCCGTCTTGATCTGCCCGGTGTTGAGCGCCACAGCCAGGTCGGCGATGGTGGAGTCTTCGGTCTCACCGGAGCGGTGCGAGGTGACCGCCGTCCAGCCGGCTCGCTGGCACAGGGTGACCGCTTCGATGGTCTCGGTGAGGGAGCCGATCTGGTTCACTTTGACGAGCAGAGAATTGCATGCTTTCTCTTCGATGGCGCGTTTCACGCGCTGCGGGTTGGTGACCAGCAGGTCATCGCCCACGATTTGGATGTGATCGCCGACTTCCTTGGTGAACATCTTCCAACCCTCCCAGTCGTCCTGGGCAAAGCCATCTTCGATGGAAACGATGGGATACTGGTCGACCCACGATTTCCAGAAAGCTACCATCTGTTCGCTGGTGAGCTTCTTGCCTTCGCGGCGCAGGTTGTAAACCTTGGCTTCTTCGTCATACAGTTCCGAAGCGGCCGGGTCGAGGGCTATGGCCACATCGCTGCCGGCTTTGAAACCGGCCTTCTGAATGGCTTCCAGGATGACTTCCACAGCTTCCACATTGGCCTTCAATTGCGGTGCGTAACCGCCTTCGTCGCCCACCAGGGTGCTGTAACCATGCTCCTTCAGAACGGACTTCAGGGCATGATAGATCTCGGCTCCCCAGCGCACGCATTCGGCGAAAGAAGGGGCGCCAAAGGGCATCACCATGAATTCCTGTGCGTCGGTCGATTGCCAGCCGGTGTGAGCACCACCGTTGAGGATGTTCATCATGGGAACAGGCAAAATATGGGCGTACACGCCGCCTACGTAACGGTAGAGGGGCATGCCCAGGTAATTGGCGGCTGCTTTGGCCACTGCCAGACTGGTGCCCAGAATGGCGTTGGCGCCCAATTTTGATTTATTGGGGGTGCCATCCAGCTCAAGCAGGGCGGCATCAATGGCGCGCTGTTCGGTGGCATCCCAACCCAACAGGTTGTCTTGAATGATGTTGTTGACGTTATCCACGGCTTTGGTAACGCCCTTGCCGTTGTAGCGGGCTTTATCGCCATCGCGTAGTTCGAGCGCTTCATGGATGCCGGTGGATGCGCCGGAGGGGACGGCTGCCCGCCCCCAGCTTCCATCTTCCAGGATCACGTCCACTTCCACGGTGGGATTTCCGCGAGAGTCAAGTATCTCTTGCGCGGTGATTGATTCAATATAAGCGTCCATCTTAGATCCTTTGCTTTAGGTGAATTTATAATCCAACCTTTAAGTATAATACGAAATGCTTTTTCTCCGGGTTGTCATCACGGGCAGGGCGCTTATCGGGAAAGTTCCAGCGCCACGCGCATGAATTCGTTGAACAGGGGATGGGGGCGGCTGGGACGTGAGAGAAATTCGGGATGGAATTGCGTGCCCAGCATGAATGGGTGATCCTTGATCTCGGCGATCTCCACCAGGCGTTGGTCGGGGGAAAGGCCTGAGAAGACCAGTCCTTTTTCCGCCAGCACTTCCCGGTAGGCATTATTGAATTCATAGCGGTGGCGGTGGCGTTCTTCCACCTGGCTGATCTTGTAGGCTCGGGCAGCGATGGAACCGGGAGTGAGGTCGCATGGGTACAGCCCCAGGCGCATAGTGCCGCCTTTATCGGTAATATTTTTCTGGTCGGGCATCAGATCGATAACCGGCAGGGGAGTGTGTTCATCGAATTCAGTAGAATTGGCTTTTTCATTTTGCAGATGGAAGCGCGTGAATTCCACCACCATCATTTGCATGCCTAGGCACAATCCCAGGTAAGGTATTTTGTTCTCGCGCGCATAACGGGCAGCGGCGATCTTGCCTTCGATGCCGCGGTTGCCAAACCCTCCCGGCACCACGATGCCGGCGGCTTGTTTCAATTCATCCCAGCCATTCCCTTTTTCGAGATCGCAGGAGTGGATCCAGTTGATATGCAGCTTGGCTTTGTGGGCCAGAGCCGCATGGTTGAGGGCTTCGCGCACACTGATATAGGCATCGTGCAGTTCTACATACTTTCCTACGATGGCGATATTTACTTCCCGTTCAGGGTTGTGGACAGCATCCACCAGCTCGTTCCACTGCTGCCATTCTGGTTTCTTAAGCGGTTTGCGGTTGAAATGTTCCAGCAGGTATTCGCCCACGTGATATTTTTCAAGCACCAGCGGCACTTCATAGTAGGAGTTCAGCGTTTGCATGGGAATGACCGCTTTCTTTTCCACGTCGCAGAAAAGGGCGATCTTCTCGCACAGCGAGTCGTCGATTGGCTGGTCGGCGCGGGCGATGATCATATTGGGGGTGATGCCCATGGAACGCAGTTCGCGCACTGAATGCTGAGTGGGTTTGGTCTTCAGTTCGTTGGTTGCCCCGATATAGGGCAGCCAGGTGACATGGATGTGAAAGGTGTGATCGCGGCCGATCTCGTTGCGCAGCTGGCGAATGGCTTCGAGATAGGGCTGGCTCTCGATATCGCCGACCGTTCCTCCCACTTCGAGCATGATGAAATCTGCCCTCGAGGTCTCTGCCACTTTCATGATGCGGCGTTTGATCTCATTGGTGATGTGTGGAATGACCTGAATGGTGCCGCCCAGATAATCTCCCTGACGCTCTTTGCTGATCACTTCGGCATATACCTGACCGGTGGTGACATTGCAATCTTTGTTCAGGTGAATATCGATGAAACGTTCATAATGACCCAGGTCCAGATCGGTTTCTGCACCGTCATCCAGCACAAACACCTCGCCGTGCTGGTAAGGGCTCATGGTTCCCGGGTCTACATTAAGGTATGGATCCAGTTTCTGAACGCCGACTTTGAAACCGCGTTCTTTTAATAATCTTCCCAACGAAGCTGCGGTCAATCCTTTTCCGACCGAACTGACCACACCGCCGGTGAAAAAAATGAATTTTGTTTGAATGTTTTTCTCTGCCATGTTCGCTTTTCTCGGTTTCATTGATGGTTTGGTATTAAAAGAAGAAGGGAGGGTTGTTTGAAGAACCCTCCCTTGGAGTGCAAATCGGCAATTGTCATTTGCAGTAAATACATCGGTTTCATTTCATTCTTTCTCTAATCATAGCATGGAAAGCTCCAACTCGGTGAACTTTTCACTTAAAAAAAGAGATCACAGTTTCATGCCTGTGATCTCTTTGATCTTTTTAGCGATTTTTGAGAGTGCGTTTCAGAATGCTTTCCTGCTCTTCCGAAATGCCTTTGCTCTTTTTTGCTTTTCCTGATTGAGTGATGGGAGTTTCTTCCGATTTTTCCATGGCAGCCCGCAGCGCGATCTCCATTGCGGTGGGTTCGGCTACAGCGGGAGCATCCGCTTCGCTCTTTTCACCAGCTGCTTTGGATTTTTTTGATTTGCGCGGTTTTCTGGCAGAGGTGATGGTGACACCTTCAATGGATTCCGGTTCTGGTTCCAGGGCGCGCATGCTCAGTTTGATCTGGTGTTTGCGACGATTGAAATCAAGGATCTTGACTTCCACTTCGTCGCCCACATTGACCACATCGGTGGCCGATTTGACATAACCGTGGGTGAGTTCGCTGATATGTACCAATCCGGGTTTTTCAGCGCCGATATCCACATAGACGCCGAATTTCTCGATCTCAACAACTTTTCCTTTTACTACCTGGTCTTTTTCAATGTCACGCCATTCCAGGTCAAAAGGTTTTTTCATGGTCACTTCGATCTGATCATTGCGGACCCCGCGCACATAAACATCGATCTCCTGGCCATCTTTAAGGATGTCTGAGACGCGTTTGAGCGGTTGATTATCGGGAGTGACGATCTGGGATACATGCAGAAGAGCGGGTTGTTCCACACCGATATCAACAATGGCTCCAGCGGTGCTGGTTTTCAGCACTTTTCCTTTCAAATGCATTTTTCTCTCTAGTGCTGAGGAATTTTTGATGTCGGTATTCATACTCGATTCCATTCTGTCAATCTCCCGTTAGTTTAGTCAAACGGTCGTTCATTATACCCTTCACAATTCTATCTGTCAATTAATAGAAGAAGAATTTGTTTTTCTTCTGCAGTTGTTGATGGATAACCGAACTATAAAAAGCTGCCTGTTGATTTGCAAGCAGCTTTTTGATGGTTAATTGCCGGTATTGGTTTCTTGAGCGTCCTGGATTAATCCCAGCAGGATCTCGATTGCTTTTTCACGCTGTGGATCGATGCCGGCATCGGCATCCGCCTGCGTGTAATCCACCACCACATCGGGTGTCAGGCCGATATCGTTGATCTGCTTGCCATTGGGGGTCAACCAACGAGCAATGGTGACCCGGATGGCGCCATTATCCCCTTCCAGTTCGATCCAATTCTGGACGGAACCTTTTCCATAGGTGGTGGTGCCAACTAGCATTCCTCTCCCGCGGTCCTGGATGGCGCCAGCGGTGATCTCGGAAGCGGAGGCGGAGCCGCCATTGACCAGCACAACCAGCGGGATGTCGGGTGCAATGGCATTGCCGTATGCGCTGTAGGTTTGTTTTGCTCCATCGCCGGTTTCTTCGATCATGATCGGTCCAACCTCAATGAAAGCTGAGGTGACATCAAAAGCCGCATCCAGAAATCCGCCGGTATTATCGCGCAGATCCAGGATTAAACCCTGAGGATTCTGGGCCATCAGATCGTTCAATGCCTTGCGTACTTCCTCGCCGGCATTCACGCTGAATTGCGAGAGATAGATATAGCCAATATTGTTGTCGAGCATCTCATACTCGATCACCGGAATCTCAATGGTGGCTCTGGTGATGGTGATCTCCAACGGTTGGTCAACGCCCTCCCGGGTGATGGTCAGGGTGACTTTGGTATCGGCCGGCCCAAGAATGCTCTGCAGCACCACATTTGGATCGACGCCGGTCATATCTTTACCGTCGATGGCGATCACCGTATCGCCCGAGAGAATTCCGGCTGCCTCGGCGGGTGAGCCCGGCATGGGGGCGATGATGACCAGAGACTCGCCGGAAGTATCAACCCAGGCACCGATGCCGGTGTAGCTGCCCATCAGAGGCGCGTTTACCTGTTGATAGGTTTCTGGATCCATGTACGAAGAATGTTTATCTCCCAGCCCTTCCATCATTCCACCGATTGCGCTCTGCATCAATTTCACATCGTCAACCGGTTGATCGATGTACTGTTCATGAATGATATTCCAGGCTTCAAAGAAGGGGGAGAAAAGGGTGGCCAGTTCGGGATCGGAACTGGAAAGGTAATTGGTCGGTTGCTGTTTGCCTGTCTCCGAACCGTTGCCGACCCACATGCCCGCATAGAAAGCGGCCGACAAACCTGCCACGATCAAAAAAACAATCAAGATTGTTTTCAAGGATTTGTTCATTCTATTCACTCCATTAAAGTCAACCCATAATTGTATGCCTGGATTTAATTTTGTGAGAGGGAAAGATTGCTTTCAAAGTTGAAGCAGCGCTTGATCCAATTGATTGATGGTCGGGATCTGGATATGGTTGTGACCGTTCTGCTGCGGATTCTTATTCACCAGAATTCCTCGCAATCCGGATTCCATGGCGCGATCGATGATTTCTTCTTCATCATCCACCATCACACATTCTACCGGTGCGGGGTCGCCGATCAATTTTAGTGCAGTTGGGAAAGCTTCCCTTTCAAATTTGGTGTAGGGATCGATCATGCTGACGTCGATGATACCTGTGAAGAAATGGCGAACCTTGAGCAGTTGAAGCACTCGTTCGGCATGAAATCGGCTGGCATTGGTGAAGATATATTTCGTTTGAGGAATCGCTGAAAGCAATCCCGGAAGTGTGGGGTTGGGAGGGATCAGTTCCGTGAGATCAACGTCGTGGACGAACTGCAAATATTCCGCTTCATCAATGCCAAATTCGGTATTCAACCCACGCATGGTGGTCTTATATTGTGCACGCAAGCGGGTGCGCAAGGCCAACGCTTCTTCATCGGATAAATCCAATCTCTTTCTGATGAAAATATGAATCCTGGCTCCGATTGCATCCCAAACACCGCTTTCGAAGGGGTACATGGTTCTATCCAAATCGATCAATAAAATTGTGAACGAATTTTGCATGGTGGTAAGTATACCGAAAAAAAAGTCCGCGCGATATAATTTCCTGAGAGGTGTTCATTGTCGATCAAATTGCTGCCCGAATCTGTGACCAATAAGATTGCTGCCGGTGAGGTGGTTGAAAATCCTGCTTCCGTGGTGAAAGAATTGATGGAAAATGCCATCGACGCTTCTGCGCGCAGCATCCGGGTCAGAGTGGAAGGGGGAGGGAAAGGTCTGATTGCGATCAGCGATGATGGCGATGGCATTCCCGCGGATGAGGTGGCTCTGGCGATCACCCGTTTTGCTACCAGCAAGATCGATTCCATTGAAGACCTGCAGCGTATTCATTCGTTGGGCTTCCGTGGTGAAGCACTGGCTTCCATTGCGGCGGTCTCCTCCTTGCGCGTTCAAACCCGTTCCAGAGCGGAAACAGAAGGCAGTGAGCTGATCTGCGAATATGGCAAAGTGAAGAGCATTACCCGCAAAGGCTTTCCGCAAGGCAGCCGTTTCGAAGTACGTGACCTATTTGCCAATGTGCCTGCCCGCATGAAATTTCTCAAATTAGAACGCACAGAACGCAGCCGTATCGCCGATTTGGTGCTTTTTTATGCGTTGGCGTATCCCTTCCTGCACTTTACCTTGGAAATGGAAGGGCGAACTATGCTGCAAACTGCGGGGAATGGCAACCAGCGTGAGATTCTGGCAGCCATGTATGATGTGGATGCCGCTCGGCAAATGCTGGAGATCAATCTGGATGAGCCGGAATGCCGCATCCATGGTTTCTGCAGTCCGGTCGGGCTGACCCGCTCCAACCGGCGCGATATCCATTTCTTTGTTAATGGGCGCTTGGTGCAGGATGTGCAGCTCAGCTCGGCTCTGGTGAATTCTTATCATTCTTATTTGATGGTTGGACGCTTTCCGATCGCCATTGTATTTGTTGAGATTGCCCCCACCGAAGTGGATATCAACATCCATCCCGCCAAAGCGGAGGTGCGTTTCGCGGATGCGCGCGCGATTTCAGGAAAGGTGGCCAGGGCAGTGCGCTTGGCGCTGATGGCGTCCTCACCGGCCCCCGTTTTCAATGCTTCTCTCTGGACAGGTTCTCATTCGGAGTCCCCCGGTCAACCAGAAAAGTCGCTTTTATACCCCGAACACCCTTCTGTGCTGCAATTTCCCACACCTGCGGCAGAGATGTTCAAAGAAAAAGATCAAGCACAGCCTGCCCTGGGATTGGAGAATCCAATTCCTCTTCTGCGGGTCATCGGGCAGGTTGGTGGTACTTACATTGTGGCGGAAGGGCCAGACGGGTTGTATCTGATCGATCAGCATGCTGCTCATGAACGGGTGTTGTACGAACAGCTGCTGGTGAATCGATTACAGAAACAGGACAGCCAGTTGTTGCTGGAGCCACTGCTATTTGCACCCAATGCCCGCGAGGCCGAGCTGTTGGTTTCTGTTGAAGATACGTTGAACGAGATCGGCTTTCAGATGGAAGCTTTTGGTCCAAACACGTATTCCATCCGCGCTGTGCCGGCTTTCATGAGCCATACATTTTCTCTGAGTATTTTAAGAGATGCATTGCATGAATTGGATGAAGAGGATCCTTCTCCTGTGGCGAAAGAGAAAGAGGAGATTCTCATCCGTTCGATCTGCAAAGGAGCGGCAGTGAAAGGGGGAAGCATCCTTTCTAAAGAGGAGCAGGAGCATCTTGTTCGCCAATTGGAAAGTTGCCAGAACCCGCGCACCTGTCCGCACGGCAGGCCGACCATGATCCATCTCTCGGTGGATATACTGGAACGGCAGTTTGGTCGCAAGGGCAGCCGCTGAGTTCGATTTCAAGAATGCTATAATCGCAGTGTGACCATTGAAACGGAAGTCCGCACGAACCTGATGAAAGCGGGATTCACACCTGATGACCTGCTGTTGGTGGGGGTGTCGGGAGGGCCTGATTCGCTGGCGTTGGCACATGCTTTATGCAAGCTGAACTGGAAGATGGCATTTGCCCATTTTGATCATCAACTGCGCCCAGAATCTGCCCGTGATTGCAGGTTTGTAAAACAAATGGCTGCGGACCTTGGCCTTGATTTCTATCAAAGTGCGAAGCCCATTCAAAAAATGGCGGAGGAAGAAAACCGTTCCATTGAAGAAATGGCGCGGACGCAGCGGTATCATTTTTTATTCCAAACGGCACAGCACATTCATGCCCGGGCTGTGCTTATCGCACATACTGCCGATGACCAGGTGGAGACTGTTCTGATGCATATATTGCGCGGTAGCGGTTTGAACGGGTTGACCGGAATGCACCTGTGCAGTAAAAGCGCTTTTCACCCTTCTATTCCCCTGGTCAGACCACTCTTGAATACCTGGCGTGAAGAGATTGATGCGTACTGTAAAAGTGAAGGATTGGTTCCTGTGCAGGATGCCAGCAACCAGGACCGGACCTACTTCCGCAACCGTGTTCGGCATGAATTGATCCCACTCCTGGAGACATACAATCCGGCTGTGAAAGCCAATGTGCTGCATCTGGCGGATATTGTGCAGGACGATTGGGATTTTTTGGGGAAAAGTTACGGGCAGATCAGCGCTGAACTGATCCGCTCTGTTTCTGAAGATACACTGGAAATTCAGCGGTCAAGTTTACTTGCGCAGGAGAAGGGGGCTCAAAAAGCAGTGGTCCAAAACGCTTTGAGCAAATTGAGAGAGGGTGAACAGGATCAAATTGATTTTGCCACTATCATGGCTGTTGTGGATTTCGCCCATCAACCCACCATCACCCGGCATATTTCCTTGCCGAACCATCTGCATGCCTTTCTCGAAAATGAGCGTTTGGTCCTGACCAAACAAGAAGCACCATCCTGCGCTGGTGTGTTTCCACAATGTGATGAACAGCAAACTTTTTCGATGGTAGATCCTTTTCAGGTGAAAATTTCTCCTGATTTTTTCCTGACCGGCAAGATTGAGCCGGTCGGGAATTTCAAAAAGCCGGACTGGGTTGGGAATTTTCTTTGGGAAGCGTATCTGGACGCGGATGCGATCACTTCTGCACAGGCAACGATACGCCCGTTCTATGCAGGTGACCGATTTGCACCTTTGGGAATGGGTGGAAAACAGATCAAGGTATCCGATTTTTTCACGAATAAGAAAGTGCCCGTGGCGCTTCGAAAAAAATGGCCGCTTCTCGTCATCAATGAATCGGTCTTGTGGATCACAGGGTTCCAGCCGGCGCATGCTGCTCGTCTTCATGCCAAAACAAGCCGGATATGGCATTTACAGCTTCAAAGGATCAGATAGAAGCGCCGGTTGTTTTATCCAACTGCTGTAACTTCATATCGATCTCACGCCATTGGATTTTGGAAATGCCCAGCCGCTGACGGATAAGATCGTGCTCAACACCTTTGCGAAACGCGTTCAGTGCACAGGTCCAGCGGCACATGCTGAAGGAAATATGTTTTTCCAGATGAGCTGCCTTGCTGATATCTTCCAGGATGTATTCCAGTCTGCGGGGTGACCATGGAAAAACAATATCTTCCGGCTTGTATTGTGCCAAATAGCGTTTGTAGAACTGCACCCAGGCGGGAGTCAGCGGTATCTTGCGTTCCTTGTTGCGGTCTTTGGCTTCGGTATAGCGCACGAACAGGAATGGGTTTTGCGGGTCGCTTTCATCGATATGTTGGAGCCGGATATTCAAACACTCGCTCTTTTTGATGCCAGTTTCCAGCAACAATTTGAACAGGGCATAAGGGCGGGTATCGGGATTTTCCTGTTCGCTCATCTCTGCGGCTGCTGCCAGGGCGAGGATCTGTTCATCATCGGTGAGCACCTCCGGCACGGGGCTGATCACGCTCTTCTGAAGGATTTTTTCTGCCGGATCGGAGGGAATGCGACCATTCACAAAAAGCCAGTTGAAGAAGGATTTAATGGTGGTGATCCGCCGGCTGAGACTCTTGGGGGAGCAGGGGACGCCCTTTCCACGCCCATTGTTGACCCAATCCAAAAAATGCTGCAACTCATTGGTGGTGATGTTTCCGATGGTCTTATCCGCAGGCAGGAAAGAAGAGAGCAATTTTAGATCTCCTTCAAATGCTTTCACCGTGTACATGGATTTATTTTGATCGCGCAGATAGATTTTCCAGGTTTGAATGGCGGGTTGCAGTGAAGTGTTTTTGTCAATGAACGACAAATTCCCATTGGCAGATGACATATCATCCTCCATATTGCGTATAGTTATGGAAAGTGTATCTATTCTAGAGAGTTTCGTCAAGTATTAGGGAGTGAACAGGGCTGTTTTCAGTATCTGCCAGATAGCATCGTAATTCGGCAACAGCACATTCGCACCGCTGGAAGGCATAACATACGCGGTGACCTGCGATTCTCCGATCTCATACATGGTGATCTTGGATGAGTCGTTCATCACCTTGGCTGCCAGTGTGATCAAAGGCACGATATCAGAAAGGGAGAGGTCGGTTACCACGCTGCTTGACAGGGTGTTGTAGATATCTCCGGCCCGGGCAACGCCATCTAAACTGACGATCTTGCGCAAGATGCCCATTATGACCTCGCGCGCCCGGTCCATCCGGTAAAAATCACTGGAGGTGTAACGGGAACGAACATACCAGAGCGCCATTTCGCTATCGAGGGTGACCGGACCGGGTCCGACAGAGCAATAGCCACCATGCGAATAAGAAAGGTCGCAGCGGTCGTAAAGATTTTGGGCGGCGTTGATCTCAATTCCGCCCAGCGTGTCGATGATGCTCAGAAAACCGTTGAAATTGGTCATCATGTAATGATCCACGCTGGTGCCAAAGTTGTATGCAAAGGTTTTTTGGGTTAATGGGAAACCTCCATATGCCTGCGCAGTATTGATGCGTTGTTCTCCAACACCGGGGATGGAAACCCACAGGTCGCGCGGGAAGGAAACAATGCTGATCTTTTCTTCTTTGGTATAGAAAGAAACCAGCATGATCACATCCGTTCGGTAACCGCTGTCTGCCCGCCAGTCAGATCCAAGCAAGAGAACATTGATTTGACCATCCGGTTTGGAATACCCCTTATTGGGAACAAGTGTATCCGTGATCACAATCGGAGCGGAGGTGGGGACCGGTGTGCTCAAGAACGGTTGAAAGGGGGTCGGTTCAGCATCATTGCTGCTTTTATCGGCCAATAAACGGACTTCCGGGGTTGCTTTTGTGGTGAATCCGAGCGTTGATCCGATAATGGAACAGCCAGCAGTAAAAGTCAGGATCAACAGAACAGCCAATGCTGCTGATCCATAGCGTATGATGGATTTATTCACAATATTCTTATCCTATTCCACGTTCTTCCAGAATTTTGCGGATACGATTATATTCCTCAAGAGCCAATTGCAGTTCCGCTTCCACTTGATGAATATCTTTGGTCTGATTGATCTCCGTACGCATCAGATCCAGAAACGGATTTTGACTGGTCTTTGATGGCCCTTTTTCCGGAAGTTGGTGATGTTCTTCACTGAAATATTTATGCAAGAATTGTACCAGATCGGGCATGATCTTCTTGAAATACTTCCGGTGAGGTTCCGACCATTGATCCTTTTTGGAGAGGAAAACCAGCAAATATTTTTCAGCAAATCCATCCAAAGGGACATACCAGGCTGATTCGGCATCGATTTGGTGGACTGATCGCATCAATACCTTGATCCAGACAGGAAAAGTTTCTTCCTGATGAAGCAGCACAGATTTTTTTTGAGTGATGATCTCTTCGGTGAGCGTCAATGCTTGCGGCAGGATCCTTTTTTGGCGGGTCAGCGAGTAACCGCAAATCACTTTCATTTCCGGTCTTGTTGTTTCCTGCTGGATGATCAGACAGGAATCGGCACAAACCGTGGCTGCGAGCGCTTTACATAATGCAAATGGTACCACGGAAGATTCACTCTCCAACGCTGTCTGCAGCCAAGATTCTGTAAGCGAAAGAGTGGGCAGGGCGTTTTGGTTTTCAGACAGGATCGGTGGTGGAAATTGGATATCTTTTTCGGAGTTTGAAAAATCAAACAGGAGCGCTTCGAATATCATGCTGGTGAAAAAGAATGCCAGCAGTTGAGAAAAGGTTTGTGCGAAGAGTGGAGTGACGTTCAGGATTTTATCCGCCCCCAAGCCGAGGATCTGCAGAATGGCAAAGAGAATCGCTGCGGCTTGCGCTTTTCCGGTGTTAAACAGAAAAAGGAAAAATAAGAAAAGGGCAGTGATGAACTCAAAGATCCTCCACATCAAGGTGTATGGGATCTCAATCTTCATGGGAGCAACGAGCATTTCAATGGGTTGGAATGTTTCAATCAAACAAAAAACAATGGCGGTGCACAGCAAAATGAGTTTGAATACGGAGAATTGTATCTGCCTGGCAGGTTTTATCCATAGCCAGCCGATCAAAACCAGATTGCAGCACCACACCAGTTGCGGATAGGCGTTATAAAAATTTTCAGGGAGAGCGATGATAGGAAAAAGATGATTGAGCCGAACGCCGATCAATCCGAGATTCAACAGAATAATTAGAAGGAATGTGCGTTGCGCCCGCGACAGGTCTTTTTTATCGATCTGCTGACTGTGTACATTCAAAAGCGGGAAAGCACACATCACTAGTATTGTGGTGAAAATGGATTGAAGGATCAACCCGGAGGAGGAACCTAAAAAATCAATCATTGAAGCGAACAAAGCCGCGATTTTATCCATAGATGAAAAAATTATAGCATGGGAAACTGTGCATCAGGTTTTTTGGGTTGACAAACAGGATACATTTGATAGAATACTCAAGCAAGAAAAATGCCGGAGTGGCGGAATTGGCAGACGCGCTACGTTCAGGGCGTAGTGAGCATTTCGCTCATGTGGGTTCAAATCCCACCTTCGGCATAAGACCCTATCTTCGATAGGGTTTTTTTATTGACAACCCTTCTCTCTAGAGTATCATTGAATCATGAGCGGTGATACCAAGCGTCCTCAAAAAGTTATCAGCATCGTTCTAATCGCTGCTTTCTTTTTTATGTTACTGGGATTAAATGATCGCTTATCGGAGTATTTTAAACTTGCCAAACAGCGGGATGAGATTGCAACCGAAGTATATGGTTTGCAAAGCACAGAAATTGCGCTGCGCACCCAAATTGCTTATGCAACGGGGGATAATGCGGTAGAGGATTGGGCAAGGGGAGAAGCGCACATGGCTTTGCCCGGAGACGAGGTTATCGTGCCGGTGACCCCCAGCGCACAAAGCGGGCAATCTGCTTTGCCGGCTACCCCTACGCCTTCCTTAACTGAAAACTGGCAGATCTGGAAAAGGTTTCTCTTTGGCAGCCAATAAATCGGGTTGACAAAATCGAGTACAATAAGGTACGAAAGCTGTAAAAACCAGAAAGAAACAGGGAAAAATGCTAGATAGAAAAAACACAAAGAACATAATGGGTGGGGGGAATGGAAAGAAACGCTCCATGCTCATGGTGCTGACAGTTCTTGCTATCATTCTGGTGGTCATCGGTATCTTGATGATCGTGCTTTGGATAGCCGGAGGAGGATTCTCTTTCTCCTTGTTCTCCAAGAAACCAACCCCGACCAGTACCATGCCACCTACACCGGTCATGTCTCCAACCGCCAGTCTTATTCCTACGGAAACATTCACTCCTGAACCCACTCTCACCACCACTCCTAGCGGGCCTTTTGAATATGAAGTGAAGGAAAACGATAGCTGCTGGGGCATTGCACAGAATTTCGATGTCGATTTTCTTACCTTGCTTGCCATCAACAATTTCACCGACGGCACATGTCCTATTGTGCCGGGCGATAAGATTTTAATACCTGCACCAGGGCAGTCGTTGCCGACCCCCACCAATGTGCCCTCCGATACCAAGTCAGGCACCAAGATCAGTTATACGGTGCAATCCGGCGATACGCTTGCCTCGATCGCAAGCAAATTCAACACTACCATCGATGATATTCTGGCATTGAATAAGAAGATAATCACCGATCAGGATAATATTGCGGTAGGGATCGTCTTGACTATCCGGGTGAACTTGGTGACACCAACTCCAACCTTTGCACCAACCAGCACCCTGGCTCAATAAAAACAAAAAGCCCGATAGTGAGATCGGGCTTTTTTTATTGCTTCAAGGCCAATTCTATTTCTTGAATCACACTCTGCTCCGTTTCTGATTGCAGAGCTGCTTTTAATTCACTGTGAACGGATCTTTGGGGCATACAACCTAATGCCCAGGCGGCGTGCTGTCGAACGAGCGCGTCCTGGTCGTGCAGCAGATTGAACAGGATTGGACCAGAAGACATTTTCTTCTGGTTTCCTAACACGACCGCCAGATTCCGATAGAACCCTCTGCGCTTTGCCCGGCAAATGGGGGACGAAGCGAATTTCTTTTTGAATTCAACCTCATTGAGAATATCCATGGCAGAAATTTCCTGGAGAAAATCCTCCGGGGAATTTGGCGATCGCTGCATGGTTGAACTGCTGCTCTTTTTTTGATTCCACGGACAACATTGCTGACAGAGATCGCATCCGAAAAGGTGATTGCCAAGCGAAGATCGGAGCAAGATGGGAATTTCACCCTTGTTTTCAATGGTCAGGTAAGAAATACATCTTCCCGCATCCAGTGTGCGGTCACTTTGAATGCAATGGGTCGGGCAAATCTCAATACAACGCTGGCAATTGCCGCAGCGGTCCGGAGAAACCTCGGGAAGGGCGGTTGGTTTGACAAGAGAAAAATCTAGCAAGATTTCCGAAAGAAAAAAATTGGAACCAAATCTCCGGTTAATGAGGCAAGAATTTTTTCCGATCCAGCCCAACCCTGCTCGAGTTGCGATTTCCCTTTCCAACAAAGGCCCGCTATCTGTAAAAATCATGCTTTGAAAAGATTGATCCGTCTGCTCCTGCATGAACTGCACGATCTGTGCTAAAAGTCGTGGAAGGAAAAGGTGATAATCTTCCACCTGTGCATATGCTGCGATGGAAAAGGGAAACTTTTGCTTTTCAAGATCAGCTAGCGTGGTGGGTGGATAGGGGTATGCCAGAACGAGGATCGACTGGCAAGAAGGCATCACATGGCATGGATTTTCCCGCTGGTACAGGGCATGCTCACCGCTCAGATAGTGCATTCCTGCCTGGCAGCCCCTTTCAATCCATCGTTGATAAAGAGAAAAATATTGTAAATCAACAGGGGGGATTGCTCCCACCAGGATGAACCCAAGTGAATGGCAGTACGCTTCTACTTTCTCAGGCAGGGTAGTCATATCCGAACTCGATCAGGGTCTGAATTGCAGCAATAAACCAGGGTCGATTACTTCGAAGCGGTTGCTCAAGCGCCAGGTGCAATAATTGGCCATTTCTTCCATGCTGGCTCGCGTATCATATTTTGCCATGCTTGGAAAAGTGACCCCTCCCGGACCCAGACGGATTTCGAAATGCAGATGAGGATTGGTGGAATCTCCGGTGCTGCCAACTAAGCCGATCACCTCTCCACTTTTCACCTGCTGGCCGACCACCAATTGAGGAGCATTTTTCATGTGCGCATAGATGAGATACAGCGAGCGATGGGCATTATCCCAAGACGAGCTGTCAGCCAGGTCAGGGCAGTTATGGCGTGGGTCAGGTACGATGGTGGGGGCGATCTGCGGCAGATTCATGGCATTCAGCCATTCCGCAGGCAGCAAGTCAAGCGGCGTTTCGATGATGACCGCGTTCCCGTATGGCATGCGGTCAGTAATCACTGTGGAAACCGTGCCATCCAGTACGGAAAGGATTTCCAACCCTTCAATCCCGTCGATATCGGTCATGACGGTATTTTCGAAACGGAAATAGCTGTAATCGATGCCCTGATGCGGTTCATCAAATCCGACCGGCGGAGGATCGAATGCATTGGTGTTGATGGAATTCAATTCATCCAGCGAAATGTTTTGCAGTGGTGAACTGATGCTGGTGTAAGGGATAACAGTCGCTGTGGGCGGGAGCGGAGTGGCAGTGCTGGTCGGTTCAACCGTAATCGTTGCCGTGGGTGGCACAAGCGTGGCTGTTTCGGTGGTAGTCATTCCACCCACGGTGCAGCCAACCAAAAAAAGAAAGACGCCAAGGACAGGAATAACTTTCTTCTTCATTGAATCCTGCGACATTCCAGGTAAAAACGTTTTTCTCTGGCATCTCCCATGGAGAAAGTTTTACGGGGCAGAGAGCCATCCAAAATAACCGTGCGAAAGAAATCATTTTTCTGCATGGCCGGGAGCATAAAACCCGTGCTGTCCTTTTTCATGCTCAATTCGTTCAACACATCATCGCCATGTACATAATCGAGATTGGCACCGGCTTGTTTTTTCAGCAGGTCGTCCAGGAATTGCTGTAAAGTACCCACTGCCAGACTGGTGGTGGGTTGCGTAAATCGAACCAGCCGGTATTGGTTTTGTTGAAGCAATCCGACGGTTTGATCTGATCCTGCGTTCTTTACACGGGTCTGCAAGGTTGCGAAAGCATCCATTTCCTGAACTTCGACGGCATTCTTGAAATATGTCTGCAGTTCGGAAACAATATCGCCCTGAAAATTGAAGAGCACGCGATGGATCGGTTCAAATACCAGACTCTTATCGTGGATGTTCACAATTTCTACCATGGCATAACGGGCGGGATGATTGGCAGGAACATGGTCTTTGATTTTTTCCCAAATGGATTTCGCGGTAGCCAGGGAATGATTCCCGTCTCCCACGGCAAATAAAAGCGGAGGAAGATCTTTGGAAAGCTCGTATTTACGCTTAAATTCTTTTTCATCTGCCAGAGTTTCAAAAACAGAATGGATCTTTTCTTCACCTTGGTTGTTGATCAAGAAACCTTTTAATGACCCACTGTCTTGCATTAAGTCAAAATCATAGATTTTTTGATACTTGTTTTTATTTTCAGAAAGATACGAGAAGAGTTCATCAGTCCGGTCATCGATCAAAACCATAATATGTGGCAGTTCGAGAAGCGCTTTTTCCCTGATTTTGACGCGCGGAGGAAGCCGGTCTAAAATTGTGCCTTCGCTGGCACGGATCAGGGATTGCGAGCCCTTGTTGAAATCATACTGTTCCAGATCCAGGTTCAGCAGCAACCCACGGCGTGTTTTTGAACCCAAGTCTCTTTCGATATAAACAAAACCTTCCTGCTGCACGAGCAGATTTTGGTCCATATATTCACGCATGAATTCGTTGGCTTTTCGTCCATGTTCCTCTGCTTTGGGGGTATCAAGATATGCTTCTGGAAGGATAAGGTGGTAAGTTGAAGGAGAATCACCGACCAATGCTTCTACTTTTTCCCAGTAGGCAGGTTGGCTGGTGAATTGATCACAGGCAATGACTGCCCATTTTTGAAGGTCGATGTTTTCCTTGGGTAAATAAAAAACTGGTTTTTGGTAAGCTTCATTTTTGATCATGGTTTGCTCCGCTTGATGATTTCTATTGTACCAAAGGGAACTTAAAGAAAAAAAGCCATCTTCTGGATGGCTTTTATGGGACAAAAATAACAATTACATTCCTGCCAAAAATGAGATAGAAACCAGACCAGGACCGGTGTGCGATCCGATGACGGGGCTTAAAGTTACGATCATCATTTCAGCAATTTCGTCTGGTTTGAACATTTTTTCCAGTTCGGCACGCAAGAATTCAGCATCTTCCATTGCTTCAACCTGCATAATGGCGAAATGAATGGGTTTTTTCTCGCCTACCTTTTCCTGTGCAATTTCGAGCAGGCGCTTCATGGCTTTTTTCTTGGTGCGTACCTTTTCAAAAGAATCCAATTTTCCTTCTTTATTGAAATATAGGATTGGCTTTAAATCCAGTGCGGATCCCAGAACTGCGGAAGCGCCTCCAATGCGGCCACCCTTGTGCAGGTATTCCAACGTATCAACGACAAAATAAACATCGATGTTCTCAACCGCTTTTCTCGCAATTCTTATACAGTCCTCATAACTATTCCCTTTTTGCGCATAGCGGGCGGTTTCCATGGCAACATATCCCAATGCCATCCCTGAAGATTTGGAATCGATGATCTCAACATCTTTTGTTTCAAGCATTTCTTTTGCTTGATGGGCTGAATTCAACGTTCCCGAAATTCCGGAGGAGATATGAATGCTGATGATCTTATCGCCTTTATCAAGAATCGGTTTATAGACATCGATGAATTCTTGTGGAGATGGTTGGGATGTGGTTGGAAGTTCTTTTGCGGCTTTCAGCATGGGATAGAATTCCTCTGCTTTCAGATCGACGCCGTCTTTATAGATTTTGTCACCCCAAATGACATGCAGGGGTACAACTTGAATATTCAATTCCTGTAAAATATTTTTCGGAAGATATGCAGTACTATCAGTAACAACGACAACTTTTGGCATGCTCACTCCTTTCAGCAAATCGCATCCTGAATCATTAAAAATTATAACCCGCATATTTTTCAATCGTTGCGCCTATTTGGGCTATGTCAAGATTTTAAAAACCCGTTTATAATATGCAAGTTAACGAAGTGAGGAATGACTTTGAAAGCGCATCCTTTCGCGCCCCCTCGCAGTCAACTACCTCTCAATAACGGAAATAATAGGAGATTGCAGGAGTAGAACATGGTAAAAATTCGATTACGCAGAACTGGTCTGCGAAACCAGTCAAGTTACAGACTTGTGGTTTGTGATAAGGAAGCACCACGCAACGGTCGTTTTATTGAGATCGTTGGCGCATATAATCCGCGCACAGAACCATTCACGTTTGATGTTCAGGAAGATCGCATCTATTACTGGTTGGGGAAAGGTGCCCAGCCCAGTGAATCGGTAGCGAAATTGTTCAAAGCGGTCGGATTGACCGATCGTTTCGAAAAGGTGAAGAACGGAGAACCGGAAGAGGCGGTTTTAAAAGAAGCCAAGAGCTATTATGAGAACCGCAAAATAAAGCAGCAAACCAGAAAAGACTAAAAAGGTTTTGCTATCAAAGGAGTTACCGTGAAAGAACTGGTTGAATATATCGCGAAATCCTTAGTGGAAGATCCCGCCCAGGTCAAAGTGGTGGAAACAGAAGAAGGCGATCATGTTCGCATCGAATTGACCGTTGCGAAAGAAGATATGGGTCGCATCATTGGAAAAGGTGGACGCGTTGCTAATTCAATTCGTACCCTGCTGCGTGTTGCAGCCGCGCGCGAAGGAAAACGTGCGTCCTTGGATGTCATTGAACCATAATGGCTCAAAAACTTTCCAAAAAAGATGAAAGAGATGATGGCTCGCCCGAAAAAGGGGAGCCATTCTTTTTAATGATTGGAAGGGTCCGTAAACCGCATGGGGTCAAAGGGGAAATATTGATCGATGTATTGACGGAATTCCCGGAAAGAATAAAGCCGGGAAAGACGGTCTTCATCGGAGAAAAAAAGGTTGAACAGCAGATCGAAACTGTCCGTTCGCAGCATGAAGGATTACTTCTTAAGTTTTGCGCAATCCACGATCGTGAAACAGCCGGACAGTTCCGCACTGCTTTGATCTATGTCCGGGCGGAAAGTCTGCCCAAACTGGGAAATGACCAGTATTATTTTCATGAGCTCATCGATATGCAAGTCCAAACAGAGGGTGGGGAGATTCTTGGGAAAGTGAATGAAATATTGGAGACAGGTGCCAACGATGTGCTGGTAGTGAAACAGGCGGAAAAAGAAGTTTTGCTTCCATTTATCAAGCAGGTGGTCCTGGCTGTTGACCAAAAGGAAAAAACTATCACGGTGAAGATGCAAGAATGGAAATGACATGGAAGAAAAGAAATACTGGGTGGGATTTAACCATGTAAAAGGAATTGGTGCTGTCCGTTTCCAACGGCTGCTGGATTATTTCCACGATCTTGAAACGGCCTGGAACGCCACAGGGGTGGAATTGCGAAATGCGGGTATCGGGGAGAAACCGCTGGCAAACTTGCTCTATTTCCGAAAACAGAACGACCTGGACCGCATTTACGAAGATATCCTGAAAAAAGGGATTGAGATCATCATTCGTGATGATCAAAATTATCCCTCGGCGCTCAAAACTATCTCAAATCCGCCCCCCGTTTTGTATATCAAAGGAACAATTTTGGAGCAGGATGCTCGTTCCGTGGCGGTGGTCGGCACCCGCAAGGTAACGGCTTATGGCAAGAGTGTGGTGCATGAGCTGGGAGAAATTCTGGCTCATAATGGCATAACGATCATCAGCGGATTGGCGCGTGGAGTGGATTCAGAAGCACATCAGGCAATCCTGAATCACGATGGAAGGACCATTGCGGTTCTGGGAAGTGGAATTGATATCATCTACCCTCCCGAAAATCGCTCTCTTGCGGAACAGATCATCGCCAACGGCGCACTGATCAGCGATTATGCGCCCGGCACGCAGCCCGAGGGGATCAATTTTCCGCCGCGTAATCGCATCATCGCGGGTTTATCACTGGCAACCATCGTGGTGGAGGCGGGATTGCGCAGCGGTGCCTTGATCACTGCAGAATTTGCTGCGGATCAGGGAAAGGATGTTTTCGCAGTTCCAGGTTCCATCTACGCTCCACAAAGCAAGGGTACGAATAAATTGATCTTTGATGGCGCTCATCCACTGATTCGATTTGACAGTATCTTTGAGATTTTGGGCCTGGACAATGTACAATATCCGAAGAAGGTACAGAATGAACTTCCTACCGATGAGACGGAATTATTGATCTTGAAAATCCTGCAAAAAGAGGCACTGCACATTGATGATATCCAGGCGCTCTCCGGATTCCCCATTGAGCGCGTCTCAGCGGCATTGAGCTTCTTAGAACTAAAAGGATATGTGCAGAAAACTGGAAATATGATTTTTTCCGCAATTTATGAGTATCAAGAGGAGTATTCCTGAAATGCATGAAAACTATTATGCTGTGATCATGGCTGGTGGTGGTGGAACGCGTTTGTGGCCGCTCTCCCGCCAGTCAAAGCCCAAACAACTTTTGCAGCTATTTGGCGAGCGGACTTTCTTCCAATTGGCGGTTGACCGGCTCTTGCCAATTTTTGCTCCCGATCATATCCTGGTGGTGACTGTGGCATCTCAGATGAAGGATCTGCATTGTCAGGTAGAGGGCATACCGCTAGAGAACTATCTGATCGAACCCATGCCACGCGGGACCGCATCCGTGGTGGGATATGCGGCGGAAGTATTGCAACAGAAGAACCCTGATGCGGTGATGGCTGTGCTCACTTCCGATCATATCATTGAAAATGTGGCCTTATTTCATGCATTGTTAGAAAATGCCTATACGGTTGCCCGGGAGGATTATCTGGTCACGCTGGGAATCCAGCCGACCTTTCCAGCAACCGGATACGGATATATTCACCGGGGAGGGGCTTTGCAATCGTTCCCATTTCCAGCCCACGCGGTGGAATCCTTTGTCGAAAAACCGGATCTAAGCCATGCACAGGAATATCTGACATGCGGTGCCTATTTTTGGAATTCCGGCATGTTTGTATGGAAAACCAGCAGGATATTGCAGGAATTCAACCGGCAAATGCCGGTGCTTTATTCCAATTTGGAATTGTTAGGACAGCGTTTCGGAAAAGACGGGTATGATACACTGCTCGCTGAAACGTGGGAGAAGATTGCGCCGCAGACAATTGATTATGGTATTATGGAGCACGCCCAGCATGTGGCTGTGATTCCGGCTGAAAACCTCGAATGGAGTGACGTGGGAAGCTGGGATTCATTGTTTGAAATCGTTCAACCGGATGAAAATGGGAACATTAATTTAGCCAATCTATCCATTGTTCGTGAAAGCGAAAACTGTTTGATCAAAACCGATAACGAACAGAAGATGATTGTGCTGGCAGGGCTCGAAGATATAATCATCGTAGATACAAAAGATGCACTGTTAATCTGTCAAAAGGGACAATCACAAAAAGTCCGCGAGATAGTGAATGAATTAAAGCAAAAGAATCTAGGCCAGTTCTTATAGGAGCGAACACGTGGAAGCGTATTGCGTAAAATGTAAAACGAAAAGGGAAATGAAAGACCCCAAACCCGACTTCAATAAACGTGGAACACCGATCACCACTGGAACCTGCAGCGTTTGCGGGACAAAATTAGTGCGTATTGGAAAAACCGAAAGCCATGCGGGGATGGAAGCGGTAAAACAAGAGAAAAAGGTTGTCCGTTCAGGAAAACTGGTCATCGTCGAATCCCCTGCAAAAGCCAAAACCATTGGAAATTATCTTGGCAAAGACTATAAGGTAAAAGCGTCTGTTGGCCATGTACGCGACCTGCTACGGTCGCAATTATCGGTGGATGTGGAAAATAATTTCACCCCCAAATATCGCGTGCCGAATGAAAAGAGGCCGATCGTCAAGGAATTGACCAAGGATGTGGAAGGCGCGGAGGAGATCTATATCGCGACCGATCCCGATCGGGAAGGGGAGGCGATCGCCTGGCATTTGAAAGAATCTACCAACATGGACGCTTCCCGGGTACGTCGGGTGGTCTTTCATGAAATCACCAAGCCCGCCATTCAGGAATCCTTTGCCAATCCAAAGGATATTGATATGGATTTGGTCAATGCCCAGCAGGCCAGGCGCGTGCTGGATCGTCTGGTCGGGTACAACCTGACACCTTTATTATGGCAAAAAGTGCGCGGACGGTTATCGGCCGGACGTGTACAATCCATTGCCACCCGCTTGATCGTAGAACGTGAACGGGAGATTGATGCTTTCATCCCGGAGGAATACTGGTCGGTGGAAGTGGAATTCAAGCCCGAGAACCTGAAAAAAACTTACCTTGCTCAATTAAGCCAGGTGGATGGGAAAGAATTATCTCTCACCAGCAAAACAGCAGTGGATGAAATTTTAGACGATCTGAAAAAGGCCGATTATGTGATCGGAAAGATCAAAGAAGGGGAGAGAAAACGCAGTCCTTCTGCGCCCTTCATCACCAGTACCTTGCAGCAGCAAGCTGCCAGGCAATTGAACTTCCGTGCCAAACGTACCATGATGATCGCCCAGCAGTTGTATGAAGGCATTCCCCTGGATGGAGGAGGCCAGACAGGCCTGATCACCTATATGAGAACAGATTCAACCAATGTCTCGCCGATCGCAATCAACGAGGCGCGCCAGTATATCCAATCTGTGTTTGGTGATTCTTTTCTGCCATCCGGTCCGCGTTTTTATAAAACAAGGGCAGCAGTGGCTCAGGAAGCACATGAAGCCATCAGACCTACTTCAGTTTTTCGTACTCCCGAGAAGATGAAGGATTTTTTGAACCGCGATCAATATCGACTGTACCAGCTTATCTGGAAGCGCTTTGTCGCGTCGCAAATGGAAAATGCCATTTATGATACCATTTCGGTTCAGGTGGATGGAAAAGGAGTTCAACACCAGTATTTGCTGCGCGCTTCCGGTTCCAAAGTGCGCTTCCCGGGCTTTTTAGCGCTTTATGAAGATGCGAAAGAGGAGGATCAAAAAGAAGGGGAGAAGAATATTCAGATCCCTGTTGGAATTTTTGAAGGACAGAAACAAAACCTGATCAGTATCAATCCGCAGCAGCATTTCACACAGCCCCCACCGCGCTATTCCGAAGCGACTTTGATCCAAGCATTAGAAAAATATGGGATCGGACGACCTTCCACATATGCTCCTATTATCTCTACCATTCAAACTCGCGGATATGTGGAAAGGGAAGCCAGCAAATTGAAGCCAACCGAGATTGCCTATACGGTGAATGACCTGTTAGTGGAATACTTCCCGGATGTTCTGGAAATCAATTTCACAGCGGAAATGGAACAGGACCTAGACGAGATTGCCAACGGGCAGAAGGATTGGGTGGACGTTCTGCGAACTTTCTACAGCGCCTTCGAGCCACGCCTGGAACATGCCCGGGCGGATATGCCAGAAATGACTGCGGAACCCGAGAAAGTGGGGAAAGCATGCCCTAACTGCGGGCATGACCTTATTATCCGCTGGGGACGTTATGGAAAATTTATCAGCTGCAGCAATTTTCCCGAATGCCGATACACCGAAGCATATCTTGAAAAGATTGGCGTGATCTGCCCGAAAGATGGCGGTGAGATTGTTCAGCGAAAGACTCGCAAGGGGCGCATTTTCTACGGCTGTGAACATTATCCCAATTGTGATTTCACTTCCTGGAAGCGGCCGGTTTCCCTGCCCTGTCCGGCATGCAAAGGATTATTGACCATTAAAAACAGCAAAGAATTGGTCTGTGCAGATTGTGGGAATACCTTCTCTTCGGATATTCTGGAAAACCAGGAAGAATTGGCATAGAACTTGCTATTCATTTTATTGAACTAGATGGATTAAAAAGATCCGTTGGGAGAAGATATCATGAATACTGTACGAAAAGCTTACGATAAACCCATGTTTTGGCCCATTGTGACCTTTATTCTGGGATTGGTTTTAGGCCTGGTCGTTCTCGGATGGTGGTTGTGGCCGGTGGAATGGGTGGATGCTGCCCCATCACAAATGCAGAATGAATATAAACGCGATTATTTGTGCATGGTGATCGATTCTTATGTGCGTAATCACGACGAAGATCTTGTCAACAAACGCTTGAGCGCTTTTGGAGAAGACGCTGAAGCTTATGTGAATACCCTTACCCCTGAATTGTGCAAATTCACTTCTGTCGAAGAAATTGCCAGCTTCAAAGCGTTAAAATTCACTGGCTCCACTTCTGTTACCACCAGCGCAACGCCGAATACTGCAACCGACTCGACCCTCACACAACAGGCTGCCGAATTAAACAAAGAGCAAACAGATGGGACGAAGAAATCATCCTTTGGCACCATTTTGCTAGGGTTGCTGGTCGTTCTCATTGTGGGAGGAGCAGCTTTCTTCATCCTGGTTAAGAGGGGAAAGATCAACCTTAACAAACAGAATGCACCTAAACGCGAAATCCACAAAGGATTTGAAGAAGATGTGCCTTTATCCACGGATACCGCTCAGACCAATCAAGAACCTGTGTTGGCTCAGTTCATGACCACCTATCGCTTGGGCGATGATTTGTATGATGATTCTTTCAGTATCGATTCTCCTGCTGGTGAATTCCTTGGAGAATGCGGCGTTAGCATTGCCGAGACAATCGGTGTGGGTGACCCGAAAAAAGTCACTGCACTGGAAGTCTGGCTTTTTGACAAGAACGATATTCAAACCATCACAAAAGTATTGATGAGTGAGCATGCTTTCAACGATGCTGCCACACGACAACGATTGGCTGCCAAGGGAGAGACCATTTCGGTGGAACCTGGACAGCGTTTTGTCATGGAAACCGCTACGTTGCAACTGGAAGCGCGAGTTGTGGATATGGTTTATGCGCGCGATGCACTGCCTGAAAACAGTCACTTCTCCCGCTTGACATTAGAAATTTCAATCTGGAATAAAATGTAACAAAGAAAACTGCCCCGTTTCATGCGGGGCAGTTTTTATTTAATCTCCAGAATCCGGAAGAGAATATCTCCACCCGGTGCGGCCACCTTGACCGTATCCCCGACCTTGTGCTTTAACAATGCGCTGCCAATGGGGGATTCAAATGAAATTTTCCCGTGAGCGGGGTCTGCTTCGGCAGGACCGACCAAAAAATAGGTTTCTGGATCATCGGAACCTTCCTGGATTGTAATGGTTGCACCGATGTCGACTGCGTCTCTTTTGTTGCCGTTCGCATCGATGATAACGTAGCTTTTCAACATGGCTTCGATTTCCTGGATGCGGCCTTCCATGAAGCTCTGATCTTCTTTCGCTTTGCTGTAATCGGCATTTTCGGAAAGATCGCCTTGCTCAATGGCGGCTTTTAGACGTTTGGATAATGCGGCACGTGCCGGACCTTTTAATTCAGCCAGTTCTTTTTCTAATTTTTGAACACCGTCGGCGGTCAAATACATATTATCTGCCATGATTTACCTCAATTGAGCAAAAATTTTACTATAAATCAGTTTGTTTTACTGGTCCATTAAGATTGTTCCGACCTTTTTCCCGCTTAATGCATTGAAAAGATTATCCTTCTCTTCCCCGCTGAAAATCGACACTTGAATGGACGGATTTTGCCGAAGTATGGAAAAAAGAATTTCCACTTTAGATTGCATTCCTCCGGTGACATCGGGGGCACCCGACCTGCCAATATTTTCTGAATGGGTCACGAATGAATCAGGCGTCAGGATTGTGTAGATATCCTGCGGATCGCGGGCATCCTTCCAAACCCCTTTTTCGATGCTGGCGATCAGGATTTTTTGGATGGGCAGATGCAAGCAAAGATGCCTGAGGATCTCTTCTGTCGAGAGGATGGTCCCACCGATTTGCGTATCAAAGACCACATCGCCAAAAACCACTGGCAGTAGTGCATGCTGGAGAGCATTTTTCAGTGGCTCCGTATCCCAAAAAACTTCATCATGATCGCAGGTGACCGCAGCCGCAGAAGGGGGAAAACTAATAGCAGGCAGGCCAGCTTTCCATAATTCATCCATCATGATGCGATGCAGCGCGTCGGCTTGGCTGCGGACCTCGATGAAACCGCGCCAATCTTCCTCTGAATGCACTCCCAGGCGAGTTTGATATTTCTTGGCAGGAGGGTGGCCGAAGGACCCCGAACCATGTCCGAGGATAATGCGCAGCTCCGGGTCTTTCCCCAGTGCTTGTTTTAATTCCTGCGCCAGGCGTGCGATCACAGGATGCCTGGCCGAACCCACCTGGTTTTTATTGGTAATGAGAGAACCACCTAATTTAACAAATATCAGCATAATTATTGGATTTTCGTATGCACGATCCCCTGATAGCCATGTGCCATGAATGTTTGTTGAAGATCATGCACTTTTTCTTCTCGTACCAATGCTATCACATTTCCCCCCCGACCAGCTCCGCATAGCTTTGCTCCCAATGCGCCTTTTTCAAGAGCCAGATTGACGATGGCATCCAATTCTGGAAGGGAAACATGCAGTTTTTGAAGAAGAGCATGATTCTTCACCATCAACTTCCCTAATTCCACAAGATTACCTTCCGAAAAGGCTTCTTTGGCGATGATTACCAGATCCCCTATTTCTTGTAAAAGTCCATTCACCCGAACGGGATCATTCTCTCTTTCTTTTCTGACCGCGGCCACAGATTCTGCGGTGAGAGAAGGGATGGAGCTGTTGATCAGCAGAAGATGGAAGGGAAATGGGGCTCGCAGAAACTCCGGTTCCTGACCTTTTGTAAACCATAAGGATTGTTCATAGCTGACCACGGTGTTATCGATGCCTGAGGGGGTGCCATGATACAATTTTTCCAATTCAAAGGCAAGTTCGTTGATCCTTTGAACGGATAATTTCAATCCCAAAAATTGCGATAGAGCTTTGATGATGCCCACTGAGATTGAAGCGCTTGATCCAAGGCCGGATGCCACAGGGATCTGCGAGTTTATTTTTAAGCGAAAAGAAGGAATTTTCTGGATGCCATAGGCCTGTTTGAAAAGTTCCACGGCTTTCCCGAGCACGTGATTGGCAGGTAAATCGCTGAGGTTTGCGGCGGTTCCCAAATCCGGCGCTTCATAAATGATCGTTTCTTGTTTCTCTCCGATCAAAGGAAAAATGGTGACGGTGGTTTGAAGGTCCGGGATCGGTACGGCGATTGCTGGGTAACCATAAACGACTGCATGCTCTCCGAAGAGTATGGATTTCCCGATCGTGTGAACAGCAATCGCAGGCATTTTTTATGAAATCAGGGCGCTGATCTTTGCCCAGTAGAAGATCACAAACACGCTGATGCCCCATAGCACAACGCAGATTTGCAGTGGTCGGTCAGAAAGGACAACATCTTCCGGGGCCCCGCCTGAGTTTTGAATCTTGATCAAATACAGATAGCGAAACAACCCATACAATACGAAAGGAATGGTGAGCATCATGGAGTTGTTCTCCGGCAGGTTGGGAGCGGAGAAAGTGTATAAACTGTATGCCACAATGGTGGTGCTGGAGACAATGGTGATCAACTGATCCAAAAATTCCAGTGAATAGCCATCCAACACTTTGCGATGTTGAGCGGCATTTTCATTTAAACACACAATTTCAGCCCGGCGTTTGCCCAATCCGATGAAAAGTGAAAGCAGGGTGGTGCAGACGTATAGCCAGGGTGAAAAACGTTCCACTTGAATGAGTGACACACCGGCTGCCACACGCAGAACAAAACCGGCTGCAATCACCATGACATCAATGAGTGGGATGTGTTTAAGTTTGAAGGAGTATGCTAAATTCAACAAAAAGTAGATGACGCTGATGATTCCAAAGCCGGTGGTTAAACGGAATGCCCAATATAAAGATCCGACGACGATAACGGCGGCAGAACCGGCAGCCACATTGACCGGCAATTTGCCGGCTGCGATGGGACGATTTTTCTTGGTCGGGTGATTCTGGTCGGCCTTTTTATCACAGACATCATTGATGAGATATACCGCCCCGGAAAGCATACAAAAAATAAAAACCCCCATCAGCGTGATCTGTGTGGCGGGCCAGTTGGTGAGTTGGCGATCAAAAACCAATGCGGCAACAATGAAAATATTTTTAACCCATTGTTTTGGACGCATGCTTTGAATGATGGATTTTAACATATACGAATCATAACATGAAAAATTATTGCGGGAACAGCCGGATGTACAATGGAACTATGCAGAAAAAACGGTTGGATGTGCTGATGGTTGAAAAGGGATTGGTGGAAAGCCGGAACCAGGCGCAGCGCCTGATCATGGCTGGAGAAGTGCTGGTGAATGGTGAACTGCCAAGCAGGCCATCGGAGGTTTTTTCTGACGATGTAGCAATAACTCTGAAAGAAAACCCTCCCTTTCTTTCGCGCGGAGGGGAAAAACTGGAAGGGGCACTGCAGGCATTTCATTTGACCAATCTGGAAGGGAAAATCTGTGCGGATATTGGTGCATCGACCGGAGGATTTACGGATTGCCTCTTGCAGCATGGTGCACAAAAAGTGTATGCGGTAGATGTTGGCTATGGACAATTGCACTGGAAGCTGCGCAACGATGCGCGCGTGGTGGTGATGGAAAAAACCAATGCGCGCAATTTACAGAAGCTTCCTGAAGCAATGGATATGGTTGTGGTGGATGTCTCTTTTATTTCTCTGCGCACTTTGTTCCCTGTTCTTAAAAACCTGCTGAAAAAAAACGGAGCGGAGGTGATCACCCTCATCAAACCTCAATTCGAAGCCGGCAGGCAGGAAGCTGCCAGAGGTCGGGGAGTGATTCGCGATCATACGATTCATCGCAGGGTTTTGGAATCTGTCCTCGGAGATGCGCAAGAACAGGGGCTGTATCTGCACGGCTTGATCCAATCGCCCATTAAAGGACCCAAGGGAAATATTGAGTTCCTGGCTCATTTCAGACAAGTGCCAGCAGCAGGTAATCCTGAAACTCTTATTGGTCAGGTCATGGAGAGTATGGGCCAGGTTAATGATCTGAAATAAACTCATCCGCGAAAATCGATTATACTAATCAGTTGCCATGCAATTAACGCAAAAACGTAATTTCTGTATTATTGCCCATGTGGATCATGGGAAGTCAACCCTGGCAGACCGTATGTTGCAGATGACAGGGCTTATTTCAGAACGGGATATGGTCAATCAGGTGCTGGATAACATGGACCTGGAACGTGAAAAAGGGGTGACCATCAAAGCTTCTGCGGTGCGCATGGAATACAAAAAAGATGGGTCAGTTTATGAGCTCAATCTGATCGATACCCCTGGTCATGTTGATTTTTCCTATGAGGTTAGCCGTTCCCTGATTGCCTGTGAAGGGGCTGTGCTGGTGGTGGATGCCACCCAGGGGATCGAGGCGCAAACGCTGGCAAACCTGTATCTGGCGATTGAACACGATCTGGTGATTATCCCGGTTTTGAACAAGATCGATCTGCCTTCTGCGCATGCCGATGACGTGGCAGAGGATGTGGGGAATTTGTTGGGTTGCGATCCGAAATCCATCATTCGCATTTCAGCCAAAACCGGATTGAATGTTGAGAAAGTGCTGGATGCGGTCATTGAGCGCATCCCTTCGCCACAAGGAAATGAAAATGAACCCTTGAAAGCGCTCATCTTTGACTCTCATTACGATTCTTATAAAGGGGTGATCGCTTATGTGAGGGTTTTCAACGGTACCGTGGATATGCAGGGGAAATTCTTGCTGATGGAAACCAATGTGGAAACCGATCCAATTGAAATTGGAGTATTTGCCCCCAACATGAAACCGGTGAGCGTGCTATCTGCCGGGGATGTGGGGTACATTGCCACCGGTTTGAAGACGGTGAAAGACTGCCGGGTGGGTGACACGTTGACGGATAAAAATGATCCGGCAGCAGAAGCATTGCCTGGTTATAAACATCCCAAACCCATGGTCTTTGCAGGTGTCTATCCGGTGGAAGGGGAAGATTATGATAATTTGAAGGATGCGCTGGCAAAGTTGCAGTTGAATGATGCTTCCTTGATCTTTACCCCGGAAACTTCGCAAGCGTTGAATTTTGGTTTTCGCTGTGGTTTTCTGGGCCTTTTCCACATGGAAATTTTCCAGGAACGGTTGGAGCGTGAATATGACCTGGATATTGTACTGACTGCCCCCACGGTGGAATACAGGGTTATCTTGCGGAACGGAGAGGAAGTGTTGATCGATTCACCGGCCATGCTGCCGGATGAATCCACCATTGAGCAGATCCAGGAGCCGTGGATGAACCTTTCTGTTTTCACTCCAACGGAATTTTATGGTGCGGTCATGGAACTGGTAAAAAGAAGATTGGGAACCTTTGTTTCGCAGGAGTATCCTTCACCCAATCGGGTCCAATTGAATTTTGAACTGCCGCTTTCAGAAATGATCGTGGATTTTTTTGATGAATTGAAATCAAAGACGCGCGGATACGCTTCAATGGATTATTCCTTTAATGAATATCGGGCCAGTAATCTGGTAAAACTGGAAGTGCTGATCGGTGGAGAACCGGTAGATGCACTGGCGAGCATTGTGCACAAAGATTCTGCCTATCATCTTGGACAGAAACTGGTTACGAAATTAAAGGAATTGATCCCCCGGCAGTTGTTTGATGTGGCTGTTCAGGCATCGGCTGACGGGCGGGTGATTTCGAGAGCGAATATCAAAGCCATGCGCAAAGATGTACTGGCAAAATGTTATGGCGGAGACATCACCCGCAAGAAGAAATTGCTTGAGAAACAGAAGAAGGGGAAAAAACGCATGAAAATGGTGGGGAATGTGGAGATTCCCCAGGAAGCTTTCATGGCAATTCTGAAATTGGAGGATGAATAAATTGCCCTCACAAACGACATCAAAAAATTCATGGAAACGTTGGCTTCCGGGTCTGGTAGTTAGTGCGATTGTCATCTATGTGCTGTATCGATTGATTGATATCGATACGCTGTTCGGCGCATTGAAAAAAACAAATTATCTGTATGTCGGCATTGCTTTTATTTTGATGGTGCTGGCAAACCTTTCGCGTGCAGCTGCCTGGCGGGAATTGCTAGGCAGAAGGATTCATTTAAAGGATGCATTCTGCATCGTCAATGAAGGATATCTGCTCAACCAGATTATTCCCCGCTCCGGTGAGGTAGGACGTGCCTTATTGGTAAACAGCGCAGTGCAAATGAACTTTTTCGAAACATTGTCCACCATCATCATCGAGCGCGCCATCGACCTTGGAATTGCAGCCATCATGTTCCTTTCAACGGTTGGAAATGCGATCGCGATGGATTGGATCACTCCGGTGGCGATCACCATTCTAGGTGTGGTATTGGCTGGTTTTCTGTTCCTCTTCTGGGCGATCAGGAAACAAGAAACGGTCATAGCGTGGCTTGACCGCGCCGATCAGAGATCAAGATTTTTTCGAACTTATATCAGCCCGAATTTGAAAGCGATCATCAAAGGTGCACAGGTCATTCAGGATCCAAAAAGGATCCTTTTGGCGGTTCTCTTTATTGCCCTTTGTTGGACTATGTGGATCTCTGTTTCATTTATTTTATTGACCAGCTTCATCGGCAGCCAACCGTTCTGGAAGATCGTTTTCATGCAATCCATCCTGTCTTTTGGAATTGCGTTACCATCGGCGCCGGCTGGTCTGGGAGTTTATGAAGGAACATTGGTGGCAGCTTTAAGCGTCTTTTCTGTCGAAAAGGAAACCGCTTTGAGTTTTGCCATCATCATGCATGCTGTGCAATTGGTGACGATCGCTGCACTGGGCATCATCAGTCTGGCAGCGCAGGGCAACTCCCTCAGCACATTAATAGGCAAAGTTTTTGATCGGTTGAAGAAGAAGGAGTAGCGATGGCATATCAATATCTGATCACCGGAGGCGCTGGCTTTATCGGATCGAACTATGCCCACCGGCTTTTGACAAGAGGAGAAGATGTAACCATTTACGATAATCTCTCTCGCGACGGCACTGAGAAAAATCTAGAGTGGTTGTATACACAACATGGCATGAGCGCCTTTCAGTTCATTCAGGAGGATATCCGCAATGGTTCCGCTTTGGAGAAAGCAGCTAACGGAAAACAGGTCATCGTGCACCTGGCTGCCCAGGTTGCGGTCACCACTTCGGTGGTGGACCCTCGCGAAGATTTTGAGATCAACGCGTTGGGAACTTTCAATGTGCTGGAAGCGGCTCGCAAGAACGGCCAACAGCCGATCTTTATTTATGCTTCTACCAATAAGGTTTATGGTGGTATGGAAGATGTGGCGGTGAAAGAAGAAGCCACACGCTATGCATATGCAGATTACCCATTTGGTATCCCGGAACTTTACCCGCTGGATTTTCATTCTCCCTATGGCTGTTCGAAGGGCTGCGGAGATCAGTATGTGCGCGACTATCAACGCATCTACGGCATCCGCAGCGTTGTCTTTCGACAGAGCTGCATCTATGGGACGCGCCAATTTGGGATAGAAGATCAGGGTTGGCTGGCATGGTTTGCCATTGCTGCCACGCAAAATAAACCCATTACCATTTATGGTGATGGCAAGCAGGTGCGCGACGTACTTTTTGTCGAGGATTTGCTGAACGTGTATGATAGCGCCATCCAGAATATCGATCAGGCAGCCGGGCAGGCCTTCAATGTTGGCGGAGGACCTGCGAACACCATCTCGGTTTGGCAGGAATTCGCACCCTTGTTGGAAAAGAAGATCGGGAAAAGAATTCCTACCGCCTCATCTGCCTGGCGACCGGGTGATCAAAAGATCTATGTATCGGATATCCGCAAGGCAAAACAATACCTCAACTGGCAGCCGCAAATCAATGTTGACGAAGGTATTTCGCGCCTGGTGGATTGGGTGGAGAGCATTCGAGAAGATTAAGCGGTATGAAGATTCTGATCGAGCTTACCTATTATCGACCCCATACCAGCGGATTGACCATTTATGCCGAACGATTGGCCAAAGCACTGGCCAAACGTGGACACCAGGTCACGGTCTTGACCTCGCAGTTCGATAAAAAACTGGCGCGCGATGAGTGGATGGATGGCGTGCACGTGATCCGCCTGCCGGTGCTATTTCGCATCAGCAAGGGTGTGGTGATGCCTTCGCTGGGCCGGATGGCAACGAAGCTCGTCAAGGAAAATGATGTCATCCATCTGCATTTGCCGCAGATCGATGCGGCCGGAATTGCTTTACGCGGCAGGATTTGGAAAAAACCGATCGTGCTAACCTATCATTGCGATCTGCGCATGCCTTGGGGCATCATGAGCTGGCTGGCGAATCAGGGCGTGCATGTAATGAATCAACTGGCTGCCCTGAATACCAACCGCATCGTAACCTATACACAAGATTATGCCGACCACTCTCCATACTTGAGAAGGTTCCGTAAAAAATTACGCATCATTCCACCGCCGGTTGAACTGCCAATTGCAACACTGGCGGCGATCCAAGACTTTAGAAAAAAACAAAACCCTGAAGATCAACATCCCATCATTGGAATGGCAGCCCGCTTTGCATCGGAAAAGGGTGTGGAAGTTCTGCTGAATGCCATGCCGCGCATCCGTGAGGCATGCCCGCAAGTCCAGGTATGGTTCGCCGGGCCCTATGAAAATATCATCGGGGAAGAAGCTTATTTCAAACGACTGGAACCAGCCATTCAAGCATTGATCGAGCAGGGCGCCTGGAAATTCTTGGGCACTTTGAACCCGGAACAAATGGCAGTGTACTACCCTAATATTGATATGCTGGTGATTCCCAGCTTGAATTCCACCGAAGCTTTCGGGCTGGTGCAGATTGAGGCCATGATGAATGGAAAACCCAGCGTTGCTTCCAATCTTCCCGGAGTGCGCCAGCCGGTGCTGTGCCATGCCATGGGAAAGGTGGTGGAGGTCGGGAATTCGGATGCACTTGCTGAAGCGGTCATCGAAATTGCACAACACCCTGCAGCATTCCATGCGGATGCACAGGCCATCAAGGATATGTACTCTCCGGATAAAATAGCCCGGCAGTATGAGATTCTTTTTGCTGAGATCACGGACGAGATCAAGAATCAATAAATAATGGAAGAACAAACAAAGATCGAAAAGAAAGATTACCTGTGGGAGAATCTGAAGCGGCTGCCGTATTTCAGGGCTTTTCTGCGCGCGGTGGAAAGCCGTTTTTATGATGATATGGCTCTGACTGAACCGGTGTTGGATGTGGGCTGTGGGGATGGGATTTTTGCCGAAATCACGTTCGATAAAAAGATCACCGTTGGTTTTGACCCTGCATTTCAAAGTTTGCTTGAGCCAGCCAACCGTGTGGCCTACAGCAGCATCCTGTGCGCCGGAGGGGCAGCCATCCCATTCGCCGATGCCTCTTTCTCGACCGTCATCAGTAATTCCGTTCTGGAACATATTCCGGAATTGGAACAGGTGCTGCTTGAGATCCGGAGGGTTCTAAAACCCGCAGGCCTGTTCGTTTTTTGTGTTCCCAACGAGAAATTGTTGACAAACCTTTCTATCAGCAATGCTCTGGATCGCATCGGGTTGCATGGACTGGCCGATGGTTACCGGAATTTCTTTAACTTTATCTCACGCCATCATCATGCAGACGCGGTAGAGGTATGGCAGGCCAGATTGGCCAAAAATGGTTTTCGTATAGAAAAGTGGTGGCATTATTTCACCCCACAGAATCTGCGGACTTTGGAATGGGGACATTATGCTGGGTTGCCATCCTTGATCAATAAAAAAGTATTTGGAAAATGGATCCTCTTCCCGCTGCACGGGAATCCTTTCATCCCTGAAAAGCGACTGCGCAAACAGTATGTTCAAAATCCTATCCATCCGGAAGGCAGTTATACTTTCTATATCGCCAGAAAGGATTGAATGCCTGAAAAAGAACCCAGTCTGCTGGACTATCTGAAATCCCTTTTGGAATTTCAACCTGAAAAATACCGCAAGAATTTGCAGGAAGCATCCCTGCCAAAACCAACTGTGGCGGAAAAAAGAAACCAGGTTTCCTTTTCTTTTCTACCCCTGTTCGCTCTGTTAATGGCTTTGATCGGACAATATTTTCTGGAACCGGCAAATCGAAAGGTTGCGTTTGGGATTCTGGGCTACGGCGCATCCGCCATTTTTCTGCTGTCTTTTTTTCTGCTAAACCGTGCTCATGGACCGAAAGCGAAAGAAACAGGTTGGCAAGTTACACAGGAAGTGCGCATCCAATTCTTGATCCCGGCTACCGTCTTTCTGGCTGCCGCCTTCTGGTTCTTTCAGGACAATCGATTTACCCTACTCAATGTTTCTTTATGGACCATTGGGCTGGTTTTGTTCGTGCTGGCGGTGTGGGAAAAACAAGGAGAACATCATTCACGACAAAAGACGATTGACTCTTATACAGTGCTGGTGGTACTGGTGGTCGTCATCAGCATTTTCTTCCGTGTCTACGATCTAAACGAAGTGCCATCCGAAATGTACAGCGATCATGCGGAAAAACTGCTGGATGTTGCGGATGTACTGGATGGGACAACCCCCATTTTCTTTGTGCGCAATACCGGCAGGGAAGCGCTGCAGTTTTATCTAACTGCAGCCATCATCAGACTTTTTCATACCGGTATTTCGTTTTTGAGTTTGAAGTTGGGTACGGTGCTGGCAGGCTTGCTTACCCTGCCTTTCATTTACTTGATCGGGAAAGAACTGGGCGGAAAATGGACCGGGCTGGCAGCTTTATTCCTGGCAGGGATGGCCTATTGGCCGAACGTGATCTCGCGGGTGGCATTGCGTTATGCTTTTTATCCACTATTCACCGCTGCAACCTTCTATTATTTGATCAAAGGACTGCGCACCAGGCGGCGCAATGACTTTTTGCTGGCCGGCCTTTTGCTGGGATTGGGATTGCATGGTTACAGTTCTACCCGGTTTTTGCCGATTGTAGTTACCGTTGTCTGTTTCATTTTCTTTCTGAAATTAAAGACAAAAGAAGAGAAAAGCCAGCTCGTTTGGATGTATCTGCTGGTGGCACTGGCAGCTTTTTTTGTTTTTCTACCCCTCTTCCGTTATCTCATTGAGAATCCGGGGATGTTCAGCTATCGGGCTTCCTCGCGTCTGTTGCCGGTGGATCAAGATTATCCTGGGAATCCTCTGCTTATTTTCTGCAGCAATTTTTGGAATGCCATCACCATGTTTTTCAATAATAATGGGGTGATCTGGGTTCATTCTATTCCCAACCGCCCTGCGCTGGATGTGGTGAGCGCAGCCCTTTACTTTATTGGGACTGGCTATGCTGTTTTTGAATCGGTCAGGGAAAAGAATTGGTTGACCACAGCCATCTTGACTTCCATCCCACTGCTGTTGATGCCTTCCATTCTTTCACTGGTTTATCCAGGAGAAAATCCCTGTTTGAATCGGACGGGGGGTGCCTATGTGCTGGTGTTTGTGCTGGCAGGGTATGGATGGGTGAAGATTGTGGAACATTACCTGGGGGATCGACCGCAAAAGATGCGCAAACATCTCATGATCGGGATGTGTTTTGCCTTCGTGTTGGGCTGTGCGGTGCAGAATTATGACCTGGTTTTCAACCAGTATCGCGAAGAATACGATCTGAATGCCTGGAACACTTCGGAGCTGGCAGCCGAAATTCAACGCTTCCATCAGGAGGGAGGAGACATGCAAAATGCATTTGTGGTGCCATATCCCTATTGGGTGGATACCCGCCTGGTTGGGATTAATGCTGGATTACCGCGCAAAGACTATGCATTGTGGCCAGAGGATTTCGGGAATGTGGTACAGGAAGCGGGATCCTATCTGTTCATTCTAAAACCGGAAGATGTGGGCAATGTGGCTGCCCTGCAAAGCTTGTTTCCAAACAACACGCTGTATACTTATATTTCAGAAATCCCTGGTAAGAACTTTATCGAGATCCGTGTACAAAAGTAGAGATCGATCAACATCAATATGAAAAAAGCAATTCAATCCAAAACTTTGCAGGTACTGCTGCTCATTCTGATCATCCTGGTCAGTGCATTTCTGAGAATGAGGGGCATGCGTTGGGACGGGGATTATCATTTGCACCCGGATGAACGTTTCTTAACCATGGTGGAAAACAGCATCTATCCGGTCGATTCCGTTAAAGAATATTTCAATACCAGCACCTCTACGCTCAATCCGCATAATGTCGGTCAGACGTTTTATGTATATGGGACTTTTCCTCTTTTCTTGGTGCGCTATATTGCTGAAGGACTCAACCAAACCGGATACTCGCAGGTTCATATTGTAGGACGTTATCTTTCTGCGATCTTTGACCTGGGGGTCGTTCTACTGGTCTATTTCATTGCACAAAAATTATTTAAAAACCCAGCGGTCAGTTTGTTGAGTGCGCTTTTCTATGGATTGACGACCCTGCCCATCCAGCAATCACATTATTTCACCGTTGATACGTTTGCTAATTTTTTTGTCGCGTTGGCGCTCTATCTGGCAATCTGCATTTTCACTGATAAGAAAAGAATTCCTAAAGACGATGGTAAAAAGCATATATCCCGAGATGTGGGATTGCATGTGCTGTTTGGGGTGGTGTCAGGGTTGGCGGCTGCTTCCAAGATCAATACCGTGGTGTGTGTCCTATTACTGCCCCTGGCAGGTATCTTGCGCGATTTTCCTGAATTGAAAAATTCCTCCCAGCGGCGCAACCAATGGCTGCTCCATCTGGGCATTGCCGCATTTACTTGCCTGATCACCTTCCGCATCTTTCAACCCTATGCGTTTGCAGGCCCGGGTTTCTTTGGCATATCCCTGAATCCAAAATGGTTGGATAACCTGCGTGAGTTATCGCTCCTCAGTTCGGGCGATATTAATTATCCTCCATCCATTCAATGGGCGCGCCGTCCTTCCTATTTTGCCTGGCAGAACCTGTTGGAATGGGGATTTGGGTTGCCGATCGGCATCCCAGCCCTGATCGGATTGGTGGTGATGGGATGGAAAATCATTAAAGGAGATTGGCAACCCTATTTTCTGTTGTGGATCTGGGTTATTCTGTATGGTGGATGGCAGAGCCAGATGTGGAATCCGACCATGCGCTACATGCTGTTTGTTTATCCGGCACTTTCCATCTGCGCTGCCTGGTTGGTTAGTTATGCTGTGGACTGGCTATGGCGGGGGAAAAAGATCATGAAGATGCTCCTGGCGGTTTGCTTACTTGGGATCGTTGTGGGTGGCGGCGCAAGTTGGGCAGCGGCTTTCTCTGAAATTTATACCCGACCGGTCACGCGTGTGGTTGCCAACGAGTGGGTCTATAAGAACGTGGAAGGCCCGATCAACCTGCAAATTTCCACAGTGGATGAAGATTTTACCCAACCGCTGAGCTATCCGCATTTCATCGATTTGACCCAAAACAATCCCATCTTCTTCCGTTTTTCTCCCGAACAGGATGAAATGCTCACTGCCTTCAGCATTGAGAAAATCCAGAACCTTACAGATTTATACACGGATCAGACATTGTCGGTGAGCTTCTATGAAATGGTGGATGGTGAACCGGTATTCCTGCAGAATATTCCGGTCACTCTGGATGGCTGGAATGACAGCGGGTCGATCAATCCGCAGGTGATCCAGCTTGCCACACCCCAAAATGTGAAAAAAGGTACGGAATATGCCTTGCAGATAGAACTATCCGGGCAGGCAAGTGCACTACGCTTATCGGGTTTTTTCAAAATGAGCGTTTTGGATGGTGACAGTGCCTTGACCCAAACTATTTTTGAATGTGCCCCGTCACTTTCGCAAATGGGCACCTACAGCGTACAGTTCACTCCTTTTGAAGACGGCGCCCTGAAAGGCGTTACCTTCTTCCGCATCCTGGATTGGAGTGGAAGTGCAACCGAAAAGGAAATTCGGGTTCGTGTTCAATCCAATGATGAAGGCACGGTTACCTCGACCACCGGGACACTGGTTTCGACTTTCACGGAGGAGAAGGATTTTCGAGGTGCGGCTTATACCCTAACCTTCGATGAACCTCTTTGGTTGGCCAAAGGGAAATCGTATACGCTCATCCTGCAAGCGGATCTGGAAGACGGGGATCTGGCGATCTATGGCAGTAAACGATTAAATGAGAGTTCCTGGGATGATGGACTGCCTTTCTATTTGTACGGATATAACCCTTATGACGAAAGCACCGGTGTGTATTACTCCAATCTGAATCTGGAGCTTTACAACGATAACAATGCCGAGCAACTGCAAAACTTCTACTCTGTACTGGAAGAAGCGGATTACATTTACATAACCTCCAACCGGCAGTGGGGTAGTACTACCCAGATTCCTGAACGATATCCATTGAACATGGCATACTATCGCGCATTGCTGGGCTGCCCTGCTGATCGAGATCTGCAGGATTGTTACCGGGATGCTCAACCGGGCATGTACAGTGGAGAACTTGGTTTTGAATTGGTGAAAGTGTTTCAATCCGAACCAAATATTGCCGGGATCACGATCAATACCCAATACGCGGAAGAGGCCTTTACGGTCTATGATCATCCCAAGGTGTTCATTTTCAAAAAAACCGATGCTTTCAATATGGATACCGTCAGGTCAATTTTAGGAAAGGTGGACCTGAATAAAGTCATCTACCTGACGGCTGCCGCAGCCAGTAAAACTCCCGGAGATCTCTCGCTGAGCGCAAAAGAACAGCAGCTACAAACCAGCGGCGGCACCTGGAGTGAACTCTTCTCCAGTGACTCCATTTTGAACCAGAACCAATGGATTGGGATCGTGGTGTGGTACCTGGCTATCTTTGGTTTGGGACTGGTGGTCTATCCGACCACCCGTATCATTTTCAGAGGATTGAAAGAAAAAGGGTACGCGTTTTCACGGCTGTTCGGCATGCTGCTGCTGGGCACCCTGGTCTGGCTGCTTGGGTCGTTTTCTATCCCGGTGGAACGTTGGCTGATCAGTCTGGTATTTATGGGCATACTGGTTTTTAACGGAATCCTGTTTTGGAAGAACCGGCACGAGATAGGGCAGGAATTTCAGGATCGTAAAAAATACCTGCTGCAGGTGGAGCTGGTATTTCTCGCATTTTTTGTCTTTTTTACCTTGATTCGATTAGGGAACCCGGACCTCTGGCATGAATACAAGGGCGGCGAGAAGCCGATGGATTTTGCCTATTTCAACGCGATCATCAAAAGCTCGGTCTTTCCTCCCTATGACCCATGGTATGCTGGCGGATACATCAACTATTACTATTTTGGCTCACTGATTGCGGGTATCTTCACCAAGTGGCTGGGCATTATCCCATCCATTGCATACAACTTCATTCTGGCCACTTTCTTTGCTTTTGTTGGAACAGGAGCATTTGGGATCGGCTGGAACTTCCAGGCAAAACGGCTTGAAAATCAAACCTCGTTGAAAAAAGGATTTACGCCTTTGCAAAGCGGCATCCTCTTCGCAGTGGCGGTGCTGATCATCGGTAATCTGGGTACCGTTCGTATGTTTTTCAGCGGCATCTATCAAATTGCTGTGAATGCTGGTTTGGGGAATGGCTCGGGTTTCTTGTCAACGATTGTTCTGTGGTTTAAGGGCTTGATCCTGTTTGTGAAGGGCACTCCTTTTACTTATTATCCGGGTGATTGGTACTGGATCCCCAGCCGTACCATACCGGGCGAAGCGATCACGGAATTTCCGTACTTCACTTTTCTATACGCCGATCCGCATGCCCATTTGTTTGCTTATCCGATCACGCTCATGGCGCTGGGGTTCTTCTTGTCCATAGTCTTTTGGCAAAAAGCGTTCAACGACCAAAAGGATGGCGAATGGCTTCTGCTGCTGGTGGGCGGCGGGCTGGTGGTGGGGTCTTTGGCTGCCACTAATACTTGGGATTATCCGGTGTACCTCTTGCTGGGACTGTTGGCGATCGGATATGAATATTGGACGCACAGGCGCTATTATCCGCAATTGTTCCCGCAGTGTCCGCAGACGGTGCGAGTTGTCATTTCGTGTGTTCTCTCCCTGGCCATCTTTGCCGGTTCGACCTATCTATTCTTCCTCCCGTATCACAATGCGTATGGAGCTGGTTATACCAGCGTTCAGGGATGGACAGGAAGCCATACACCACTCTCCTCCCTGTTTATGCATTGGGGCATCTTCCTTTTCTTTATCATATCGTGGTTGGTCATCAAGACACGCGACTGGCTGGCAGAAACGCCGATTTCCTATCTGAAAAAACTGCACCCTTATCAGGGTCTGCTGTGGTTGGCTGTATTTCTGGCAGGTGGTGTGTTGATCGGACTGTTGGTCAAGGGTATATCTATTGCGTTGATCATGCTTCCATTGCTGATCTGGGCGCTCCTCCTTTTCGTGAACAAAAAAATAGAACTCACAGATCGGGTAATCTTGCTTTTCCTGCTGGCTGGTTTTGCCATGATCCTGATGGTGGAAGTGATTGTGCTGACCGGGGATGTGGGCAGAATGAACACGGTATTCAAGTTTTACCTGCAGGCCTGGACTTTCCTTGCTATCAGTGCTGCTTATTGTTTTATCGACCTGCTGCCGCGTTTGAAAAGACCGCAGGTGGCACCATGGAAAAAAACCTGGCGCGGGATCGGGATCGCACTGGTGGCATGTGGGCTGCTCTTTCCGATTGCTGCCAGTATCGATAAGGTGACCGATCGCATTTCGGATGCTGTGCCGTTGACATTGGACGGAATGGAGTATATGAAGACCTCGGTTTACTGGCAAGATGGCGTCACCATGGACCTAGAGCAGGATTATCAAGCCATCCGTTGGATGCAGGAAAATGTCGAGGGGTCACCGGTGATTGTGGAAGGCACTTCCTCACTCTACCAATGGGGAAACCGTTACTCGATCTATACCGGATTGCCGGCCGTGATCGGCTGGGATTGGCATCAGCGGCAGCAGAAAACGATTCTGCCCTCCAATTGGGTCACCGATCGCATCAGCGATGTGGATGCTTTTTATAACACTGCGGATGTCAACGCTGCCAGGCAATTCCTGGAAAAATATACGGTGAAATATATTGTCCTGGGGCAATTGGAGCGCATTCGCTACACTCAGGATGGTTTGGAGAAGTTCACCACCTATGAAGGCGTATACTGGAAGACAGTTTACACATATAAGGATACAATCATTTTGGAAGTGATGGAGTAACCGATGATCTTGGCGATGGTTCGTTGGTATCTTTTCCTGCTGGTTTTAGGGTGGGTGAATTATCCGCTTACCAGCCTACTGCTTCCGAAGGTCAAATGCAGGGGATACGCATTTGCAAAGATTGTAGGCCTGCTGGTATGGGGGTTTCTCTACTGGATTACCAATACCTATCAACTGCTGTCAAACAATCTGCTAGGAGCAATTGTAACCTTGGCGCTGTTGGCGGCACTCAACCTGTATATCTTTATCCGTAAGAAAATAGAGATCAAGCAAAGTTTGCTGGAAGAGAAATCCTATATGGGTATGGTAGAGCTGGTTTTTCTGGCAGCTTTCGTGATTGCCGCATTACTGCGTGCGATGTCGCCGGCCGCATCGGGAACAGAGAAACCGATGGAATTGGCTTTCATCAATGCCATTCTGGAAACCCCGAAATTCCCGCCCAGCGATCCATGGTTGTCAGGGTATGCCATCTCGTATTATTACTTTGGATATTTGATGGTCGCGCTGCTGGCTGTTATCACCGGGGTGAGCGGGGGGGTGGCTTTCAACCTTGGTATTGCTGTGTGGGTGGGGCTGATTTGCAGCGCTGTGTATGGAATCCTGGTCGATCTTCTTCGCGCCTATTTTGCGCATAGACAAACAGATTTGCAAAAAATGCGAAAAAAGATTTTGTGGCTCGGTTTATTGGCACCCATTTTTCTGCTAGTGGTGAGCAACGCCGAAGGGGGATTGGAGATGCTGCATGCTTCCGGCACATTCTGGAGTGCGGATGCGCAGGGGAACCAGCAATCCGCTTTTTGGGAATGGCTTGATATTCAGGAATTGAATCAACCTCCAACAGGAGAAGCCCAATGGATTCCGCAGCGCCTTGGCGGCACTTGGTGGTGGCGTGCATCGCGTGTGGTGAGCGATTATGATGCAGGCGGAAATTTCAGGGAAGTGATCGATGAAACACCAGCTTTTACCTTCTATCTGGCGGATCTGCATCCGCATGTGCTTTCGATCCCCTTCTTTTTACTGACCATTGCGTTGAGTTTGAACCTTTTTTATGGGGGCGGAGATTGGCTGTTGCAATCTGGAAATTGGAAAAAATTGATAACGCAGGGACGGTTCTGGCTCTCTGCACTGGTGTTGGGCAGTATTTTGTTTTTGAACACCTGGGATTTTCCAGCCACCTTTGGCTTATTTTGCTTGGTGTTTTTATTGTGTTTTATCAAACAAAACGGATGGAGCTGGCAAGGTGCAGGAGAACTGCTGTGGAAGATCGCTTTGATGGCATTTGCCTGTGTGCTGATTTATCTACCCTTCTTCTTGGGTTTTGCTTCTCAAGCGGGCGGCATCCTGCCCAGTCTGATCTACCGAACCAGGGGAATTCAATTTCTTGTGATGTTCTTCCCTTTCCTGTTCCTGATCGTGGGCTATCTACTGTGGTTGAACCACAGGCAAATGGCGCCGGATAAAAAGATCCTGCCGTATGGTTTGCTCTTTTTCATCTTTTTGTGCGTGTTCAGCTTATTATTCCCATTTTCCAGGCAACTGGCAGTATCGGTATGGACCGGGCTGCAAAACTGGTTGGGTGGATTGGAAAATCCGCTCAGTCAGGCGATCCAGCAGGCGCAATCCTTCGCAGCGATCTATGGGGCAGTGAATCTTCAAACGCTCATGAAAGAAACCTTCAGCAGGCGGGTGCAGGATTCCAGTGTGGTGCTGCTGCTGTTCGGAATATTGTATTTTGTAGTGCGCTGCTTTTTCCGCAAACCGGTCGACCAGGAAGGGAAAGCGAATTCCACTTCCGCACAACATGCTCCGATCCACTCCTTTGTGCTGCTGCTCATCCTTGTGGGTTGCGGGTTGTGCATGATTCCCGAATTTTTCTTTTTAGTGGATGTGTTTTCCGACCGCATGAATACTATTTTCAAATTCTATTTTCAGACCTGGATCCTGTGGTCTCTTGCCGGCTCGTTCATTTTGGTGGTGCTTTGGAATGCTCTTAAAAAAGCATGGGGTACCCTTTTTCGAATTGCATCCATTCTTGTTCTGATCATGTGCTGTGCATATTCATTTTTCATTTATTATGACCGGATTCGCTATACCAGCGCAGATAACTGGACGCTGGATGGAACCGCTTCTGCGAAAATGAACAATTCAGCGGATTGGGCAGTGGTCGATAAGTTGAAAACTTTGCCCTATGGCGTGGTGGCCGAAGCGGTAGGAGGCAGTTACAGCGGGTATGCGCGCATTGCCACGCTGAGCGGTTATCCGACGGTGCTGGGCTGGCCGGGTCATGAAGTGCAGTGGCGTGGCGGGTACAGTGAGATGGGTTCGCGGCAAGCAGACATCAAAACATTGTATGAAACAACCGATTGGGCAACCGCTCAACTCATTCTCCATCAATACAATATTCGCTATGTGGTTAGCGGATATCTGGAGCGCAGCAGTTATTCGGTCAGTGAGCAAAAGTTTGCAGAAAATCTGCTCTTGGTACTGCAGGAAAATGGCACAAATTTATACGAAGTTCCGTAGAAGGTGATGACATGAAAATCTTTGAAAAAGATACGGCAACCCGGTGGATCTATGGGATCATTTTGATCATTGCGGTTGCATTTCGATTGCTGAACCTCAACAGCGTTCCTCTGACCAATCCGGAAGCCCAGCAGGCCCTGTGTGCTGTGGATGCAGAGCGTTCCGGTTGCGATGCCATTTCCAGGATCTATCTCTTTTTCACGGACACACTTTTCACCATATTTGGAAGCAGCAATTTTTCTGCCCGCGTTGTCCCGGCGCTGCTGGGCAGTCTGATCGTGATCCTGCCCCTTCTGTTGGAACCGCTGCTTGAAAAGAAAACAGCAGTTGTTCTGGCGATCTGTCTGGCGCTCGATCCAATCCTGATCCAAACCGCCAGGGCTGCCAGTGACGTGATGATCGGCATGGTCTTCATCCTTTTCCTTCTTGTGTTTCTTCTCAAGCGGAACTGGTCAGCCGCTGTGGTGACCTTTGCATTTGGTTTATTGAGCGGAAAAACCTTCTGGATCGGATTTCTCATTACAGGGATGACGTACGGGGTAACCTGGCTGTTATCACACAAAGAAGTGCGGATAGAAGACCACCAAGAGATCGATATCCCTCTTTTCCGAAAACAAAACATGCACCTGCTTCTGATCCTGTTCTTGTTATGGCTGGGGATCAGCACACGTTTGGCAACGGAACCAAGCGGATTATGGTCACCGGTAAAAGCACTGCTGTCAATTTTTCCGGGATCCACGGTCGGAGATCCGGAAATGACTCTTTCTACCGATGTGCGGCTGGTCGCATTCCTTTTTTATGCTTTCTATGCCATCGTCTTTTGTATCGCTGCTTTTTTTCATACCGAGAAGCAAGAGAATAAGAAAAATCTATTTCTGCTGGTGTGGATTTTGCTCGGGATGGTGGTCTTCTTGATCCCGCAATTCTCTTTCTATGAAGCAGTATGGATGTGTGTTCCCATGTGGGTGATGGCGGCCGGCTGCATGGTGAAGATTGGCTCTGCGACCTGGCGGGAAAGAAAAACCATTCTTGTTCCTTTCCTGGTTGGCATTGCGATCCTTGTTTTTCTTTCCTTCCAAATCCTGCGGTTGCATTATTTGTTATCTGCTGGTATGGAGCTCACGACAAACCTGATGCTGCTGGTTTCTCCACTGTTGTTATGCATCCTGTTTGTTCTTTTGTACGCTTATGGTTGGTCATGGACCCGAACGGTGCAGGTGCTTTCGGCGCTGCTTTTAGTGTGTGGCTTTTTCACGATGGTCCGAAATGCAAATCGTTCCGCAAATATTACCGGAACTTATGAGTATGAACTGATGCGCGAAGCGCCTTATCTCAAAAATTCGGATCTGTTGCTGGAAGAAATAGAAAATTATCGAACACAAAAATCCATCAGCCCTAAAGAGATCACCATTGCGCTTTCCATGAAAGAACGCACGGAAAGTTTGCAATGGGCATTACGTAATTATTCCATCAGCGTGGTGGATGATCCCACTGCCTTGGATGGTGTTGATTATGATATTTTTATTACGGATGCGGATGCCTCCTATACCTTTAACGATCATGAAAGTGAAAATTTCGTTTTATCCAGTGATGTTGCCTGGGTTCGTGAAGATTTTTCTGGATTTCTTCCGGATGAGATATTAGAATGGTTAATATACCGCACAGCATCACTCAATGTCACCAGTTTCTCGGTGTGGTTCAAATCATGAAGACTTGGGAAGGATACTTAAGTTGAAGGACGCAATTACCATTGACGGACCGGTAGCTTCTGGAAAGAGCACCGTTGGCAAACAACTGGCAGAAAAATTAGGATATCAGTTTCTGGATACCGGAATTATGTACCGGGCGGCCACTCTGGCAGCTCTTGAGCAACAGATCGACCTGAATGACGAGAATGCGGTCAGTGAACGTGCGGAACAATTGAAGATTGACATCCTGTCTCCTACGAAGGCAGATGGGCGACAGAATGATGTGTTTGTGGATGGAGTGGATGTAACCGGTAAACTCTGGGAAGATGATGTGCGCGATGCTGTTTCGCTGGTTTCTTCTTATAAACGGGTGCGCCAGGCCATGACCGAGCAACAGCGCCGGATTGGAGCCAAGGGAAAGATCGTCATGGTGGGAAGAGATATTGGAACGGTGGTTTTGCCTGATGCAAAACATAAGTTCTTCCTGGTGGCATCGGTTGATGAGCGGGCCAGAAGACGATACCTGGAGATCAAGGCCAGTGGAAAAGCGGCAGATCTGGATGAAATCAAGCATGCATTGAAAGAACGGGATCGAAAAGATTCATCACGAAAACTGGCTCCATTGATCGCCGCCAAAGATGCCAGAACCATCAATACCGATGGGAAGAATGTTCAGCAAGTTGTTGATGAAATAGTAGCCATTATCAGGGAATCTTGACATGTGTGATACCAGTGTTGTGCTTGCAACTGCCACAAAAAACGGAGAAGCGTTCTTTGCAAAAAACTCCGACCGGGACCCCAATGAAGCGCAGTATCTGGTGATGATACCCGCTAAAGATTATGGGAAGGATGCCCGAGTTCACTGTACTTACATAGACATTCCGCAGGTGCGACATACCTATCAGGTGCTGCTTTCCAAACCATACTGGATGTGGGGCGCAGAGATGGGTGCCAACGAATGTGGGGTGGTCATTGGAAATGAAGCGATCTTTTCCAAAGTGCCAGCATTGAAGGAACCAGGGCTGATCGGGATGGATTATTTGCGCCTGGCTTTGGAACGCTCCTCTTCCGCACGGGTTGCGGTACAGACCATCACCAATCTGTTGCAACAGTACGGCCAGAGCGGGAACTGCAGCAGGGAACACGGATTGTATTACCATAACAGCTACCTCATCATGGATGGCAAAGAGGCGTATGTGTTGGAGATGGTCGATCGTATGTGGATCGTGAAAAAGGTACAGGATTTTTACGCCATTTCCAATGCGATCAGCATTACCGCGGAATGGGACATGATCTCGGACGGCCTGATCGATTATGCGCTGGAAAGAAAATGGTGTAAAGATCGAAACCATTTTAATTTCAAGGAGGCCTTTGCGGATGCGATCTATACGCCACTCAGTCAGGGGCGTGAACGTCGCCGTCATGTGATGAACGCTTTCGAAGAAAACAGAGGCAAGATCGATTTACAGTTCATGAAAAATGTACTGCGATCTCATTCCCTGAACCCAGCTTCGAGTTTCCCTGATCGTTCGCTCACCGCTTGGAATGTGTGCATGCATGCAGGCCCCGGCCCGATCCGCAGTAGTCAGACTACGGGTTCCTTGATCACCCAGTTCAAGCACGATGCGATCACGCATTGGGTCACCGGTACTGCAGCCCCCTGTCTGTCGGTGTTCAAACCGGTTTGGATGAATGGTGGATTGCCGGATATCGGACCTGAACCGCAACAGCAATTCACGAAAGATAGTCTGTGGTGGGAGCATGAGGTCATTCACCGGCGTGTGTTGAAAGATTTTCATGCCCGGCTGAGCGCGCTGGAGCCCAATATCGAGCAAGTGGAAGATGAAATTAATGAATGGATCATGGCAGAGAAGCGCAATGAGGAATGTGGCCAAATTTCCAAACGGGCTTTTCAGTTAGAGAAGGATCATTATATTCTGTGGAATGACCTGTTGAAAAAAGTGAAAAGTGGGCATAAAAACGCATCCTATTATGAAAGTTACTGGAAGAAAAACAATCAAAAAGTGAACATACCGGTATAAAATAAGAGAAACAAGAAAAATGACCCGGTGATGGAAGAATTTTTACAACAAATTTCCACGAACTTTCAAATGAGCCTCCCCGGCACTTGGGTGGATTGGTTATTGTTCTGTCTCTGGATTTGCATCCTGTTTTTCTTGATTCACCGGTTTTCACAAACGGTCAGGTTGACTGAAACCAATCCACTGGATTGGCTGTTCTATGGTTTCCTTGCCATCATTTGTTCCTCCCTTTTTCGGATTGATCTTTTTCCATTTCATGTTCAGATATTCCCTTCTGCAGTTCAAACCGGAAGCGAATTCTTTTTGATCCTTTTCCAGGCCATACCTTGGGTGGCGGCTGCGGTTTTTGAAAAAAGAATGCTGAGCATCACCCTGGCATTGATCGGGAGCATGCTATTCAGCGGTTTTTTTGTTCATAATATTTTCTTTGTCCCATTGATCTTATCCATTGCGCTTGCCTTCAATTTTTTTCTTTCACGAAAAAACGGTGCCTTAGCGAAATTTCAAAATCATCCCCTGATCCTGCTCGCTCTGGCAATTCTGTGCGTTTTCCCCCTTTTCTATCTGGAACGGTTTATGAGCAGCGGTTTGGGTGTGGCATATCGTTTGGACCTGTGCTTGCATGACGGGTGGATCTATTACTTCTGTCGCATCTTGGAATTGTTCCTGGCAGGACTTGTGGGAGAGTTGCTGGTTCGAAAGAAAGAAAGCCATGAAGACCAAAAAGGGTTCTCCAAGGGTCTCTCTGAAAAGAAGAAAATCAACCTTCAGTTTATCGGATTCCTCTATATCGCATTGGTTTTGCTGACAGTTCTATGGAATATCACACGCGTGCATGCTTTGAATGAATGGAAAGATGAACTCTCCGATCGCATTCAAGTTATCGATACGTCCGTAACATCGGTGTTCACTGCAGATGCGATCAGGATCGATCAACTTTCAAAAAATACTTTGCTGAATGGAAGCAATGCGGAAATTCGGGAAGAAATCAAATCGCTCTTTCAACCTGTTCAAAATTTGGATGAGTTCTACCTTTTCAACACCCGGGGTGAACTGGTGTATGCCTACCCTGCGCTTTCAGAAGAGCAGTTGGTGATCCCCGACGCAGAAGCGAGAGCATTTCAAGCATCGCTGCAAGAGAATTCGGTTCAGGCAGCATTCTCCAAGACCAAATTGGCTGACCCTGTTCTCAGCATTCTCTATCCTGTTTCAGCAGAGGACCAAACCGTTCAAAGGGTTGTGTTGGCTCGGGTTCATTTGCAGAACAATCCTACTTTCTTACCGCTGGTAACATTGATCCAATCTTATCGTGACAAAGGAGTGGATGTCACTTTTGTCAATGCACTGTTCAATGCCAGAGCCCAATGGACGGACGATGTATTGGGTGAATCCGGGAATTCGCGTTATGCCTCCTCCCAGTATGCCGGGATTGGATTGGAGGGATGGGGAATCGAAGTGGGATTGGAGAAGCAGGCATTCCTGGCCGATTTTTATCATGATTTTCTGCCCTACCTTCTGGCGACTCTGCTCTGTACGATGACCGTCAGCGGATATTTTTTCCTGAAATGGATGAATCTTGCCAAAGCGGTCATCGCTCTTTCCGCTCGCTTTTCGGCCGAGCGCAATGAAGATGACAAAGCGGAGCGAATTCGTTCCTTTCCCAGGATCATCCTGGAATTCCTGGATATCCTAAAGCATGTATTTCTGAAGATGGATAAACGGTACCAGGAAACACAAACCTTTGTCGACCTCTGGCACAGCTATGATGATCGAACCGCGTTCCAACCGCTGGTGAAAAAAGCATTGGAAGCGTTTACCGAGGATGATTCTCTTTTTCTGGAAATACTGATTGAGAAAAAGCAGAAAGATTCGGCCTTGGAAAAGTATCTGCTCTCCTGTGAAAAAGATGTGGAAGATTTTTCTTATCTGGATGAACAGATCCTTGCCATCAGTCGGGAGCAGGATCAATTGGTGATCGGGAATACCGCTCGTTTTCATCAAGTGGTTCGCCCTATTGGGAAACCTTTCCCGCAGGCCATGATCATCACAAAATTCCCGATCGATGAAGACCGGCAGGGTATCCTGGTGCATGCTTTTCGATCGGCGCATGAATTTTCCAAAGAAAGTATCGCCAGTTTCAATAAAAAAGCTGTGCCCTTTTATGGCCAGATGGCTTCATTGCTCTGCCTTCAACAGGACTTGACAGAAAAGAAGATCCTATCCAACCTTTTCGACGGTTTGAATTTTCCTCTTTTTATTTTTATGAATCAGGAACTTTTCTATGGGAACAAAGCGGCGTGCAGCTTCCTGAAATTGGATGATGCGGAAGCGCATACCAGTATTGAAAAGCGCGTGCATGAGAACGAGATCTACAACATTATGCTGCGCAACAACTTGCGGGATAGAACGGTATTGACCAAGGAAATGCCTTCCGGCGAGAAATATGAAATTGAACTTGTCAACACGGTGGATCCTGAAGCGGGACAGATCTCGGTAATGCTGATGAAAGATATTACCCGAGAAAAGAAACGCGAGGAATTGACGCACGATTTTGTGAGCATGCTGAGCCATGACTTGCGCTCTCCCATTACCGTGATGCAGGGCTATTCCAAAATGCTGCCCATGGTGGGTGAACTGAATCCTACCCAACAAGATTATCTGGAGAAAATCAAGAATGGCCTGGATACCATCATGACACTGGTGGAAGGCATTTTAACAGAGGACCGCATCGAAAAAGGCGTGGTGCTTTCTGCCGGTGAGGTTGACCTTCCGGTCATGATCCAGAGCGTGGTTGCTCAATTGGAATCATTGGCGAATCAGAAACGCGTGAAGATCTCCCTCACCGATGTCACCCCCGACGTGGTGATCCAGGGGGATGCTGTGCTGTTAAAGCAGGCCATCTATAATGTCCTTCACAATGCGATTAAATTTTCGGAGCTGGATGGTTCCGTTGTTGTCAAATTGACAGACACTGAAGAGCATGTGCTGCTTGGAGTCCATGACAGCGGTCCGGGGATTTCGGCCCTGGATACCCCCTTCATTTTTGAGAAATACTATCACCCCAAGACAGGCGATGCTACTTTGGAGAAAACTGGCGGATCAGGGCTATATATTGCAAAGTTCATCATCGATGCGCATAGAGGAACAATCACTGTAGAAAGTGAACTGGGGAAGGGAGCTGTTTTCAAGATACAGCTTCCTAAGGGACTGGCCATCAAGAAAGATGGCCGATAAAAAACATTTTTCTCCTGATTTGTTCATTTGTAACATTCTTGCACGTTCTTGGGTAACATATCCCACTCCATAAATTTCATATATAATGATTGTTTGCTCATTTGCCATTGATTGTTTCAACTAAAGGAGAAACATTTATGACTTCAAACCGCTGGTTGTATTTTCTGGGCCTTTTATTATTTGGGGGTTTGATCGTCGCAGCAGTCACGTCGGGTTTCAATCTTTGGTCTGTTCCAATTTTGGTAGGCTTGTTTGCCATCTACCTGGCCGGCGTTTTTGTCAGCCGCATCATTTTTCGTAAGGTCAATTCTAAGGAAATGTCGGAAGTGAGCGACGATATCCACGCCGCTGCCAGAACGTATTTGCGCCGTCAAATCCGCACCATTCTGCTGGCTGTCCCCTTCATGGCAGCCATCGTGGGCATCTTTATGGGATGGCGGGAAGCCACGGCATTTGTGTTGGGTGTGTGTACCTCCATCACTGCCGGTTATCTGGGCATGTCGATCAGTGTGCGCACCAATGTTCAAACCGCCGACCAGGCCGAACAATCCTTTTCCAGCGCCTTTCGGACTGCGGTGTTTGGTGGCGGTGTGATGGGTTTGCTGGTGACGGGTTTGAGTTTGCTGGTGCTGACCATCCTCTTCCTGATTTTCAAAGATCCCAATGTGTTGGTCGGTTTTGGGGTGGGCGGTTCGCTGGCAGCGCTTTTCGGCCAGATCGGGGGCGGAATTTTCACAAAATCAGCCGATGTGGGTGCTGACCTGGTGGGAAAAGTTGAAGAAAAAATACCGGAAGACGATCCACGCAATGCCGCAGTGATCGCCGACCTGGTGGGGGATAACGTGGGTGACTGCGCCGGGCGTGGTGCGGACCTTTTCCAAACGTTCAGTGATGATATCATCACCGCCAGTGTGGTTTGCGCAACCCTGGTTTCCATTTACGGCAGCAAGGTGATTTATTTGCCCATTCTACTGCAGTGCGTAGGCATCGTTTCCTCCGCCATCGGGATTCTGGCCACCAGACAGTGGTCACCCGATCAGAAACCCACCAGCATTTTTAATATTGGGTTGTGGACCAGTTCCATTTTGAGCGCTGCCGGTGCCATGGCGCTTTCTTACTGGTTGATCGATGACATTACCATCGGTGTCGCTGCCATTTTAGGGATCGCGACCACATTGATCACTGCGGCCACCACCCGCCATTATGCAGGCATCAACCATGCACCGGTCAATAAGATTGCCGCTGCTTCGCATCGCGGTGCGGCATTGACCCTGATGACCGGCACTGCTTTTGGATTGCGCAGCCCCATCATCAGCATGCTGACCATCATCGCTGCCATCATGCTGGCCTTTAAAATCTCTGGCGGAATGATCCTGGCAATCATTGCGGTCAATATCGGCACTGATCTGCTCATTGCGATCATCATGGCCTCCGATGCATTTGGTCCGATCGTGGACAACGCGGCAGGCATTGCCAAGATTGGAAAGGCCAAACGCAAAGTGTTTGAATCACTATCGCATCTGGATACTATTGGAAATACATTGAAAGCTACTACGAAATCGTATGCCATGGCCTCCGGAACGGTAACTGCCTTTGTGCTGTTTGCCACGTTCTTTACCATCACAAAAAATACGGTGTTGGACCTGATCACGCCGTATGCCATCGGATTTATTTTTGTGGGGATTTCTTTGCCTTTTCTGATGTCTTCGCTGGTAATCGGAGCTACTGCGAAAACTGCCGAATTGATGGTGGATGAGGTTCGCGACCAGTTCAAACAGAACCCGGCGATCATGGAGGGCAAAGCGAAGCCCAACTACAGCCATTGTGTGGATATTGCAACCAAGAATGCACTGCGTGAAATGTTGATACCCGGTGCGATCGCATTTGTTCTGCCGATCACAATAGGTTTCTTGTTTGGCAGTGCTGCGTTGGGCGCTTTGTTGATCGGCGCAGTCTCTTCTTCCGCATTACTGGGTGCCTATTTCAATAACACCGGCACCGCTTTTGATAACGCCAAGAAGACGATAGAGGAAGATTCCAGTCTGGATGGTTCACTGGCGCATGCTTCTGCGGTGGTGGGTGACACCTATGGCGATCCTTTGAAGGATGTTGCCGGACCATCCTTGTTGATTTTCATGAAATTGATCGGGATGACCTCGCTGTTGATTGCTCCCATCCTGAACACGGTGACGGTGATCTTCAAATAAAAAGACGGATGTCTGCAAAAAAGCTGATCAATCTCTATAAAGTAGCGTAATGCCTCAATAGAAAAGGTTACTTTGGTGGTAACGATGACTCATATAGAAAAGTTACTTTGATAGTTCCCATAGTTGATCTACTTTTCGATCGATCGAATTGCGTAAAGCAACCGGATTGAGTCTAACATAAAGATT
>JAAZOD010000030.1 GCA_012797975.1 Pelolinea sp. | reverse complement strand
ATAATCTAAAGGGGTGGTATTTTGCATCTCGATATGTCTCCAATTGGCAGTACTCTTTCCCTCCCAATTCTAGACACTTATCCCTGTAGATCTCATATTTCCTGTCTATAAACTGTATACTATGTGCTGACCCCTGCACAAGCAAGGTACCGAATCGATTTGACAAGTCCTTGTTGCTATGATATAAAACAGGGAATTAACAACTGAATACAGCCCCAATAGTTTCTCTTATCCAGAGAGGTGGAGGGATCGGCCCTGTGAAACCTCGGCAACCCGCAGAGCAATTCGAAAGAAACGCTCACGAAGGTGCCAACTCCGGCAGAAAGTCGTTCTGGAAGATGAGAGGAAATGCACTACAAACTGCGTTTGCCCCTCAATCTGGACGGGGCAAATTTTTTTAACAAGGAGAAAAAAATCAACATGGAATCTTTATTGAATTCCCCCAAATACCTGTTCACTTCCGAATCGGTCACCGAAGGTCACCCCGACAAACTGTGCGATCAGATCAGTGATGCCGTGGTGGACGCCTGTCTGACACAGGACCCCAATTCGCGCGTGGCCTGCGAAACGGCCGCCAAGACCGGTTTCGTCATGCTGTTGGGCGAAGTGACCACCAAAGCCGTCATCAACTATGATGAGCTGGCCCGCGAGGTCATCAAAGATATCGGCTACGATCACACCGACAAGGGTTTCGATTACAACACCTGCGGTGTGTTGGTTGCCATCTGCAAACAAAGCCCCGATATCGACATGGGCGTCTCCAAAGCCAAGGAAGCCAAAGAAGGCAAGATGGACGATGTGGAAGCCATCGGCGCCGGCGACCAGGGCATGATGTTCGGGTTCGCCTGCAATGAAACCGAAGTGCTCATGCCCATGCCCATCTACCTGGCACACAAACTGACCCGCCGCCTTTCCGAAATTCGCAAGGACGGCACGCTCGATTGGCTGCGTCCCGATGGCAAGAGCCAGGTCACCGTGGAATATCACAACGGCAAACCTGCCCGCATCGACACGGTGGTCATCAGCACCCAGCACGCCCCGGAAGTCTCCCATGATGAGATCGAGAAGCAGGTCATTGAAAAGGTCATCAAAACCACCATCCCGGCAGGCATGCTGGATGACAGGACCATCTATCACATCAACCCCACCGGACGCTTCGTCACCGGCGGACCCAAGGGTGATTCCGGCGTGACCGGCCGCAAGATCATCGTGGATACCTATGGCGGCATGGGACGCCATGGCGGCGGCTGCTTCAGTGGAAAAGACCCCACCAAGGTGGATCGCTCCGCCGCGTATGCAGCCCGCTGGGCAGCCAAGAACGTGGTGGCTGCCGGATTGGCCGACCGTTGTGAGATCCAGGTGGCGTATGCCATCGGCGTCGCGCGACCCGTCAGCATCAACGTCGAAACCTTTGGAACCGGCAAGATCAAATCAGAAAAGATCGCCGAATTGATCTACGAGCACTTCGATCTGCGTCCAGGCGCCATCATCCGCGACCTTGACCTGCGCAAGCCGCAGTTCCGCAAAAACACCAACTACGGTCACTTCGGGCGGGATGATCTCAACCTGAGCTGGGAGCGCACCGACAAGGCCGAGACCCTGCGCAAAGCCGCCGGCCTATAGAGAACAAAGAAAAAGAGACTTGATCGATCAAGTCTCTTTTTTGTTCATTCGGATTTTTCTTCGTCCCCGAAATCAAGCACCGGACGCACGCCGCTGCCCGAATCGGGTTTGCCGATGATCTCCAGTTCTTCCATACGGTCCACCAGACGGGCTGCGCGATTGTAGCCGATGCTGAACTTGCGTTGCAGCATGGAAACCGAAGCACGCTCTTCCTGGCGAACATAGGCGATGACCTGTTTCAACAACGGATCTTCGTCCATCGCTTCCGGGCTGTCAAAGAGCGGCACTTCCGTGACCGTCTCGCCCACCGGAAAAACCTTTTGCATGCTCTGAGTGACCTGCGGGGTAGGTGCGGCGGCTTTCAATTCCTCTGCCTGCCGTCTCCAAAAATGGACCAGGCGCTGAATCTCTTCTTCGGAAAGATACACACCCTGCAGCCGTTTAGGAGAAGGTTCATTGGGCGCTTGAAAGAGCATATCCCCTTTGCCCATCAAGCGTTCCGCCCCGACCTGGTCGAGAATGACGCGGCTGTCGACACCTGAAACCACCGCAAAGGCGATACGCGCCGGAAAATTGGCTTTGATGACACCCGTGATGACATTGACAGAGGGACGCTGAGTGGCAATGATCAGGTGAATGCCGGTGGCACGCGCCATTTGCGAAAGGCGGGTAAAGCTGCGCTCCGTCTCATCCGGCGCAATGGTCATTAAATGCTGCAATTCATCCACGATCACCACAATGTAGGGCAATTTGGAGGGCTGGGTATTGTTGTAGTCCTGAATATTCCTGGCGCCCACTTCGGCAAATTTATGAAAACGCGCATCCATTTCACGTGAGATCCAGCGCAGGGTGCCGATCACCTTCTCTGAATCGACGATGACGGGGGTAAGCAGATGCGGAATGTTGTTGTATCCGGTCAACTCCACCCGTTTCGGATCGATCATCACCATGCGCATCTCTTCCGGCGTGCGTTGCATGAGCAAGCAACTGATGATGGCATTGATGCACACCGATTTACCGGAACCGGTGGTGCCGGCGATGAGCAAATGCGGCATGTCGCGCAGGTCCACCGCCACCGGTTTGCCCGCCACATTTTCACCCAGCATCAGTTTAAGAGAGGAGTTGAGCTTTTGGAAAGCCGTACTTTCCATGCCTTCTCGCAAGGTGACCAGGGAAGCTTCAGAATTGGGAACCTCTATGCCAATATAATGTTTTCCGGGCACCGGTGCCTGAATGCGGATGCGCTGGGTAGCCAGCGCCAGCGCCAGATCATCCGATAGAGCGGTGATCTTGCTGACGCGCACACGGCTGTTGCCATTGCGGGTCTGCACCAGGTCCGGCTCCACGCCAAACTGGGTAAAGGTAGGGCCGCGATGGATCTCCACCACATGCCCGGGGGCATCAAAGGAAAGCAGCGTTTCCTCAATGATCTTTGCGCGTTCTTTATCAATGGTGCCATCGCTCTCATTTTTGCTGGCAGCATTGAGAATGTCAGCAATCTGCGGTAGCTTCCAGGCAGGGTGGAGCGGCTCATCGCGCAATCCAGCGCGAAGCGAGCTTCCCTCCTGCGCATCCTGCGGCTTCTTCGACTGCTCCGTTTGAGGATGTTCGTCTTCGCTCCCCTTCTTCTTTTTCAAAACCGGCCGGTTGGCTTGTTGCACTTCAGAAATGGGTGTGAAACCATCCAGATCGACCGGCGTTCTTTCCACTTCTTTTTTCGGCTCGACCCTGGGCGCCGCCACTTTGGGCGCGGTCACCTTCTGGGTGATCTGGGAAGTCTGAGCAGCCACCTGCCTGCCTGTTTTTGAAACAGCCCCTTTCAATCCGCGCAGCAGGTCGGGGATGGCGGTATCAATGGTCAATGCCACTGCCATCAACAACCAGCCGATCAAGACCACGAAGGTGCCCACCTGCCCCACCGCACGCACGATGGCCCGTTCGAACAGAGCGCCGATGTAGCCACCGCCCCCGCCGGCTTTCGCCAGGTCCCAGCCTCCCCCCGTGAGCAGATGGATCCAGGTCAGCAAATTGAAAAACAGCAGAATGATCCCCACCAGTTTGCCGGTGGAGATCATGGGCAGGCGGTCTTCATTGCGAAAGATCAACCAGACGCCGATCATCAGGCATACCACAGGGAAAAGGAAAGCCCCGTAGCCCGCGATGCGATAGAGAAGCAGCACGATCGCTCCGGTAATATTCCCCTCCTGGCTGGTAAGGAAGCTGATCATCAACAACAAGCCCAGCACGGTCAAGCTGATGCCCCAAATATCCAGCTTCCGCTCCGGTGACAGGTTTTGTAACCCTTTTCGGATGGAAGCCGACTTTCGGACAGTTTTTTTCATGCTGGAACGGCCTTTTGCAGGGCTGGGTCTTCTTTTTTGGGCCAAAATACCACCTTTGATTAACCGAAATCTTGTTCTAAGTATAGCACAGCCATTCGCAATCTCAATGCTGTTTTCGGTGCAAGATAAATGCCACAACAGCGCAAAGGATAGAAACAAACGCCGCAATGATGGCAATTTCGCCATAACCGATAGGTCGCACCCCCTGATCGCTTGCTTCATCCGCCAAAGGCTGGCTGGTTTCAGTTTGAATGACACCGCGCTCTTCCTGCGGTGCAATTCCCAAAATGGGATTGGAATTTTCGGACAGAGTGGTTTGCGGAGCCGCTTCCGGCTGAACTGCAGTATCCTGCGCAGCGGTCGAAGCGGACTCGGTCATTGCCTTGGCCGCCGCTTCTTCGGTAGGAGCAGCCTCTTCAGCAGGGGCTCCTCCGCCCACCCCGTAAAAACCAGCGCCGGAAGGAGCTTTAGCACTGGGTATGGCAACCTGCGGATAGTTCTCTCCGCCCTCTGCCCCTCCGCCACCCATGCCAATGGCTCCCGGATTCCATAAAATGATCTGCGGTTCTTCCGTCGGTTCCAAATCCGCAGACTCAGGGGCTGCCATGAGCTGCATCTCAGGCTGTGCAGCTTCAGCGGCGGAGCTGACAACCATGGCGCGCGGCGAAAAGACCTGCAAAGCAAGCGCGATCACCGCCACCACCGCCGCGGCGGCCGATGAAACCTGCCATGTCCATTGCGGAAACCTTTGCCGCTCCGCTTTTTTCAGCATGGCAGCGGTCAGGGTGTAAGAACGTGGTACTTTATGCTGCGGAACACTGCGCAGCACACGGCAGGTATGCGTCAACTGTTCCAATGCCTGGTGCAATGCGGTATTGGAACGCAGCTCTTTTTCCACTCGTTTCTGCTGCTCCGCCGATAGATCACCGTCCAAATATCGCGAGAGCAGAAGCCATCCTTTATTGGTCATTTCAGTCATGGCTGCCCTCACTTTCAGAACGATATTGCGCGGGCAAAAGTTCCTTAAATTTATGCAAACAATCCTGCAGGTTCACGCGGGCACGTGCCAAACGGCTTTTGATGGTCCCCAGCGGTATCCGGCTGACCTGTGCCGCTTCCTGATAATCCATTCCCTGCAGATCCACCAGAATGACCGCGGTCTTGAATTCCTGAGGCAGTCGATCGATGCAGTGCTGTACGGCTGCTTCCAGTTCCTTCAATGCCACCTGCTCTTCAGGCGACGGAGCGTCATCCTGAATGAATCGATTGCTTTCCGCGTCCATCTCAAGATCATCCGCATCTCCATCGATCGATTGAGAGGGATGACGGCGGCCGCTGCGCAGGATGTCGTAGCACTTATTGGTGACAATGCGCAAAATCCAGGCCTGGAAAGATCCACCTCGGAAGGTATGGATCTTCTGATACGCTGACACAAAGGCCTGCTGGGCAGCATCGTCTGCTTCATCCAGGTCGTTCAAAATGCGCAGGGCAACGTTATACACCAGTTGTTGGTGCATCAATACCAGCTGGTTGAAGGCATCCAGGTCATCTGACTTGGCGGCTTGAATCAAAGCTTGTTCGTCCATACTGTAAAAATTATATCCCGTTCTCGCCCTCCCTTGACATTCAGGTATGGAATTGTATAATCTGGGCAAGGTTAAAAGCCAGCCCGGTCATCCAAGCCGGCGGCTCACTCAGAGCCGGTTTCCTTTGCAGGGATGCAGCGATGCATCGTAAGAAGGACGGAGGCAACCGTTATCGCCCAAAGAGGTCGGTTATCACCGGCAAAAGCAGGTGGCACCACGAGCGCCCCCTCGTCCTGCAGGAAGAGGGGTTTTTCCATTAAAACCGAGGAGAACAATCATGATCGACATAAAACTTGTTCGTGAAGAACCACAAACCGTGCGTAATGGAATGCAAAAGCGCAATCTGGACTCCGCCGTAGTGGATGAACTGCTTGCCATCGATGAAGAACGCCGTGAACTGCTGCAAAAAGTGGAAACCCTCAAAGCCGAGCGCAACACCGTCTCACGCGAGATCGGCACCATCAAAGATAAGAATGAACGCGATGCCAAGATCGCAGCCATGAAGGTGGTATCCGATTCGATCACCTCTTTTGATGAAAAGATCCGATCGATCGAGGAAAAGCAAAAGCAGTTGATCATGACCATCCCCAACATTCCCCTGCCCCAGGTGCCGGTTGGAAAGGATGAAAGCGAAAATATCGTTCTCAAAACCGCAGGCGAGAAACCCGCTTTCGATTTTGAACCGCTGCCGCATTGGGAGCTGGGAGAAAAATTGGGCATCCTTGATTTTGAACGGGGCGTCAAGATCACCGGTTCCCGTTTTTACATCCTGAGCGGGTTGGGCGCCCGTTTGCAGCGCGCGCTGATCGCTTTCATGCTCGACCTGCACATCCGCCAGGGCTATCTCGAAAAATACACCCCCTTCATGGTCAAGAGTGCCACCCTGTTCGCTGCCGGCCAGCTTCCCAAATTTGCCGACAATCTCTACAAAGATCACGAAGAAGATCTGTACATGGTGCCCACCGCCGAGGTTCCGCTGACCGGGCTGCACATGGATGAATTCATCGACGCGGAAACCCTGCCGCTGCGCTACACCGCCTACACCCCTTGCTTCCGCCGCGAGAAAATGAGCGCCGGGCGGGATGTGCGCGGCATCAAACGCGGTCATCAATTCGACAAGGTGGAAATGTACACGTACTGCAAACCGGAAGAATCCATGCGGGAATTTGAACGCATGGTAGCCGATGCGGAAGAGACCTGCAAGTTACTGGGATTGACCTACCGTGTGCTGCAGCTCTGCACCGGAGATATCAGCTTCAACGCGTGCATCGGCTACGACCTCGAAGTATGGGCTCCCGGCTGCCAGGAATGGCTGGAAGTATCCTCCATTTCCAATGTTGGCAACTTCCAGGCCCGGCGCGCCAACATCAAATATAAAGATGCGGACGGGCGGAAGGACTATGTGCATACCCTGAATGGTTCGGGGTTGGGCATGCCGCGCACGCTGATCGCGGTCATGGAAAACTACCAGCAGCCCGATGGCAGCATTCGAATTCCCGAGGTGCTGCTGCCCTGGATGGGCGGCGCAACCGAAATTCGCTGAAGCGCGTATATACCTTTAATGAACAAGGAGAATTCTATGCGACCGACCTTTAAAGCCGTTCTATTGATCGTTCTTTCCATGCTGGCAGTGCTCGCATTGAGCGGCTGTTCAGAAGAAAACACCGCAAGCACACAACGTTATGGAGCAAAAGAAAACCTGACCAGCGGCACGCTGATCGCGCTGCAAGCTGTCGTCGCGCTGGTCATGCTGGTCTCCCTGGTCGCATTGGTCATCCCGGGAATTCCCGGCATCACCTTCATCTGGCTGGCTGCCCTGGTATATGGGTTGGTGGCAGGTTTTGAAAAACCAGCCGGCATCTATATGGGCATCATCAGCGGACTGATGCTGCTGGGAAACGTGATCGACAATGTGCTGATGGGAGCAGGGGCCCGCAAAGGCGGCGCGCCCTGGCGCACCACCCTGGTCACCGTCATTGCAGCCGTGGTCGGCAGTCTGGTCTGGCCTCCGTTCGGAGGAGTGATCCTAGCAGCCGTGGTGCTGTTTGTGTTGGAAATCATCCGCCTGAAAGATTCGGAGATCGCGTTGAAATCGACCGGGGAACTGCTGAAGGGTTTTGGCTGTTCTTTCCTGGTACGGTTTTTGATCGGAATGGTGATGATCGGGTTGTGGATCGCCTGGCTGGTACAGAGCGGTCAATGGCTGCTATAACGCCTTCATTCTTGCATGCTGAATCACATATAAAGCGATCGATCCCGCGCTGGCCGCATTGAGCGAATCCACTTTTCCCCGGCGCGGCAGACTGATCAACTGGTCGCATTTGGTGCGCACCAGACTGCGCAATCCGCTGCCCTCCGAACCGACCACCAATCCCACCCCGCCACGGAAATCAATACTCTCAATGGGTACTGCCTGCTCGGAATATTCCAATCCATAGATCCAGGAACCGCTTTCTTTCAAAACATCCATGGCCTGGACAAGGTTCATCTGTGCGATCAACAAATGTTCGCAAGCTCCGGAAGAAGCATTCACCACAGCCGGGGTCACTTCGGCCGCCCGGCTGGAAGGGATGATCACACCCTGCACGCCAAACCCTTCCGCACTGCGCAGCAAGGTGCCCAGATTTTGCGGATCCTGAATGAGGTCGAGCAGCAAAAGGAAAGGTGCTTCCCCTCTCGCTTTGGCCAGCGCCAGCATCTCCGGCAAGCTGGCATACCGGTAGCCGCCCACCTGCAAAGCCACCCCCTGGTGATTGACATAGATTTCGCCCAATTTGCTGCGGGGAACCCGTTCAACGGCGATCTTTTTTTGTTTCGCCAGTTCCGTCAGGTCATGCAGGTGTCCGCCCTGTTCCAGGTTCCCATCTGCCAGCCAAAGCCGGAAGACCTCACGCCGACCAGCTCTTAATGTTTCGTAAACCGGGTTTCTGCCCGTGATCCATTCTCTCATTTCCAGTGCCAGGTGCTGCCTTTGGCAGAATCTTCCACAACCACGCCCTGTTCCAGCAATTCATCGCGAATGCGGTCGGAGAGCGCCCATTCCTTCTTGGTGCGCAAGGCACTGCGCAAACTCACCAGCATATCAATGAACGCATCGGCAGCGTGCTCCTGCTGGGCGGATTGCAATCGTAAGCCAAGCACACCGCTCAAATTGACCAATGTCTGCTGAGCGGGCTGCAATTGCTCATCCGTGGCTCCATCAGCACGCGCCTGGTTGATGACGCGCACCAGATCGAACAAATTGCCCAACGCCCCGGCAGAGTTGAAATCGTCATCCATGCACGTTTCAAAGCCTTCCTGCGTAGCTTTGTTTTGAGCCGCGAGCATCTCCAAACTGGCTGCAGGTGCACCTTCAGCACCCGGCTGGGCGGTTTTTATTCCCGATTGCAGACGTTCCAGCGCCTTTTGCGCCTGGTCGATCACCTCATCATTGAAGGTCAACGGATTTCGATAGCCCGAATTCAGCACCATCATGCGCAACACATCACCCGGATGATCTTTGAGAAAATCCTCAATGGTCACCAGGTTGCCCAATGATTTTGACATCTTTTCACCGCTGAACTGCAGCATGCCATTGTGCATCCAGTAAGTGGCAAACGGATGCCCGCTCAACGCCTCGGATTGGGCAATTTCATTTTCATGATGTGGAAAGACCAGGTCATTTCCGCCGCCATGAATATCGATCTGTTCACCCAGATGGGCCATGCTCATGGCCGAGCATTCGATATGCCAGCCAGGACGCCCCGCGCCCCACGGGCTCTGCCAGCTTGGCTCTCCCGGTTTGGCGCTCTTCCACAACGCAAAATCAAGCGGGTCCTCTTTGCGATCGTCCACACTGATGCGCACTCCGGAGCGCATTTCATCCACGTTGCGGTGTGAAAGTTTTCCGTAGGGGCCGAACTTGCGCACACGGTAATAAACATCGCCATCCACTTCGTACGCAAAACCCTTGTCGATCAAAGACTGCACAAAGTGAATGATGTTCTGCATCTCGGCGGTGGCGCGCGGTTTGCATGTGGCAGGCAGGATGTTCAGGTCCTGCAAATGTTCATCGAACTGGTCAATGTAACCCTGTGCCAGCTCAAACGGGTCTTTGCCCACCGCCGCCGCGCGCTGGATGATCTTGTCATCCACATCGGTATAGTTCATCACATGGCGCACTTCATAACCGCGGTACTGCAAATAGCGGCGGATGATATCAAACACAAGGGCAGACATGGCATGCCCGACATGCGCATTGGCATACACAGTCGGTCCGCACACATACATACGCACTTTCTTCTCTTCGATAGTATGAAATGGCTCTTTTTCCCGGGTGAGAGTGTTATACACACGCAACGTCATGCCTTTACTCCTTTTCAGCGCCAAAGCCATTGCCATGGCCTGGTTTGGAAAAGATCATGCGCCCGGCCGCCGTCTGCAACACTTTGGTCACGGTAACCAAGATCTCCTGGTTCAGATAATCACGTCCGTTTTCCACCACCACCATGGTGCCGTCGTCCAAATATGCCACACCCTGATCCTGTTCTTTTCCTTCCTGAATGACCTTGATGGTCAACTCTTCACCGGGCAGCAGGATAGATTTGACGGCATTGGCCAGTTCATTGATATTCAAAATCTGCACCCCCTGCAGTTCTGCCACACGGTTCAGATTGTAATCATTGGTGAGGATGGGTGCTTTCATCTGGCGTGCCAGGACCACCAGTTTTTCATCCACTTCCCGCACATTTTCCACATCCACATCGGATAAGACGACATTGATGTTCTTATCCTTTTGCAGTTCAGCCAGCACTTCCATTCCGCGCCGGCCGCGCTGGCGGCGCAGACTCTCCGCAGAATCGGCAATATACTGCAATTCATTTAACACGAAATGCGGAATGATGAGCGTACCGGGCAGGAAACCGGTCTTGGCAATATCCGCCACCCTTCCATCAATGATCACACTGGTATCCACCAGAATGGGACATTCCTTGTTCCAACCCACCGCCGCACCTTTTTTTGACAAACCAACCTTTTTCTCTTTACGGGTGGATGTGAACAACTCGCGGACCTCTTCCTGTTTGGAGACACTAATGGTGATGCCCAGGTATGCGAACATGACCAGTGAGAAGATAATCGCGATACTGTTCAGCGGTGCCGGCAGAACACCCAAAGGAATGGAAATCAACGCTGCGATGATCAACCCGATGATCAGGCCAGCCATAGCGATCACGATCGTTTGACCGGGCGTATCCTCAAGACTCTTGCGGATGGCCTGGATGGGATAGATGGTGAGATAGGGAAATACACCAAAACCGAAAACCCCCAGCACCACCCCTCCGGCGATCATGGCATAAAGCGGTTTGATTTCCTGAATGCCGAAGTTTTTTACAATGAGATTTCCTAAATAAATGCCTAATAAAGAAAATAAGAGCAATCCGGAAAACCGGATAATAAGAACAACATTCTTTGGATTTTTCATGAAAACATCCTTTCAGGTATTGTTAAAGTTCAAAATGAATTCCCAGCATGAAACTGTAAAACCATAGTAACATAGCGCTGTTTTGAAGTCAATTACAGAATTGAAATCTTACAGTATTCTTACAAAAATAGCGATCTGCGCTTAACCTCTTTCATCCCTCTGCGCTCATTGTAAAAATCTTCATTCCACAAACCGGTAAAATGATCCATTACAGCAACAAAGAATCTGTGTGCATTATTTGACAACCCAAAACGCGCATGCTACAATTCCAAAACTGCCCGCCCCCATTGTCTAGCGGCCTAGGACGTGGCCCTCTCAAGGCCAAAACAGGGGTTCGAGTCCCCTTGGGGGCACCTCCCTATACCATCAGAATCACATTCCTGTTTCAGTGAACAATGCGCCCTGCACGAACCGGGCGTATCGCTTTTAAGAGACCGAGCAGGCTGTGCATTCAAGCCGCACAGGGAAGTGGAAACATCCTCCTGCAACCTCGAGAAAAAACCAACGAATATCCACCCGGTCACAAAAACCCAGATAAAGCGATTCCATCAACAGGAAATTCTTGAATCCTGTTTTTCAATCGAAGGGGCACCCAACGCGCAAATTCATTGGGTATTTATTTCAGGCAAAGCCCCAACAAAAATTTGCAATGCCATCCCATCTGACATGGCGCCCTGGCGCAAGGGATGCCCCATGTTCTGAGAGCACAGTATCAGGCCTACTCTGGCAGGTGAAATCGGCGTTCGCTACGCGGAGCATTGCTACTCTCCCCATTTTTCATGCGCACAATTTTTTAGGCCAAAACTGTTATGAATTTTGGGAAATAACCATTAACCGATACATATACCTTCGGCGATATTGTTATCTTCATTACTCTCTTTGATCAGATCATCCGGATCGACCGTGATCGTGAAATAACAATCAGGCCTCCAGCAGGAATCCGGAAAATCAACGAGTAAATCTTTGCTTTCACCTGCCGGAAGACCGTCAACTGAAATGGTGCCCGGTTGTCCAGATGAGAACTCGATTTTTACATCGAATTTACCAGCATCCAGACCTCCTTGATTCTTGACTGTCACAATCAACTGCCCCTCATCGTTGATTCGGCAGTAGCCATTGCTGCCAATGTCAGGTTTTGGGTTAAGGGGAACCAAATCAACCGCGGCACAACCGCTCAGCAGTACCGCAAGCATACACCAGGCAAATATGGATTTCTTGGTCGTAGACATTACACCTCCCATTTTCACTGAAACGAACAAGGATTGCAAACTTTCAAAGACCAGCGGCTTTCATCGCCAGCCGAAGAACATGGAAAACCACCTCCTTCTCTCAGATTGTTTTGCGGATTGTATATCCCCATAACGCTACCGAGCTTCTTTCAGAAGATCTGTGTTGGCTCGCAACAATGGCCGTTACTTTCCATCTTACAATATTTTTCAATTGAATCCAAGGTCTGCGAATGGTCATTCGGACCCCAATAATGGCCGGATTATCTCCAGCCATGCTTGACAGCGGTTTTTCCAAGTGGTAAAGTGAAATCTCAAAATCAAGAAAAATCATCCATTCAGGTACTGCATCATGAAAAGTACCTGTTTTTTCTTGTTTATGGAATAACCTGTTTTTGAGCAAGCATACGGAAGGGAAACTTAAAATCCCCCGTGTCCATGAAGGAGAGCTATTATGAGTATGATCGAAACCGATCACCTGACCAAGTATTACGGGAAGTCGCGGGGAATCATGGATGTGTCGTTGAACGTGGAAGAAGGGGAGATCTTCGGGTTCATCGGACCCAATGGAGCCGGAAAATCAACCACCATCCGTTTATTTCTGTCCCTCATCTACCCCACCAGAGGAAAAGCCCTGATTTTTGGAAAGGACTGCATTCAATTCGGGGCGGAGATCAGACAAAGGATCGGATATCTGCCGTCTGAGGTTTTTTATTATGAGGGCATGAGAGTGTTGGATCTGCTGCAATACTCAGCCAGTTTCTATCAAAAAGATTGCACCCAGAGATTGCATGAACTGGCCGATCTGATGGAACTGGACCTGAAAAGAAGGATCGACGACCTTTCGTACGGAAATAAGAAGAAGGTCGGAATTGTGCAGGGGCTTCTCCACCAACCTGATCTGATCATCCTGGATGAACCGACTTCCGGCCTTGATCCTTTAATGCAGCAAAAATTTTTCAACTTGATCCGCGAAGAAAATAAAAGGGGAGCAACCATCTTCTTCTCGTCACACATCCTGGGGGAAGTGCAAAGGTTGTGCAACCGGGTTGCCATCATCAAGGAAGGCAAAATCATCGATATTCAGGATATTAAAACCCTGCAGAAGAACAACTACAAGAAGATCGAGATCACCGCAGAGGGTCTGGACGAAAAACGGCTCTGTATTGACGGTGTCAGCAATATCCAAAAAATGAATGGAACGATCAGCTTCTTCTACAAGGGGGATATCAACGCCATCACCCAGCTGGTCGGTGCAGAGAAGATCAAGGACCTGACCATCGAGAACCTCAACCTTGAAGAGATCTTCATGCATTATTATGAATAGGTGGCGGAAATGAACATCTTCAAACACGAGTTCAGCATTAAATTAAAATCGGTTCTGACCTGGTCCGTTTCCATTGCCGTCCTGATTTTTGTGTTCATGGCGCTTTATCCAAGCTTTGCGGCAGACAAAGCACTATTGGGCGATCTTTTGACCAGTTTTCCCAAAGAACTGCTGATCGCATTTGGTATGCAGGATATGAACTGGTACACCGTCTTGGGCTATTTTGGCATGCTGTTCGTCTTCTGCCAGATCTGCCTTGCCATCCAGGCGGCCAATTACGGCTTTGGGCTTGTATCGATTGAAGAAAGCGAATGGACTGCGGATTTTCTGCTGACCAAACCTATCCAGCGCAGCCGTATCCTGACCAGCAAACTCCTGGCAGCCGTTGCCAGTCTGGCGATCAGCGAGGCATGCATATGGCTCAGCAGCTTCGCAGCGATTGCCATCTTCAGCGGAGGGGAGGAAATACAAAGAAAAGCGCTGATATCCCTTTTGCTCAGCATGAGCGCATTTCAACTGTTTTTCTTATCGGTCGGGATCGCCATTTCGCTGATCGTAAAAAGGGTGCGCAGCATAACCCCATTTTCCATGGGTCTTGTATTCGGGCTGTATATTCTCAATGCCTTCGGCGGCATGATCGGAGAAAAAAGCTTAGAGGTGCTTTCGCCATTCAAACACTTCACCCCCACCTACATCATCCAGCATGGTGCCTGGGATTGGTCGCTGGCAATGATCAGCATGGCAGTCGCCCTCGTTTCCCTCATCGCCAGTTATTTCCTGTACGAACGAAGAAATATCGCCTCGGCGGTATAAGGAGTGGTTCCTGTGAACATCTTCTTCCATGAATTGCGAGCAAACAGAAAATCTCTGCTCATCTGGTGCGGAATTGTGATCCTTTTCAACCTGGTGGGGTTTTCCAAATATTCGGCTTTTTATGAGAATCCGGAGCTGCTTTCCGTTCTGGATGGCATGCCCCCGGCCCTGCTCTCCGCCCTGGATATGAACGCGTTCAATCTGACCACCGTTACTGGCTTCTTTGGTGTCATGGTCATTTATTTCAACCTCATCCTTTCCATTGCCGCGGTCATGTGGGGCAGCGATATCATTTCGAAAGAAGAGCGTGACAAAACGGTCGAATTTTCATTGACACTGCCAATCACGCGGGCAAGCTTGATGACCGCAAAAATAGCGGCGGTCATTATGAATTGTATTGTCCTGCTGCTTGTCACGTGGGGAAGTACACTCATTTTTGCTCAAAGATACCAACCCGACAGCAAGTTTTATCATTTTGTTTCCCTAACCATGCTGACATTATTGTTGCTGCAAATGATTTTCATGGCACTTGGAATTTTTCTTGGATGCGTGATGAAAAAACACAAACAATCTAGCTCTATGGCGGTATCCATTTTGCTTGTCAGTTATTTCATCTCGATCATCACCGGGTTAAGCAAAGATCTGGATTTTCTAAAATACATCACTCCATTTAATTACTTTGATCCCGCGGCATTACTGCATGAGTCAAAGCTCGAACCCATTTTTATAGTCTTGTCCTTGGTTCTGATCGTAGTTTCCATTACGGGTGCTTATTTATCCTACTCAAAACGGGATCTATATATTTAGTTTTCGTGCAAATGTGGCAAAAAGACACCCGATAGATGAATAATGGGTGTCTTTTTTAATGACCGATTTCTTGCGTTCATTAAGAGCACGCCTTGCCAGGGGACAATTCCTTGAGATATTTACATTCTTATTACCCAATCAGACAGCAAGGATTTATTGTATACTGAAAATCAAGGAATCAATATTTTTTTGAACTTATGAAAAAAAAGACGATTCTCCAACCTCTCACTTCAGAACTTGTCCGTAAATTATGGACAAAGACCTATAACAGCCAGGGTAAACCAGATTGGTCTCACATTTTCCCGTATTATCATGAGGATATCGTCTTTGAAGACAGCATTCAGTGCATTGAAGGTATTGATGATTTCAGAGCATTATGCGAACGCCTTACCAAACGTAGCAAGCAGCTGACCATGCAAATTACCTCCATGGGGAGTAGTGGGGAACATATCTTTTTTGAATGGATCATGACCATTACATTTAGAAAGAATCCTAATGCTCCAATTTACGGATGCACTCACCTCACTCTTGCGCCGGATGGGCGCATCATCCATCAACGAGATTATTACGACCTATGGGGCGATATCTTCAACGCCATCCCATGGTTTCATAAACCCTATCGCAGATTCATGCAGAAGAATTTCGGCTAAAAAGGATTCTCCATGAAACTTCCGGTTGAACTGCAATTCATCCAAAATGCCAGGTTACCTCAAAAGACCACCTCTGCCCGGCTCGATGGTCAGATTTGTATTATCACAGGCGCCACTTCCGGGGTCGGATACCACGCTGCCAGGCGTTTGGCACAAGCTGGTGCACAGCTTATCCTTGTGTGCCGTAATCCTCAAAAAGCCTCCGCTGTGAAAATGGAATTGGAGCAGGAAACACATGCCCGAGTGGAGATCGTCTTGGCAGATTTTTCGCGTATGAACGAAGTGCGTCAAGCAGCCACGACTATTCTTGATAAATACTCCCACCTGGATGTGTTGATCAACAACGCAGGGGTGCACATGCTGCGCCGCACCTTGACAGAAGATGGCTTTGAAACTGTATTTGCCGTCAACCATTTGGCTTCTTTTCTTTTCACTCGCCTGCTTCTTGATCGCCTGTTAGCAAGCGCTCCGGCGCGTGTCATTCAGGTCAATTCACAGGGGCACCGTTTTGGTGGTTTAAATTTGAATGACCTTACGTGGAAAAAACGCCCATATCTCGGCCTGCTCGGATATGGAGCCTCAAAAACAGCCCAACTTTTTACTGTTTGGGAATTTGCCGCTGCCCTGCAGGGCAGCGGTGTCACCATCAATGCCATGCACCCGGGTTCGGTTAGAACTAACATCGGTATGAATAACTGGCTTCCCTACCGTCTTTATAACCGCTTCATCCTACGCCACTTTCTGAAAGATCCCATTATTTCCGGTGAAGCTATCTATTATTTGGCGGCTGCTCCGGAAATGAAAGATGTCAGCGGAAAGTTTTTCAACCTTACGATTGAAGAGGTTCCCGCTCCTCACACCTGGAATCGAGAACGAGGAAAACAAGTTTGGCAGATCAGTGAACAACTCACCGGTCTCGAACCACTAAAGAAAACGAAATAAAAGGAGTCTCCATGAAATATGATGCACTCGTGGTCGGAGGAGGAATGGCCGGATTGACGGCATCGGCATACCTTTCGAAAAGTGGTGTGAAAACTCTGCTTTGTGAGAAAGAAGGCATCCTGGGTGGTTTGGTGCGCACATTTGAACGCAATGGATTTTTTTATGACGGCGGCATCCGTGCGTTCGAAAATTCAGGCATTTTCCTACCCATGTTAAAAAAACTTGGCATCAAGATGGAATTGGTAAAGAACCAGGTGACGATCGGAATTGAGGATAGGGTCATTCATCTTAAAACGATCGATAGCGTAAATGATTATCGCGATCTGTTGTGCAGTTTTTACCCGTATGACACACTGGCAATTGACGCCATCACAGCCGAGATAAAGAAAATCATGCACTATATGGATGTTCAATATGGGATCGATAACCCAATGTTCATGGATGTGAAAGAAGATCGCGATTATTTTATGAAGGTGGTTTTTCCCTGGATGTTCAAATATATCGTAACCAGCCCCAAGATCGCTACCCTAAATGTACCAGTAGTGGAGTTTCTCAAGCGCTACACACAGGACCAGAGCTTGGTGGATATCATCACGCAACATTTTTTCCAGGCAACTCCAACCTTTTTTTCACTCAGTTACCTTAAACTCTACCTTGATTATTATTATCCACTTGGGGGAACTGCGACGTTAGTCCAGAAATTGAAAACTTTTATTCTTGATCATGGCGGTGAAATACGCACCAATACTCCGATCGCAGCGGTTGAACCTCAAAAACACTTCGTAACTACTGCAAGCGGAGAAGAAGTTTTCTATCACCATCTGATATGGGCGGCCGACCTGAAGACCCTCTATCAGATGATCGATCCCAATACACTTCAAGATAAAAAAGTCAAGCGGACTTTCTTGGCCAGAAAAGCTGTTCTGGAAGATAAAACTGGATGCGACTCCATTTTTACCTTCTTTTTAGCTGTCGATCTCAACCCGGATTACTTCGCTCAAAAAGCCAGTGCACATTTCTTCTATACTCCCCAGCGAACAGGGCAGACCCAGGCTGGTCCGCTTCCATGGGGAACGACCCGCAGGGAGATAAAAGTCTGGCTTAAGAAGTTTTATGGTCTATCTACATATGAAATATCGATCCCCGTACTGCGCGATAGCACCCTGGCTCCTGCTGGTAAAACTGGATTGATCATCAGTTTGCTCTTTGATTACCAGTTAACCCGTTATATTCGTGAGCAAGGTTGGTATGAGGAATTCAAAACATTCAGCCAACAATGTATATTGCAAACACTCAATAATTCTATCTTCCCCGGTCTTCAATCAGCTGTGATCGATCAATTTTCCTCCACCCCACTCACCATGCAGCACATCGCAGGTACCCTGGATGGCGCCATTACAGGATGGTCATTCACGAATAAGCCCATCCCCGCCGAAAGCCGCTTACCAAAAGTGGCAAATTCCATTAAAAACCCACTACCTGGAGTGGTACAAGCCGGTCAGTGGACATTCAGTCCATCTGGTTTCCCTATTGCCATTCTTACCGGGAAAATGGCAGCCGATCAAGTTATCAAGGAATTAAAAAAAGGAAAATAGGTTGCTGTAAAATTGTTTGATCGAAACCAATATACTTCGCATTCCTCTGGTTTTTACATCCCTTGTGAATGCCCTCTTTTTTCGTAAAACCATGTTAGACTTGAAAATCCTATGAAGAAAATATTCCGTTGGATAGTCCTTTGCCTGACCTTTGGCCTGTTATGGATGCCTGCCGCAGACGTCTTTTCTGCAAGCGGGGCCACAGCGGCGGACCTGATTGCCCTGATCCAAGGCTGGCGCGCCGCCGCGGGAAACACCCCCCTGGTCGAAAATCCGATCCTGGATGTCACTGCTTATGACACTGCCTACGCCATGGCTGCGCAGGGATTGCACACCCATATCGGAAACGCTTCAGGCAGAATTTCAGCGTACGGATACGGGAATGGCGGCACCGTGCATTGCACGGAGAACTTTGCCATGAGCTATGGTGAAGCGGATATCAACGAAATTTATGGCTACTGGGATGACCCGGATCACCGCCTGCCTGCCACCTACGCTGCCTATACCGATGTGGGTGCAGGTGTTGCCACTGCCGGCAACGGCTGGTACTACTATGTTCTGCATGCCTGCTATTCCAGCGGTGGATCGTATTCCCCCACCAGCAGTTCAGCGACCGCCATACCCGGAGCCCCCACCGCCACGAACGCGGTTTCCCAGATCATCGTTCCGGTCGTCACCGCCACGCCTCAAGCAGATGGCAGCGTGGTTCATATCGTTCAAAACGGTCAATCGTTGTGGGCCATAGCCACCGCCTACGGGACCAAGATCGATGCCATCAAGCAATTGAACAATCTGACCTCCGACTCCATTTACAATAACGATCCATTAATGATCTTCCCGGCAGGAAGCAAGCCGACCCCCATCCCCACCGCCACCGTCACCCCCACCAGTGCGCCTACCCAGACCCCCACCATTGTCCCTACCGTAAGCGACTTCCCCACCCCCACGACGCAAGCAGTCACAAACACCCCCTCCGCCAATATTCCTTCCATTCCCACCCAAACCATCGCCGGCTACGCCATCGTGCTCATTTCCGTGATCGGACTGCTGGCAATGCTGGTGAAACTTTCCATCAAGAAAATAAACAAATAACTCTTCCTTTTTTTCAAAAGGAAGAGTTAGAACGAAAACACTATTCTTACTTCGATATCGCCCTATTTTCGTGCCCGAATGGTCACGCTGGCAATCATGGTATTGAGGTCCTGCTCGTTCAACCCCAATTCGTCCATTTCTTTTCTATGCGCTTCCATTCCTTCCACTTCACTCATCGGATAAAAAGCGCGTTTCAGAACCTCGATTTCAATAAATCCGGCAGCGCGCATACGCGAAATATAATCCTCTTCTTCCAACGCTCCCGCCATGCAACCCGCCCATGCTTCGGCTTCGGTTTTTATAAAATGCGGTAATTTCCCTTGCGTAACAATATCGGAGACATTCAGCCGTCCACCCTTTTTCAGCACACGATATGTCTCACGAAATACGGCATCTTTATCGGCAGAAAGGTTTATCACGCAATTGGAAATAACACTATCCACACTTTCATCGGGCAAGGGGATATCTTCAATATATCCATACTGGAATTCGACATTTCGTATCCCTCGCTTCCTCGCATTGCTGCGAGCCAGGTCAATCATCTTCGTGGTCATATCAAGTCCGATCACATGTCCGGTATCGCCCACCTGTTTGGCAGCCAGAAAGCAATCAATACCTCCGCCCGAACCGAGATCCAGCACCACTTCTCCAGGTTTCAATTCTGCAATGGCGGTCGGATTTCCGCATCCCAGCGAAATGTCTTTCACGCTATCCGGCAGATCTGCCACTGCCTCCGGTGAATATTCGTTGGCCTCCAACGAAAAATTGGAGTCATCCTTTTGCTTTTTAGAATCACCGCCACATCCGCAGCCACAACTGCATTCTGTGGATCGTTTGTTCTTCTCATCCACCTGCTCTGCCAGATCTCCGTAATGCTTGCGAACCACATCCCTGACTTCAGCGACATTGTTTGTATCCACTTCTTCCTCCTTGTATTCACTTGTCGGCTGGTGAAAATTTTGCGATCAATTTACCACAACAGAAATATACCTGTTGATCATCCGTTCGGTACAGAATTTGTTTCCCATCTTTTCTTCGCAGAACCAACCCTGCCTGATACAGCAATTCCAAATGGTGGGAAATGGTCGGTTGAGAAACAGAAAAAGCAGCGACGATCTCATTCACGCTCATTTCCTTCTCCAACAGCATTTCCAAGATTTGCTGGCGGGTCGGATCACTTAATGCCTTACAAAATTCCACACAATCAAAAGTTCTTTTCATATAGATATATTTCTATATATAAATATATCAATTCATGATCAAACTGTCAAGGAATTCCAGAAGATATTTCCCCTATTCTGCCGGTTGAATACATCCCGGTTCGTTCACGGCAGTGCTGTTCACCATGGAACTGACCGGATAAGCCACCATTTCCTCGCCAGGATATGGTTTCAAAAGCGGAGCCAATTGCACACCCGGTTTCGGAGCGAGCCATTCCCAAGCCATGCTGGCATTCAAGATGACCGGCATGCGGTGATGGACACTGCTCATCAGGGTATTGGGGGCGCAGGTGATGATGGCACAGGTGGTGAGCGGTTGTTTTTCGGGGGTAAAGCCATTTTCCCACAAACCGGCGAACGCAAACGGTTTCCCATCTTTCAGGCGAAAATAATAAGGGGTTGGCGAAGTTCCTTTTTGCAGCGCGGCCTGCCATTCATAAAAACCATCCGCAAAGATCAAACAGCGCTGCCCCTGTTGCATTAATTTGCGAAAGGTCGCTTTTTCCAGAATGGTTTCAGCACGAACATTGATCAAGCGGATGCCGGTTTTTTCATCCTTTGCCCACAGGGGCATCAAGCCCCACCGCATGAATTCCAGAGAACGGCCATTGGGATCTTTCACCACCGGGACCAGTTGGCCGGGTGCGACATTATAGAGCGCCTTCCAATTCCGTCTGACGGACTCGTCCATATGAAGATCAAATTCCAGTTGATATGCCGCCGCATCCAATACGACCGTAAGCCGTCCACACATGAAAATACCTTTCCGTGATAGGTTCCTGCTTTGTAATTGTACTGTGTGTTGCATGGAACACGCGGCCTTTCCGGCCACCCTTCCCCCATTTGCTTCTTTAAAAACACCCCCGTAGAAACAGCGCTACTTGCCCGCCATCGAAAGCAAGCTGAGCCGTTCCAATATTTCAGCTCGGTTTAACAACTCACTCAACGATGCGCCCCACAGCAAGATCCCAACATTCCTTATAAAAAGAATTCCTTCATCCCCCATTTCGATTTTCTCAACATCCTCTTTCAAAGCGACCTGCACCTGATCGACCAGGGAATTCGCTTCCAGGAATATATCGTTCTTTGGCTTTTGAAGCTGATTGGCCAGAAGGGTTGCATACGCCGGCTGGCAGAGCATGGCAGCTTTTGCCTGAGTATTCTTATAGATCAAGCGATGCCAGGGCAGATGATGGGGAAAACCTTCATTTCCAACTTCCTGTTCTTTCTCGATAGCGGCAGTGCAGATGGAATCTTCAGCAAGCAAGCAGACAGGGCTATCGCCGGGTGTGATGAGAAATCTCCCCCCACTGGTCCGAACCGAAACCTCTCCCAATGAACCGGCAAAGAATCCTTTTAGATCCATGCGGATCACGGATTCCATAAAATTCTTCAGGATCACACGCGATACAACCGCATTGCGTGTGATCCTTTGCGTTTTCGTTGGCGGATTAACTAAATTTACGACCTTCCAGGTCAGGTCTTGGAATCGTTTTAGCATAATCACTCAACAAATTTCGATCTAGATATATCCCAGACTTTGATCCTGCAGCCATCTTAAGTGATAGATGGTTTGTTCCTGGTTCAGCTCCAGTTCTGAGCAGCGGATGGCTTCACCTTGTTTAATACCCTTTGTGACCGTTGCACCAACCACCAGACCCAGCGGGACCAATCCTTCTTTTCGGGCAATCGCTGCCTTTTCAATGTTACCATAAACGGTGTATCCGCCCAGATAATCGATCTTTTCGCCAGCCTTCAGATCGCGTTTTGCCATGGTGATGGTTTCAGCGACCGGTGCCTGATGGGTGGCCAGCGTCTCTTCATGATAGAAAAACGCCCGCAAGATCGAAATCGGCGCTTCAAGGTTCGCCATGTGGTAGGGTCGGTAGAGAGCCCAATATTTTCCATAGTTATTGACATGCAAATATTTAAGATCGGCGATGATCTTGGGTTGGTCGGTTGTGATGACCACGAAGACACCGGGGGCGATCTTTCCCATCGCATAATCCACCGCACGACGCGTTGAAAGGATGCCACCATCCTCTTTCGGACAAAACACTTTTGGCAGTTCATGGACCTCTACGGCTGGTCCATGGGCGCCACGAACCTCCGGCTGGTAACCGGTGCCATTTGCCATGGCGGTCATCTCTGCCATGGTTTTTGTTCCATCTTCAAAGGCAGCCAGCATCTTGGGGTTCATGTTCTGCGCTTTGGCTGAACTCGCACAGGTATCGGGATTGGCCTGCGGATGCAGCGGGTTGTTCTTTCCCTTTCCGATGCATACGATCTCAAAGCCCAGGGTATCTGCGAAATCATACAACTCCTTCACTGAACCGGGCTCATCGCCTGCAATGAGAGTATAAACCACACCTGCCGCTTCGGCCATTTTTGTCAGCTGATATCCAATGACGACATCGGTTTCCACATTCATATTCACAACCGATTTTCTTGCGAGAATTGCGTCCTGACAAAATTTTGCACCCACCTCCGGGATACCGGTCGATTCGACCACGATATCCAGGGTAGGGATCGCCGTGATCATCTCCGCGCTGTGGCAGGCAATGCGCTTTCCGCTCTCAATTTCACGGGCAGCTTTTTCCGGATTTTCATCATTTTTTACAATCAGGTTTTTTTCAACGCTAGCTTCTTGATACGCATCATAGGCACGATCCTTTCGTACATCGGCAACCGCAACCACTTTCATGCCATGCATTTTTTCGATCTGGCTGATCAAACCGGTTCCCATTTGTCCCGCACCGAGCAACCCAATGCGCAGAGGCCTTTTATTCTCCTTTTCAAACTGTTCCAACTTTTGTTTAAAGGACATTCTACATCCTCCAATTGATCTTATTCATTTTTAACAATCTTGAACTCAAGCCCTATCTTTAATTCAGGAACTGGCCTTGACTCAACATTCACATCTCCGGGAAGACGTGCTTCAGTTTCACCGCTGAACTTCAATATTAAATGACCGAGGTTTGCCAAATTCGTATTGGCAACATCCCCAATCGAGAGAATCTTGTAGGGTTCTTCGCCGAGAAAAACCGTATCACCAACGCCAAGCGGCTCGATCAATTCACTGGCATCATGGATAATGGAAAACTCCACCAATTCTTCAGGGGCATTCTTTCCAAAAAAGACCAGAATGCCTGCCTGTTTGAACTCATCCACCAATGGACCGATCGAGATAATCTTTCCCTGATATTTGATCATGGTCCGATCCTTTTAAAATCGAAAACAAACCTCCATGTTTTTTTCACAGAAGTTATTTCCGGATTATGTTAATGAACCTTTGCAGATTACTCGATCACTTCCAGGTCTTCGATCCTCACGCCGGAAACAAAAACATCTTCGGTGATAAATCGGAATAAGGGACCTGAAGGGGTCGTTGGATAAATATCCACGGTCGGCACTTTTTTCATTGGATAAACGCCCACGCGGGCTGTGCCACCGCAGTCAATTACGCAAACTGCAATTTGTTCGAAGGGAGCTCTTGACTTAAAACCATCAAAAGGTGTTCCGCCTGTTAATTCGGCAATCTTTGCCGCCAGGGGATGAATACCACCGCCGGTTACGGAATAGATCAAATTGCGACTTTCGGTAGGTTCAATAACGAGTGGTCCACCCCAACCTTTAGGGCCAGCCTTGATTTTAATCTTTCGGTATTTGTTTTCTGCCATGGTTTCGGAACCTCTTTATTTTCCTTATTTCAATTATAATTATGTTGTGTGCGGTGAAGGGAAGCAGATCCTTAGGGATCTGCTCCCTTCACTCGTTTTTTTCCTAGACTTTAGGAATAAAGCCCGAAGCTTGCCAACCAGGCGAGCACAACTGCCAGGGGGCCAGTAAAGAATCGGGAGAACAACACGGCGGGGACACCGACTTCAACGGTTTCAGGTTCTGCTTCACCCAGTGACAAACCAACGGGGATGAAATCGCAACCGACCTGCGGGTTGATCGCGAACAGCGCTGGAAGAGCCATCTGCGGGGGAATAGAACCCTGTCCAATCAGGGTGCCCAGAAGTGTACCGATGATCTGCGCAATGACTGCACCAGGGCCCAACAGGGGAGACATGACCGGGAAGCCAATGATCAGCGACATGACAATCAAGCCGATCAAGTTTGAAGCAAGCGGCGCCAGGGTATTTGCCAAGAAGGTGCCAACACCGGTGGCAAGAATGATACCGATGATCATGGAAATGAAAGCCATGAAGGGCAGAACATTCTTGATAACCTGGTCGATGGAATCACGACCTGCCTGATAGAGCAGACCAACGACTTTGCCTACACCGCGTCCGATTTTTTCAAGGAATTTAGCCATTGTAATCTCTCCTATTTCTTCTCAGCAGCTTTGCGCTTCATCATAACGCCGGTAATCCATTCCGTTACGCAACCGCGGATCAGGATCACGACCAAACCAATCAGCAAGTAGCGAATTGCCAGGTCACCCAAGGGCAATCCTAATGTGGTGATGCCAGCCGCAATACCGCCCCAGACAAAGTATTCACCAGGGTTGACGTGCGGGAAGAGACCCAGGGGTGGATGCACGTAGCTAACCGCCGCATCGTAGAAAGCCGGTTTGTAGCGTTCGGGTAAGAAACGTCCCATGGTGTAAGCCATTGGGTTGGTGAAGAAGAAGACAGCCAGGAACGGCAGGATCATGTACCGTAATGGATAATAGAGAATACCAGGTCGGGCTGCTACCTCACCAAGTTTTTCAATTTTTTCAGGTCCGATCAGTGCGATCAGGGCATTCACTGCGGTCATCAAGACGACCAACGTGGGAATGATCCCAGTGACCAAGCCAACGAATTGTTGACCACCGGTCTGGAATACACCGATAAAACCTTCAGCGAATTTTGCTAATCCTTCCATTGTGATATACCTCCAATTTTTTGTTTTTACGATTCATTCTTTAACACTGGTTCAATTCTGCCCTATCTGCATCCTCCTTTCTTATAGTTTTTCCCCTGGAATATTTTTCGCGGATTGTTCATGATTATCTTGTGAACCCTGTTCTGCGGCTCTTTTCCTGGCATTTTCAATCTGCTGGACCGAATTCTTGAACGCGTTGCGCATTTTGGGAGGAATGGCAATCGCGACCGTATCATCCATGATATCCTTGGTTGATAGCCCTTCCAGCTCCTTCACCGGTTTCAGCCCGGCAAAAACCGTCCAACCAGAGAATTGCTCTGCCTTGAGGATTTTTTCGTCTTTATCGATCACCAGCACCGCATAAGTACGTCGTTTATAGGCAGATCCCGACATACCCACAGAGGTAACGCCGATCTTTTTCAGTTCATTGAGCCGTTTATTGAAGCGACGCATCTGAAAATACGTCATGGCATATTGGATAGCCCAGGCAATGACAAAACAAATAATAATCGTTGAACCAAGTTCCATTAAATAAAACTCCTCAAGATTACTTTTATTCAACCAGCCGTTTACCAATATCAGAGTCGGTTATCAAAACGCTCAAAAGATTACCCATAAGGGATGCCTTCACCACTTCAAACTTTTCCGGCCCTGCTGCAATACCAACCAATTTCTTTATTTCCTTGAACTGTTCAAAATTCAGGCCAATGATACGGTCGTTGATCTCGTTATGGATCGCCTCTCCTTTAGAGTCCATAAAACGCAAACCCATATCGCCCACCGCGCCCTGCTGCTCCAATTCTGCCAGTTCGCTGGGGGTCAGGATGCCGGCTCTGATCACCGGTGAACTAGAAGTAGGACGTCCCAGCCCGATCAAGCCGATATCCGCCTTGCAGCCCAATTCCAGGGTCTCTTTAATCTGTTGATCCTGCAACAGCGCATCACAGATCTCTTTGGAAGACACAATTCCCGGAGCTGAAAGCAAGCGGGCTTTTGCGCCGAACGATTGAGCCATACGAATGGTGAGATCAGCAGCGTACATATCCGCTTCGGGGGAACCAAGCCCTCCCAACAACTGGACCACTTTCATGCCGGGCCAATTATTGCTGTGCAGGGCATCCACAACCGCCAGCAGGGTGCCGCCCCAGGTCAACCCCACCACTTCGTCACCAACAATGATACGGTCCAAAAAATCAGCGGTGGCCTGTCCGATCGCGCGCAAGGTACGGCGATGCTCGGTATAGCGAGGAACCAGGATCACTTCATCCACATGGTATTTTTTCTCGATCGCATTTTCCAATTCAATATCTGCATCGATCTTCGGTTCCTGAATGGTGATCTGGACCAGCTTTTCTTTGCGAGCTTTTTCCAACAGCCGACCCACCTTGATGCGAGACAAACCAAAACGCTCACCAATTTCTTGATGGGTAAGATTGTCTTCGTAGTACGCACGGGCAATCTTATACATAAGCTTTTGCGTGATCGGATCAGTCGGCATGATTGTTCAAATGTTCACTGCTGTTCTTTTGTTCACTTATGATTATAGCACTTTTAACAGGTAAAATCAAGAGGTAATGCATCCCATTCCGGGATGGAAAAGATAGAGAAGGAAGACCATCATGAAGCAAACCATGCATGCCGTTATTTTCAGAGGGCCCCTGGATTTTGGCATCGAGGCAGTTCCACTTCCGCACATATCTTCCAACGACATTCTGTTAAAAGTGATCACCTGCGGTTTGTGCGGTTCCGATCTGCGAACGTTGAAGTTTGGGCATCGCAAGGTAACTCCCCCGTTCATCATCGGTCACGAAATCTGCGGCGAGATCGTGGAAGTCGGATCGCAGGCATCACCCGCATGGAAAACAGGCATGCGCCTGGCGGTCGCCCCGGTCGTTTATTGCGGCGTCTGCATCTACTGCCGCCAGCAGCGGCTCGAATTATGTGAAAGCTACCAGGAAATCGGCCAGGTCTGGCCGGGGGGATTGGCGGAATATGTTGCAATCCCCGCCGATGCATTGCGGCGCGGCGTCATCAATCCCCTATCGCCATCCATCGATATGGTCCAGGCGGCTGTTTCAGAACCCCTGGCCGCCTGCCTGCACGCACTGGAAAAGGTGGATTTCAGCACCGTCCGCAGCGCGGCCATTTTTGGCTCGGGGGCGATCGGCTGCATGCTCTTGCAGTTGATCCGCAAGCGCGGCGTGCAGACCATCATCCTGATCGACCCCAATGACGACCGGCTGAACGTTGCGAAAATATTTCATCCGGATGCCACCATCAATACCAACGATGTGGATGTGGTAAATGAGATCAAAACAATAACCGCTGGGATCGGCGTGGATGCGGTTTTCACCGCCACCGCCGCCCCCATCGTGCAGGAGCAGGCCATCGCCATCAGCAGTCACGGCGGGCAGATCATCGTTTTTTCAGGCCTTCCCAAAGAGCAGGCCCAGGTCAGGGTCGATTACAACCAGATCCACTACCACAATCTGCGCATCTCGGGCACCAGCATTTATTCCCCAGACCATCACAAAAAAGCGCTGGAGCTCATTGAAAATGGGAAGATCAATGTGAAAGATATTATTACAACATATCCTCTGCTTGATTTCATTTCCGGAGCCAAAGCAGCCTTGAATGGGGAAATCATTAAAGCAGTCTTTATCCCATAAAAAAGAGTTGTTAAAAACGGTCTAGGAAATTTTAAGTGGTTTCAACTAAACCATTTACCTATTGCCAACTCTAAACAGAATAATTGTAGATAAGACTGACAAACGTATCTTTTCTGTTTAAGAGAAAAGATCAATTCGTGACTTCAAATTCCACCACTCCAACCGTGATGTTTGCACTGGTTACTTGAGCTTCAAGTTTATACTTACCAGCCTGTGGAACCCAATCGCCAAACTGGCCACAAGAAACAGGGTTTCCTTCCGGATCTGTTTGGAACGTTGGACCAAACTGTACCTGACTTTGATCCGGCATGGTTATTAATATTGTGAAATCTACAGAAGTTCCTTCTTGTGCACGCACCCAGAACCGGACCTGCTTGTAATCATCAGCTTTAAATGTTTCAATATGTGTTGCGTCAGGGTTTTCCTCTTGTGTGAGAAAAACTTCCAGCACCGGCAAATTCTCCATGTCAATGGAAGTATTTGTATTTCCAGAACCTGGTAAAGAAATACCCTGACCGAACATTCCAGATAAGGACTGAACAAATGATGACGCACCATTCATGATACCGGGGCCAAGGGTTAGTGCAAAAACCAACACTAAAATAAGCAAGAAAGTAAGAGCTCCGAAGCAACCAATACACCCTCCAAAATAAGCTTTCACACAAAAATTAAATGCGTTTTTCATCAATCCACCTCCTTCATTAAAAATAATGAAAACAACCTGTACTCAGTAAGCTTTTATCTATCCGTAGTATAGTTTTTATTAATTTAATAGCAACCATCGAATACAAAAATTTTTTCTTTTGAGTTATTATCTTCTTCGAAAAATTGGGGCTTTTGAAGAAAATTCTATAGTTTTTATTATTTATCCATGGGCCATTATTTATAAAACTCTTTACAGCTAATCGCCATACGTTGCTTTAACTCATCCTTTCACTATAATAATTGAATAAGAATGAAGAGGATAAAGATGAAAACTGAATTGTCCAGCTATCATTTCGATCTAAAAAAAGATCGTTTTTGGCCATGGATAGTCGCTTTGCCGCTTGGTTTACTTTGCTGGGCATTGCCGTTTGTTTCGTGGTGGGGATTAATAAGAACTGGCCTTGAGGACAATACGTCTATCTTTATTGCATTCCTATTTCTAGGTCTACCAGCTTATTTGGTTGGATGGATTTTTGTATACACATTCATGGAAGGACTTATAACCCGTGTTTCCTTCTCCGATACAGAAATTTTTCATCGAACCCCTTCTTTGATCTTTCCATTACTTTGGAAAACGAAAAAAATTAAAATTGCGGATATTCAGAATATTAATTTTTTTGCGCCCTATGGTTTTCGAACAGCAATTCTCCTTTTTATTCAGCGAGGAAATAAAATCAAAAAATATTTTCTTCCTCGTTTTAAAAATCAACCGGAATATTTGAGGGAATTCCTGGCATTCAGTAAAGAGAAGGAACCCTTTGGCGAGGGCAACCCAACTCAAAAAAACTTGAGCGCTGAAGCGATGGCAAAAGAGAAGATGTTGGAAGTTGCAAACGCCAATCAACTCAGCGTATTTGGATGGGATCGCTTGCTACGATTGATCAGCGGGATTTTGGCCTTTACCGTAATCGTGGGCAGTGGTTATTACTGCTTGCAGCTCCCCCTTTCAGCGTTTGAAACCTTTAGCACTGGCATTTCGGTCGGAATGATATTTGTATTGATCTGTTTGGTTTTATCAATTCCCATTGCCAGCCAGGTATTGATCTGGTTTTTTGCAAAAAAAGCCATCTTTTTTGTTTTTTCTGTTTTCAACATTAACTCAGATACTCTTTTCTTGCCTTCTGCGCTCCAAAAAATACTACGGGAATGGACAAAGTCGGAAACAGTCAAACTTTCGTTAACCGATTTCGTTTTTTGGTGTGTTTTGTTTTTATCTATTCTCTATTCAACAGAACGCATTCTCCGCAACTACAACAGAAGGAATCGATCAAGAGAGCTATATAACTGATATCTACTCCTCCAAGCTAATCGATAAAAATCTCTTTTTTATGTCTCCTTCTTTTTCGATGTAGAATGAAACCATTAATCAAGAAATGGAATGAAAATGCTCAAGCCAGCCAGACTTCAGCGCGACGATAAAGTTGCCACGGTTTCCCTTTCCTGGGGTGGCCCCGGGATATTCCCTCAGCGCTATTTAGCAGGGAAGCAGCAACTCGAAACCGCATTCGGCGTACAGGTTGTTGAAATGCCGCACACCTTATCGGATGCAGAGTGGCTGTCACACAACCCACAGGCCAGGGCGGAGGACCTTATGCTGGCCTTTGCTGATCCCGCCATCAAAGCCATCTTCTCCACCATCGGCGGTGATGATTCCATCCGCATCCTGCCCTATCTTGACCTGCAGGTCATGCGTTCCAATCCCAAGATATTCATGGGTTGTTCCGACACCACCATCAGCCATCTGGCCTGTTATCAAGCCGGGTTGGTCTCTTTCTACGGTCCTTCCATCATGGCCGGGTTTGCTGAAAACGGAGGACTGTTCCCGTATATGGTCATCGCGGTGCAAAAGACCTTGTTTTCCAGCGCGCCGATCGGCGTAATCGAACCCAATCCTCAGGGCTGGACCAGCCAGCGTTTGAGCTGGGATGACCCGGCTCAACAAACCCAAAAGCGCACACTGCATCCCGCCAGCGGCTGGAAATTTCTGCAGGGCGAGGGGGTGCAGCGGGGGCACTTGATCGGCGGTTGTTTTGAAGTGCTGGATTGGCTGCGCGGCACACCCGTCTGGCCCGAATCGGCAGCGTGGGAGAACGCCATCCTCTTCCTGGATACTTCCGAAGAAGCTCCCTCACCCGCAACAGTAGAGCGTGGCTTGCGCACCTATGCGGCCATGGGGATCCTGGAGAAACTCTCGGGCATTCTCTTCGGGCGGCCGGGAGGAGAGATCAACATTGAGGATTTTGAGCAATATGATCAAGCGCTCTTGCAGGTGGTGCGGGAAGAGCAAGGCCTCCATGACCTGCCCATCATCACCCGCATGGATTTTGGGCATACCGATCCCATGTTCGTGATGCCGTATGGCCTGCAGGCCGAGATCGATTGTGAGAAAAACACATTTTCAATTCTGGAAAATGCAGTGATCGATCAATAGCTTATCCTGATCTGAGTGTAATTTCGCCGGGCAGGAATCCTTATTTGGGTGCTTTGTTTGGAAGGTACATATTTCCAGGCGCCCTCTCCCAATTCACCAGCCGTGTTTTGCGATTCTTTGAGAATACCATGCGCTGTCGAAACCTCGAACGCCCGCACGCCAATGAGCTCGATTTGAATTCCATCCGCGACTTCCGGCAGATCGATTTCCATCCTCTTTTCCAAATCATGGACAGCATAATGGATCCAATGGACTGTTCCATCCGCTCCCGAATACAACGGATATTTTTCTTCTTTATCCGGAAAGATCCTCAGGAAGAGATGTCGATAGGAGTCTGTGGAATTTCCAACAAAACTTCCCAAACAACCTTCCTCTCCTAAATTGAGCGGTAAAATGCTGCGCTTGCGTTGAAAGACCGCAATTCGATCCATGGGAACTTTGCGCTGTATTTCCCGCGGACCGCGGTAGAGTTTCCTTTCCCAGATATCCTGCCATTCACCATGCGGCAAATAGATGGGGATTTCCTTTTCCCCTTCATTGATGACAGGTGCAACCATTAAAGCATCACCGAATAAATATTGATAGGGATATTTCCTGCAATCGGGATCATCCGGGAACGCCAGAGGAAGTGCTCGCATCAATGGAATGCCTGTTTGGCTCGACTTCCACGCTTCGGCCAATAAATAGGGGAGTAAATTCATGCGCAGATTCGTCAAGGATCGAAAAGTCGGGATAACCGTCAGGTCGCCCGTCCTTTCCTGAATATTCCAGGGCGTGCGATCTCGGCTGGGTATTCGACGAGCGTTAACATCGGAATGGAATTGCATAATGGGGCAAAATACGGAAAAAGCGGCCGCGCGCAAATAGAGTTCGCTCGCAGGAATCTCCCCCGCAAATCCAGCGATGTCCCACCCAATGAATGAAATTCCCCCCAATCCGACATTCAACATCGCGCGAAGCGTGGCACGGAAGGCATCCCAAGTGGATCCTTCATCACCTGCCCAGTGGCAGCTATATTGTTGGATCCCCGTATATCCGGCTCTGCTGAACAAAACCCGATCATCGCGACATTTCGTCAATCCACGACGATGCTCATCAAGAAAACGGCGATAAGAACTTTCATACCACAAGGGATAATGGTTGATGCCTGTCCTTCCCTGTTCCCCATTGGAAAAGACCGTTTGGGTATCCCAGATATGTTCTCCTCCATCCGTCTTGAACCCATCGATTCCCAGTTCATCCAGGAGATAGGCCCGCTTTTCAAACCACCATCGCCGCGCTTCCGGATTGGTGAAATCCAACAGACTGCTTCCAGCAAACCAAGGCATATGTCCTTCAATAAAATGGGGAGTGCCATCCGCGCGATGCACCACATATTCTTTTGAAATTGCATACTCCCGATCCTGTCTTGACTGTGTCTCATCCGAGTGTTCGTCAGGATTGCCAAGTTTCAGCACCGGAATTTGCCAGAGCACTACATGAGAACCAGCAGCGTGAACTTTCTGTACCATCTCCCTCAAGTTCGGCCAATACCCATTCCGCGGAAAAGAAAAATCAGTGAATTGATAGGATTGATCAGAAGGTTTATGCAAAAATTGAGCGCCATTCCAGATGTAATAGGTGCTTTCATCGCTCCACGCTTCGATGACCAGCACCGTGGAAAGGATCTGGTTCTTCTGCGATAGATCCAACTGCCTCAGAACCTCCTGCTGGCTGTTCCAATCATTGCTGCTCATCCACAATCCAAAAACCCAAGGCGGTGGCAAGGCCGGTTTTCCGGTGATATCTGTGAACGCCTTGACAATGGCATACGGGTCATCTTGAAAGAAGACCTTAAACCTTAAGGCCGACCCTTCCGCCTCCCCTTCCACCAGCCACCGATCCGGTTTGCCTGCCGCAAGGTCAAATTTCGCCCATTGAGCGGTATCGAGCCAGAATCCATAGATGTGCGAGGAAATAAAGAAAGGGATCGGAATATAGGAACGTTCTCCCTGGTGAAGGTATTGCGCGAAGAGATGATTGATCAAACAATTCCCACGCTGATCCAAGGCATTGAATCGCTCCCCAAATCCAAAAAATGCCTCATCCTCTGCGCTGTTAAACTCCAAGCGGTAGTGAGCTACGGCACCATCCCCATCGATCAGCAACCACACTGCTTCACATTTCAGGGGAGCTTGCTCTTTTGAGAAGGCAATCTCCATCCCAAATGCCCGTTCATAAAAACGGATTTGTATTTCTCCTTTCCCTATCCGAAATGAGGGATGAACACCTCCCGTATTTCCAGGTTCACGCTCGCGGGCAAAGCAAAAATCGACAGTGCCCGATTCCGATATTTTCACGGTCAAGCGAACCCATAGATCCGCTTGATCAGTCATCAATGAAGCAACCCAACCATCGGATATCGCTTCAAGGGAAAAGACAGATTTCACCGCTACCCATTTTCGAACAACGAACATGAACTCGCCGGTTTGTACCTGCTCTTCTTCATTCCTTGCAACCAGACGGTAATGAATGGTCTCTTTCCCTTCAAAAGCGGGCAAAACGACCTGCCAGTAATCATTCACCTCATCCGAGTCTTTCAGAATTCCCCTGGCATGTTGAGGAATTGCATTTCCCTCCTCCCACCATTCGCACCACGCAGAGCCCGCTCTTTTACTCCCGGCAATGGCGAATCCGAGGGTCACCGCTTCACCGGAGGCAGGATAGCGCGGATTTCGCTCCCAGGGCAGCACCTCATAGGGATGTTGTTCTCCCAAAGGTTCATGGCGAATAACCAGGCCTGCCTGTCTCTCCATCGTATTCATCTCAATCCGCTTGAGCGATTTCTTGATGAAGGATAATGTACATGGCATGGGACCATAACAATGGCGATGCAACAGGACCCCATTTCTTCAACCATGGGTCATATTGATTGGGGAAAAGGGCATGTCCACTCACCTGTTCCGGCAGAAACCCTTCAGGGGTAACCTGTGATTCAATCCACCGCATCAAGTTTTTTGCTTCCGTGACTCTTCCCACTTTGACATAATACCATCCCAGCCAAGCGGTTAAAAGGATCCATTCCCCGCCACCATAATAAACGTCGGCTTTATAGCGGTAAACGCCACCACCCGGGCGAAGAAGGTCTTTTTCGATGCACGGAATCGTCCTCTTCAGCACGGGATCATCCGCTTCAAAGACCTTATAAGGAACGACCATGCCTATCATGCTCGCATCCACCCCACTGTGAGGGACCGGTTTAGGCAATTCGTCATTTCTGGCTGGCCAGATGTGTTTTACCATCTTTCCATCCGAAACGGAACTCCTCCATAAAAATCCTTTCACATACTCCGCTTTGTCGTTCAAGCAATTCTCGCCATAAGAAATCAGGCGCAAATCCCCAAGCATCGCCATGGAATCGAATCCGGCGAATACCGTAGCAAGGGAATAAGCGTGAAGATATTCGGGGTGTTCCTCCCAGCAATCATAGTTAGGCATTTGCCATACCAGATCAAGATAATGCAGGGTTATCTCAATGGATTCTTTCAGATCGCATAAGATCTTTTCATTTCCACTTAGTTTGACATGTTCTGCCAATGCCCACAACCAGGTGCCATATCCATCGATTTGGAAATTTCCCCAGGCGCTATCCACGGTCACTTCTTCGCCACGGAGATCGTAACGCGTATGCAACACATCATCTTTGCCGATCGGCAAACCGGATTTCAATCGCTGTTCAATTTCCTCAACCTTGTCAGAATGCTTTTGGATGGTGCGACCCGCCCAACGGAAGAACGCATCAGCGCTGGAATACTCACCTGCCCTGTCCATGGCATATGCCGTGAAACTGCCATCCCGCAGCCAGCAGTATTGATAGGTCGGGAAATTTGGGCTGGCAATATATGCTCCACTTTCATACTGACCTTTTTTGATAATTTGGATGCTTTTTTCGTAGAGAGAGGGCATACATACTTATCCTTTCAATCCTGATAATTTAAAACTTTGAATAAAGTTCTTTTGAGCAATAAAGAACAAAATGATTATCGGCAGCAAAGTCAACACGGATGCGGCCATTAATAAAGTCCAATCTGTGTAATATTCGCTCATCAGATATGAGAGACCCAACTGCAGAGTACGTTTCGATTCTGAATTCAAGACGATCAAAGGCCATTGAAAATCATTCCAGATGAATTGAAATGCCATCAAACCCTGGGTGGTCAGAATGGGTTTTGCATTGGGAAGCAAGACATGCCAATAAAACATGAACGGATTGCAACCATCCAGTTTTGCCGCATCCTCCAGTTCGGAGGGAAATGAAAGGAAGAATTGACGCATCAGAAAAGTCCCATACACACTTCCAACGGCTGACAGGATCAACGCCCAGTGCGTGTCGATCGCCCCGATGGTACGCATGATCACAAAATTAGGGATCAACAAAACCACACCCGGTACCATCATCGTTGCCAGGTAAATCACAAATAGCTTATCCCTGCCGGGGAATTTCATTTTTGCAAAAGCAAAGCCAGCCAACGAAGAAGTAAAGAGCTGTCCGAACGTGACAATGACAGCCACCTTCAAAGTGTTGGCAGTATATTTCAGGAGCGGTATCCTGTTCCAAATTTCTTTATACGCAGAGAAATCAGGGGGGAATTGGAGCCAGAACGCGGAATGGGTGAATACGTTCTCATTGCTTTTCAGCGAGGTAATGACACTCCATGCAAATGGAATGAGCATCATCAGGGAACTGACAATGAGAATCGTATAGACGAACACCCTGTTGAGTGTTTTCAACGTAGAATTCGATCTTTGTGAACGATCAACAGAAGACATTCCTTACTCCTCGCTGTAAACCCAGCGTTTTCTCAGAATCCATTGAATGATGGTCAAGATAAAGATGGCAAAGAACACAAGGTTCGCCAATGCCGCCCCATAGCCCATGTGCAAATAATCAAAGGCCTGTTTCCAAATATAATAACCAATCAGGGTCGTCGCATGACCAGGCCCTCCTTTGGTCATGTTATATACGAGGTCAAAACTTTGAAATGAATTAATAACCCCAGTGATTGTCACAAAAAAGATGACCGGGCTCAGCAAAGGCAAGGTAACCTTAAAGAATTGTTGAACCCGATTCGCCCCATCGATCGAGGCCGCTTCCACCAATTCAGGTGGAATATCTTGAAGAGCAGCCAGGAAGATGACGATATTCACCCCCAACCCCTTCCAGATCGTAATGCCGATGACAGAATTCAAGGCGATCTTCGGATCAGTCAGCCATTTCACAGGCCCCAATCCAAAACTGGTAAGCATCTGATTTATTAATCCATTATTCGCCAACAACCACATGAACATGAGGCTGACCGCAACGGAAGCGGATATACAGGGTATGTAGTATGCCGTGCGGAAGAACGCGATCCCTTTTATTTTTTGATTAAGAAAAACTGCAAACAGTAATGAGAGAATCAGGCTGACAGGCACACTGAGAACCGAAAAATAAAATGTATTGAAAAAAGTCTCACGCGCCACTTCATCCTGCAGGATGTGCTGGTAATTTTCCAACCCGATGAAGTTCGGTTTGCTCAAAATATTCCAGTCTGTCATGCTCATATACGATGAAAAGAACACAGGAAGGATCGTAAAAATCAAAACAATTAAAAAATTAGGCGAGATAAATAAATATCCCCATAACGCTTCTCTGATTTTATTCTTTGCCAATAAAGACACTCGCGGTGATCTTTCTCGATTTTTCTTCATCCTGCTCCCATGAAACAGGGATGAGCGTTCATTCTCTCATCCCTGTTTTTCAAAAATTCACATTACTTGCTTAGTATCTCATTGATGCTTTGGCATGCAGCGTCAAGAGCATCTTCAACGCTGATTTCCTGAATCAATGCCAGGTCCAGTTGCTGTTGAACTGCATCACTGATTTCTGACCAGTGTTCATTCAGGGGCTGCGGTACTGCATAATCCAAGACTTCCATGAAAACGATGGCATGTTCCGGATCATCTCCCGACAAGGCCTCCACATAATATTTTTCGGCAATCTCTTTTACAGGGGAGATCTCATATTTTCCATCCTGGCGGATTTTTGTTCCTTCTGGTCCGGTAGCGAATTCGATGAATTTCCAGGCTGCATCCTTATGTTCAGAGGTGGCGGACATGCCATACGAATTGGCATACACCTGCGTAGCCTGTTTGTCGCCAGCAGGCATGTGAGCGATATCAAAGGTGAATTTGGCACCATCATTGAAAGGTTGTACAGCCCATGGACCACTCGGGAACATGGCCAACCGTCCAGCGATGAACATATCCCAGTCACCCTGTTCTGCCAACTGATCTGCGGTAGGAGCAAATTTATCCGTATAGCGTGCATCCACCATGGTTTGGATCGCTTTAATACCTTCAGGAGAATTCAACGTGCAGGTTGTGCCATCCTCACTCCAGATCGAAGCATTGTACATCTCAAGCATGATGGGCCACCAGGGTAAACTATAACCCCATTGGTCAATCTTTCCATCTCCATCGGTATCCTTGGTCAAAGCCACTGCTGCGGCCTTCAGGTCATCCCAGGTCCAATCACGGGCAGGATATGCCAAGCCAGCCGCGTCAAAAAGATCCTTATTATAGTATAAGACGACATCGGAGAAAGTAGCTGGCATGTAATACTGAACGCCTTCGAACTTCCACATATCCAGGGTTGCCTTGTAATAAATATTCGTGTCCAATCCGCTGCTTGTAATCCATTGATCCAACGGTTCAATGGCCCCTAAAGATGCAAACGCATAGGAATTTTCCAGATTCATCGCCATCACATCGGGTGCTTCATTTCCAGCGATCAGCGTTTTATATTTCAGAATGATGTCTGATAGTGGAACTGACTCAAGCTCGACCGTGATATCCGGATATTTTTCTTCAAATGCTGCAACCACCGCTTGTTCGACCTCCGGATTATCATACGCGAAATATGACATGACTTTGATGGTCACCGGTTCGCTTGAAGTGGTTTCACCGGAAGAAGGTTCAGTTGTTTCAGTGCTTGCGGCAGTCTTGGTGCATGCCGAAAGAAACATCCCCACAGTGAGCACACAGGTTAACACGATATAGAAATATTTATTTTTCATCTTCCACTCCTTTTCTATTTAAGAGTCTGCAAAACTTTATACGGTGAATAAATTAACTTTTGCCAAAAAAATTTTCTTGTTTTGTTTCCTACCTCTCCTCCTTCTGAATTGGGGAATTAAACAATTCGCCAATAACGAGGCTGGCCGCACCTCGCGCCCATACATCGTCACCCCACGTATTGATACGGATCTCCGTGTTCTCAAATAATTCCGGCACAGCGTTTTTTTGGATGGCAGCGCGCATGGAGGAGAAGAACGGATCTCCCATGCGTACTCCTTCTCCGCTGATGATGATCAATTTCGGATCCAGGAGATTGATCAAATTCGCCAATTCCTGGCCCAGCAAATCACCTGCCCACTCAAACAGTTTACCGGCAGCAATATTGCCACCAGCAGCCATCTGAATTAGTTCGTCGATACTTTCAATAGAAGGGTCCACTTCATGTTTTGCCCGCATCACCAGTGCCTGATCGCCCAGGTAGCTTTCCAGGCAGCCGCGTTTTCCGCAATCACAAACAGGCCCATTTTGATTAACCACCAGGTGACCGAACTCTCCCGCTCCGCCACCCTTGCCGCGATAGATCTGCCCGTTGATGATAATTCCCATCCCAATACCGCGGCCAACGGTTATCACCACATAGTTATCCGCATGCACACCGTTATCAAGCCATTTTTCACCGAGCGTCAGGGTATTCACGTCATTGTCCAGGAAAATGGGGACTTTCAGCCGCACATCCAAGAGGTCGCGAAATGGGACATCCTTCCATCCAAAAAAGGGGCTCTTTCTCAAGATGCCGTTCACCGAATCGATCACACCCGCCAGGCCAATGCCCACCCCGAACAGCCGTTTCTTAGGAATTTTGTTGTTCTTCATCAAATTTTCGACCAGCAGCACAAGCTCGTCAATCACAGAGGTCAATTCGGTATTGCGCAGTTCAACGTTCGTTTTTTCAATGACCGTTGCATTGAGGTCAGTAAGCGCTGCAACCGCCTGCGACTCCATCAATTTGATGCCAATGACAAAACCACCGCGCGGATTTAACGCCAGCAAAATCGGCGGCCTTCCTCCGCTCGAATCACCGGTGGATTTCTCAAAAATCAGATCCTCCTCGATCAACAAACCGGTGATGGAGGTGACGGTCGCAGGACTCAATCCTGTTAAATGCGCAATATCTGCTCTGGAGATAGGTCCATGAGCCTTGATCACGTTCAAAATAATTGAACGATTAATACCTCGCATGAGGTCACGATCTGCACGCTGGATGGAATTCATACTGTTTCTTTGTTTATTTAGTGAATTAAGTATTATTATATAATCAAATCATCAAATGTCAAGCCATGATGTGAGGGTCCATTCCATGAATGAAAAAATCTATGCACAGGCAATTGCCAATCCCAAAGCAGTGTTCCTCTTTCAGAACATGCGGTTTTCCCTCCTCACCTCACGTTTCATCCGTATTGAATACAGCCCGGGCGGAAGGTTTGAAGACCGTCCTTCACAACAATTCTGGTACCGCAACCAGCCCACCCCACCCACAACGGTAACCGTCCAAAAAGATACTTTCCATTTGGAAACCGAACATTTTACATTGAATTTTCACAACGCAAACCGGGGATTTCACAAAGGCGATCTCGCATTCATTATCAAAGACACTGAAACACATTTCTGCTGCGCAGATCCAAATCCAGGCCTTTTCCCGGGAACTGCCAGAACGCTGGATAAAACCAAAGGTCCAATTCGCCTGCAGCCGGGATATCTATCCCGATCCGGCTGGGCGGTGATCGACGACACGGAGAGCTTGATCTTCAATTCCTCGGGGTGGATCGAACCCCGTTCCGAGGATCCTGATTACCAGGATCTTTACATTTTGATCTCGGGACATGATTACGCAGCCGCTCTGCAAGATTACCAACGCATTGCGGGCAACGTCCCCCTGATCCCGCGCTTCATGCTCGGCAACTGGTGGTCACGCTACTGGGTCTATTCTCAATCGGATGTGAAGGAGCTTGTGCAAAAATTCCGCAACGAGCAAATTCCATTATCGATATTCGTTCTGGATATGGATTGGCATATCACAAAAACAGGAAACGCCTGCACCGGCTGGACGGGCTTTAGCTGGAATCGTGAACTTTTCCCTGATCCCCAAGGGCTTCTCCGCTGGCTTCACGAACAAGGATTGAAAACCACCCTGAACCTTCATCCCGCCGAAGGTATCTTTCCGCACGAAGAACGTTATGCGCAGGCCGCTCAAACCTTAGGCCGTGATCCATCCCAAAAAGATCCTATTCCATTCGACATCGCCAATGCGGCATTTGCGGAAGTTTATTTCGACCAGTTGCTGCATCCCCTTGAAAAAGAAGGGGTGGATTTTTGGTGGCTTGACTGGCAACAGGGAAATCTATCGAAGATGCCAAACCTTGACCCCTTATGGTGGCTGAACCACCTGCACTTCTTCGACCTTGGAAGGGAGGAAAAGAAGCGCCCGGTTATTTTCTCGCGCTGGGGTGGCTCCGGCAATCATCGCTATCCGATCGGTTTTTCCGGCGATACGATCATAAGCTGGGAGGCCTTATCGTTTCAACCCTATTTTACGGCCACCTCTGCCAACGCTGCTTATGGCTGGTGGAGCCACGACATCGGGGGCCATATGCGAGGGACGGAAGATGCGGAATTGTACGTGCGCTGGCTCCAATTCGGCGTGCTCAGCCCCATCTTGCGGATCCATTGTACCAAGGATATTTTCATCGATCATCAACCCTGGGCGTTTGGGGCGGAGGTGTTGCGAATTGCAAGAGAGCTTTTACAATTTCGTCACGCCCTGATCCCCTACCTGTACAGCATGGCAAGACGCTACGAACAGGATGGATTGCCCCTCTGCACACCCCTTTATTATTCCTGGCCGGAGGAAGAAAATGCCTATCGCACTTACAACCAGTACCTGTTCGGCAATCAGCTCATGGCGGCCCCCATCACGGCTCCCATGGAAAAAGACCTCGGCCTGAGCCGACAGGCGATCTGGTTCCCCGAGGGGATCTGGTTTGACTTTTTTACGGGAGAAAAATTCGCAGGTCCCGCCTGGCAGGTCCAAACTAAAGCATTGGATGAAATGCCCCTATTTGCAAAAGCCGGAGCGATCATCCCTCTGCAGCCCAAAAGAAAATGGGGAGGGATTGCGAACCCCGAGGAAATGGAGCTGCATATTTTTGCAGGCGGGGATGGAAATTTTGACCTTTACGAAGATGATGGCGAAACAAGCAATTACCGGCAAGCACATTTTTGCATCACGAACTTCCATTCCCACTGTGCTGAAAATTCCCTATCGATCACGATCGAACCCGCACAGGGTGACATAAGCTTGATACCTTCCGAAAGAACCTATGTTCTCCTTCTGCGCGGACTGACGCGTGTTCTTCGCCATACGCTCACCATCAACGGAAACCCGCAGCCGGTCGAAGGAATCTATGACGAATCCACATTCACCTATCGAGTCGGGCCGATCCGTTTAAAAAAAGCGCAAGCATTGCAGCTCACCATCACCACATCTCAGCCACTGCTCGCACAAGGACCATTGCCTGAAATGAAATTGTTGAAATTATTGAAGTCAGCAAAATTGGAGACCCTTTCAAAAGGAGAAATCTACCAGCATCACAAGGATTTGATGCGCGACATCCATACGATACAAAAGAATCATCGGAAACTTCCCGAGAACCTGTTGATCGCCATTCTGGAAACCATGACCGGCGCAGGGTATACCATTCAAACGGACCCACAGGGAAAACGGTTCCTTATCCTGATAAATCCCAAAGGGCTGCATGATTTCCAGGTTCAAACAGACCCAAAGAGATCCCCGATCAACATTCCATCCGAAGGGATCCTGATCCCTCTTTCAGGAGGCAAGCAATCCAACATTGGAATCGATTATTTCGGGTTGGTCAGGAAAGATATCGATCCAGTGTGACCATTCACGCCATTCCTGTTTCTGCAGGGCATGGTAGCGAACGATCGATATTCCCAGCCGCGATGATCCTTTTCCCTTTCACCTGCCAGACCTGCTGGGCAAAACGGTCGATGAAATAGCGATCATGCACCACCATCAGAATGGCGCCGGAAAAGGCGTTCAGGGCCTGTTCGAACTGGGTACGGCTGGAAATATCCAAATGATTGATGGGTTCATCCAGCAGCAATACATTGCAACCGCTCACCACCAGCAGCGCCAGCATCAAGCGGGCGCGCTGCCCGTAGCTGAGCTGTACGGCCGGCTTCAACACCTCATCCCCCGTCAGCAGATAATAGCCCAGAAAACGGCGTGCTTCGGTCTGGTTCGGAAAATATTCCCATACATGATCCAGCGCACTTTTTTCCGATCGCAGGGAATGCAGATCCTGCGACATCCATCTCAACCGCACGCTGCTGCCCAGCACAACCTGGCCCGCCAGAGGCGGCAATTCTCCCGCCAGCGTGCGCAGCAGGGTGGTCTTTCCACAACCATTCGGCCCGGTGAAGGCGATCCGCTGCGCTGCCCTTATCTGAAGATAGATATCTTCCAATAGCGGAGCACAGCCGGGGAAACCCACGCTCAGCCGCTCCATCTGGATCACCGAGCGGCCCAGATGAGGTGCTTTTTCAAATTCCACCCGAATGGTGCGGGGGCCTTTCGGTTTTTCAACCTTCTCTGCCGATTCCACGAATCGGTCCAACCTCTTTTCCCTCGATTTCGCTTTTTGGGCAACTTTTTTTGCCAGCCGCTTTTGATGATCTTTGCCCATCTTGTTCTCAGGGCTGCCGGTATGATTGGCGCTGGCTTTCCGTTCGGTGTGGGCGGCCTGCTCCTTCGCCCGTGCGATATCCGCTTTCATGCGGCGAATCTCCGCTTCTTGATCTTTATAGGCCGACCACTGCGCATCGGTCTCGTTCTCCTTTGCCTGCACATACGCGCTGTAGTTCCCCGCATAACCGCGCAGTTCGTGAGAAAGCGGATCCAGTTCAAGAATGCGCGTGACCGTTCGGTCCAGGAACATGCGATCGTGCGAAACGATCAACGCCCCATTCCGGGTACCTTTCAGCCAATCCTCCAGCCATTCCAGCATTTCAATATCAAGGTGATTGGTGGGTTCATCCAATAAAAGGATTTCCGGATCGTCCAGCAGCAGCAATGCCAGGGAAAGGCGGGTTTTTTGCCCGCCGCTCAAGCGACCCACCGGCAGATGCTCAGGGACATCGTTCAACCCCAGACCCGCAATGATCCTGGCGGCCCGCTCCGGTTCGGCGTTCTGCATCCGCCGCAGCAGATCATCATACTGGTTCGCAAGGCCGGCATGGCCGGGCTGATCAGACAAGCGTTGGGCAAGCGCCACCAGTTCTGCGGTCAATGCATCCACATCACCAACCGTTTTTTTCACAACCTGCGCAACGGTCAGATCTTCCGGCAACTCAAACCCCTGCGCCAGGTAGCCGATGCGCAGACCGGCTGGTTTCAGCACCTGCCCCGAATCCGCTTCTTCCAATCCGGCCAGGATGCGCAGCAGGGTGGTTTTCCCACTGCCGTTCGGCCCGATCAATCCCACCCGTTCGGTGGGATTGATGGAAAAAGTGCTGTCACGGAATAAGGTTTGTAAATTGAACGTCTTGGTTAAATGAGAAACGGCAAGCATGGCTGCCTCCTGTTTTGGTTCGAAAAAGAATGCCAAAACATCCGACGCTTGGTCGGACGCCCGCACTGCCCCTTGCGAGGTTTTGCGGGAGGTGCATAATCAATTACTTGCCGATGTACATTTTCTACTTTTCTCGCTTTGTTTGACTGCAATCAATCTTACTGAAAACAGCCGGGCATGTCAAGAGAAAGAGGGCATCATCACGAAACAAGAAAGCCATTCGTGCGTATTATTAATGATAGAGGAAAAGGAGCAATGATGAGTGAAGAATTCCATGTGACCGGGGACGAGATCCTGGCAAAGGTGAAAGAGCTGATCCACGAAGGGAACATCCGCAGCATTGTCATTAAAGATGAAGAAGGAAAGACCCTCATCAATATCCCGCTCACGGTCGGTGTGGTGGGGACGGTGATCGCGCCTCAACTGGCAGCGGTCGGTGCCCTCGCGGCGCTGCTTTCCCACGGTACGATCGTGGTGGAAAAAGAATTTTAGTATTTCTGCTCTGGATTCACTTTTATTTACAAGAGTAGTTTTGAAGGTTTTTATTAATAGAGGTATTGCTGTTTCATTGTAGAATAAATTGCAGATGTTCTTTTATTTCGATTATTTGATAAATTCTGTTGTAAAATGCTTTAAGGCATGTATTCTAAAAGAAAATGAATAAAAAGAGTGGGAATTTTTTAGAAACGGAATATTCTGTAGTCTCTTCTTATTTCCAGCAAATTATTAATTTTCGCTTTATTACTTTTGGTTTTTTTATCACAGCAATAGGGTTTAGTTTCGCAAAAGACAATGGTATTAGTAAAACAAACAACCCTCTCTCCTGGATAATAATGTTGTTTCTTACTATTGCTGTTTGGATCATTGAAATGAGGAATAGAACACTTTCTTCCTCCCTAATTCATCGTGGTAAACAAATAGAAGAAGAACTTTATTATTTAGGGACAATACAAAATGGGAATGAACCTTTTTTTCATATGTTATCAAAAGATGAAAATACATCAATTGAAAAGCCACGTTTTCTGGGCTTTTTATTTCCAAATATTAGATTATGGAAAATTAATAAAAACGGCTCTTTTGGAAAAATAGAATTTTTGTTTAATGAAGATAAATTAGAAGAAAAGAAAGAAGACAATAAGTCAATCACAGTATTCCTTTTTTCACACTCATTTGCAATAGATTTCATGTATCTACTATCATTCGTACTTTGTATTTACAAGTTGGTTACTTTGTGTTTATAAGTTACTTTGTAGATACAAATATTTTTAAATACCTATTAAGTCAATTGATACTGGCCGGTATAGAGCTGGTAATATCTGCCTTTTTGTTCAAGCAGATCATCATGGTCACCGCGTTCGATGATCTCACCATTCTCGATGACCAGGATGGCGTTGGAATTGCGCACGGTGGAAAGGCGGTGCGCGATCACAAAGACCGTGCGCCCCTCCATCAGGGTATCCATGCCCCTTTCGATCAACCGTTCGGTGCGCGTATCGATGGAGCTAGTCGCCTCATCCAGCACCATCACCGGCGGATCAGCCACAGCCGCCCGGGCGATGGCCAGAAGCTGGCGCTGCCCCTGCGAAAGGTTTGTGCCATCTCCGCTCAGTTCGGTTTCATAGCCCTGCGGCAGGCGTTTAATGAAGGAATGGGCGCTCACCTGCTTCGCCGCTTCGATACATTCTTCGTCAGTCGCATCCAGCCGCCCGTAGCGGATATTTTCCATCACGGTACCGGTGAACAGGTGCGTATCTTGCAGAACCATGCCCAGTGAACGGCGCACATCAGCTTTTTTGATCAATTTGATATCAATGCCATCAAAGGTGATCTGTCCCTGATAGGTATCATAGAAGCGATTGATCAAATTGGTGATGGTGGTCTTTCCAGCCCCGGTGGAACCGACAAAAGCGATCTTCTGCCCGGGTTTGGCAAACAACGAAATGTTCTTCAATACCACCTGATCCGGCTCATAGCCGAACGTCACATCGTGGAAACGGACATCGCCTTTTAACTCAACATATTTCACGCTTCCATCTTCCTGCAGATATTTCCACGCCCAGTGGCTGGGTCGCTGTTTCTTGTCCAGAACTTCCATGGAACCATCTTCTTTTTTCTCAATGCCGACCAACGTGACAATACCGCCATCCTCTTCCGATTCCTGATCCATGACCTCAAAGATGCGTTCCGCACCAGCCAGCGCAGCCAGAACATTGTTGAGCTGATTGGTGATCTGGATCACCGGCTGCCCGATCTGGCGGGAATACTGCAAAAAAGCCGCCAGAGAACCCAGGTCAAATTTGCCAACCACCGCCAGCAATCCCCCCACCATCGCGGTGACGGCGTAGGAGACATTGTTCATATTGTTCAGCGTAGGCATCACAGCACCAGCGGAAAAGTTGGCATTGGTGGAAGCTTTCCGATAATCTTCGTTATACTGAGCAAAGGTCTCAATGGCTTTCTTTTCGTGCGTGAATACTTTAACCACCTTTAATCCACCCACCATTTCTTCAATGTAGCCATTTGCCATTCCCAGCGTTTTTTGCTGGTCACGGTAATATTTTGTGCTGATGGCAGTGATTTTTTTGGCAATGAAGAACATCAAAACCAGCACCGATCCTGTTACAAGGAAAAGGGTGGGGCTCAGAACAATCATCATGACCATGGAACCCGCGAAAATGAGGATGCTGGAAAAGAACTGAGGGGCAGACTGTTCCAGCGCCATGTGCACATTGTCCACATCGTTGGTGAATCGGCTCATCAGTTCGCCATGCGTATTGGCATCAAAGAATCGTAGCGGCAGAGTCTGCAGCTTGTCAAAAAGGTCGCGGCGCAAGGTATTGGTGGCCTTTTGAGCAATGCGCACCATCAACCGGCTTTGCAACAACGCGGAAACAACGCCGACCAGGTAGATCCCCGCCAGTTGCAGGAGTGCAGTGCCCAAACCTGCCAGATCGCCCGGAAGAATATACGTGTTGATCATGGGTTTGAGGAAGTAACTGCCGGCCAATGAGGTACCTGTGTTCAATAGCAAAAGGAAAATGACCAGGATCAACAATCCTTTATCCTTCCCAAGATACTGCAGCACCCTGGTCAGGGCCTTGCTCGCATTCTTCGGTTTTTCAAAGCTGCCAACATGGCCAGCCGGCCCACCCTGCGATCGCCCTGCTCGGGCCTGGGAATATCGTTTTTGCTCTTGCTGTTCAGTCATTGAGGACCCCTTCTTTCTGCGAAGCGTTGATCTCTTGATAGATCTTATTGGTCTTCAAAAGTTCTCCATGAGATCCCAACCCCATCACTTTCCCGTCATCCAGGACCAGGATCTTATCGGCCTTGCTCACCGAACTGATGCGTTGTGCGATGATCAGAACCGTTGTGTCGTTGAAATTGGCATAGAACGATTCTCTGATCTTCTCTTCTGTCGCTGAATCGACCGCACTGGTGCTATCATCCAGAATAAGGATCTGCGGCTTTTTCAACATCGCTCTGGCAATGTACAGCCGCTGTTTTTGACCGCCGGAAATATTGACGCCGCCTTGACCCAAGAACGTGTCATACCCATCTGGAAAGGACATGATGAATTGATGCGCCTGGGCATCTTTGCATGCAGCCTCAATCTCTGCCTGCGTCGCATTCTCATTGCCCCACAGCAGATTCTCTCGGATCGTCCCAGTAAACAGGGTGTTCTGCTGCAGCACCATGCCGATGCCCTTCCGCAGATCATTCAGTTTATAACTGCGCACATCCACATCATCCACCAACACTGATCCCTCGGTAGCATCATACAGGCGAGGGATGAGGTTCACCAGCGAAGTTTTACCCGTCGCGGTACCTCCCACAATGCCGATGATCTCACCGGGGTTGATGGAAAAATTAATATTCGATAATACATCCTCGCCTTTTCCGGTAACAGTGTATTTGAACGAGACATGCTTGAATTCAATTTTTCCGGAATGCACTTGTGGATAGCGCCCAGAAGTCGTCATTTCAGACGCCGTACCTTCTTTCACAGCAGAAGCGGGTCCTGTCGCAAGCGGGTCCGCGATATCCACCTCGGTTTCAAGCACTTCAAGGATGCGCTTGCCGCTCGCTTCCGCTCTGGCGAGCATCAGGAAAATCATTGAAAGCATCATGACCGAATTCAAGATCTGGAACACATAACTGATAAAGCTGATCAGTTCGCCGGTCATCATTACCCCGTTGAACACCAGCCCGCCCCCGATCTCGATGATCGCCAGCGTGGCCGCATTCATCACCAGCATCATCACTGGCATGTTCATGACCGCCAGACTGGCCGCTCTGACCCCGGCGTCGGTCAGGGCATCATTGGACTTTTTGAACTTCTTTTTCTCGAAATCCTGCCGCACAAATGATTTCACCACACGAATGCCGATCAGGTTCTCCTGAATGGTGCTGTTCAGGGCATCCATGCGCGTTTGCATGACGCGGAACAATTTTCTAGCATTGGTTATGATCAAGGTAATGGAGATCGCCAGTATGATGATCGCCAAAGCCATGACGATGGACAGACGAGGGCTGATGCGATATGCCAAAAACATGGCAACGATCAGCATCATGGGTGATCGCAACAGGATGCGGATGCCCATGGTAAGGGTATTTTGGAGGTTGTTCACATCGTTCGTCAGGCGTGTCACCAAGGATCCGGTGCTGAATTGGTCAATATTCGCAAATGAAAAACTCTGCACTTTTTCGAAAAGGGCATTGCGCAAATTTGCCCCAAAACCCTGGCCGGCAGTAGCAGATACCTTCATGTTGGTCACCCCAAAGATGATGGCCGTGATCGCCAGCAGGATCATGTAAACACCGATTTTGATGATGTACTTCGTGTCGCCAGCAGGAATTCCCTCATCCACAATCTTCGACATCAGCATGGGGATGCTCAACTCAGCGATCACATCGGTAAGCACCAACAGCGGCGCAAGCAGCATCTGTTTTTTATATTGACCAATGTATTTTGCCAACGTTTTAACCACGTATTGCCTCCGAAGATCGCTTCTTGTTCTTTTTGTTTATGGGATTTCCTGATTCTCTGAGAAAGAAAATAATAATCGATTGTAGTTTTTATTTAACTTGTTTATTATTAACTGGTTGCCTATTATCGTTGGAAAACTGTTTTTTGTCAATTAAAAAGATCGATGCAAGGATTGCTGCCGTCAGGGTCAAGCGGTCTTTCCTTCTTCGAACCTGCTCAGATTTTCCTGCAAATTCTTCAGGACCCTTTCCAAGAAGCCGTACAACTCCTGAATTTCCCTGTCTGAAAATCCTTCCAGCATTGATTGGTCCAATTGTTGAAAAATAGCATGGATTTTGTTCGCCAGAATTTGCCCTTTGGGCTGCAAGAAAACCCTGGATACCCGCTCATCGGCGCCATCGGTCATGCGAGACACATACCCGTCCTGCTCCATGCGTTTGATCACCTTCGAAGCTGCGGCGGGGGAAATGCGCAATTCCGATGCCACTTTGGAATGGCTGATCCCATCTTCACGATACAGGATCATCAATAATTTCGCCTGACCTTGATAAAGCCCGCTTCTTTCCAGCATGAGATCGGCATTCTTCTTATGGTTACGGCAGATGCAGGGCAACATCCTTCCCACTGTTTCATACTTAGTCGGTTCATCCATAATACCGTTAGTTATAAACTAGTTTACTAATTATGAGAGCCCGTTATTCCACAATGAAAGCAACGCCGACCAATCCCGCGCCAGTATGCACTGACAAACCCGGGGTCAGGGGGATGAAAGGGGTATCATCCGGACACTTTACACTGGCTTGCAACCGTTGTTTGAACTCTTGCGCCTCTTCTTCAGCGGCAACATGCAAGAAACACATACGTTCCACGCGGCTGCTGCCCACATCGCGCTTCACCAGCTCAACGATGCGAGCCCAAGCTTTTCTTCGTGTACGTACCTTTTCGATCAGATCCAGTTTTCCATTTTGAACAGCCAGGATCGGTTTAATGTGCAGCATGCCGGCCATTCCTGCTGCAAGGTGGCTCACCCTGCCGCTCATGGAAAGGTATTTCAAGGTTGAAAGAGCTCCATACACATGGGTTCTTTCCCGCAGTGCATGCGCAGCCGCAATGATCTTTTCAACGGTTTGGCCTTCCCGCACCTGTTCTGCCGCCATGATCGCCATATATCCCTGTCCCATGGTCAAACTGCGGGTATCCACCACCTCGATGCGTTTCTTTTTAGAATATTCCTCCGCGGCTAATTTCGCAGCATTGTAGGTACCGCTGATCTCACTGCTCACGCAGAAGCAGATCAGGGTGTCTGCCTTATCCTGCTCGAACGCTTCCCGGTATGCTTCCGCAAAATCGCCCGGAGATGGGGCGGCCGTGGTCGGCAATTTTCCTTCTTTGTCGATCCTTTCGAAAAGCTTATGGTCATCGATCTCGATATTGGTCTTGTAGATATCTTCACCAAATTGAATGGTGATGGGGACCTGTTTGATACCATAGCGTTGGGCTAGGTCGTTGGGCAAACTGGAATCAGAATCTGTGATAATAGAAATCATGACTGCAAATCCTCTTCGATAATAGATTTAACAAAAAAATACCAGATTAGTTATGCTAGCATAATTATAGAGGATTCACAACCATTTTAAGGATGAGCGTTGAAACTTCCATCCTTGCCACGACAAGCGGTGTTTTGGAAGTATTCTACCTAATTCTGAAGATATTCATTGAAAAAATCGATGGTTCTTTGAATGAATAGGGCATCGCTTGCACCGGATCGCAAAAACGTATGGGGTTGCCCTTCATAGAAATAGCATTCATGCTCTTTTCCCAACTCGGTGAGGGTATCACAGATTGTTTCCGACCAGGTGGGCGAGATGGTTTTATCCTCCAACCCATGATGAATGCTGAAGGGAGCATCGATCGCGCGCAGGTCATATACCGGCAATCCAACGGGAGTGTCATTGTAACGCTGCGTCACAGCCCCATAAAGAACGATGGCATCGATATCCTTAACCACCGTCGCCACGCGCAAGGCAATTCCACCTCCCAGACTGTGCCCCCAAATTCCCAAGTGCTCCATATCCGCCTGCTCAAAGATACCCGGCCGCCCTGCTTCTTGCCGTACCAGCTCCAGCAGATTCAGCACATCCACCGTATACCCCGTCAGAGAATCACGCACCCGTTCCGGGCTGTCGGATGGTGGAAAATTGCGCAAGTTCGGGTGTAGAACGATGTATCCCTGGCGCGCAATCGAATCAGCATAACGGGTGGAGTAATCCAGCGTCTCATATTCCGATGTCGGGATATAGCCATGCAGGGCGATCACCACCGGGAAAGGCCCCTCCCCTTCCGGAATATCGACAAAACCATGGATGGTCAACCCATCGCTGGTGTAGGTAATGTAGTAGCGGACGAAATCTTGCTGACGTTCCCACAAATATTCCACGGTCAATTCACCCTCCCCATACGTGCGGTTCTCCAACGCTTCAATGGAATAGGGATCAACCAGCGGGGTAGCAGTTGGGGAAGGGATGGAAACCTGGTAATCAACAGAAGAATCATCCTTTCTATCAATACTTGGAACATTCGCTGAGGTGGTGCAACCGGCGGCAGCAAAAATCAGAACGCTGACAATAATAAAAAATCGTTTCATTTTTCTTACCCGTTAAAAGAGAATAATTTATTTCAATCATTATATCGATTTGAAGGATAAAACCTGTTAACGATCCATTAAATCAATTCGTGAGATGATCCATGACAGAAATCAATGCCGCCATTATTCCAGCCATGCCTGTTTATTACCCTGCCCACCTCACAAAAAGGCCGCTTTCTTTTATGATGAAAAACATAAAAGTATTCAGAAAAACAAACACAACGACTAGCCCATGAAAATATTGTACGTTGCAGCCAGATACGATCCGCACGATCTCAACGCAGGTAGTGGGTCCGATTACCAGTTTTATCAAGCATTGCTACGCATGGGGGCAGCCGTAAGGATCATAGGGCCATTTCACGATGATCCTTCTCTCGTGGAAAAGGCATATCGAAAAATTCACAGTCTCATCACCACACGGCGTTATGCCAAATTCTCCAATCATTTCCTTCACACCAGCCGGCAGGCCACCGAACTGGAGATCAGGAATTACAAGCCAGACGTGATCTTCTCCCGGAACATCGCACCGCTGGTTCTCTGCAAAACCAGCACACCCATCATCTATCGTTTCGACACCACTTTGATCGGTTCGCACGAACAATGGCCGATATTTTCAGAAGTGGAATACCAACGCATGCTGCATTGGGAAAGAAAAGTATTGCAGAAGACCAGTCTGGCAGTCACGCATAGCGAATGGTCCGCGCAGATACTTGCAGAACGCTATCATTTCCCCGTCCATAAAACGCTCGTTTTCCCCAATCCGGCATCCCTGCCAGAGCCCTTTTACCAGGGTCCGATCCAAATTCCGCAGAAGATCACGCTTCCGCTGCACCTTCTGCTGGTCGGAAAAGAACCTTACCGCAAAGGCGTTGACATCGCCATTCAAGTTGCCGAACGGCTGAACCAGCAGGGAATAACAACGGAATTACATATTGTCGGACAGGAAGGGAAAGACCAGGACCCTGTTTCATACAAAGGTTATTTTGACAAAACCAATGCCGTACAGCGGGAAGCGTATTTAGACCAATACCGCTGGGCGCATCTGCTGATCCATCCCGCGCGATTTGAGGCCGCCGGCATCGTTCCGGCAGAGGCAGCTATTTTCGGCGTTCCCACCATTACCACCTGTGCCGGCGGCCTGGCCACCACTGTCAAAAACAATGTGTCCGGGATCGTACTGCCCCAAAACAGCTCTCCGGACCTGTATGTGTATACCATCAAAGAACTACTCAATAATCCGGCCATTTACAGCGCTCTATGCCGATCGACCCGTGAACGATATGAAAAAGAACTCAATTGGGCAGCCGCCGGGAAGAGATTGCAGCAGGCAATCGAGAAACTGATCTAGGTTCTCCACCGCAACGAATGTAAAATAAGCCATCAACGGCATGGTTTGGAGTCTGTGAGCGAAGGTTGGCCAATGATTCTTATTGGGCCATCAATCAAAGAACCACATGGAAATCCCATGCTCTGAGCGGTCCAATCCAGCCGAATAAAAAGCAACTTTCACTTGCTCACATTGAAATGCATTTTACCCAATGTGAGCAAAATGAAAGTGCTTCGCTAATTTGAAATTACAAATACCCTTGAGAGTTTATTGATTCAATTCTTTTAATTCCGCAGCGGATAAGAATTTGAATAACTTGATCCCTGTTTCTGGATCAATTGCTTCGGCTGCTTTGCGCCCGTTCTTGAGAGTAACAACCTTTACCTTACTGCTGTCGATGACTACGTGCTTTTTGGTTTTTAATGAAAAAAATTTTACTGAAGCCATATCATCCTCCTGGATTTTTTATATGCGACGGCGCAACTTTGTCGATCTGGAAACGAAACACCTACTCTAGCATTGTTTCGATATTGTGATTATACACAATTTCTTCATTAAAACGTGATTCCTCATGTTCCACTTTCTTGACATTTTGTATACCGTTCGGTATACTCCATACTCATGGAGAACCAGGAAAAAATCTCACAAATCGGTTTGGATCTTTTTGCAGAGCGTGGCTATGATGCGGTCGGCGTTCAGGAAATTGCAGAAAATGCCGGCATCACCAAACCCACCATGTATTACTATTTTGGAAGCAAAGAGGGGCTGCTGGAGAGCATTTTGGAAAAGCATTTTTCTGTATTGTTTGATGACCTGGAGACTTCGGCAGTTTACCATCGAGACGTAAAAAGCACCCTGGAGGCGATCAGCCGAACCTATTTTTCTTTTGCAGAGCAACACCTAGCCTTCTACCGTTTTCAACTGGCGTGCTGGTTCGCCCCGCCCCAAAGCACCGCCTTCAAAGCAATCCTGCCGTATTTACAAAAACAGCAGACACTGGCCGAATCCATCTTTCAACAGGCGGCACAGGACCATGGCAATATGATCGGCCGCCATCAACGCTATGCAGTATCTTTTCTGGGAATCATCAACACGTACATAGGAATGAAGATCAGGTCACAAATCGAATTGGATGAAACCATTGTCAGCACTGCCGTCCATCAATTCATGCATGGAATTTTCTCATAATCAAATCAACCACGCATTCCTGATAAATGGAGAAATAACGAATGGAAAATTGGATCAATAAAAGCGTTTTCTATCACATCTACCCTTTGGGTTGTCTGGGCGCTCCACAGAAGAACGATTTTTCCGCTCCGGTCACCCCAAGATTGAAGGAACTGGAAAGATGGCTGCCGCATCTACAGGACATGCAAGTCAATGCGGTTTATTTGGGGCCGGTTTTCGAATCAAGCGCACATGGCTACGATACGGCCGATTATTTTCGGGTTGACCGGCGGCTGGGCGAGAATCAAACCCTCAAAGAGTTGGTTTCCCTATTCCACAAAAATGGAATCCATGTCATCCTGGATGGCGTTTTCAACCATGTTGGTCGTGATTTTTTTGCATTCAAAGACCTGCAGCAGCAAGGGAAAAATTCGCAATACCTGGATTGGTTTTCCGGAATCGATTTTAATCGGCAGAGCCCCTCGGGAGATGCGTTTGCCTATCATGGCTGGAACAATCATTATGACCTGGTAAAACTGAACCTGCAAAACCGCGCTGTTTGTGATTATCTCTTCTCCGCTGCTGATCTTTGGATGAACGAGTTTGGCATCGATGGATTAAGGATTGATGCGGCAGATTGCATCGACTTATCCTTCTTGCAACAACTCTCCAGCCGCTGCAAAGCGTATCGGTCTGATTTTTGGATGATGGGTGAGATCATTCACGGCAATTATGCCCACTGGGTGAACTGCGGTGCCCTCGATTCTGTGACCAATTATGAATGCTATAAAGGGTTATATTCCAGCCATGTGGACCATAACTATTTCGAGATCGCTTACTCTCTCAATCGCCAATTCGGAGAACAGGGGATTTACCGCCACTTTCTGCCCTATTCATTCGTGGACAATCATGATGTGAACCGTTTACTGAGCAATCTCACCAATCCAGCTCATGTCTATCCGGTGTACTGCCTGTTATTTTGCATACCGGGCATTCCTTCCATTTATTATGGAAGTGAATGGGGAATTACCGGCAAACGCACCGAATCCGATGATCACATGCTGCGCCCGCAACTCGATCCACAGCATATGCTGTGCAATCCAGACGTGAGTGGTCTGCCTGAAACCATTGCAAAACTGGCCGATATTCGCCGTCATTCATCCGCCCTCCAAACCGGGAGTTATCGACAGGTGCTGGTTTCTGGTGAGCAATTTGCATTTTTGCGAGAGAACGAGCAGGAAAGCATCCTGACGGCGGTGAATTCCAGCCAACAAGCCATCGCCCTCGATATTCCAAGCCCGGTGATTCATTCTTCAGCAGTAGACCTATTAACGGGAGAAACCTTTGAATACCAAGATGGTAAACTGCTCATCCCCAACCTTCTGCCCAATTCAGGCAGGATCATCCGCATTCAATAGAGAAATAGAAAAGAATCAAAACCAGAAATTAGCTTAATCCTGTTCAGTGGTGAGATGGTTCAAATAAGGGATGACAGGAAACCCCATGATACTGGGGATCCAGAACGAGATCAAGCGATAGGAGAGCACCGCCACCACCGCAACGCCATTGGTCACGCCCAATTTTTCATACAGCGCGACCATGGTCGTTTCAATGATCCCAACACCGCCGGGAATGACCAGCGCTGCTTTTCCTAGTAATAGCGGAAGCCCATAACCGATCAGCAGCACCCCGGGATTAATGAACTTATTCGCAGCCACAAAGAGGAAGAAAAGAGAGGCAATGTCAAATCCAAAGCACATGACCACACCCAAAACGGGTTTCTTCCAACCCTTGCTCAACAGGAGATCCCAAGCCGCAAAAACTTCATTCAATTGTCTTGTAATACGTTCTTCATTAAAGGGCCGCTTGATCCGTTTATAGATCCATTCGATCACTTTTACCAGGATAGGAAATGATTTCTCACGTTTGTACAAGATCAGATAGAGAACAATGATGACAAGGACAAGGATGATCAAAATAAAAAGGAAACTGATGATCTGCAATTTCGTCATTTCATGGACGAACAAGAGATAAATGACTCCAAAAAGGGAGATGATCAAAACCGCCAGGTTGTTCATCAGAAGAGGTAGCGTGCTTGCCATGGCTGCTGATTGGGCTTTTGCTTTGCTATTTTTGAGCCATTGAAAGCTGGCCGCACTGGAACCGACCATCCCTCCTGCCACCATTCCAATGCTGGCAGAAGCCAGCACGATCAGGATACTTCTCCACAGGGAAACCCGATCATTGAACAATCCCAAGAGTGAGTTGATCAAATATCCGGATCCCACATAGCTCATAGTCTCACAGATGACCGCCAATGCCAAGGCCCAATACTTCAGATTTTTTAGAACATACATCGATCTTTGGACCGAATTCAATTGGGGAAGCAGAAGATATACGCCAACACCAAAAAAAACAAGCAGAAATACGGACCGCAAAACCTTCTGGGTATTTTTGTTCAAACAACGCTCCTTTAAGATTTGATTTTAGCAACAATAAAATTCATGGCGTCTTTCTTTTCCACGTTTTATATAATCTTATCGAATTCCATTGCCGCACAAAATTTTTCCATTTGAAGTGTCCTATCAGCTATCGCCTTCGTTGAACAAATCTACTGTTTCGTTTTGAAAAACATAATTTTGAAATTCTATCAGAGTTTTCGTCAAAAAAAGAATTATTCCACATGCATCTTACTATTAAAATCTTTGTTTTTATCCTTTTTCTGCATCACAAAAACGAGGATAAAACCCAGGATGCTGGGCACCAAAAAGGCAATGAAGCGATAGGAAAGCGCAACAACCACCGATTCGGCATAAGGAACACCCACATGCTGAAAAAGCTCAATCATGGAACTTTCCACCACCCCAATTCCTCCAGGAAGAACGAAGGACGCTTTCCCTAGAATCAAGGGTAATCCATAACCGATCAATACCACTGCAGGGGAAATCTGCATGCCGGCTGCCAGAAAAAGAAAATACATTGACAATAGATCGAAAATATAAATCAGGCTGTTTGCAAACAGCATATTCTTCCACCCCTTTTGAAAGAAAAAATCGCGGATTTCAAATGCTTCATCCACCTGTTGAAGGATCTTTTCTTTTTCATAATTCTTTTTTGTGATCTTTTCCATCTTTGCAACGACCTTTAATACAAAGTTTTTTGATTTTTGAGAATTCCGAAAGAATAGAAAAATGAAGACAAGTGCCAATCCGATCAATGCCAGAATAATCAAAAAACCTCGAATCTGAGGGGTTGTCAGTTTTCCAATCTCGAACAGATAAATCATCCCCACCAATGCCAACACCAGAACGGAGGCAGCGCTGAAAAGAATGGGTAAAATTCCCGCCATCAAAGCCGCCTGACCTTTCACGTTTCGTTCCCGTAACCACTGAAAAGTGGATGCAGCCGAACCAGCCATCCCACCACCCACCATCCCGAAACTGGAGGAGGCCAGTACGATCATGGTTGCCTGCCAGACCGATACATGGTTCTTGAATAATCCGATGATGGAATTGATGAGATTGCCCGAACTAAGGTACTTGAGGAATTCGAAAAATATCACCAAAGCCAACAACCCGTAATTGAGATGTTTTAAAGCGCCCAGAGATTCCGGGATCGATTGGACATAAGGGGTCAAGATCTTGATCCCCAATGCCAGAAAAACGAGCAATCCAACGGCACGAATGATCTTCTTTGTTTTCTGACTCATGATTACTCCCTGAATGAAGGGTATTATAAGCGACCAATCAGGAAGAACAGAGACATTTCCTGTTGAAAATCATTAACAGAATCGTACCTGTTCAGCCTTCGAAAGCATATTAACAATCTTTTGAAAAAAGATCCGGAAGCGTGTCAATCAGGTTCGACGGCAATTCTGATTCGGCTTCCGCAGCCATCAAAATACAACAGGCAGGTTTATGAACTTTGGTTGCCACTGCATACACTCCAGCCGCTGCGCGGTCTATCGCCAGCGCGCTGCCCGCTTTCAACACTTCCATTTGCTGCTCATACTGCTGCTTTAAAGGAATCTGCTCTGAAAGGTGGTATGGATCAAGGTCGACCGTAACGCTGATTCCCACCTGAAAAGGAACGGCGGCTTTTTTCAAAACCGATCGCACTTCATTGATCAATCCCACATCCCCCACCGCCGGGATGATGCTTGGCAAATATTCGCGGCTGGTACCATCCTCTTTGACAGTCGCTTTCACCACGAAAAGATCGCCTTCTTTCAACATGGGTGAAACTGGTTTGCAGGAGCCAATATACACAAAACGCTGTGCGCCGATGATCGCCAATTCCTCCATCCCAATGGCGATGGGCGGGGTCCCGATGCCAGTTGAAATGGCTAAAAATTGCGCAGCAGGGGTTTTGATCAGCATGCTCAAGTATTCTCGATGATCAGCCAAAATCGTCGAATCGTGAAAGTGTTCTGCAAGCTGGCGCACCTGGGCTGGTGTTTCAACCATCACCACATTGGCACTTCCTTCTCCTTTTCTCAACCCAATGTGGTACTGTTTTTTCTTCAGAACATCATTGTTCCACCAGCAAACCAATTTTCGATATCGCAAGTTGAAAGAATACAGTCGATAGACAAAATTTGAGTAGGATGTTTTGATAGTCATGGTGCGATATACCTCTTTATGATCCTTTATCCCACTGGACCAATAATTTCAATGCCTCTGCACAAACTTTTGACACATTCTGCAAAGTTTCCGGTTTGCTTCCGCCCAGCATCATGATCCCTCCTGCCCGCACCGAGCGAACCGAACTGATCACAAACAAGGTCGATACTTCCATCTCGCTGCACAGCATGCCGGCCCGTTCAAAAGATTTTTGTTTTTCCAGCAATGCATGAGAACCGATCATCCCCAACGGATCATGCTCCCCATAGAAAGCATCCTTGGATTGTGATATGCCGACCTGATGCCCCAATGAGAGAGCGCTGGCAGCATTCATCAATGCCGTTGTCACATCCACATCTGCAACCGCCGGAAAAGAAATGGGCTGGTAGCGTAAGGAGGTCCTTTCATCCCGTGCAGCCGCCCAGGTGATGATCAGATCGGACGGATCGGTTTTCCACTGGATGGTGCCGGAAGTGCCCACCCGAATAAAGGTATGTGCGCCTAAACGGATCAATTCCTCCAGTGTGGTGGCCATAGCCGGGCAGCCCATGCCGGTGGACACCACCGATGCTTTTTGACCATTCAAAGTGCCGGTATAGGTGACATGGGTCCACTTTTCAGCCACGGCGTGCACATCCGCAAAAAAGCTAGCCAAAAAAGGCACACGCGCCGGATCACCCGGCAAAAGCACATATTTACCAATTTGATCCGAAGAAACACCCAGTATTTCCGAATAAAGTTTTTTACTTTTGATTGCTATAGGCATGACGGCTCCCGAGAATAAAAAATGAAACCTTATTATAAATGGAAAGCGACACCTGGTTTCATGAAATAACTTCTTCAAAACGGCGCTCTCGATTCACTATTATAATAACCAGGTGGCAGTCATGAAAAAAAACAAACAAAAAATAATAGACCTTCTTCCTTTCATCCTTTCCATCCTGATCTTGCTTGTTTATGTGGCGACAGCGATTCATTATGTACCCATCATCGAACCGGTAATGGATGAAGGAACATATTTGCTAAAGGGAAAATGGTACTGGCAAAATACCTACCAACCTTTTGAAGAAGGCGGACCCATCACCAACAAACCACCTCTGGCTTTCTATTCGCTGGGCATCTCCCAGATATTATTTTCACCAGGGCTCGCATCAGGACGATACTTCGCAGTTTTCTTAAGCGTTCTGATGCTGACCGGCCAATGGTTGACGGTGAAACGGTTGGCTGGAAAGTGGTGGGCTACCTTTTCCATTGCCTTGTATGCCCTCTCCCCTGCCTGGATCATCTATTATTCCCGTGCAATGACGCAGGTGGTCACATCGCTACTGATCGTATGGAGTCTGTACTTTTGTTTAGGGAAAGATAGAAAATCCTATCAGCTTATGCTGGGGGCGATCCTTGCCGCCATGGTCGTCATGGTCAGGCAAAATCTACTTCCCCTATTCATTTTCACGCTTCTCTATATCATCTGGGAGAACGGTTTTCGTAAAAGCATCCTCCCCGTACTTGGAGGAATCTTCACATTCATCGGTTTCAACGCACTCTATTGGCCACAAATCTATTATTCGATCTGGCAGCCCTTCTTTCCAAAGTTCTTGGATTCATTGATCACTCACGTCTTTCACTTGAGTTCTTCCATCGGAGATATGGGAACACCATTCTTAAATAGGGAATATAAACCGATTTATCAGATACAGGTGTTCTTTGATTGCGTACGGTACTTTTTCCTTCCGGTATTCATCAGCTTGGCATCCTTTATAATCTATTCTCCCAAGGACATGTTTCATAAAAACGAAAACAAGAAAGTTGCATTTCTGGCGTGCAGTTTTCTTTTCCTACTCATCTTGCATTATGGCTATGCGATGATGGACAATGACATCCTGTACAGTTTCCCGGCCTACCAGGCATTTTATCTGCCCCTTGGCATTACACTGATTCCTTTCGTTTTCAAAGAAACGCTGAGCTGGCAGAACAAGAACAGGTATTGGATGCTTGCGCTTTTCATCATCCTGGCATGCACAGGAATTGGTCTGAGCCTTTACCGAAGCGTTGCAGCATTTTTCATGAATTGGAATTTACCAAGCATCAGCACACGTCAATTTTTCCATGGACCGTATGAACTTTGGGATGTACTGCTGAACCGTTTCCATATTCCCATTTCCACTCAGGAATTTGTAGTGCCTGCGATCGCCGGTTTTTTGGCCGGAATTCTCATCGTGATATTAGCCGGCATCTTCCGTAAAATCGTCCGCGGCGAGAAGAAAGAAATCAGTTATGGAAGCGCATTATTCCTCGTTTGTTTTCTTCTGGGAATTGTTCTTTCTCCAACTTTCATCCTTGCTGCGAACGGTTCCATTGAAACAAATGCGGATATGGATATCCCCGCCTGGTATGAGAACATCGGGGAGGAGCTTGCACAAACGATACCAGAGGGCAGTTTGGTCTACTGGGAAGGATATACCCCTATTCCATTCCTCTACCTTCCCGACGTAAAACTGTTCCCGCCTCAATTGAACATGTACTTCCCGTACCAAATCGGCGGCGACCCTGATTTCCTCGAAGGGAGAGGATATTGGAATGAAGAGCTCGCTCAAAAATGGATCAAGGAAGCGGATATCCTTGTTTTCAATGAAGAGGCATATACCAATCGTTTTCTTAAGCTAGATCCCTCCCTTCAAGATGATTTCAGACTATTACCGTTCAATCAATGCATGGATCCCTGTGATGGAACGGAAGGGTCGGTGGTGTTGGAACGCATTCCAGAAAACTAAAGGAAACATCCCCCCTTGATTTTCAATGCTTTCCCAATCCACTATTTTGAAAAAATGATGGACATTGTTCATTCGGCGAGTTCGAACAGGGAATAGCCATCATTGGTATAGACCAATGCGAGGTTCGCGGGGTAAGAATCGGCTGAGGAAAAGGCGCGTTCGATCACAACATAATCCGCATCAACGACCTGGGCAAAATGAACATACGCCACAATATATTGATCCCAGTCACCCTTCAGCAATCCCAACTCATCATACAGCAACGATTTTTCATACCAATCCAATAACGCTGCATGGTTGGAGAATGAAAAGGTGGCGCCATCCTTCTTGGAAAAAGCCAGGGGGCGCAAGGAATAATACCTGATCGCCAGATCATCACTCAGGATGCGTGATCCGGAGGGGGTCATATCTTTTACGGCACTGAAGAAATCATCCCGCACGGCCAGTTCCTCATTTTCAGGACAAATGATGCGCCCCTCCTTCCAGCATGTCAGCGTACGGGAGAGGAGCGGGGTCGCAAGAAATTCGTTCTCGTTGCACCACAGGATCAGGAAACCCACACAGAAAACAACAGACATCACTTTATGAAAAGTAAATTTCTTTTCCCCTCTTCGAAACAGCACAGCGAAAGGCCACAGGAAAAGAATATAGAAAAGCGGCATGAAATTGCGCAGCGCCCTTAAGAATTGAATCTCAAGGGGATTGCGCTGCAGAATCTTTGCGATCGCAAAATCGACCATTGGAAAGAGTATGCTAACGCTTAAAATGCCCGCCACCCACATAGTGACTGCGCGTACGTTCCTTTTTTCGTCATCGTCCCGGGCAATGAAATTCATGCCCACCAGCGACAGCATGCTGCCAACAAAAAGCAGCCCATGCAATCCATCAGCTGCCAGCACGACGTGGAAAAAATCCTCCATGGCGGTATGAAAATCGACCATGCCTTGTGCCAACCGATAATCGATGATGGCATAGACCTCTGAAAAAGAATTGGCATCTTGTTCTCCAAAAGCGGTGTTTTGGAAGTATTTCACGATAAATGGCGAAAGCACCAACAAGAAAATCGCCAATCCAATTGCCATGTATTTGAATTTCTGTGAGAATGGAACCGAACGAGGAGCCATGAACCACAAAGCGAGGATTACGGCAGCGCTCCAGGCCGGTGCACTTACCAGATGAACATACACCGTGGCAGCCGTGAACGCCATCAAGAATGGCCAGCGTTTAACAGCGCTCCCATTCTTCAACACAAGCAGCAATAAAAAGGGAAGAATGGCCTGAAAGGAAAAACGAGGGATGGGGGAAGTGACATAACCCCAAAACTCACTCAGATTAATTTGCACAAAAATAAAGGACAATGACGCCAAAAAGAATCCAAACAAGCGACTGCCATACAGTTCCCTCCCCAGTAAATAAAAACCGCACAACTGCATGATCGTAAGGGGAAGCTGTAAAACCATAAAAGCAGAGCCAAAATTTCCGAGGAGGGAAGCCAAGACCTGTGTGAGATAGGCATGATACGTTGAGTAGACATTGAAATTACCCGCATCAGACAACAAGGGATCATTGACGAACAGTTCGGGATAGGTTTTTGCTGCCGCAAAAGACGCATAATTGCCCGCATCACCCGATAAAGCGGTATAGTCCATGAAATGCCCACCGAAAAGATTCTTCGACAGGATCAACGAGATGCCCACCAAAAACAGAATGATTAACAGATCGGTTTTATTGAATTTCAATGCTTGTTGTGATCTCGCCGACCGTCCAATCTCAGAATCATAGTTATCCAAGAAAAGCACTGCAACGAATAAGATACTTAAAAAAATGCAGACAAAATCAGAGACCAGCGATAATACCGCCATCCCCTGCCAGAGCACCTCTGGCTTTCCCCATGAATTTGGAGTCAACGAAACGGTCACGATCGATTCATCGCCAACCGCCAAGTCAACGGATTGCTCCTGTCCATCCCAAACTATGGAAACCTGACCCTGATCTGGATCGGACCGAAAGGAGATATTTGCTGCACCAACATAAGTCTTTGAAAACTGCACAGCCGAGGAGGGTTTCAATAAAATACTCCCTTCGGCGATCCAGTGCTCTCCAAGAAAACTCAAATCTTCCACTGGGATGGAAGTGCCATCCAGATAAGTGATGCGGATGATCTCCACCGGTTTCCAATCTTCACCCCCTGTATCCCCGGAGATATTGGTGATTTGTAGTTGATGAGAAGTCAAAAAGGGGGTCGGTTCGTAATAAAAATAGAAATAGATCCCTAAAAACAAGAGGGGAATCAACGAAAAGATGAAAACACGACGGGCAAGGTTCTGTCCGTTGTATTGTCGTTTTCTCTCAAGCCCCTCCCGCATGAAATAGAACAGGAATCCCAGCAATGCGGTCAGCAGAAACAGCAGCAGGATTTTTTCCGACGCCGAACGGCTGTATAAATGAAGAAAATGGACCGCGATGCTGTAAGAAAAAAGGAATGCGGTGCAAAAACAAACGACCATCCTGATCGTCTGTTTGCTGTGGTTCATCAATGAAGAACTGTCTTTGCCCATAGATCTCTATTTTTTCGCCGCTTTCGGAAAATCCCATCTGGCATCGGTCAAGTCCGGAAAATCCAGAGCCGATTCCCGCAAGATCCTTGATTCCATCCGTTTAATGCGCTGAGAAACATCTTCCAACAACCGCCGGTTGACGGATATGAGGTCCGCCTGCATGCCAAACATCCAGCCGGAAGTGCCCAGGATGAAGAAGATGATCGCCAACAGCAGGGATTGAACATGTCCGGTCCCTTCCCCGTGAAAGAAAAAGACAAGATAACGGATGCCGAGAACCAGAGCACAAAGAATGGAAACGGTGCCGGCCGTCAGAAAAATCTTGAGCGGTTTATACGTTAAAAAACTACGAAAAATTATGATCGCCGAGCGTTTCAAATAATTCACAGTCGAAGAGATAAGACGCGAAGGCCGTGTTTTGGCATTCACCCTGATCGGAATGAACACAGTGGCAATTTTCAACTGCCCTGATTGGATGAGGGTTTCCAAGGTATAGGTATATTCGTTAAAGACATTCAACTGGAGAGCGGTCCTGCGATTCATGGCACGAAACCCGCTGGTGGTATCTTCAATATCCAGTTGACTTAAGCGGCTGACAAGCTTGCTTCCCGCCCTCTGTAAAAACTTTTTCCAAGGAGAGAAATGTTCAATTTCCTTGATCGGGCGCGCTCCGACCACATAATCAGCTTTTTCCTGCAGAATTGGATCAATGATCTTTTGAATGTCCTTGGCATTATACTGGTTATCGGCATCGGTATTGACAATAATATCAGCGCCCAACCACAGACAGGCTTCCAGCCCAGTTCGGAACGTACGGGAAAGGCCTAAATTGCGAGTGTGCGATACAACGTAATCTGCTCCACTCGCCATCGCCACTTGAACCGTGCTGTCACTGCTTCCATCATTCACCACCAACCAGATCACTTCATCCACGTCCTTGAGCTGCCTAGGAAGTTCTTTTAGCGTATCCCGCAGATATTCTTCTTCATTGAAGCATGGAATTTGAATAATGACTTTCATAATTTCCCTGGATATAATTTTTCTTTTAGTAATATCTACTATACATCAATTCCTCAATTAATCAGTGTTCCCCTGTTCTTTCCTTCCCCTCAACGCCGCCGGACAATGAAAACCATCTGTGCTACATATTCACCCGCAGATATTCCTGGTATGTCGGTATATCCGTCATCATGCTGAATCGCACTTGCATGAAAAGCAGAACGGTAATCGCGCACAGAACGAACACAGCCAGTCCTTTCTGCAATTTCGAAAGCCCTTTCCATTTTTCCAGCAACAGTTGGGGAACATCCAGGACAGTCAGGAAGATAGGCATCAAAGCCGGAAAAATATAATGGTCCGGTTTGGGCGCCACAAAAAATAACGCATAGAGCAGGAAAGGAAAAGACCAAGTTGCCAGATAGAGATTCTCTTGAAAATCATTCCGGTGAAAACAACCCACTATCACCGAAACGATCAGAAAACACAAGAAAACCGGCGAACCAAACCAATTCTCCAAAGTCCATTTCCAATACACAGGGCCTTTTTGATATGTCTCCGGATCACCGTTGGTATATCCTTCTTTTATTTCGATTTGCTTGAATTGCTGGATCGCAATCATCTCATTTCTGGGCGTTTCATACCACAGAAATGGGTTTACCAGCACAATGACGGCCGCCATCACGCATACAAAAAGCAGCGCTTTCTGAACAATCTTTTTCCATGCAACGCCAAGCTTGGAGCGGGCCATCAACAGATAAACCGGGATGGTCAGGAAAAAGAAAAAGCCAAGCAATTTGGTTGCAGCTGCCAATCCGCACATGGCTGCCGCAAGGAAAAAGTTTTTCCCCAACTGATACCCGTCTTTTTGCAAGAACAAGAAGGTCAGCGCAATGAATAGAAAAGTGAGCGAATCGGGATGCCACCACCAAATATTGCTGCGTACCACGCTGGGCACGATCAGAAAGAAGAGAAAAAGAAAGATCGATTGAAAAACCTTCCGATAGTGGGTCTTGTAATAAACCAGGATCCAGGCAGCGGCGATCATCGGTAAAACATTGATCATTTGCCTTAAAAGCAAGATATTGGTCGTTCGGGCAGCAAAGAACGCATCCCCCAGAAGAATGCGCCGCGGTAATAAAACCAGCGTGGATAGAAAATAAAATGGATATCCATAATGGTAATCTCCATAAATAATGAGATTTCCCCATAACTCATGAATATCCTTGCCACCCCGCAGCATTTTTTCAACATACGGGTACGTGATATATTCATCATTTGAAAAAATAGAAAATACGCTTCCTCCTTCACTGCTGGAGGAATTCACCGGAATAAAGAGCCAAAAGTATGCAACCGAAAAAATGAACAGAATCAGCAGGGTAATTTTTTGCGGCTTGGATAGCTTGTTCATCAACACTTCTTTATCCCTTCACTTCCATTCTATGAGCAACTCATCTGGCCAATCTTTCCATCTGATTTTCATATCTTACCAGATACAACAAGGTCAGCGAACCTCTCAAAAGAACTATCGTAGGTCTTTTCAACCTCATTCGGGAAACAACAGGCCGGAAGCTCTCGCACACGGACGTGGTAGCGTACACATTCGCAGCAAATTCCTTTGCGGGAACAGGGTTCATAACTGCAATTGCACCCCGTTTGATTATTTTCTTGTTCGCATTCCATGGTAACTCCAAAGGAAAAATGATCCATTGATTAAAGAACAGGGGAATGATAAACCAATTCTTCTAAAAATACTGCATGCTTTGCATTTTTTCAAAGAGTTGAATATTATCGATGGCGATGCTCGATTGGGTTGCCAGAGACTGAAGGAAATTCAACCATTCGGTATCCGGTTGAAAAGGCGTTTGCATATAAATCTCCATCACCCCTTTCGGCTCCCCTTTGGCAATGAGCGGGAAACCAAAATAGGCATGAAAGCTATGGCGTTGCAAATGCTTCATAATAAACGGCAGTTCATGTTTGCTGATGTCGGAAACGACACAGGGTTCCCGATTCAACAATATTTGTCCAGCCATACTGCGGCTGAGGTGAACCCTTTTCTCTTCCACATCAAGATGGTCAAAACCAAAGATAGCAGAGTATTCCATCATATTCGTTGCCATATTGAGGATGAGGATATCACCCGCATCCGCTCCAAGTTGCTGTTTTGCCTGATCCAGGATGATGCGATTGGTGAGGTCAAGATTGAACAAGCCGCTGATTGCCTGATCGATGACATGTAAAGACTCCAATCGCTTCAAACGCAATTCTGTTCGTTCAAATGTCATAGCCTGGTTCAAAGCAACGGCCGCCACATTCCCAACCGCATCCAACAATCGATATTCATATTCAGAAAAACGTTCCTTATGAAATGCAAAGATCATACCCACACGGTCACGACCAATGACGAGGGAAATGCTGATCCTAGTTTTAGGCAATTCGATAAATTCTTTATCGGGGCAAAGCTTTTCAAGACAGTTTGCACCAATCTCAAAAATACTGTCGCCATAAAGGGATGCCTGTTCAATGCAGTTTTTCCATGAAATTTTTGTACCGATCTTCTCGGCAAATCTGCCACGGGCCTCAACAATGGTCCCCCCATCCCCATTATCAACGAATGATGCCATGGCGATGCCATCCAGGTTCAGAGAACTCATCAAAATGTCGATAACAGATTTTCGAACCAGCACAGCATCATTCTCACATTTTCGGATCACGGCAGTCAAATCTGCCATCAATTGCAGTTCTTTTTCATGTTTCTTTTGAGCATCAATATTCCGCACAATGATCGCCAGGCCGTTGCCCTTTGGTGATTGGAAGATAAAAAGTTCTGCAAGAAAGGTTTGGTAATCACCCTGTGGGGTAAGCATTTCCCCTTCCCAAATCGTATTGAACCTTTCTTTTTTTCGATCTTCAAAGGCCTGCCTTAGAAATTGCTTGGCTTTTTCGCCATCAACCTTTACGATCCTTCGGTCGATCAGCCGGTCGATCATGGCATCGAAAGGGACACCCACTACTTCTTCTCGCGGAATGGCGATCATTCTTTCCAATGAATCACTCCATTCCAAAACCATCCCCTTTTCATCCGAAAAAAAGATGCCTTCACTCATGTGTTGAATAAGCAAGTTGCGTTTTTCTTCGTTCTCCTGGAGTAATTGTTTCGTCTTGACCTGTTCTGAAATATCCATGATCACAAAAGAAACAGGACCTTCCCGATCATTTTGAGAAAAACGCGATGTCGTAACAATCACATCCAAGAGACTTCCATCTTTTTTCTTATACGGGTGGAAAAAGTTCCGAAACCCTTTTTGTCCAGTTCCAGATTGTTCTCAAGGCCAAAGCGGTTAAAATCCTCCTCGTTTTGATAAAGGAGTCTGGTGCTCTGACCGATAATCTCCGAGCGATCATAACCAAACATCTTGCAGAAGTAATCATTGACTTCTACAAAGGTACGTTTTTCGATAATCCCAATGGCGGCAAAAACATAATCGTAGATCTTTTGCAGCTCATCCTTGTCTTTCTGATGTTCTTCCATCAACTTCATCTGGTCAGAGATATCGACAATCAGCCCTTCGATCTGCGGATCCTTCCAATCCGATGCGCGAGCGCTGCTCCCCGATTCGCGCACCCATCTCAATCCATCGTGAGCACTGAGAATACGGTAACTGATCTGATAATTGGAATTCCTGGAAAGCCGATACGCCACCGCATCTCTTACCATTTTTCGGTCATCCGGATGGATCAAACTGAAGTAGGAAATGGTTTGACTGTTCAACAATTCTGAAGCGGTATAGCCGGTAAGGTCTTTGCAACCATCACTGACATAGGTAAGGGTTCCCCATTTATCATTCCTGCGACGAAATGCCATGCCGGGAATATTATTTAACAGCGAGCGATCGGTTTGATGCAAATTTTCATGTTCTATTTTCTTTTTATGGGCATTGATCAAGCGGAGAACGAACCAATTGAATATGTCTTCATCCAGCCAGGATTCCGCAACAATCGAAAAAATAATATCCTGCTGGATCAATTCTTTGATAAATGGAGTGACACTCTCATCTGAAATAATCAAACAAGGTATGCGATTGTCCTTTTTAAACAATGTCCCAGCAATATCGGCAGGTTCCAAGCCATAGATATCCTGATCCAGAATAAGGAGATCAACATCGCGTCCTTCCAGTGAGCGCAACAAGTTCTGGGGGGTCGTTTCAATTATTATTTCTGTTCGAAGGGATCTATTTTTTTTCAGGTAGGAGTGATACTTTTTGGCATCATTCTCATGCGTTGTGCAGATCAGAATTTTTGTAAATTGTCGAGCCATAATTGTTTTCCTGCACTTTCTTGATAAACGTTAAAGGTATTTCCTTGCTTCTTTGCACTGTACAGGCTGATATCAGCATAACGCATCAAATTCTCCATATCCTCACCATCCACGGGATAGATGCTGATTCCGACACTAGGAGTAATTTGAACCTTAATATTATCAATATTATCGCATACAATTGGCTCGCTAAATGCAATGAGAATCTTGTTCCCCACCCGATTCACATCATCCATTGAAGAAAGATCTTCCCCAAGCACAACAAATTCGTCACCACCGATCCGGGCAACCGTATCACTGGAGCGAATGGCACCCAGCAATCTCCTGCCCACTTCGATGAGAACCTTATCTCCAAAGGGATGACCATGGGTATCATTTACCTTCTTGAAATGGTCCAGATCAATAACATACAACCCAACCCATTTTTTTGAGCGCTGGGAACGCGCCATTGCACCATGGAGATGATCTTCAAAAAGCAGACGGTTCGGCAAATTCGTCAAATAATCGTGCGTTGCCAGATACTTCAAGCGCGCGTCCGTTTTCTGCCGGGTGATGGCTGCTGAAATAATGCTGCTGGCCGTCTTCAATTCTTCGATTTCAAGTGTTTTCCATTCTCGTTCATATTTACACTGATCAAAACCGATAAAACCCCACCAATCACCGTTCGTGAAAATGGAAACGATGAGAATAGATTGAACATTTATCATTCGGAATAAAGGCTGCAGTTTTTTAGGCAGATCGCGAACATGTGATTTAACATAGCGGGTATTTCGCAGCTCTTCGATAAACGATTCCAACCCCATTTCTTTAAATGTCCGCTCTTCCCCCGGTACAGCAATCCGCTCTTCTGAAATTTCAGGAGCGATCCATCGTTCGACCAGCCGTGCGCTTTTTAGATTCTGATCTTCATAGATATTTTCATAGAGGAAAACCCTATCCACCCGGCTGGCTTCGGCAATTTTTTGCAATACTTCTTTGATGTGCATTTTCCAATCCGGGTTGTTCAGGAAATTTTCGGCAGCAAAATTCACTGAACGAAGAATCGCATCTCGAACACTGATTTCATTCGAGATCCGCTTTTTTTCAATCGTATAAAAGATGGCCTGCAACAAGATGCAATCCGTTAACGTTTCCGCCGATAAAGGATCCCCGAAGCCATGCTGCCGCGCCAGATCGGCAATTTCAGCATCTTTGCCCTTTGTGATGGGAATTAACGAACCACTGTATCCTGATTTTTGCACCAGACTAAGGGTATCGACAAAATACTGCCTGTCCTTAACACAAAAAAGGATCAGACAAATATTGTTCGTTTTCAGTGTTCTTTGAACATCGATCCGCTTCTCTAATCGAATCAGATTTAATCCACACCATGCATTATCGCAAACGATTTTAAATATTTGTTCACTAAAATCTGCTTGATCGCCAAGCAACAAGATAGACTGTTTTATGCCCTCCAACGATACCTCTCAATACCGCCAAGAATTGTATATGCTTAATACCCCACAGCGTATTCCTTCCAAAGGATCTATACTGAACATATACAATTTTATTATACAAAAAAAGAAATTGAAATACCATCAGGGTAATTTTCATATATAATGATGAATAGAATCCAGGGGAGGGCGCCTCTACGAGATTGTTGCTATGAATGGCATGGCAGATCGGTGTAGGCGTTTTCTTTTAAGAAAGAATTTGATTTCGAATGACCGAAAGAACAAACGCGCATTTCAACAAGATTTTCAACGGGCTCAAACTGCTGGTTCTGACTTTGGATGAAAACCAAAAAATCAGCTATGCCAACCCCTTCTTTCTGCATTTAATAAACTCGTCCTTTGCATCCATCCAAGGGAAAAACTGGTCTGATGTTTTCGTTCACGAACAGAATACAGCCATCAAAGACATTCTCGAAAAAACATCCCACGAAAAGCATTCTGCCCAGTACATTGATGAATTGAAAACTCAAGATGGAAATATATTACTGGTCAAATGGAATATCACTGCTTTAGAGAATGAGAATTCAATCTATCAAGGAATCCTGTGCATTGGAGAAGATATCACACAGCATATGAACAATGAAGCTTCATTACAACGGCAATTATCGGAACTGGCCATCTTGCATGGCATCACCTTATCGGCCACCACTTCACAAACCATGGATGATCTGGTTGCAGATGCAACCAGATTACTGACCAGCGTATTTTCCTTGAATAATTATGGCATCTATCTTGCCAACGGGACAAACAGTTTGATCATGCATGATTCCTATCAAGGATTAACAGATAAAAAAAATAGAGACAAGATCATTCCTTCTACCGAGGGCATTCTTGGATATGTTTTTCAAAGTGGAGAGTTATATTACAGCGAAGATGTTCAAAAAGACAAAAAATATTACAGCTTTGACCCAAGAACAAAATCGGAATTGGCGGTGCCGATCAGGTTGCATCAAGCCACCATTGGCGTCATCAACGCCGAGAGCGAAGAAATAAATGCGTTCACGGAAGAAGACAAACGACTGCTCACCACCTTTGCCGACACGCTCTCCATCGCAATTGAAAAAATAAACCTTTTCGAATCCACCCAGCAGCAGGCCAAAGAGATCAGTCTGCTTTATGAAACAGCGATTGCCACTTCCAGTGTTTTGGATTCAGAAAAATTATTTTCCACCATTTATGAAAAAGTAAAGAAAATACTACCGCTCGACACATTTGTCATTGTAAAGACTGTTAAGCCCAATAATGAATACGTTGTCGTTTCAGCTATTGAAAATAATAAGCGGTTAATCGAATGGGAAGGGATACCTTTTCAAATAGAACCTGATAGCCCGTTTGGATGGGTCATCCAAAAACAAAAACCGCTCCTTATCCAAGACCTTACTGCCGAAAAAGTCTTTTCCACGCCCATCCATGAGGAACAACCAGCCCGTTCCTGGCTGGGCATTCCGCTCATCGTTCACGAAAAAGCCATTGGTGTCATGGCCGTTCAATCATATAAGCCCGGAATTTTCAGCAAAAATGACCTGCACCTTGTAGAATCTTTAGGATCACAGATCGCCATTACGATGGAAAATACACGCTTGCTGGAGCAAACGCAACGACAGTTGGAACGCCTATCCGCCCTGCATGACATCGACCTGGTAATCAATTCCAGCCTTGATCTGCGTGTAACTCTGAACATTTTGCTCGATCAGGTGGTCGAGAAATTAAATGTCGATGCCGCTGCCGTGCTGCTGCTGAACCAACAAACTCAACTGCTTAATTTTGCAGCCGGCAGAGGATTTCGGACACGTACCATTGAATCGTACAAACTGAGATTGGGTGAAGGGATCTCAGGCCAAGCGACCATGGAAAGGCATCTTGTACAGGCATTAGATCTGTTTGAATCCGACGAGGGGATGGCATACCTGCCGCTGCTGCAGGAAGAGGGTTTTCTCAGTTTCTACAGTGTCCCCCTGATCGCAAAGGGTCAAGTCAAGGGCGTGCTGGATATTTTTAACCGAAAATTGATCACCCCCGACCAGGATTGGATCTTCTTTTTGGAAACGCTGGCCGGGCAGGCAGCCATCGCCATCGACAACACCACTTTACTCGAAAACCTGCAACGATCCAACATCGAGCTTTCCTTAGCGTACGATACGACGCTGGAAGGATGGACCCGCGCGTTGGACTTACGCGACCAGGAAACCGAAGGGCACACGCAGAGAGTGGTAGAAATGACCGTGCGGCTGGCACAATTGATGGGCATCGCCGACAAGGATCTGATCCACATCCGCCGCGGCGCCTTGCTGCACGACATCGGCAAAATGGGCATTCCCGATTCCATTTTGCTAAAACCAGGGCCGTTGACAGAAGAGGAATGGCTGATCATGCGCAAACACCCCGTATTCGCCTATAACCTGCTCAGCCCCATCGCCCATCTTCGGCAAGCGCTGGATATTCCCTACTGCCATCATGAGTGGTGGAATGGGAGCGGCTACCCACGGCAATTAAAGGGCGAGGAAATCCCTCTTTCAGCCAGGATATTCTCCGTCGTCGACGTATGGGATGCCCTTACCTCAGATAGGCCTTACCGCAAGGCGTGGAATGCGAAAAAGACACTGGACTATATTGAAGAGCAAAAAGACATTCAGTTTGATCCGCAGGTGGTTGAACTCTTCTTGAAATTGATCAAGAATGAACTATTCAAAAAATTATAGGGCACCCAACTCATTCACCGAGAAAAGTGCGAATCTCTTTTTCGTTCCCTTCCAAATAAAGGTTCAACAACTGGTCAGCGAGTTTTGATTTTCCGAATTTCTTCAAATCTTCCAGAAAAGTCAGACCACGTTTGATCTCACCTTTATCATCCGAAAAAAGCCGCCGTACATTCTCTTTAAAGAAAACTTGATGTTCCAGAATGACTTGGGCTGCCTCGCTGGCGTAGTTGTCATCCCCTCTCAGAATATCCAACAATTCTTTTTCGCCCAATTCGCCCAGTTTCCCAAGGGCACGAACGGCGTTGCTGCGCACGGTCCAATCGAGATCGCTGGATAGTTTGCGAAGGTAAGGCACCGCCTGCGCATATCGTAAAAAGCTGCAGGTTCGGCAGAACTCTCCCCTCACCTGCCAGGCAGGGTCATCGTAGTATTTCACCAGGTAAGGGAACAGAATGGAGCCAGTGGAGCGATCTATTTTCTGCATAGCGGATACTTTTTCTTTTGTCGTACCCTTCTGCATGACTAGGGTGAAATCGCGGATCAGCCCCTCCTCATCCAGTTCGACCTTTCCAAGCTGTTTTTCCATCATTGCAGAAAGATCGTGTTGTGAAGCGCGCTCCTCTTCAATAACCTCCGATGGAAACTCATGATCGGTTTTATCCCACTGTACCCGTTCTTTGCGGATACGGGTGGTGATATAAATGCGAACGGCGCGCATGATGGCGAAGAAGTTGATCACATTGCCCCAAATGGAGCGGGGAATGGATGTGACGGCCGGCCAAAAACCATAGATTTTATTAACCGCATAGGCACGGCAAAGAGAGCGCCAGACCATGAAAAAAGTTGAAATAAGGGTCAAATACCACAGGAAAGTGCCTTTTACAATCAAAGGCGGCATATATTGAGCAAAATAAGTTTTTAGAATTTGATACAAAATGAAATACAACAGGACAAAATACCCTAAAAAGTTCGCCGGCGTGGTAAACAGGGCCTTACGATCCTGGAACAAGTTCCAGCGAACTTTCGCATTTCCCGTCCAGCCGATCTTCTGCCAGCTCTGCAAAACGATGCCAATATTCCAACGTGTTTTTTGCCGGACGGCACGTTTGAAATCCAGAGGAAAAACCGCCCTTGTCGCAACCCAATCGGTGGCGCTCCGTTTCATCTTCTTATCAGGGTTTTCAGGGGGAAGGTGAACAAGCACAAACGCAGCGCGATAACCGCGCAAATTCATGCGCAACCCCAATTCATAGTCTTCGGTCAGCGAACCGGGGGTGAAGATTTTCTTTTCATTTTCCAGCGCAAATAATTCAAAAGCGCGTTTTGTAAAAGCGGTACCCACACCTGCCGAAGGCACAAAACCACCGATCATCTCACGCACCAGCAGCAATTTGGTATGGTTCTCAGCAAATTCATCGGCATACGTCCAATGAGTGGAATGCCGCAATGGCAAAGCCATCGGGAAAACAGGGATCTGTACAACATCCATGCGAGGGATCAGATAATTGGAAACAAGCAATTCATACGGATGAATAACATCCTCCGAATCATGCATGATGATAATCTCATACTGCAATCCTGTTTTTCTTTCGTAATCCCGAATCGCCTCAAAGACCTGGTTCAGATTGGCCGCTTTATTGGTAGGGCCATCATCGGCGGTAACAACTTTATGCACCTGTGGAAATTCCCGATTGACTTTATCCACTTCACGCTGCGTCGCAGGATCATTGGGATATGTTCCAACGAAAATATCATAGTTGCGATAATGAATGGATTCACAGGCATTGCGCAATGTTTTTGCAATGACTGCCTCTTCATGCCAGCAAGCAACGATCACGGCGATCTTTTGCTGCTCACGGGCCTCAAGCCGTTCAAGGGTAAGTTTTGGCCAATTACGGGAGAGGAAGAAACGGCGTACGGAACGAAAGATGTAATAGACATCGAAAATAAAATCCGTAACACCGCTGACAGCAAAGACGGACCCAACTGCAGTCGCCAAAGCATGCAAAAATGGATAGAGACTGACCGCAAAACGTGCCAATGCATAAACAGTATTATTCATATTCTTGTTTCTTCATTCATTCTATCGATATAGTATTAGAACGGAACAGTTAACAATTATGCGGCGGAATAATTCTAACCATTTTCCCAATAATCAATAGTGTACAGCAGATTATGCCTTTCGCAAGCCCTTTATTTGATCAAGCAGACCTTTCACATCCCAATCTGATCCGAAACACCCTATAATGGATTAAAAAGAAGGGATTCAGAATGATCAAAGAATTCAAAGAGTTCATTCAACGTGGTAATGTATTGGATCTGGCGGTAGGCATCATCATCGGAAGTGCGTTTGGAAAGATCATCAGTTCACTCGTCAACGATATCATCATGCCACCCATCGGTTTACTGCTTGGAAAAGTCGATTTCAGCAACTTATTCGTCACCTTGAATGGGGATCCTTATAAAACTCTGCAAGAAGCCCAGGCGGCCGGGGCAGTGACCATCAATTACGGTGTTTTCCTGAACACCGTGGTGGAATTCCTCATCATTGCTTTCGTAATCTTCATCGTGATTCGCCAGATCAATCGTCTATCCAAAACAAACCCGGCCCCTGCCGAACCTACCACCAAACTTTGTCCGCATTGCTGTACCGAAATCCCTGTTCAGGCATCACGCTGCCCTCACTGTACCTCCGATCTATAATCTTTTATTTGCAACTGCGCAGATTGTTTTCAAGTCAATTTGCTTTGAATTTTCATATTAATACTTAGTCAATAATATTCATCATAATAGCCCCATGATACAGGCAAATTCCTGCAGGGATAAAAGTATTAATAATTCTCTTAGCAATGTGATTTCATGAAAAAGGAACCAAGAATGAATCAGGATGAGATCAATGCAGCCAAGGCCAAGATGCCCTGATGGATCTCCTCTTCGCTGAGCGCGCAGAAGGGAAGGCGAATGAAATTTCCTCCATCGTTCACGAAGAAACCACGACCATCCGTCAGGCGCAATCCCTGTGCTTCCGCCCGCTCGAGCAAGAGCGGGCCGCTATTGGACGACAACCAGAGACCAATGAAGAAGCCGCCCTCTGGTCTTGTCCAAATGCAGTGATCAGGCATGGTTGAATCCAACGCTGCCAACATACATTTCAGCCGTGTTCGATAGAGGTTTTTCAAGAAAGGTAAATGTTCTTCCATGAACCCGTTCTGCAAAAAACGGAAGACCACGGCATGATTTAAATAGCTTGGATTGATATAGGTATCCTCCGCATAATGGACCACCGTCGTGGTCAGATTCTGCGGCAACACCGCATATCCCACCCGCAACCCGGGGCTGATCAACTTGCTGAAAGAAGAGAGCTGAATGGTGGTGTCAGGAGCAAGGTCAAACAATGCGGGCAGCGCTTCTCCTTCATATCGTAGATCACGATAGGGAGAATCCTCCACAATGAAGAAGTTATAACGAGCAGCCAGTGCGACCAGCCGTTTTCGTTTTTCAAGGGCCATGATCGAACCGCTTGGGTTCTGAAAATCGGGGATGGTGTAGATCAAGCGTATCTGCTCGCCATTTTCCAGCTTGCTGTGCAAATTATCCAGATCCAATCCATCGTTCGTCAGGTTCATGGGAAAGATGCGCAGACCGGCACGGCGCATCAAGGTCAGCACACGATCATAGGTGGGCTGTTCCACTGCAACCGCATCACCAGGGTGCAACAAGCAATGGAAAAGGATATCGAGAATTTGCAGCGATCCCTGCCCCAAAATGACCCTCTCCATGGAAATATTCTTTTTCTGAGCAAGCAGCTCCCGCAATGGCGGATAACCGGCAGCGGGAGCGTATTGAAGAATGTTGGCCCCTTCTTCAGCGATCACCGCTTTGGCACAATCAGCAAGCTGATCGACCGGAATGCTTGCCCCCGGGGGTACCCCCCGCGTAAAAAAGATTGGATGCATGGATTGATTTTGCATGGTTCGATTTTACCGCATGCTTGCCGGATTCGCTTTCAGGCCATTGCCCGTCAGCGAAAAAACGACCGACTGGTTCCTTTCCACAATTTTTGTGATGCGTTGATACGCTGCCATTACCACCGCACTGGTAGGTTCCACATAGAACCCACGTTCAGCCAGCCAACGTTGAGCCGGGATGATATCTTCCTCCGGCACTTTCACGCAAAAACCACCGCTCTCTTTGATCGCTCGCACAATATGCCTCCAGCGCACCGGCCGGGTGATCGCCAGACCTTCCGCCACACTTGGGACAGACGGAGAACAAACCTCCACCCATTCCTTCCACCCCTGCTCGAACGCATCACAGATAGGAGCCAAACGTTGGGGCTGCACTGCAATCAACCCCGGCAACTTCTGAATAAAGCCCGCTGCCAGCAGCAACCGAAAACCTTCAAAATACCCAAGCAGATTTCCACCCTGCCCAACCGGCACGACCACCCAATCAGGGGCACGATGATCATTCTGCTCCCACAGTTCCCAGGCAGCAGTTTGCTGCCCCAAGAGGTAAAGCGGATTCCAGGCATGGGAAGCAAAAACCACACCCCGCCCCACCGCTTCGAAGGCCGCCTGGCTGGCATTGAGGCGCGACCCGGGAATGGTATGAATGGCCGCACCGTACATCGCGATCTGGGCAAGTTTTGCCGGGGAGGCGTGCTGCGGAGCAAAAATGGAGGCCTTCATACCCAGCCGGGCAGCATAGGCAGCCACGGATGCCCCCGCATTGCCGGAGGAATCTTCTACAATCTGTTCCACCCTGGCCGCAGCCAGAGCATTCATCATCAATTCAACCCCGCGGTCCTTGAAAGAACCAGTCGGATTGAGAAAATCAAGTTTCAGGCAGACCACCCTGTCATCGATCGTGCAGGGCAGCAAGGGAGTAAGGCCAGCGCCCAGAGATTCCCGCAGCGCTGCGATCTCGGCAGGGAAAAAAGAACGATAGCGCCAGATCGAATGAACATCCTTCTCAATCAAATCACTCTGGAATGATCGAGAAGGGATCAACGTCCAGGCACCGCCGCAATCGCAGCGCCATCTGGCAATCACATATTCCTCTTTACGACCGCACAGTTCACAGCATACTTGCATGGCTATCTTCCACGCTGATTATACCCAGCGCCAGCCCTCTCATTGCACTCTTTTTTGCAGGCATTAATAATGAAAATCAGGATTCATTCCGGAATAATCATTCATGTCATGCAAGCGGTTCTTTACCATCTCAAACGTGATCGATTGAGGGCGTTCCAACGGCAACATTAATGCCCGATTCCAGACCAGATTTGCTGTAATTCCCAGCATCCTGCCCACGCCGAAAAGGACGGTATAAAAATCGAGCTGTTTTAATCCACAGTGATACTGCAGTGTTCCACTGATCGCATCCACATTCGGCCAAACCCCCTTCGCTTTTCCCTGCTTTTTAAGAATACCCGGCACGATCTGATACAGCAGGTCAACCAATTGAAAGAGCATGTCGTCAGGCATATATTGTTTTCCAAACTCATACTGGGCGATAAAACGCGGATCGGTGCAGCGCAGCACAGCGTGCCCATAGCCGGGGATCACTTTTCCTTTTTCCAGCGTATCCCAAACGAACTTCTCCAATTCGACTTTTGAGGGCAGTCTCCCATTGAACTGTTCCAGGATCTTCAGCAGCCATTCAATGCAATCCTGATTGGCCCGACCGTGCAGTGGGCCAGCCAGACCATTCATGGCTGCCGAACAGGAATAGTAGACATCGGAAAGGGCTGAATTTACCAGGCAGGCCGCATGGGCAGACACATTCCCCACCCCCTGGTCAGCATGCAGGCAGAAGAACAGCCGGCACAAATCCTGGTACTGCACGTCCCATTCCTTATAAATAAGATGAGCAAAATTGGCACTCCAATCGAGATCCTTATCGATCTTCCGCATGGAGCCATTTCCATACTTTATGTTATAGATGGCCGCAGCCAGGGCTGGCGTCTTGGCAGTCAATTCCAAACTATCTTCCAGCATCACCCTCCAATGGTCCTCCCGGCACAATCCATTGGAATAGGTTTTTGCAAATTTCGACTGCCCCTGCAATGCCAGGATGGCCTGTGAAAACATGGTCATGGGGTGCGAGTCAGACGGCATGGTGCGCAGTATGTTGAGCACATAATCAGGGATATCGGCTTTTTCCTTCCAAAGGTCCTCCACCTCCATGGCTTCCTCTAGCGTCGGAAAGTCACCGGTCAGCAAAAAAGCAAACAGCCCGCCTGCGTACGGAAAAGCGCTGCCCTGCGGTTTGGGCAGTTTTTGCATCACCTGATCCAGCGGAACACCGCGGTAATGCAATCCGTCAAATGGATCAACATACGATACGTCACTCACCAATAAATCAACACCGCGGTTTCCGCTGAAAAACTGCTGGAGTGAAACCTGACTGATGATGGTCTCACCCGAAACCGCCAGCATATAGCGCATCTGCTCGTACACCTCCCTGATCTTTCCTTCCAATTTCTTTGCAAGCTCCATTGCATCAATTCTCCAAAATCCTTTAGCGTGGTATATAACCCAACTTACTTGAAATCTCCCGTGCTTTTTCTTTTACCAATTCCTTATATCCCTGGATCTTTTCCTCCGTGAAACGTTGACCGGGGCCGGAAATGGTCAACGATGCCACCAGGGAGCCAAACTCATTGAAAATCGGCGCAGCCACGCCGGATGCTTCCAGAATCCATTCGCCATAACTGACCGCACATCCTTCCTTGCGGATGATCGCCAGATCCCTGCGCAGGGTATCTTTATCGCGGATGGTGGCCTGAGTAAGCGGTGTCAGCACAATTTGATTGAGAATCTCCTCACATTTTGCCTCCGGCATGAACGCCAGCATACATTTTCCGGCTGAACCGGCATACAGTGGAATACGTCTTCCCACCCGTGCCGTGATGCGCACCGGCTCCGGGCTTTCCAGACGCTCGATGCAAACCCGTTCCTTTCCCTCCAGAACATATAAACTGATGGTCTCCCGTGTGCGTTCCAGCAGATTCACCATCACCGGCAACGCAACCGCCCGCAGGTCAGAAGTGGCGGTATAGATGCCAGCCCAGGTGAGCATACGGGAACCAATGGAATAGGTTTTATTGACCGGGTCCTGACTGAGAATGCGCAGATCTTTCATCGCCGACATCAATCTTCCCGCGGTGCTGCTGGAAAGCCCCACCTTGCGGGCTACCTCCCGCACACCCAAAGAAGGTTGTTCAAGGGTAAAACAATCCAGAATATCGATAACACGCTGCAAGATTTGTACTTTTTCTGTGGTCATGGCTCCTCTTTGTTCCAATTAGTGGGACGGCGTCCCATTTAATATGGTATATTTTACTCATCATTCGCAATTTTTACAAGCATTTCAACAATGCTAAAATTACGCGAAGACTCTAGGAAAGGTCACAGCATGACACACAACAACGGAGAAAAAATCACCATCCCCTTTATTATTGGGGACGGAATCGGCGGCGATATTTGGAACGGCACACGACGGGTGCTGGAGCATTCCATCAACCTGGCCTATTCCGGCACACGCACAGTGGAATGGATGGAAATCGCGGCAGGGGAGAAGGCCTTCCAGGAAAAGGGGGATTACCTGCCTGCCGAAAGCATTGCAGAGCTAAAAAAGCACAAAGCAGCCATCAAAGGGCCCCTGACCACACCCGTTGGCGGAGGATATGCCTCCCTCAATGTGACCCTGCGGAAAGAGCTTGACCTCTACAGTTGTGTCAGACCGGTCCAGTGGTTCCCCGGCCTGCCCTCCCCCCTGACCCACCCTGAGGATGTGGATGTGGTCATTTTTCGCGAAAACACCGAAGACCTGTACGCCGGCATTGAGTTCCCGGCAGATACCGAGGAGAACGAGACCCTCTTAGCGCTGCTGAGGTCCAATTTTCCAGATGCATACTCCCGCTTCCGCTACCAGCAAGAGGTGGGGATCGATTTGAAACCCATCTCCAAACAGGCATCGCAGCGCATCATGTACGCTGCCATGCGCTGGGCGGTACAGAATCAGCGCAAAAAAGTAAGCATCATTCACAAAGGCAACATCATGAAATATACCGAAGGGGCCTTTCGGAATTGGGCATACGAAGCAGCCGAGCGGGATTTTCGAGACCTCTGTTATACAAAACGTACCTGGAAAAAAACAGCGCAGAAAAAGGGGAAAGAGGAAGCCGACCTCGAAAAAGCCAGCGCCCTGAAAAGAGGATTGGTCTTTGTGGATGATCTGATCGCAGATAATGCTTTTGCGAAGGCGATCGCAAATCCGGCCGATTTCGATGTGGTTGTAACGACCAATCTGAACGGAGACTATCTTTCCGATGCATTTGCAGCGCTGGTGGGGGGGATCGGGGTATCGCCAGGAGCAAATATCAATTACGAACAAGGATGGGGTTTGTTCGAAGCCAATCATGGTTCTGCAGAGGATATTGCCGGGCAGGATAAAGCCAACCCCAGTTCCCTCATCTTATCAGGGGCAATGATGTTCGACTTTCTGGAATGGCATGAAGCCGCAGCCTTGATCCGCCGGGGACTCGAAAAGACGATCCGGAGCGGAAACGTCACGTTCGATCTGCACACCCAATTACCAGGCAGCAGCCTTGTCAGCACCTCTCAATTTTCCACGCTCGTCATCGACAACATGGAATAGAAAGAAGAGCATGGTTATGATGAATGATTTCGCCCCATTGAAAAGATCGCTCACCGCTCAGAACCAGACCTTTCAATATTTCAGCATTCCTGACCTTCAAAAACAGGGGATTGGGAATCCTGAAAAAATGCCCTATTGCATGCGCATTCTGCTGGAAGGAATGCTGCGCAATTGCGGAAACAAAGGATTCACAAAGGAGCATGTTCTCGCTCTTCTGCAAAATGATCATGCCACTCCATCGATGATCCTCTTTCAGCCCAACCGCGTCCTTCTGCAGGATTTTACCGGCATCCCGGTTTTGAACGACCTGGCCGCTCTGCGTTCTGCAGCTGCCAAAAAAGGGGTCGATCCACACTCCGTCAACCCCCTCATCCGCACGGATCTGGTTGTGGACCATTCCTTACAGGTAGATCACGCCGGTTGCGAAGGTGCCAGGGAGTTGAACGAAAAACTGGAATTCCAGCGCAATACCGAACGGTATGAGTTCTTGCGCTGGAGCGAGCAGGCCTTTCAAAATTTGAACATCGTTCCGCCCGGCAACGGCATCATCCACCAGATCAATCTCGAATACCTGGCTGATGTGGCAGCCATCACTCAAAACCAAGACCAATCCACCTTGATCCCGGATTGCGTATTGGGCACCGATTCACACACCACCATGATCAACGGATTGGGTGTGCTCGGCTGGGGTGTGGGCGGGATCGAAGCACTGGCGGCCATGCTGGGTTATCCGATCGAGTTTTTGCGCCCCAAGGTGGTCGGGCTGCGCTTGCTCGGCACCCTCCCTGAAGATTGCTCACCCACCGACCTGACGCTGACCATCACCAGTCGTTTACGCGAGCATGGGGTGGTTGAAAAATTCGTGGAGGTCTTTGGCGAAGGAGTGCGCCAGTTACGCCTGGAAGACCGCGCCATGATCTCCAATATGACACCGGAAAGCGGGGCCACCATCACTTATTTTCCGGTGGATGAAATAACATTGGATTACTTGCGGCTCAGCGGACGAGATGCAACAAAAGTCGCTTTAGTGGAAGCATACTATAAAGCGCAACAACTCTTTCGGCCGTCAGGCGCTGCAGATCCTGATTATGATGAGATCGTGGAGGTCGACCTCAGCAAAATCGAGCCAATATTGGCGGGCCCCAAACGTCCCTTTGACCTCATTCCGGTTCGAACGCTGAAAGAGACTTTCACCACCTCGTTGACCGCTCCGATCGGACATCATGGTTTCGGATTGGGAGAAAAGGGGCAAAGCCAACGATATCTGCTAAGGATGGATTCACAGGAATTTGAACTTCAGCATGGCGCTGTCATCCTGGCTGCCATCACCTCTTGCACCAACACATCCAACCCGCAAGCATTGTTGGAAGCCGGATTGCTGGCAAAAAAAGCTGTAGAAAAAGGTTTAAGTGTAAAACCTTATATTAAAACAAGCTTCACGCCCGGTTCCAAGGTGGTTGACGCTTACCTTGCGCAAAGCGGTTTGCTGCCTTATCTTGCACGATTGGGCTTTCAGATCAGCGGGCACGCATGCGCCACCTGCATCGGAAATTCCGGACCCCTGCCCGAAGCGATCGTTGATCTCGCCCAACAGGGCTTGGTCAGCGCTGCGGTCATTTCCGGAAACAGGAATTTTGAAGGCCGCATCCATAAGAGCGTGAAAGCATGCTACCTGGCAGCCCCCATGCTGGTGGTCGCTTACGCCCTGGCCGGAACTGTGAATATTGATCTATCCACCGAACCCATTGGAAACAATCCGGATGGAGAGGCGGTCTATCTTGCCGATGTGATCCCTTCAGCGGATGAAATAAAAGAATCTCTGCGCTCCATCAACGCCAATATTTTTCAAGCAGTTTACCAGCACGGCCTGGCTGGTGATCACAACTGGCAAAATTTACAGGCGAAATCCGGCTGCCTGTTCGATTGGAATATAAAGTCTAGTTATTTACTGGAACCACCTTTCATCGAGCGCTTTTTTGACACCCAGCAGGAGATCAAGAATGCACGACTGCTGGCATACTTTGGAGATTCCATCACCACCGATCATATTTCTCCCGCAGGAAAAATCGCAACAAGGGGCGAGGCCGGTAAATACCTGCAGGAGCTCGGGGGCGATCCTGCCGATCTGAACACCTATGGTTCCCGGCGCGGCAACCACGAGGTGATGGCCAGGGGGATTTTCAGCAACCCCCGACTGCACAACAAACTGGTCGGTGAGCAAGAAGGCGGCATAACCATCTTTCAACCCTCCGGCCAGGAAATGTCGATCTATGAAGCGGCAAAAAGCTATGAAGAAGACCGAATCCCTGTCATCCTCATCGCCGGAAAGCAATATGGCACCGGCTCCAGCCGCGACTGGGCGGCAAAAGGACCTTTCTTGTTAGGAGTGCGGGCGGTGCTGGCGGAAAGCTTTGAACGCATCCACCGCTCCAATCTGGTGATGATGGGGATTCTGCCATTGCAGTTCTTACCCGAGGAAAGCGCGGCGCTATGGGGAATCAAGGGATCGGAAACCTTTACCATTACAGGGATCAACGATGTGCATCCAGCCAAGCAGATCGTCACGGTACAGGTGACCCAGCAGGATGGAACGGTCACCGCCTTCCAGGCCATAGCCAGGTTGGATACCCCCATGGAAGTGCAATATTACCAGCATGGAGGAATCCTTCCTGCCATCTTCTCCGACATCTGCAGGAAGATCTAATTTACTGAGCTCACTTTCGCAACTTTGCGGGAAACTGCATCCAGGGCAATCAATTCGTCAGCCGTGAGTTCAAAATCCATCACGGCCGCATTTTGTTGCGCTTGCAGCGTAGAGCTGGCTCCGGGGATGGCAACCACCCCGTCGCCATGGAATTGGATCACCCAACGCAGTGCAACCTGCGCCGGCACGACCCGGTGCCCCTCTGCGATCTCGCGCAAAACACGGATCAATGGCAAAGTCTTTTGCAGTGAACGCTCCTGAAAGGCCGGCAAATATCTGCGAAAACCCGGGCGGCGCTTGATCAAACCCAGCTCTTCATGAAAACGCCCGGTCAGCAGCCCTTGTGCCAGCGGTGAGTAGGCAATGATAGTGATCTGGTGCTCACGGGCATAGTCCAGCACCCCATTGAATTCAATGGAGCGGTCGAGCAGGTTATAACGCATCTGGTTGGAAGACAATGCCAGATCAACGCTCTGCAAGATTTCATTCGCTTTTCTCATTTTCGCAAGATTGAAATTGCTCACCCCAATCAGTTTGATCTTGTTTTCCTTTACCAGCGCCGCCATACGCTGCATTTGTTCCTTTATGGGGGATACACTGAAGGGATTGTGCACCTGCAGGAGGGTCACCGGATAGGGAGCCAGGTTTTTTTCACGCTCAGGGAAGGTGCGCTCGATAGAACTGGCAAAACGCAATACCGGATTCCATTTGGTGGCAATTACAATGTCATTTTCATTGACCTGGAGCTGCTGCAGCGATGCAGAAAGCATGCATTCTGACATGCCATTGCCATACAACTCAGCCGTATCAAACCAATTTACCCCATCTTGCAATGATTCCTGAACGATGGCTGCAATGGTATTTTCACCCATGTCACCCCAATAACTTCCGGGCAGCCCATGGTTTTTGGAAAATTGCCAGCAGCCCAACCCAATCACAGAAATGAAACAGGCACTGTTCCCTAATTTCCTTTTTTCCATAAAAACCTCCCTGATTAGCCCTGTTCAAAAGACAGTGGTTAATTTTTCTCTTTTCCTGCCTTGTCTTTCCCTTGGGCAAAAAATACGAACAAGATGCTGATGAAATAAAGACCGATGAGCGGGACCATCAACAAACCCATGTTCACCGGATCCACGGTAGGCGTGATCACCGCCGATACCACTGCAATGACAATCACCGCATAGCGCCAGTATTTCAGCAACATTCCGGCATTCACAACACCGACTTTCGCCAGGATAGCTATGATCAGCGGCATTTCAAACGAAACGCCGATCCAAAACAATAAAGTCGTCACGAATTTTATGTAGCTTGAAAAACGTGGAATGGTCTGAACTTCCATAAAGGAGATCAGAAACTGCAGCGCATTGGGAAGCAGGACCTTGAACGCGAATAGGATGCCGATCACAAAGAAAACAGTGCCCACACTCAACCCAATGAAGATCCAGCGCCGTTCATTGGGTTTCAACCCGGGCACGATAAAAGCCAGTATCTCATAGAGGATGACCGGCAGTGCAAAGATCACACCGCACAGGAGGGACACACGCATGAACACACCGATATTCTCGGTCACCTCAATGGATTGCAGGGCGGTAACTCCACCCACCGGCTCCGTGAGAATGTCGATGACCTTTTCGGTGAAGGAAAAACTGATCAGCGTAGCGATGATCAGCGCCACCAACGCTATGAACAGGCGCTTGCGAAGCTCTTCAATATGGTCCCAAAAGGGCATTTCCTTATTTTTTTCGACTGGCATAGTTATGTTAAGGGTTTTTCGGCTTGTCGGGTTTTTCTTTTTTTCCTTGGGGAGGTTTAAACTCCGGAGAACGGGTCAGGCCTGAAACCGATTCATCAGAATCTTTTTTTATGTCACGCTCGATCGACCGCAGTTTTTCTTCCAGTTCCGTTTCATCCATGATCTTCTTAGGGAATTCTTCAATCTCTTTGGAAGTCTGCACAACATCTTTCCAGAACTGGGAATGGGTCACTTTTCGAATGGCTTTTCCCAAATTTCGAGCGCCTTCGACCATTTTTTGAGGTCCCAACAGAATGACCATCAAGATCAGAACAAAAATGATTTCCGAAAGACCCACCCCGCCAAAAATCTGCATACGGTCCGCTTATTCTTTATTCTTTCTTTTCGGATTGGTCGTCCGCTGATTCTTCTTCCTTGGACGATTTTTCATCTTTCTTCGTGCCGCTCAGTCCTTCTTTGAAGGCTTTGATCCCCTGCCCCAACTCACCAGCAACTTTGGAAATACGGCCAGGTCCAAAGAGAAGCAACACGATCACGATAATAACCAGAATCTCCAAATATCCCAAATGCATTTTTCTCTCCTAGCATCAATCTTTAATGGAATTATAACAGTGTGATAAGCGTACAATACTACTCAAATCGTTCTTATAATATATGAAAACCATAAGCACATCGTTGCCCGGCTGGTTTCAAGCGAAACATATTCATGAAGAAAAATCGCGTTTTTCTATTCTTGGGAATCCTGCTCATCTTGTATGCAATATACAATATCGTATTGCTGCAAGTATCCGATCAGAACATCTCGGAAAATGAAAAACTGATCAATCAGGCTGGCTATGCGCCCCTGCTTGCTGCAGAAGATGAAATTGACAGCAACAGCAGCAGAAGCACGGAAAACATACCGGACCGCATCATCATCCCAAAGATCAATCTGGACGCGCCAGTGGAAATTGCTCAAGCGGTGACCACGGAAATCGAGGGCAAGGAATATGTACAATATCTGGTTCCCGAAAAATTTGCGGCCGGTTTTCATGTGAACTCTGCGCCGCTGGGTGAAATCGGGAACACCGTCATCAGCGGGCACCATAACGCCTATGGGGAAGTATTTGCAAAACTTTACTTGCTTGAAGCGGGGGATATCCTTGATCTTTACAGCAAGGACAAATTGTTTGAGTATGTCGTTTCCAATGTCATGATCCTGGAAGAAAAGGACCAGCCGCTGGATGTCCGGTTGGAAAATGCGCGCTGGATTCTTCCATCGGATGATGAACGGGTGACCCTGGTGACTTGTTGGCCGCACGAATCGAACACACACCGGCTCATCGTCGTTGCTGTTCCCGCATCTTCCATCCGGCCCACTGAGAGCCAGGAGGTGTGCGGTGAAGAAGAAATGAAAAGCAGCACCAACAATTACTTCATCGCATACATGAAAGTGGAATATTTCACGCAATATGCCTCGGAAGGCACAACAGATTACCGGCAGATCATCATGAACCTGTACAGCATTCAAGAAGACGTGCGTGCATTTGATCAGAACAATTGCCAGCCGCTTTTGAAATCCGATCTTATCAATTACATCAAGGCCAGAATGCTTCAAACCGGTTTTGATCAGGTAGATTATCAAGGTGAAGAGAACATCCAGCTAACCACCTTATTGAAATCTTACCAGTCCATTTTGGAAAGTTACTTTCAGACATACACTGCCACCAGCCGAGAAGAATTGATGGAATCCTTCCAAGGCAGTATACATTTCGTCCCCTCAACCATCGCAACAACCATGACCGCACGCAACACGGAAGAGAAATCACTGAACATTCGGGAAAAAGCCACCAGCAACAGTCGCTTCCTGGGTTCGCTAGGAAGTGGCACAAGCACCGTGTTCATCGGAAAAAGCCAGGATGGAAAATGGCTGCTTATCCCCTTCAAAGATGGATTGGGTTGGATCAACCTGGCATACACTGAAATGAACCTATCTGTGGAAATGATCCCGGAAGTCTTGAACCAGATCATCTTGCAGGAAGAATAGCATTCCTTCAGCAATAAATCTGAAATCAACGATTTTCATAATCAGCATGGAATAAATAGATATTTTGTTCTATAATAGAGCTATGGAAATCGAGGAAAAACTGCGCTTGCTCTCTTTTCACAACGCGCTGGAAATGGACGAAGAAAACTGCTCCTTGCATGATGTTAAAAGGATGAACGATCTCTATGTATCGCACGCCACCCTACCCAACGGGAAAAAGATACGTCTTTTCAAATCATTGATCAGTTCCAACTGCAAGAACAACTGCTACTACTGCCCCATGCGCAGGGATCATGATCAACGGCGAGCTTTCTTTGGGGCAGAAGAATATGCCCGTCTGATCAACAACCTGTATCAGGCAGGGCTTATCGACGGTGCATTCCTCAGTTCAGCCATTCCGGATAATTCCGTGCGCACCCAGGACATGCTCATCCAAGCCATGGAAATATTGAGAATGAAACTGAATTTTCGTGGTTATCTGCACGTGAAATTCATGCCCGGGCTTGAGTTTGACCAAGCCAGATACATCATGCAGTATGCCGACCGGGTTTCGCTGAACCTGGAGGCGCCAAACGCTGAACGCATCCCCTTTCTTTCACCCGATAAAATTCCCTTCAACCAGTTGATCGACCCCTTAAAATGGACAAGACAGATCAGACGAGAAGAAACGACGCCGGTAAACTGGAAAGGTCGCTGGCCTTCGGTTTGCACACAATTTGTGGTGGGAGGTTCTGAAGAACAGGATAAAGAATTGTTGCAAACCACTTCCTATTTATATTCCGAACTCCATCTTCAACGTGCCTACTATTCACCGCTGGAGCCCTGTAAAGGCACCCCCCTGGAAACACACTCCCCCATTCCCCTTGAAAGAAAACTTCGGCTCTATCAGGCATCCTTCCTCTTAAGAGATTATGGATACACACTGGAAGATTTTTGTTTTGACGCCAATTTCAACCTCCCATTGGAAAAAGACCCCAAAGCGCTTTGGGCAGAAACACATTTAAAAGAAAACCCCGTGGAGATCAATAAAGCGGATCTTTCCCGGTTGATGCGCATTCCGGGCATCGGAGAAAAAGGCGCGAAACGCATTATGGCCATGCGCAAAATTCACCCATTTCATTGCGAATCAGATTTCAGCCAGGTTGGGATTCAAATCAAAAAAGGGTTACCCTATATCACCTTGAATGGCAAAAAACCGCCTGTTCAACCCGCTTTCCCTGGTTTCTTTGCATAAAAAAATCTCTCCGGTATAATCAATTCGGATTTTCTTATCCAGCGCTGCTTTGTTGAATCAAAAGGAAATGAAAATGAAAACATATAAGGTTGGATTGATCGGATTTGGTTTTATCGGAAAAGTACATGCGCAGGCCTATCACAGCATTCCTTTTGGTTATGCAAAACCACCTGTTCAAGCACAGGTAACAGCCGTTTTGCGCAACAATCCCGATCAGGACCAGGAACTTCTCCGATCCTTAGCGATTCCACTTTGCACCGACAATGAACAGCTTTTTTGGGAACAGGATTTCGACATCCTCGACGTGTGTTCCCCCAATTCCTCTCATTTTTCGTATTGTTGGAAAGGCATTGCTAAAAAGATCGCCTGTTATTGCGAAAAGCCGCTGACCAATCAAATCGAAGATGCCCGGAAACTTGCAGAGTTTTCAAAGGAAAGTAAAATCCCCACCCATACCGCATTTTGCTACCGGTTTCGTCCGGCGATTGGACTGGCCAAAGATATTTTGGCCGCCGGATACCTGGGAGAGATCCACCATTTTCAAGGTAAATTCTTTCACAGTTCCTATCTTGACCCAAACCGTCCCATTTCCTGGAGATTGCAGGAAGCTGTGGCAGGTGGCGGGGCGCTTACCGACCTGGGCATCCATTTCCTGGACCTTGTCCGTTACCTGCTGGGCGATTGTGAATGGCTGCAATGCCAGACCAGAACATTCATTAAGTCCCGGCCCAAACCGGCAAATACCCAGTTGTATGAGGAAGTGCTGGTGGATGATTGGGCACTCTGCACCATGCAATTGAAAAACGGGGGGATCGGCTCGCTGGAAGTGAGCCGTGTGGCTGGCGGAGCGGGAGATATGACCGCAATCGAGATATTTGGCAGCCGTGGCTCTTTAAAAATCGACTTCAACCAGCCGGAGAGGATCCAGCTTTGGGATGCGTCCAAAAATCAATGGATCGTTTGCGGAACTCTGCCTGACGGCATTCAACCGGTTTTCTACGATCCAACCATCTGGCCTGCCGGCAAACGATCACTGGGAGCATTCATGGATGCGCATAGTGCCACGATCCTCAGTTTTTTAAATTGTCTGGAGAACAATACTCCTTTGACAGCCGACTTCGAAACGGCATTTCGATCACAACAAATGCTCCATACCGCCTATCGCTCGGCAGCTGAGGGTGGAAGAAAAATCATACTTCAGGAATGATGCGTTCTACAATTGAAACGGCAGCCCGGTTTTTTTCAAAGAATCCAAAAGCGCTGTGTGAGAAGGATAGATTGCATCCGCTGTTTCACGCATGACATCGCTCACCGGGCTCAGATTTTGTACAACCACAACATGCATGCCAGCCGCTTTTGCAGCCAGAACCCCGCTTTGAGAATCTTCCAGCACCAAACACTCCCCAGGATCGACCTGCAATACCTGCGCGCTCTTCAGAAAGATATCCGGTGCAGGTTTCGGATGCTGGATATCATCCCCGCCCAGAACGGTGGAAAAAAGATGGGCGATCCCGGCCCTTTCCATGCGAAACAGCACTTCCTTCCGATAGGTTGAACTGGCAACGGCCATGCGGATATGGGATTCTTCCAGAAATGTCCTTAACTCCAATACCCCCGGAACCAGCGGCAATCCCTCATCGCGGATTATTTTCCGAAATTCATCCTGAACTTTTTGAAAAATCGCATCGAAAGGGTAATCTTCTCCAAATTTATCAAGCTGAATTTGCTTAATATCCCCGGCAGTGCGGCCCAGGCATGGAAAAAAATCAGAGATTTCAAACTGATACCGGTATTCCGCAGCAATTTCTTTCCACAGTTTGACCAGAACAACTTCCGAATCAACCAGGATCCCATCAAAATCAAAGATGCAGGCATGAAAACCAAGGGGATTTTTCATCAACTATTCCAATCCAAATCGTAATGTGAACGCACGAATTATACCGAAGAAATGAAAACAGCAGGATATTTGCACATTTGACAAGAAAGTAAAAAAGGAGATAATAAGAGCCAATCATGGCGGGAAGTTGGACATCAGTTTACAGCAATCCTGTTAATTTCCTTCTTGTATGTAGATCCGGAGAAATGGATGCCTTTTCTAGAGATCATTGTTGATACTGTTGAAGATGCAATTGCAGCAGAAACAGGGGGAGCCACACAACTGGCACTCTTATCCCACTATCCAAGCACCGGCGTCACACCCTCTTTTGGAATGGTGGCGCGCATCTATGAAAAAGTGAGAATCCCTGTGATCGTTTTACTCTGTCCGCACACCCGCGGCTATATCCCTTCAGAAGAAGATTTGGAGACATGTCTGCGAGACATCGAAGTGTTTAAAAAAATAGGGATTCATGATTTTCTCATCGGTTTTATTGACCAGACCAACAACCTCAACATTCAGGCAGTAGGAAAGATCAGAGCAGCGCACCCGGATATCCACCTGCACAACCGGATCATTTGGGAATTTTCCAGAGATATCCAACAAACCGTTGAAACCGCCATCGCGCTCGGTTTTCTTTCCATGCGCACCAGTGGGAACCATATGCAGAACATCATGGTCAACGGGGACATGATGGAAACCATGCGAAATATCAAACTCATCAAAGATACTGCGAACAAGCGGATCGCAGTTTTATTGACCGGTGGAATAACCGCCGCCAACGCAGAATTCATCATGAGTCAGAGCGGTATCTTCGATCTGCAAATCGGAAGAGGAGTCCGCTCACCCAGCAATTCGTACAGCCCGGTGGACCCCCAAAAAGTGGCCATCCTGCGATCCAAACAGATCAGTGTTTTTGAAGATTTCAACCTGAAAAATTGATGACATAAGCAATAAAAAGTCAGGAAAAGATTGACGATGGTATTCTCTTATTTCATTCTTATAATTCTATGTTAGATTTAGAGAACTATGTCCCTTCAAGATTTAATCAACGGTGAACTAGGGGTAAGCTTTGCAAAGGGTCTTGCCAAATGCTTACCAGAAAAAGTGGGATTCTCCCTGGCACGTTCGATCGCGAACATCATCAGCAAAAGAGAAAGCACAGCCATGGTGCGCTGTGTACGTGCCAATCAGTGGCTGATCAGCAATAAGCAAATGGCTGGCAAAGAACTCGACCAGCGTGTCTATGATGTTTTCCAGAGCACGGCATACTGTCTTTTTGATCTTTACCACAATATCGATTCGCCCAAATCCTTGCTCAAGAAAGTTACCATCACCCCAAAACTGAAAAAGATTTTTGATGAGCGGGAGAACTGCGGGCAAGGAACCCTCTACCTCGCTCCTCATTTAAGCAATTTTGATCTTGCCGGGCGCGCCATCACCTACAGCGGCTATCACATGCTTGTCCTTTCCTATCCCAATCCCAACAAGGGATATCAGATGCAGAACAAAATGCGCAAAGAGTATGCCATTGAAGTGATGCCAATGTCAATAGAATCACTGCGCTTGGGGAAGCAGCGCCTGCAAGAAGGAAAAGCCATCATCACCGGTCTGGATCGCCCGCTAGAGGATAGCAAATATCATCCCAAGTTCTTTGGATATCCTTCCATGCTGCCCGTTACGTATGTCAAACTTGCCCTTCAGACACACTCACCAATTGTGGTGGTGGCCTGCATCAGCAATGGTGTGGGTCAATATACCGTTGATTCATCCGACATCATCGCGCTGGATAGTTATGATGATCCCGTGGACGAGATGGAACGAAACGCAGAAAAGGTGTTAAAACAAGCAGAGACCTTTATCGCCGCACATCCCGAACAGTGGTCAATGTTCTATCCGATTTGGCCCTGGGCACTGGATGAAATGCCCCAATAACGCTGAGAGTTATTTTCAAACCGAAAGGAATATTTATGGACGACCAAAAAACGGATCATGACATTTCTGAGCATCAACGCATTAATGACATCTTGTTAGGACCCCTCGAAAGACCCGCAATCAAGTGGTTGGTTGAACACATGCCCAGGTGGGTAAACTCCGATCACTTAACCTTTTTTGGATTGTTTGCAGCGCTGATGATCGGGGCCAGCTATTGGGCAACCCGTTTCAGCCCTAATTATCTATGGTTAGCAAGTTTGGGATTTGTCCTTAACTGGTTTGGCGACAGTCTGGATGGCAACCTGGCCCGCTATCGAAAAGAAGAACGGCCAAGATATGGGTATTATATTGATCACATTGTCGATACGGTCAGCGAAATTTCCATCTTCCTCGGATTAGGCCTTTCCCCTTATGTCAGTTTTAATATTGCCGTGATGGGATTGATCGGATACCTGTGCATGACCGTTCAGGTCTATATCACCACCAATGTGCGCGGCGTATTCAAAATCTCGTACGGGAAATTTGGGCCAACCGAGATCAGAGCGCTCGCCATCATTGCCAATACACTCATTTTCATCATTGGCAATCCGACCATTTCTTTACCATTTGGCGAATTCGGGCTCTACAATATCATCGTCGGCATTGTGGTGATCCTCCTGTTCCTGGTCTTTTTTATCACGGTTTTTCAAGAAGCACGGCTACTGGACAAAGAAGACAGAAAGAAATGGGTGAAGTAACACCCTGATCTTCACCACCCTTTAAACTCCCATCGATTTCACGAAATTGAAATCGCGATATAATACATTGGTTTTTCAAACTACAAATGTACCAGGGAGTATAGGATGATTGTCACTACAAAAAAATTATTCGAAGCCGCTTATGGCAAATATGCCATTGGCGCCTATAACATCAACAACCTCGAACAAACCATGGGTCTGTTCCGGGGTAATTTGATGAGCAAAGCTCCTTTCATCATTCAAATCAGCAAAGGATCACGCGATTACTCCGACAAAGAAATGATGCAAGGGCTCATTCTGGCAGCCGACAAAGTTTTCCCTGAAGCAATTTTTGCAGTTCATTTGGATCATGGCGATGAGGAAACCTGCTATGATTGCATCAACAGCGGGTTTTACAGCTCCGTGATGATCGATGCAAGTCACTTGAGCTTCGAGGAAAATATCGCCGCCACAAAGCGGGTGGTTGAGGCTGCCCATGCCAAGGGGCTGGTCGTTGAAGCCGAACTTGGCCAACTGGGCGGTGTCGAAGAGCATGTGAAGGTCAGCGAAAGCGAGGCCAAGCTGACCAACCCTGCCCAGGCCAGAGAATTCGTGCAGCGCTCCGGTTGTGATTCGCTGGCAGTAGCCATTGGCACCAGCCATGGCGCATTTAAATTCTCCGGCAGCCAATCCCTGCATTTCGATGTGCTGGCAGAGATCCAGAAGCAGCTCCCGAAATTCCCATTGGTCATGCACGGCAGCAGTTCGGTACCGCAGGAAGAAGTGGAACGCATCAATAAAGCAGGCGGCAAGCTGCAGGGTGCAAAAGGTGTGGATGCCAACCAGTTCAGGCACGCCGCAGAATTAGGTGTGACCAAAATTAACATCGATACCGATGGTCGCCTGGTATGGACGCGCGTACACCGCGAGTATTTCCTCGAACACCCTGAAGTGTTCGATTTCCGCAAGCCGGGCAAGGTCTTTATGGATGAATATGCCAAATTCATCGCCGACAAGAATGAAAAATTGGGCAGCGCCGGACAACTGGATGAGGTCAGGGCATTGGTTGGCAAGTAATTTTCATCGAACCATCACTTTTTAGATGAAAGGGACGCTACCATCGCTTTTTAGTACGCGTCCCTTTTTCAATGATACAATCTCAAAAGGTCAACAAACTGAAATGGGAAACACATGGAAAACAAGAGCTTCTTAATCGATATGGATGGGGTACTGGTTCAGGGAAAGAAGATGATCCCCGGGGCCGATAAATTCATTCAATCACTGCGCGACAAAAACCGGAAATTTCTAATACTGACCAACAACAGCATTTACACTCCGATTGACCTGGCTCACCGCCTGCAAACATCGGGCGTTGAAGTATCGCAGGAGGAAATCTACACTTCCGCGATGGCCACAGCAAATTTCATGAAAACGCAAAAAGCGGGCGGGAACGCCTTTGTGATCGGAGAGAGCGGGTTGAACTTGGCGATCCATGATGCCGGTTTCATCCTCACGCCTGAAAATCCGGATTTCGTGGTATTGGGGGAAACCTTTGATTACAATTTCCGGCAGGTCACCAAAGCCATCCGCCTGATCGTCGATGGCGCACATTTCCTCGCCACCAATCCCGACCCAACCGGCCCCAGCGATGAAGGGATCGTGCCCGCCTGCGGAGCCATGGCGAACCTCATCGAAAAAGCCAGCGGCAAAAGCCCTTTCTTCTGCGGAAAGCCCAATCCATTCATGATGCGATCAGCCCTCAACCATCTGGGAGTCCATTCAGAGCATACCGTGATGATCGGCGACCGGATGGATACCGACATCGTAGCCGGATTGCAGAGCGGCATGGAAACCATTTTGGTATTATCGGGTGTGACAAGTTTAAAAGATATCGAGAATTTCCCCTATCGCCCCAACCGAATTGAAAAATCGGTTGCCGATATTGAGATATAGATCTTCTTGATTTGAGTCATTCGTGAGCGAGCATACCTTTTCCATTGAGTTTCAACCCATTGGCATCCGTGTCATCTACTCAGAACCGATCACTGTCCTGGAGGCCGCCAGACAGGCAGGCATCACTTTGCGCAGCGATTGCGGAGGCAAAGGTTCCTGTGGAAAATGCGCCGTGCAGATCGTGGAAGGCAGCAGCAGCCCGCTCACCCGAAATGAGATAATTTTCCGCAAAGGGGGAATGCTTCAGCAGAACGAACGGCTGGCCTGTGAAACCATCCTCGACGAAAACGCAAAGATCTACATCCCAAGCGGCTCCCTCAGCGCAGCGCAAGTTCTGCAAACCGAGGGCATCTTAAAGTCCGTTGATGTTCATTCCCCGATCCGCGTTGAATTCTTGTCCATGACCCCGCCCACCCTTGCGGCTCCCAAATCTGACCTGGAGAATATTCTGGAAGCAAAGCCAGGATTGTATTTTGAAAACGATGACCAGGCATTGTTCACTTTGCGGAAGATATCCCCTCAGATCCGCAAGCAGGGTTGGAAAGCATACGCCATCTGCAGCCAAAACAGGATCCTCACTGTCTGCACCGAGGAACCAGCACGGCTGCTGGGACTGGCTGTGGACATCGGATCGACCAAGATCGCCTGCTACCTGATGGATCTCACTTCAGGGAACACGCTGGCCGCCAAGGGAGTGCCCAATCCACAAATCGCTTACGGAGAAGATATCATCGCCCGGCTCAGCTATGCCATGCAAGGCGCCGAACAGGAAGAACGTCTGCACAGTGATCTTATCCGTGCCATCAATCAAGCCGCAGAGGAGCTCGTGAAAACCATAGGAGCACAGGCGGAGGAAATCGCCGATTTCTGCATGGTTGGCAACACTGCCATGCACCATTTCTTCCTCCATCTGCCCACCCGACAGCTTGCCACCTCTCCATTCACACCCGCAATTAAGAAAGAAACCCTTATTTCCGCAGAAACGATAGGGGTAAAAGGGTTGCCCGGCAGCCGCATTGTGGTGCCCGGCCCCATCGCCGGTTTCGTCGGATCCGATCATCTGGCTTTTCTGTTGGCCAGCGGCTTCGGTGAAGATGGCGTTGTGCGGTTAGGCATCGATATTGGCACCAACACGGAAATTGCCCTGCAAAAAGGGAAACGGATCATCAGTTGCTCCACTGCTTCAGGCCCTGCTTTTGAAGGCGCACACATCCGTTTTGGAATGCGCGCGTCGCGTGGAGCGATCGAACATGTAGCCATCGACCAAAATGGAAAAGCACGCTGCAAAGTCATCGGGGATGGAGAAGCTACCGGCATTTGCGGCTCGGGCATCCTGGATGCCATTTCCGAGATGAAAAGAAGCGGCATTTTGAACCAGCGCGGTCGACTGGACGCTGAAAACTCCAATGTCGCAAAAGATGGGGAAGGAGTTCGTTTCTACCGTTTGCTTTCAGCTTCGGATGGGCAGAGAGAGATCACCCTCTCACAAAAAGATATCGATCAAATATTGCTGGCGAAAGGCGCCATTCGCAGCGGGATCGCCATCCTGATGGATACCTTGCAGGTTGCAGCACAGGAGATCGAAGAGGTGCTCATTGCAGGCGCTTTTGGCTCTTATCTGAACCCCTACCATGCCATTCAAATCGGCATGCTGCCTTCCGTCGATCTCGGTAAAATCAAAGCGGTCGGGAACGCCGCAGGCGCAGGCGCAAGATTGATGCTGCTTTCCGAGGAGATGCGCCAAAAAGCCAGTGCCCTTGCCCAACGGATCGAACACCTTGAATTAAACACGTATCCCGATTTTGAGCTGTTCTTCGCCAACGGGATACGCCTGTAATTTTTTTTTGAAATCCCCTTTCAAAACATCTCATGTAAAAAGCGGGTCCAGAATCAGAACAGCCGTTGCCACGGTGATGATCACCATCAAGGTGTAAGAAAAATAATTCTGCCATTTCTTGTTGGCGTAGGAGCCAAGCAGTTCTTTATTGTTCGCCAGTTTGAGCATCAAGATCAGGATCACCGGCAGCAAAATCGCATTGATGGCCTGGGTTGTCCACATCAATTGGAAGAGCGGCAGATCAGGAATCAGGACGATCAGCGCACTGACCAGGATGACACCCCCCAACAAGCCGTAGAAAAGAGGCGCATCTTTGCGTTTATTATCCAAGCCCCGTTCCCAGCCAAACGCTTCAGCCATGGGATAAACCGTGGAAAGGGGAAGAACCATGGCAGCCAGAATGGAAGCCCCAATAAAGCCGATGGAAAACAATACTTTCGCCCACTCCCCGGCCAACGGTTCCAGCGCCATGGCTGCCTGTTCTGCCCCTTCAACAACGATCCCATGCTGAAAAAGGGTGGCAGCCGTTGTGATGATGATGAACGCAGAAATGATATTGCCCCAGACCGCTCCAAAGACCACATCGACCTTGGTCATGGGATATTCCTCCACTTTCACACCCTTGTCAACAATCGTGGCTTGCATATAAAAAATACCCCAAGGCGTGATGGTCGTACCGATGGTTGCCAGAAGAGCCATAATATAATCGGTCTGCAAAGATTCCACTTTGGGTATAAAAGCCGCCCGTAAAATCTCATTCCAATCCGGTTTGAGGATTATGGCGGTGATCACATAACTCAAGGCCGCCATGCATAGCACGATCAGCACCTTCTCGATCCCCTTGTACGATCCACGCATGATCAGCACAGCCAGGAAGATGGCCACAAAGGGAATGACGATATAGCGGCTCAAGCCCAGCAACTCAGCACCTGCTGCAATGCCCGCAAACTGTGCGATGGTGGTTCCCATATTGGCGACCAACAAACAGACCATGGCAAAGATGGTGATCTTTACCCCGAATTTTTCACGGATCAGGTCGCCCAGACCTTTTCCGGTAATGGTTCCCATGCGGGCAGCCATCTCCTGGACGATGGCCTCGCCAAAGGTCACAGCCACCAGCACCCACAGAAAGTTATATCCGTAGCGTGAACCGGCCATGGAATAGGTTGCAATCCCGGAGGCATCATTATCGGCAGAGGCGGTGATCAACCCCGGGCCCAGCATAGCGATCAACAGCCATAGCCGTTGAAAGAATCGTGTTTTAAATAATTTTTTCATTTTCACACCTTACATCAGATTAAAAGAAGCGCGGCAAACGTTTTTTATAAGCAGTCGGCAGCACAGTATCCAAAGCGTCATCCAGTGTGACAATGCCCTGCATGACACCCTTTTCATCGACAACCGGAATAGAAAGCAGGTTGTACTTGGCAGCCAGATAAGCAGTTTCTTCCTGCGAAGAAAACGGTGAGACAGAGATCGGATCTTTATCCATCATGGAATCCACCTCCGTGGTGGGAGCAACCATGACCAGATCGCGCAGATACACTTCGCCAACCAGCTTTTCTTTTTCATCCAGAACATGGATGTAATACATGTCCTCCACATCCTGCGCATCTTTGGAAGAGCGCAGGAAGGCCATCGCTTTTTCCACCGTCAATCCCTGCGGGATCCAGGCAAATTCAGTGGTCATGATGCCGCCCGCTGAATCTGGCGGATAATCGAGCAAATTGCGAATGTCTTCCGCATCGTCTTTTTCCATCAAATCGAGCAGCACAGATCCTTTTTCCTGCGGCAGACTGGCAATGAGGTCGGCCGCTTCATCGGGATCCATCTCCTCCAAAATATCAGCGGCACGCTCCGAACCCATGCGTGAAAGTGCGTCAATCTGAAAGCGCGAGGGGCTCTCTTCCAGCGTATCAGCCAGAATATCATCACCCATGCGCTGCAAAAGCGATTGGCCGGTAGGACGATCAAGATCGTTCAGAATGCTGGCAATATCGGCAGGCGGCAGTTTGCTGATTTTTTCCTGTGATGTTTTCAAGCGCAGCGGATCTTTTGCCTCAACGTACGCCACATCCTTCCAGGAGATCACTCCCTCCGCAGGGCGACGCTTGGCAAGTCTGCGCAGCAGTTCATTGACTTTTTTCAACCCCAGACGCCGCAACAGACCAGCGCTTCCCACATCCACCCCGGTGACATAGTAGGCGTTTTGGGTGAAGGCAATCTGAATGTCATTGACCCGCACCACACGCTTCCCTTCCACATCCACGATCTGATGGTCCAAAACCTTCTTCCGCAGGTACAGTTCGTTTCCTTTCGGAACATACGCAGTCACTTCCATACCCGGTTTGCTGATGGTGACATTGGGGAACAAACTGCTGATTGATTCAGATGAGATCAACTTGATATCTCCGTTTTTCTCTTTGACCTCCACGGCCACAATACGGTGAAAAACCTTCTCATCAAAACCAGTCAGGATATCGCAGCATTTCCCAATCTCCTTGCCCCAACGATCCCATACTTTTTTATCAAGAATTTCGCTCAGATAGAACATCCCTCTCTCCTTTCCATCCCGAAGCATGCTTTCCTGTCAGGATGATACCGGCAAGGATCATGCCTTGCCGATTTTTCTTTTTTCAATCGAACCCATCAGCTCTTTTCTACAACCAATCGATCTTTTTAAAGAACAGGATCACCGCCACCATGATCAGAAGGGAAATACCAGTAACAATGCCAAAAGCGTTGGGGTGACTTTCAAAGGGTAAACTGATGTTCATGCCAAAAAAGCCGGAAACGATGGTTGGCAAGCTCAAAATGATCGTCCAGGCGGTCATGATCTTGAAAATGATATTCTGGTTGTTCTGGATAATGGATGCATAAGCGTCCATCATTTGCCCCAGCAAGTTGCCGGAAATGCCGGTCATTTCAATGGCCTGCTGGTTCTCGATGATGACATCTTCCAGCAGATCCGAATCATCCGGGAAGATCGTAAAGAACTTATTGCGCTGCAGACGTTCGAACATCAGCTCGTTTGACCGCAGAGCGGTGGAAAAATATTCCAGACATTTTTGGTATTTCAGCAGATCCAGCACTTCTTTGTTGCGGATCGAACGCTGCAATTCATCTTCGATCTGATCGATCTTCTTTTGAATGTTGCGCAAATAGGCGAGAAAATAAGTGGCATTGGCCAGCATGATCTGCAAAATAAAGCGATTCCGCTTTAAGGTAGAAAGGTTTTTCCGGTCCCCGGCCTGGAAATCATTGATCAGGTCGTTCTTATACCGGCAAACAGTAACGATATATTGATCGTTGAAAATAATCCCCAACGGAATAGCAATATAGGGAATATCCTCTTCCCAACTTTTAAAGTAAGGAACACGGAGCAGAATCAGGGTATACCCATCATCCTTTTCCGTTCTTGAACGCTCATCCAGGTCCAACGGATAGGTTATAAAATCTTTGGGAATTCCAAGAGAAAGTAATTGCTCGATTTCCTTCTCATCAGGATTGACGACATTGATCCATGCGCCATCCGTGATCTGCTCGATAGGAACAAGCATTTCATTTTTTGTCTGTAGAATGGTGATCATCGGTTACCTCCGCAGCAGATTGTTCCCGATCCAAATAAAAAACTCTCAGCTTATTCATGCGAGATAGCTGAGAGCTTTATGCAATACAGACAAAGCAATCAAAGGATGTGAATGCTTTTTAAAGCAACACACCTCCCATTAAAACTATTTCGCACGAAAGCATTGTTAAGTTACGTCTAGGGTCAGGATCCAGATCGTAAGATTTTTCTTCTTGCATTTTTCCTTTTCTTTCTTTAAATAACTACAATCCCTAGTGTACACCCAGCCAGAAACCCAGTCAAGAAACTGATCGATTTACTCGTAACGTACCGGTGAATAAGAATCCTGCAATTTTGCCATGGTGGGGATCAACCCAAATACAGCAGCGCTACTTTTTCCCCAGGTTTCGAATAGATCCCATCATCGCCAGACTCTGCTTTACCTCGGGTTCACCATAATACTCGATGGAACCAACACCGGTGATGGTAGCGTCGAGGGTCTTGGTCACCCACAGCCGCGCACTGCCCACTCCGGTAAGACTGATGCGGGTGCTTTCGCTCTCCAGATCATCCGCAATGTAACTGCCTGCACCGGTGAGAGAGACAGATTGTTCCTTTGTCTTTCCCTGCAGTGCAAGTTTTCCAGCTCCGGGCAGATTCGAATCGATGACCTCATATTGAATGTCGCTGAAATCCACGCTGGAAGCTCCGCTCAAATTGAGATGCAATTCTTTCCCTTTGAAGCCGAGCGCTTCGATCTTGCAACTGCCGGTCACATCCAATGCATCCAACTGCTCCATGGTGATATAAAAATTAATCGAACGGGTAGAGAGATAATCCAGCCCCGCTGACAATTTCTCAAGCCAATCACGCCCGATATCAATGATCAAACTGCCGCCGATCACATCGGTTTTAATACGGCTTAAGACATGTTCATCCGCTTCAATCGTCACCTGCTGGGTTGAGCCCTGCTTCAGCTCGATCTTGCCGATCCCTTTGACCGTAATAGCATGAAACGCACCCAATTCCCGGGTTTCTTTTTTCAGTTCAGACATCGTTCTCTCCTGTTTCTTCTTCCTTTTAGTATACTTCGGTATACGTTTTTCACGGTGCAAAGTTGTAAAAAAGCGCAGCGGGTGCTGCGCTTTTCAAAAACAGGTTTCCGCAAGAGGCATCTATGCAGAATCCACCGATTGCATGCGCAGCATTTCACGGGCAGTGCCGTCATCGATGACCAGGACGTTGAACTGTTGATCGTGCAGCGCCGCCAGAAACACCTGTGCCTTCAGCGGATTGGAGCCAATGCCGATCGACCATTTGGCATTTTTTATCACTTCAATCGGCGCCCCCACAATGCGATCATTGAAAGCATCCTTGATGGGAACGCCATTCTCATCAATCATCCTGGAAAGAGAGTGCCCGATCGCGCCCTTGGAATGAAAAATGGCCCGATCCTCTTTGCGAATATATCCGGAACGTTCAAGACTGGAAAGATTGTCCATCAGCGACCCAACGCTGGAAATGGTGATCTCCGCTTGATGCGCTTTTTGAATGGTCTCGCGAATGTTCTTTTCCTTCAAGAGATGCTGTGCGATTTCCGGCGAATCCACCACGGCAGGTGCCTGTAAATAACGGTAAGTCCCTCCCAATGCCCTGGCCATTTTTTGTGCCAGCTCAGGGCCGTCAATGGCGGGATCGCCGAAGCCAAGGCCGCCCATCAATTGGATCACTTCAATTCCCTCATAGTTGAAATTGTATTCGGACAATTCTTGCACCAAATAAGAAAGCGTAACGCCAAAACTAATACCAATGACCACATTATTGTGCAGTATTTGCGACAAAAATTCAGCGGCAGCGAACCCAACATTATAAAATGCCTGTTCGTTGCTGATCCCCCCCGATACAACGACGGCTTCTTTAAGACCGAATTGATGTTTGATCGCCTCCGCCAGAGAAGGGAATTTTTCCACCGGGCGTTTAATATAGATGCGCACAATGCCTGTTTCGATCGCCTCCGCCAGCAAGCGCGAAACGGTCGATCGGGAACAATCCAATGCCTTTGCGATCGCCGATTGATCCAGCCGCTGCTCATAATACAGCTCGGCTGCGCGGATCATGTTCATCTCTTTCGAATTCAATCGCAAAATTCCTCCTTCGCGTACCTTCGATGATTTTACTTTGGTTGAAAGAATTTTATCAACAATTCACGAATTTGTTTTTTGCGCGTTGCCGCCCGAATTGCTGCAAGGTTTTTGCTTTCACTGCAGAACAGCGCCAGGTCGCGCAATGCCTGCATGTGTTCTTCTTTATTGGGCGCGGCAAAACTGAACACAATACTGACCGGATCATTCACCGGCACGCCAAAATCGACCGGCGTTTTCAACGTTACCAGGCTGAAACAGGTCCGATTGACACCCTGATCGTGCCCGGCGTGTCCTAAGGCCAATCCGGGGGCAATGACCACATACGGCCCCAGCTCCTTTACCATGCTGAGCATGGCATCCAGATAGCGAGGCTCCACCCCACCGTCATCGATCAGCAGTTGAGCTCCTCGCTGCAGAGCCTCCTCCCAATTCTTGACAGAAATATTCAGGTCGATCATATTCTCCTGAAGCAAATCCAATAATGTCACTGCCATTCAATAATTCCTTTTCTATCACTGTACCACTATTTCACGAAGGATAAAAAAGGGGCTCCATGGAACAAGGTAGTAATAATCATGGAGCTCCCTTTCGTCATGCTGAAATACTAAGCTATTTCAGCGCTACCACAAATGTACTTTATGCTCCGTAAGGAGGAACGGGCAAGCCAAAGAGGTGTCCGATGAAGCGGAGCACAACGGTAATGGCAGGCCAGATTGTTGCCCAGTCGAAGTTGCCCATCCAACCACCAACCATACCAGACATTGGAACAACCAGCGCAGAACCGAAGACCTGAACGAGACCGGTCAGGGTGCAGAAGAAAGCGACGGCTTTGAAGCCACCATGCTTGTTCGCATACACGCCGATGGGGCCACCATCGAAGAACAGCGGCACGAAACCAGCGATGATGAGGACGGGGGATTTCATCAGGATCAAAACCCCGATCGCGATCAATTCGCCCAGGGTGGTGAACAAGAAGCCGATCATCCATGCATTGGGAGAAAAGGGCATGATGGCAGGGCAGTCAACGCCGATCACAGCGTTCTTCAACAGTTTCTCAGAAATGCCCTTGAAGGAGCTTGCCAGTTCTGCTACGAACAGACGAACACCCGTGAGGATGATGGTGATGTAGACAGCAAAGGATACGCCGGTCAATAAGATGTACAGGATCCAGTTCGTTCCGGCTGCCATTTCGTCAACGGCCGCCTTACCCAGAGCCAGCATGATGACCAGGATGAAGAGGAACATGATGATTGCCATTGCAACGATGTTGTCTTGCAGGATGGAGAACCAGCCCGGCAATTCCACTTTTTCGCAGTCATCTTTTTCAGGATCGCCAAATTTGTGGGAGAACTTGGAAGCGATCCAGTCCATCAACATCTGCTGGTGGCCAATGGTGAAGCCCGCATTATTGGTCACTTTGTTGGTCGGTCCAATCAACGCATTGGAGCCAATCGCCCAATACAAGCCAACCAGCGCGCCAGCGATCAGGATGGTGGGGAGCATGGGAAGGCCCAGGTTGTAGGCGATCAAAGCAGTGGCAACACAGGATTGCTGGAACATGATGTGACCGGTCAGGAACAGGCCACGCATCTTGGTCACAGCGACCAACAGGATGTTCACGCCCAAGGCGATCAGGATCACATAACCAACCCATGACTGATTATCGCCCAATGATTCCAACGCGGCCGGGAAACCAGTATAGGGATCAATGATCGTGCCGGTGATGCCGAAGCGAGTTGAGAGTGCCAGTAAAATGGGGCGGAAAGTGTTGGTTAATTGGCCGGACCCTACCTGTAAGATCATGACACCAACCATGGTTTTGATTGCACCGGAGAGAACATTGACAAAGGGTCTCTTCAGTAACGCATAACCAATCGCAACAATGATAGCCAGAAGCAGTTGCGGTTTGGTGATAACTTGATTGAAAATTACATTCCAAATATCCAGAAGCACTTGCATTTCAAATCTCCTTTTCTATTATTCGTTCGCGATTACCAGTAAAATAAAATGTTTTGCTAACGCACCTCCTCAATAAAAATTTAATCGGAGAATTTTTCTTTAATCAGTTCTTGAACTCTTTTGGTTAATTCCTCTTTATCCAGGATATTTTGGCAGGTAATAACCGGTTTCTCTTTCGGGAGAACGCTTTCAATCCCCTTGAAAAACGCCGTGCTGGTAATGATCACATCGGCAAAGGGGATCATTCCGGCGGCCTGGGAAACGCTGGTAGATTCCACGATCCCACGCACATTGAGGTCAGCGAGAACACCTTCCAAGATCATTTTCACGATCAAACTGCTTCCAAGCCCATTACCACACACCGCTAAAAACTTGATTGTTCTGGTTTTCATGAATTGCTCCGGGGAAATTTATTTGCCTGTATTATTGCATTTTTTTGTGACAATTTCTTGATTCACCTATTGAAATTTTTTGCATTTCATAATAATATGTTCATATAGTATAATATATTCACATTGTTGTCAAGATTGCATTTTCTTCGCAACAGAAAATCAGGAAACGTTTGGCTGAACGACTGACCTGCCAGCCCTGAAATTTATCACTAGGTATTGAAGGAGATATTATGGGAAAAGTTCGAACGGTTTTAGGAGACATTGATTCCAAAGAGATGGGGATTGTGGATGCTCACGAACACCTCATCCGCACCGGGGGTTTGGAAATCTTGAAGAATGGCGAAGATTGGCGGCTCAACGATGTTCAAAAAGCCATTGAGGAAGTGAAACTATTTGCCAAAGCGGGCGGCAAGACCATCGTTGATATGAACCCCATCAGCAATGGCCGCGATGTTCGCATGCTGCTGGAGATCGCAAAAGCCGTCCCTGACGTGCATATCATGACCTGCACCGGTTTCCATGAAGGCCGCATCTACGACAACGTCACCCACTGGTCAGCCACCTACGAGATCAACCGCATTGCAGACCTGCTGATCGCTGATATTGAAGAAGGTATCGATATTTATGATTACAACGGTCCGTATGTCGAAAGAAGTTCTGCCAAAGCCGGTTGTATCAAAATCGGTACCGCATACGGATTGATCACCCCGGTGGAAGAGCGAATGATCAAAGCCGCCGCCATCGCTCAAAAAGAGACCGGCGTATGCATCAACACCCATACCTCGGGCGGAACCATGGCCTATGAACAGGCCGAACGCCTGATCAGCTACGGTGTCAGACCCGAAAAGATCGTCATCGGGCATGTACAGCGCAACCCCGATGTTTGGTATCACCAAAAGATCGCTGGCATGGGCGTCAATTTCATGTACGATGGCTCCTACCGCATCAAATATCTGCCCGACAGTTCGCGCGCCATGCTCATCAAAGAAATGATCAAAGCCGGATATCAGAAACATATCTGCCTCGGCACTGATGCGGGACGCCGCACCTACCACAAGACCTGGGGCAGCGGAACCGGAGTGGATTATGACGAGACCATCTTCCTCCCCCGCTTGCGCGACGAAGGTGTTTCAGAGGACGCCATCCAGGATATCTACATTCATAATCCTGCCCGATACTTCTCCATTGAAAAATAAATACTTCCGGGAATCTCCTCCTGCAGGGGGAGATTCCCATTTTTTACAGAAAGGAAAGCCATGACCTGGTTCAACGAAGTCTTCCACAAAGAAAAAGTCATCATTGCTTCCATGTACCTGCCTCCCCTGCCGGGCAGCCCTGACTACCAGAAAGGGACATCGCTCCAACAGATCATCGATTACACGCATGCGGAACTGCAAGCGCTCGAAGAAGGTGGAATGGATGGAGTGAACATCGGCAACCAGCAGGATTGGCCTTACCAGGTTGGCGTAGGCCCTGAAACACCCGCTTTGATCAGCAAGATTTTGGCTGAAGCCACACGCGGTTTGGCCATTCCCATCGGCATCTCGATCTTCTGGGATGACCTGGCCGCCATTGCCATTGCCAAAGCCGTGGATGCCAAATTTGTGCGCGGGGTTTTTCGGGGGGCGTATGCCGGTGAAATGGGGCTGATGAGTCTGAACGCTGCCGATGCGGTTCGTTTTCGAAAATCCATCGACGCGGAAGATGTGAAATTCATGTTCATGCTGCGCCCCATCCTCTGTAAAGCCATCACCGACCGCGATCTGCAAGCCGATGTCAAGGATGCCCTGTGGGCGTCGAAACCCGACGCTTTTGCGCTGAGCGGTCCGCTACCGGGTGAATCGCCCAGCATGGAGGAACTGAAGATGGTGAAACAAGCCGGAAAACCCTGCCCGGTGATCACCAACAATGGAGCGACGCCGGAGAACATCGGAGAAGTGCTCTCCGCCTGTGACGGAGCCGTGGTGGCCACTCATTTGCGAAAAAACAAGAAAGCATCCAATCCCTTCGATCGTGACAAGGTCAGGGAGTTCATGGATATCGTGGAAAAATTCCGCTGAACCCTCTTCGCTGCAGATAATTGATTTCAAAGATAATCATCCAAAGAACAAAAAAGCCCGCAGGGGCTTTTTTTTATTCTTCTTGTTCCGCTTTTTCATTTCCACCCTTCAATGCCAGGATCAGATCACGCCGTTTCAAGGCGCGCTTGCGGTCGATCTCGACCATCTCCGCTTTTTCATCCGCCAGATTCAGCAACGCCTGCACCCAGGCACCGCTCCGCACCGGCTGATGGCGAACGCGCCAGCGTTCAACCCAGATGGGCAGGTTATCCGCATTGGTCACGCGGCGATGCTTGACCAATTTGGTGACACCCTGCGATTCAAATTTGACCTCGTACTCTTCGTACTGCGCTTCGACCGGGCATATTTGAACGCAGGCACCGCACTTGATGCAGTAATAATCCGCCAGCACCAGCTCGCCTGCTTCATTTCGATGCAGGGCGCGGGTGGGACAGATATCGGAGCATGCCAGGCAACCCTCCACGCAGAATTCCTTTTTCAGAACAACGCTGCCCTGCCAGGGCTGTACCACATGGAACGCGCCACCGCTGGCAATCTCACACTGACGGCAGCGAATACAATGGGCATCATCCACTTCCAGGGTATGGTCTTCAACATTTTCCCGGATCACATCGGTCGGGCAGTTCTCGATCACAAAATCTTTCTTGGACCAGTCAAACGTTTCATCCTGAAACGTGGTGCTCTGTTCAAGGATCGGGAACGCTTCATATTTGACCACCGGATTTTCGGGTTGACCATTCACCGACATTTGAATGGCATTGACCGGGCAGATTTCCGCACATTCCCCGCACAGGATACACTTTTGTGGATCAACATCGATGCTTTGCTTCTGCACCATCCTTCCTTTTTCCACGACCGCATCCACATGCGTCAACGCATCCTTTGGGCAAACCAATGGACCCATTTGACAACCCACACAGCGTTCCAGATCCCAGCGCATCACATAATGCCTGGTCACCATGGCCCGCTCCAGCACCATCTCTTTTTCTGTTCGTGTCTTTTGAGTTAAACCACGGGTTGACATGCGTTCTCCTATATTTCGTTCGGCAGTTCTTGCAGCTCTTTTAACGTAAAGACAGGACCGTCTTTGCAGACATATTTATGTCCGATATTACAGCGCCCGCAATGCCCCACCCCACACTTCATCCTTTTTTCCAGAGAAGTGTAAATGCGCTCCGGTGGAAAGGCCAGCTTCGTCAAAACAGGCAGCGTGAATTTTGTCATCGCCGGTGGGCCACACAGCACCGCCACCGTATTTCTGGGGCTGGGCGCTATCTCTTCGAGAACGGCGGGCACGAACCCGACATGATATTTCCAGTTTTCTTCCGGCACATCGATGGCCTGGTGAACCACCATATCATCGCGGTTGTGCCATTCTTCAATGACCGGCTTATACAAACATAATCCCGAATTGCGCGTGCCATACAGTGCGGTGATCTCGCCATATTCAGCCCGATGCGAGGGGTGCAGGATATGCTTGGTCATAGCATATAAAGTGGAAAACGCACAGCCGCCACCGATCACCAGAAGATGCAGGCCCTTCCAATCACCGAGAGGGAACCCGTTGCCCAGCGGCCCGCGCATGCCGATGGGATCGCCCGCACGCATGGCATGAATGGCCGAGGTGAATTTCCCCATCTTTTGCACGGTAAAGCGGACAAAATTCCCCTCCCAGGCGGCAGAGGCAATGCCAATGGGCGCTTCTCCCTTGCCAAAAATGGAAAGCTGGCAGAATTGACCGGGATTGTATTTTTCAAAGAATTCCGCACAATCCTCTTTGCGGTCAAAAGTCAGTTCGAAGGATTTCAGGGTCGCATCGGTGGTTTCAACGACGACCCGTTCAATATGCATCGGAAATGGCTCGTAACAATTTTTCATTTCTTCATTCCCTCAAATTCCCGATGAAGTGCGTCTTGTGCAATGGCACGGATATCAATATTGACCGGGCAGTATTTCACACAACGCCCACAGCCCGTGCAGCCGATCTCCCCGACCAGATCCACCCAATAAACGAACTTATGCATCACCCGCTGCCGGGTGCGTTCCATCTTGGTCGGACGCGGATTATGCCCGGAAGCTTCCAGTGAATATGTGCGGAACATGCAGCTATCCCAATTGCGCACCCGTTCTTTGCGCACCGTCTCATCCGCAATATCAAAGCAAAAACAAGAGGGGCATAAGAAGGTGCACACCCCGCAACCCAGACAAGATTGCGAGACTTCTTTCCAAAAATCCGTTTCAAAACTGGCCAATAGGTTGTCGTGCAGTTTCTTTTTCGGGAACGCCTTGGGCATACCCGCCTCCACTTTTTTGGTCAGTTTTTCCACTTTTTCACGTTGAGCATCTTCTGCGTCAGGCAGCTTCGAAAAAAGAACACCGCCCTTTTCGGTAAGCACATAAACGCAGAACTCGTCTTCCACTTCCACGATCAGCGCATCCGAATCCGCAGTATTGAAAGGTGAACCGCCCACGGCGGTACAGAAACAGGACTCGTCAGGGGAAATACAGGCCGTCGAAACAATGATGGTTGACTGCCGTTTGCTCTTCCAATATTCATCCGGATTCTGCTCATCCACCAAAGCATGGTCCAGCAGCCGGATAGCCCGCGCATCGCACGGGTGCAAACCGAACAGCACCTTCGGCCTTTCCACTTTTTCCACGCTGTGCAAGATCCCATCATAGCTCATCAGCACTTCCGATTGGGGCAGGAAAAGCGATTTTGCCGGATAGCGCGGGTTGGAAGGAACATCCCACACGATCTGGGCCGATTCTTTCACCAATTGAAAGGCCAGTTCATGCCCATTTTGGATGGGCGCGTACACATCATACTGCTTCAGCCATTGGTCGGGCAGTTTTTTCAAATCTTTCCTGGAAATCCACTTAGTTGGCATGGTCTTCCTCCTGCTCGCCGGTGAATTTCCCCTTGTCCTCACCCAAGGTTAGGAAAGGCGGCGCTGCTGCCGCATCCAACCCCGCTTCAAAACCATATTCCGCAGCCATATCCTGGTTGAGCAGATCGGTCAGATAGGTCATTTTTATGTTCATGGGGCAGGCCCGTTCACAGGCGCCGCAGCTCACGCACCTTCCGGTTTGATGGAAAGCGCGAATGATATGCCAGCCCTGCTGGCCGGAGGGGGCAATGGTGCTGTCGATCCACTGCGGGCGGGAATGATTGACAAAACATTCCTCGCAGTAGCACATCGGGCAGGCCTCTCGGCAGGCATAACAGCGGATGCAGCGCTCTGCCTCAGCGCGGAAAACTTCATTGCGTTTCTTTGCCGATAGATTGCGGAAAGCATGCAAATACGATTTATCGAAAGAACCATCTTCGAACAAACCGGCTTCGTCGATGACCACATCCGCATTCAAGGGCTGCGGATGATTGCAGTGCAGGCAAGCATCATGGAGAGCTTCATTCCGTTTGAAAAGTTTTTCGCCGTTCCCGAACGTGACCCGAACCTGGTCACCCTCTTCCTGCACCGCCAGCACGGGCTGCAGCTCCTGCTGCCCGATCTTTTGAAGGTCCAGTATTCCAATGCAAGGCACACCGATCAAATAAAGATTTTCACGAGCATGGCGGTTCTCAAGCACCAGTGTTTGAATGGCTCTGCTTTCACAACCTCTGACAATGATGGCCGTCTTTTCACCCTTTGGCCAGTGATTCAAATAAACCGCGAGGTTGTTGCTGCACAGCCCGTTCAACGTCAACTTAGCCACCTCGTCAGCACGGCTGATGAAACATGGCTGCATTTTATAGGGCAGCGTGCCTTTTTGAAAACCGATCACCACGTCGACCACTCCATCCTGGAGCAATCGTTTGGCTTCGGCCTGGATTTTTTGATCGCGAGTGTTGGGCATCAGCCATTCTCCTGGTTGAGCATGCGGTTTGCCAAACGAGGGCGATCTTTCGATCTCTTAAGCCGTTCTTCAAAAGACGCCAACAGAGGTTGGATCACGCCGCGCTCATCAATATTCATCCAATGGAACACGAATCGTTCCTGGGGATATCCCAGAGTGTTCAGGAAATTGCGGAATTCGTTCAAGGTCCGGCGGGCATGCAGGTTTCCCTCTTTATAATGGCATTTTTCAGGCATACACCCGCACACCATGATGCCATCCGCCCCACCCTGTATGGCATTCAGGATATACAACGGATCGATGCGGCCGGAACAGGGCACTTTGACCCGTTTCACATTTTCAGGCAGTTCCTGTTCAACCCAGTATTGATCCAGGCTGGAAGCCAGGCAGTACTGGCATTGGAACAGGACGATAAGCGGTTTTTTTTGCGTCATTTTTCCGCCCCCATTTCTACCGTCTCCAGCCACGACCACAGGTCCTGGACCACTTCCTCGCTGTTTTCGCGATCCTGCAATTCAATAGAATTGGAGCGGCAAATGGAAGAACAGGTACCACAAGCCATACATTTCGCCCCGTCCACTTCAGCGATCAACAGGTTCTTTCCCCTCAGTGGAACATTCGTTTCTTTGACCGTGATGGCCTGGTAAGGGCAAACTTTTTCGCAAAAACCACAACCCACACAGGTCAGGGCATCCACCCTGGCGGTCTTTAATGGGGTGGAAAAACCGGCTTGCATGGCCAGTTTCTTTACCCCATTCAAAACCGCTGAAATATGAATCTCCTGCGGGCAGGCGCTGTAGCATAGATCACAAGCCGAGCAAAGATAGGGCGTGATGGATGTGAACGATTCCTGCTGCATGTTCAACGCGATCATTTTCAGCAGCCGGCGCGGGTTATAGGCCGGTTCGATCTTTTGCTGAATGGGGCAGCGGCTCACACAGGTGCCGCAGGAAAAACACATATCCAGCTTTTCGCAACCCGGGAGAACGATCAGCAGATCACGCAGGTCCGATCCTTTTTCATGCTCCACTCTTCACCTCTTTTGCCGTGATGGCCTGCACCATTTCATCGGAATAGACCAGTGCCTTATCCACACCCGGTGTCTCATACATACGGCGTGCACGCTTTTCCATTTCGGGTCTCAACCGTTCGATCTCTGCCATCAATTGATCATGCGGAATGTTGTCGATAACCTTCTGCATCTCGTTGATGACACGGGAATACTTATCACCTTCGGCGGCGCTGATCCATTCAATGCGGAAGCGCCCGGAGGTCATTTCCAACTTTTCAAACAATTTTTGCAAGCGGTCAGCGCGGGTAGCTCCCACCCGCTGCCCGGTGATGTAATGGCAATCTTGAGGATGGCAGCCGGAATACAGCACCGCACCGGCACCCAAGCGGAAAGCTTCATAGATGAAATCAGGGTCCATACGTGCCGAACACATGACGCGGATGCCGCGTTCGTTGGCGCTGTAGTCAAAATGACTGGTGCCGGCCAGGTCCGCGCCACCATACGAACACCAGTGGCAGCGGAAGGCGAAGATCTTTTCCTCGGGCCGATCGGCCAGCAAAGCGCGCATCTGCGCCAGCACCTGCGCATCGGTGAAATGCATCTGGGTGATGGCATTATGCGGGCATTCCGCCACGCAGCCGCCGCACCCATGACACTTTGCCACCGTAACGGAAGCGGCTTTTCCCTCTTCGATCACGATGGCGCCATACGGGCAGGCGCGTGAACAAACCCCGCACACCTTCCCCTGCGCCATCACACAGCGGTCTTCCCAAACCTGGGCGATGATCGGTTCGATCTCCCATTCGTCCGAATGCAGAATGCGCCCGGCGCGCGAAGCGGTGGCCAGGCCGGAGGAAACGGAAGAGGGAATATCTTTCAAACCCTGGCAAGCTCCGGCCAGGAAAATGCCATCCGTCGGGCTATCCACCGGACGCAGCTTGGGATGATATTCCATGAACCAGCCACCCGGGCTCTGGGTAATGTTGAGAACGGAACTGACAGTATCCACATCGGGCTGCGGGACGGCTGCTTGATTGAGCATGACCATGTCGTACTCGAGCTCACTGATCTTGCCCAATACCACATCTTCAGAATGGACAAACAAATTTTTGGTTTGCGGGTCTTCCGTGATCAGACTGGGACGGCCTTGAATGAAGCGGATGCCCATGCTGCGGGCACGGTCGTAAAACTCTTCATAGCCTTTCGAGGGCGTGCGAATATCCATGTAATAAATAGAGATTTCCAATTCCGGGTTCATCTGCTTGAGCAGAACTGCATTCTTGATGGCGTACATACAGCAGAAATTGGAACACCATGGGTTGAAACGTTTATCACGCGAACCGACGCAATTGATGATCGCCAGACGCTGCGGATTCTTTTGATCGCTGGGACGGATGAGATTGCCGGTGGTCGGGCCAGCCGAATTATTCAAGCGTTCCATTTCCATGGCAGTGATCACATTGGGGTAACGCCCGTAGCCATACTCGGGAATGACGCTGGGATCGAAATGGTTGAAACCGGTTGCCACAACAATAGAGCCGATATCTTCCCAGACAACCTTATCCTCCTGACTGAAGTCAATGGCCTCCAGCGCACCGCAGGCATCCACACATTTATAGCAGTGGATGCAGGCCTCTTCGTCGATGGTATAGCGAAGAGGGACCGACTGGCTCATGGGCACATAAGCGGCTTTGCGAGGAGCCAGGTTCATTTCAAAATAATTGGGCACTTCAATCGGGCAGGCCTTGGAACATTCGCCGCAACCATTGCAGCGATCCGCCAGTACATGACGCGCTTTTTCCCGCAACTGCACCTTGAAATTTCCTACATAGCCTTCCACACGTTCCACGTTGGTGTAGGTTCTCACATCGATTTTGGGATGACGCGCCGCGTCAACCATTTTTGGTGCGAGTATTCAGATACTGCAGTCCATGGTGGGGAAGGTCTTGTTCAACTGCGCCATGACCCCGCCAATGGTCGGTTCTTTCTCCACCAGAATCGTTTCGATGCCCTGGTCAGCCAGATCGAGCGCGGCGCTGATGCCGGCCACCCCACCGCCGATGACCATGGCCCGTTTTGTCACAGGCACTTTGATCATGGTCAGCGGATTCAGGAAGCGGGCTTTCGCGATAGCCGAAGCTGTCAAGTCCTTGGCTTTTCTCAATGCGCCATCTTTATCATGGCCGTGCGCCCAGGTGCATTGTTCGCGGATATTGGCCATTTCCATCAGGAACGGGTTCAGCCCGGCTTCGGATACCGCCGCACGAAATGTCGTTTCGTGCATACGCACCGAACAGGCCGATACCACCACCCGATTCAGGTTATATTTTTTGATATCCTCTTTGATCAGGGTCTGGCCGCTATCGGCACAGGCATACAAAGTATCGGTGGCGCGCACCACGCCAGGCAGATGAGAAGCCCATTCCGCCACCTCGGCGGGATCGATCACCCCGGCAATGTTCGAACCGCAGTGACAGATATACACTCCAATCCTTAACTCGTCCTCTGGTTTTTGTTCCGCCATCTTGCTCCTTTATTGAATGCTCTCCCTCATGGAACGCCAGGGAGGTGTTCTTCGATCAACCAGCAGCTTTGGTGCCGATGACCTCTTCTTTCATCAATTCCCTGCGAGATTGTTGTGCCCGCTGTTCAGACGTGAGGAACGACAGCGCTTCTTTGGGGCACCATTTCACACACTGAGGACCTTCTTCCAGGTCTTCGCAATGGTCACACATTTCCGCCAGTTTGGTCGCCGGATTCATGGAAATGGCACCGAAATCACAGGCCTCCACACACCAGGCACAGGCATCGCACTTGGCAGGGTCCACACGGATAATACCCGTGTTTTCATCCTGTTCCAGTGCATCCTTGGGGCAGGCACGCACACAGGGCGCATTTTCACAGGAGCGGCAGGCAATGGCCGTGATCAACACTTCCTCCACGCGTACCGTGCGGATGCGGCTGCGGTAGGAATTGTATTCGTGCGTTTTGGTATAGGAGCAAACATACTCACATAACTGACAGCCGATGCATTTATCGGGGTCGCAATCCACGAACTGGTATTTTGAAGTTGAAGTCAGCATCATCCTCTCCGTTACACACCAATCTGCTCGGCCACGTCTTCCATACCGAGTTGGATCAAATTCTCTTTGGGTATCAGACCGTCATTTGTCCAACCTTTGGCCTTGTAATACAGATCTTTCATGTATTCCAGTTCTTCTTCGGTCGTGACATATCCCGCCGAAGGGCCTTTGGTCATGGGATCATGCATCCAGCGCCACGGCAATGCATCATCCGCGCGCTTCCATCCTTCGCGAATATTGAACGCCTTTTTGATGGTCACCGCACGCGAACCGATCGCATCGATATCTTCATACTTAAGCTCCCAACCGGTGGTGGCATTGATCAATTGAACAATGGTCGGCCAAGCGCCCGCGCGATCGGCTTTGCCGGTAAAACAACGGCGGATGAACTTGCACAACGGCAACGTATCGTACACCGCCGCGTATTCTTCGGCATCCTTGGCATGTTCACCGCGCGTCTCATCCACCTTGAAGCGATCCACCACACCTTGAATATCCACATCATAGGCAGCACTGCGGTTATGGCATGGTCCGCGCGTTCCCACCGAGGAACCCAGGGCAAAGGTTTTCAACCCGCGCGCATCGTACCCGGCAGGCTCCAATCCTTTGGATTGCATGGCCCATTTCCAGGTTTCGGTTCCGCGTTCTTTATCGATGGTACGGCTGGCAATGCGCGTTCCTTCTGATAACAGTGCACCGATACCTTCACGATCGCGAATCATTTCAGCCAGGGATACTGCGGATGCGCCATCCCCAAAATTCAACGGGAAACCTTCAGGGTGGCTCTTGCACTTGAAATCTTCGTTGGTGAAGATCTTTCTCTCATAGGTTTCCATGGCCCAGGAAATGGTGATGCCCATGCTCATGGCATCCATCCCGGAATGATCGGCGACGGAGATCAATTTAATGACATAGTCCAAATCGCTGATGCCCAGGTTCGGCCCGTTGGCGAACAGGCATTCGTATTCAATGCCGGTCATGGCGCCCTCATACGGGCCGCTTTTCACCACCGACATCTGCTCGCAGGCAATGGGGCACTGAGCGCAGGCAATGGTCTTCACATTATGATGTTCATGCAGATACTCCCCGCTGACCGTTTCCGCCCCCTCAAAAACACCCTCGCGATAGTTGCGCGTGGGAAGCAATCCCAGTTTGTTCATGTTCAGCACATTGGTGGAGGTTCCCAGAATGCGGTATTTGGAGGTATGCGGACCCTGCGCTTCTCGGGTGATGTTAAAGGACAGCTTCATCAGGGTATCGGGGTCGGCCACCGCCACGCCATGCGTGCCGCGCACGGAAACCGCTTTCAGTTTCTTGGAACCCCAAACTGCCCCATGCCCAGTGCGGCCCGCCTGGCGCCCATCATTGGTCACGTTCGCAAAGCGCACCATGTTCTCACCCGAAGGACCGATGGTGGCAGAGCGCACTTGATCATCGTGCAGTTGTTCACGGATGGCTTCTTCTGTCTCGAAAGTGCCTTTTCCAAGCAAGGAAGTGGCGTCCCGAAATTCCACCCGCTCATCATCGATGAAAACATTCACCCACGTATCGCTGGTATCATGAATGACCACCGCGTCCCAGCCAGCCCGTTTGAGGGCAACGGAGAACCAGCTCCCCGACAGACTGTCGCCGATGAATCCGGTCATGGGCGATTTGGATGCCAGCCCATATTTTCCACCCACCGGAACCGGAGTGCCGGCGAAGATGCCATTGGCGATACAAACCGGGTTATCGGGCGAATAGGGATCGCAGCCGGGTTTAATATTCTCCCAGCACAGGCGGGTGGCCATAGAAACGCCACCGATATACTTCTTGTACCATTCTTCAGGTTTCTGCTCGACCCAATGCTTTTTCTCTTTCAGGTCAATGTGCAAAACCTTTCCATGATAACCGTACATCTTTCTTCTCCTCGTATGACTCTATCCGCCAGCCAATAGAGAAAGCAAGATCAATACTTCTCCATCCCGCGGACTGTCATGCATTTGTTCAGGCAGCACCACCGTCTTTCCATCCCGGCTGAAGACATTGGACGGAAAAAGGTCGGTTCCGCTTTTATCGATCACATTTCCAACCAGAGAAGGGTATTTTTCCGCGACCATGCGCACCACATCGGCATAGGTTTGTTGGGGGGAAAGGGAAAGCTGCATGTCGTTGGCTTTTGCCAAAATGCGCGACAGCCCGGAAAACTCGACCTTCACGTTAATCGTATCCATGCCTGTAATCTTAACCTTTTTCTCCTTCAATGCTCAGTGTCCAATGACATTGAAAAGGAAAAAACCTTCCGTTGACACTCTGAAAATTATAATATAGGAACGCACTGAATGACACGTTTCATGGGAAAAAGTGCCTGTAAAATCTCCTGTATTCGGACTATTTTTATCATATTATAGAATCTTACACCGAAAAGAACGGTTTCGGGTTTTCAATTCTTCGTGGGGCGCTCTCCAAAAATGGCTGTTCCCAAGCGCACCAAGGTCGCGCCCTCCTCCACCGCCACACGGTAATCGTGGCTCATTCCCATGGACAGATATTCCATATCCGGTTGGATCCTTTTGATCTCTTCATATATCCTGGCAGTGCGTTTAAAATAAGCGCGGGAATTTTCAGGATCGCCGGAAAGCGGACCCATGGTCATGATCCCCACCAACTTCAAACGGGAAAGTCCCCGGATATATTGCGCAAGCTGGAACGCCCGGTCGGGCTGCACGCCCGATTTGGCTTCCTCTTCCCCAATATTAACTTCGATCATCACCGGCACATTGCGCCCAAGCGATGCCGCCTGCTTTTCCAGTTCATCCGCCAGCCGTTGCGAATCGATCGAATCGATCATGTCGAACAGTCCCAGCGCCTGCCTGGACTTGTTGCGCTGCAGATGCCCGATCATATGCCAGCACAGTTTTTCAGGCACAACCGGGATCATGGCGGCCGCTTCCTGCACATAATTATGACCAACATGGCGGATGCCGGCCTGATAGGCCTCTTGCACCATCTGCACGGAGCGTGTCTTGGCCGCCGCCAGCACGGTCACGGATGCAGGCATGGATTTCATTATCCTTTGGATATTTTCTGCGATCATGGTTGCAGTTCTTCCATTCAGTGTACTCGAAACCCGCAAAACAGGATGGTCTTGCTTCTTTATCCCATCCATTGAAAAAAGAGCGCCGTGGTGGCGCTCTTTTCCCTCATTCCTACTTTTTCTTCGCCTGATTGGCAACCGCATTGATGGCGTTTTGGACCGCCGACTGATCACCCAGGTAATAATGCTGCATGGGCTTCAGGTCCGCATCCAATTCATAGATCAGCGGGACGCCGGTGGGGATGTTCAATTCCGGGATCTCTTCATCGGAAATATTATCGAGATATTTGACCAGGGCGCGCAGACTGTTGCCGTGTGCGGCAATGATGACCCGCTTGCCGGTTTTGATCATGGGGGCAATGGTGTCTTTCCAATAGGGCAAGAAGCGCTCGACGGTATCTTTCAGGCACTCGGTGGTGGGAACATCCTTTTCCGCCAGATCCGCATAGCGCCGGTCCTTGCCCGGGTAGCGTTCATCGTTCTTATCCAGCGCCGGCGGCTGAATATCATAACTGCGGCGCCAGAGATGAACCTGTTCCTCGCCATACTTCTCCGCAGTCTGGGCTTTGTTCAACCCCTGCAAAGCGCCGTACATGCGCTCATTCAAACGCCAGGAACGGATCACCGGAATCCACATCAGATCCATCCCATCCAGGACGATCCACAGGGTACGAATAGCACGTTTGAGCACCGATGTGTAGGCAATATCAAATGTGTACCCTTCCTGTTTCAGAAGTTCTGCCGCCTGCTTTGCTTCCTGCCGCCCTTTTTCTGAGAGGTCCACATCCGTCCAACCGGTGAACAGGTTGGCTTTATTCCATTCGCTCTCACCATGTCGAAGTAAAACTACCTTATACATCCGATTTATCCTTTGCTATAATGAATTTGTCAACCACACCCCATAGAATAGGGTTCATTCCAACCAAGGAGGTAGTCATGAAATTAAGAGTAGGTCAACACGCTCCTGATTTTACCCTGCCTAGCCATTTGGAAAAAGACCTGACTTTGCACGATCTGAACGGAAAAACCGTGGTCATGGCTTTTTTCCCTCTGGCGTGGACGCCGATATGATCAGGGCAGATCCCGTCGTATGAGGTATTGTTACCAAAATTCGCGGGATTAAATGTCCAGGTTCTGGGCATCAGCGTCGATCACGTTCCCTGCTTAAAAGCATGGGCCGACAGCTTGGGCGGCATCACCTACCCGCTGTTGAGCGATTTTTGGCCGCATGGAAAAGTGGCAAAGAAATACGGCGTGCTGCGCTCCGAAGGGTACACCGAACGCGCCATCTTCCTTCTGGATGCGGATGGCATCATCCGCTACATCGACATTCACGATATCAACGACCAACCCAGCAATGAAGTGCTGCTGCAGGAGATCCGCAAGATCACACCCGAGAGATTTTTACAGAAGGAAAGCCTGCCGCAGGATGAAACACTGCCGCACGGCGGCGTGGTGATGTATTGCACGCAGTGGTGCCCTGACTGCCGCAGGGCACGCGTCTGGTTGAAAGAGCAGAACATCCCCTACACCGAAGTGGATATCACCACCAACTTCACCGCCGCCAGACAGGTGCGCTCCTGGGGCAACGGTTCGCAGATCACGCCCACGTTCGATATCGATGGCAAGATCATTTTGGATTTTGACGAAGCAGCACTGAGCAAGATCTTGCTGAAGTAGAGCATTTTGATCAAGTCCTCCATTTTTATGGGGGACTTGATTGTTGCGAATGAAAAACCTTTCATTAGTTTTGCTCTGACAGAATTTAAAAACAGACGCAATGCTTGGTTTTTATTGAAACAAACCAGGGAAGCGGAAGATTACCAGGCCAGAAGAAATTACTATTAAACCAAAGAGAGAACTTCTTGTGCTGGGTAACTGCAAGCTGAAAAGAAAACTGCCCGAGCAAAAGAATGAAAGGAATTAAACCTCATTGAACTGCCAAAAAAAGGCTCATCTTAATGAGATCAACAAAGAAGAATAAAAACAATCAACCAAATATTAGGTTAATTTGTATTTGATGGGATTTGGGCAGATGGTAATGCCATTGGCATAGGCAGATGCTCCCCTGGATAATCAGGAAGGGAATGCCAAAATACAAAGTCCGTATAATCGCGCAGACCGTCTGAACCGCCCTTCCAATCCTCATTGACATAGAGCGTAAAAACAAACTGATTGTTTTCTTGATCGTAATAAGGCACAAGCGCTGTGTAATTTCCCTCGGAAGACCTAACTAAATTCTGCATATCGTTCGTCGGAGAACCGCTAACGATCCTATAAACAATCCACGTAGAGTATTCATATAATTCCGGATCGGTGGGGTCTATACCCATTTGGCTCAAATAAGAAGCACCAAAAAGTTGAGAAATGGCACGTAAAACTCCATCTGCCCGTCTATCTGTCATATTGATTCTGTTAACTTCCCAACCTCTTAATAAGGGTTCCTGGTTAAAATCCAGGTCAATATCCATAATCAAGCGATCCCAATCGCTTTGACCACGGGCAAACAAATGTTTGGTCTCCGGATCCAGATAGCGGCGGATATCACCGCGCTGGTCACGCCATACCCAGGTGCCACCCATGAAGTTCTCATCAAAGACCGGATATAGGGTTTCAAATATCCTAAGTTCATCATTACCAACAGGTAAACCCCACACACCTTCCGGCAGAGCCGGGGTTGCTGTGGCTTGAGGGGTGGCGGTTGATGTGGATGATGGTTCACTTGTTGCCGGGGGATCGGTCACGGTCGCTTCCGTCGGATGCACGTTAGCTATGCCTGCTCCACAAGCAGCCGTGAATAGAAACATGATCAAACAGGGAAGAAGAAGCGATAGGATCTTTTTCAAGGATTGACCTTTTGACGACTTGCCACCCACACTTTTTTCAAAAATCAGTTTGGACTGTCGGGCTGCTGTTCCTTGCACAGGATATGGTTAGTGTAGCGTACGGCAGACCAGAAATCAATGAGCAGTTTCCTGTCCTCTTTTTGATCTCAAGGCAGATCCCCGGTTCCGCCGATCTGACCAACAGCATGGTAATAGGCGCTTTGCCCCGTTCAGCATGACGCTGAATCATGGGATGTCATTTTCACCAATCCCTGTCCAAGCCGTGCCTTTCCAGCAGCGCGGTGTCTTGAAGCGCACTCTGCAGGGGTCCATCATAAACCAGGTGCCCTTCATCCAGAATGAGCAGCCGGCTGCAAAGCGCAGCCGCCAGGCGCATATCATGGGTGGCCACCAGAACGGTTTGCGAAAGGGTCCGCGCGATCTGCAGGAACTGCTTCTTAGCCCTGGCATCCAACCCCATGGTCGGTTCGTCGAAGAGGATCACGGCAGGCCGCATGGAAAGGACTGTGGCAATGGCCACCCGTTTTTTCTGCCCCAGACTGAGATGATAAGGGACGGCCTGTTCAAAAGATGCCATGCCCACCTCCTCCAGCGCCTGTTGGGTGCGCAGCGCAATCTCTTCTTTTCCCATGCCCTGATAGATCAAGCCATACGCCACATCCTCAAAAACCCGGCTGGAAAAGAGCTGATCATCGGGAGATTGAAAGACCAGGCCCACACTCTGCCTGATGGCAGGAAAATTCTTCTTCTCCAAACGCATGCCGTTGACCGTCACCTGCCCCGAACCCGGCAACAAGCCGGTGAGATTCAAAAGCAGGGTGGTCTTCCCCGCTCCGTTCGGGCCAGCGATGGCAACCTTTTCACCTGCTTTGATTGAAAAAGAGATGCCCGACAAGATCTCCGCCGCATCCGCATAAGCAAAATGCAGGTCCTTTACCGCAATGACCGCTACCTGTTCATTTTCCATCAATACCGTAAGCTCCCATGATAAAAAGGATCCCCACCATCAACAGCGCCAGCATCTGCAGCTTTTGAGCGTTTTGCAGAGGCTCTTTCTTCCATGAGCGCAGCGTGCCATCAAAACCGCGCAGTTGCATGGCCTGATAGATTCGCTCGCTCTGGTCATACGCTTGTATAAAAAGACTGCCCAAAATGGATCCTGCACTCTTTATATTCTGAGCAAATCTTCCAGCTTTTCCCCGGCGCGCAGGAACACTGCGCAATTCGCGGGCTGCGACCATTTTTTGCGAATCATCCACGAAAAGCGCCAGGTAGCGCCACATCAATGAAATGACAGTTACCAGCACAGCCGGCACGTGCAGATCGGATAACGAGGTGAGCAGCTCGCCGGCGGGAGTGGTCAGGGTGAACAGCACCATGCTGAAAATGATCAACCAGGAACGCAGCATCAAAACGCCCACCCGCAGCAGTTCGCTCCACGAAATATGCAGGGTGATCCCCCACCAATCCAATGCTTTGAGCGGCGCAGTCTGGTTGAGGAAAGGCAGGGGGATCAAGATCAACACCAGGGGCACTTCAATGAGAAAAGCCCGTTTGAAAACTTGCCGCAGCGGCAGGCAAGACGAAATGGCCATGGCAGTGAGGACGGAAAAGAGCAAAATATAGACCGCCCAGGTGAACAGGGGAACGGTCAAGACGACGAAAGCGACCATAAAAACCCCCACCCATTTCACCCGGGTGTCTACCGAAAACAGAAATCCAGTGCTGTTTTGCGATGTGATCAATTCTTATTTCTGTGCATTGTTCTTTTTTCCGCGAGCCGTCAGGAGCACCACCGAAGTGATCAACAATACTCCCAGCACCCCGGCTGCGATGGTTGCCAGTTTTTCGTCATGGATACCCGGGAACATGTAATCGGGGATGACGCTGTAGAAAGGTCCCTGCGCTTTGGAAAGGAAACCCAGATTTTCAGCCACCTTTTCCAGGCCATCCGGATTCGCCGAAGCCAGCGGGGAAAGGAGCGCCAGAAGCAAGGCCAGCACAATCCCTCCGATGAGAACGGAACGGTCGATGGAGCGGGGTTCCCCGGGCTGGTCCAGCAACTCTTTTTTGGTGTTTGTCACCATCATTAAAGCCGCGAAGGTGATCAACCCTTCTCCGATGCCGATCAGGGCATGGATGCCGCCCATGGCCGGCACCGCAATGTTGGCCGGAGAGGTGCCGGAGATGGCCAATTCCAGCGCGGCTGCCAGCGCGGCAATGAAGATCGAGCACCAGCCAGCCAGAAAGCCCTTGAAGCCGGTTGCCCACTTTCCCTTCCGGATCACTTTATTGACCAGGGTATAAACGGCGTATGATACCGCCACACCGATCACGGCCATATTGAAGATATTCGCGCCCAACGCCAGCAATCCACCATCCTGGAAAATGAGCGCCTGCACGGTTACCACGCTGGTCATCACCAGCACCGCTTCCCACGGGCCCACCAGGATGGTTGCCAGCGCAGCCCCCAGCAGATGTCCCGAGGTCCCTCCTACCACATTGAAGTTCAGCATCTGCCCGGCGAAAATGACCGCCGCCAAGACTCCCATCAAGGGCAGTTTTTGGTTATTTTTCTCTTTTGCATACTGCTTCACGGCAATCATGATGACGACCAGTGATATGGCCCACAAAATAAGCGATAAAATAAGGGAAAGAAAACCATCCGGGATATGCATTGCTTGATTCTTTACAAACATGGAAAATCCTCCTATTGCAAATTATTGTAAATGCAAATCTTTGCATATTATACCCCCGATAGGAGCAAAATGCGTTCCTCTTCGATAGCCAACACGATTTTTAAGGTTCTGGAAGGGCAGGAAGACCACCTGACCGCCAAAGAGATCTACGAAAAGGTCAAGGTCACCCTGAGCGCGGTAGATCCTTCCACCGTATATCGCTCCCTGGAACGCATGGTGCACCAGGGGCAGGTTTCCGTTTCCGATATGGGCGGTCCGGCGGTGGTCTATGAGCTGGTGACGAAAAATCCCCACCATCATTTGGTCTGCGAACAATGCGGAAAGAAGCTTACGTTTAAAAATGGTGAAATTGCCGACTTCCTCAACGAGGTACAGAAAGAAAGCGGTTTTCAGATCACCACCAACCATCTGGTGCTGTTCGGCATTTGCCCCGCCTGCCAAAAGAAGAAATGACCTGGCTCTCCTGCGCAGGTCATTTCTTTAGCTTTCCTCAAGCGAACGATCAATCATCCAACAGCCGTTTTTCTCCTTCCAGTTTGCGGAGCTCGGTAATATCCTGGGTCACTTCAATGGTGCCCCGATAAGCCCCGTCCTCATCGCGCACAGCAAAGTAGCGAATGTGGATGAATTTTCCGTTCATCTGGATCCAAAACCCCGCTTCGCTGCGTTTGCCCGCACGGAAATCATCCAAAATTTGCTGCACCTTATGCACACTGGCCGGCGGGTGACACATCTGCACTTTCCGCCCGATCACTGCCGGCGTGCGGGCAAAGATGCGATCGCGCGATTGGGAGTAGAAAGCCACCTGGTCGTTTTCATCCACAAAGGTCACATCGATCGGCAAATTCTTCAACAGCAGATCCACCTGTTTTGCAGATAATTTTCCAACGCTCAATGTCAATTCAACCATATCCATCTCCTTTTCATTTGTGTCCTCATTCTTTTGGGCCAGCGGGGTTTCCGGTTTGGCCTGCGCTTGCGGCTTCCAATCCTGCCCGCGGGTCACAAAGGCAAACCCGATCTCCGCTTCTCCCGCATACACGGTGCCCCACTCTGGCGGGGTAAGACGCTCCAGCGCGTTCGGGAAAAGGATATGTTCTTCCTTGTATATCATTTCCCGCATCGTATGCTGCAGCGCGTCATATTTTGCAGCCATATCTGCAACAGGAGCAGCGGCAATCTGGCCGGCGAGCTCGGACCAGCCGGCACGGATCTCGTCATGAATGCCCCACATCACTGCAGAAGGCCCGTTAAAACCGTATCTTTCGAGGAGCGGGAAAAGCAGGTGCTCTTTGCGCAGGTAATGGAGGTTCATTTGCTGGAGCTTCTCGATATCCGCCGCGACCCGATCGCGCAGCTCTTGGCTGTCGGCCTGCTTCAGCCCGGTCAGCTTCTCATCCAGAGCATGCAGCAGCAGCTCGGCCAACTCATTTTCAGCACGGAAGGTGTAAATGGGATGGCCGGGCTGCATTTCCGGCGGCAGCTGCGCATCCAACGCTTCCTTGAACAAAGCCACATGGGCATCGCACAGGAATTGGATCTGCTCGACCGGCAGCCCTTCGGCGATCAACGCCTGTTCGATTTGAACAATCTCCTGGGCAGAAGCCCCTTGCAGAAGATCCTGAAAAGTATCCCGCAAATCTGCAAATGCCCGTCCGGCATGCAATTGTTTGATGATCCCTTTCAACTGTTCCTCGCGTTTCGAAGAATTATTAATATATTCGCTCATGGCTACCTCTTCCTTTCCATCGTGGTAATAGTGAACTCGCAGCGTATCGCCTTTCGAGGACAAATCTGCTCGCACAGGGTGCAATATGTGCAAAGGGCGGGTTTTTGAAAGATCATCCGGCCAGCCCTGAGACCCAACGCAGCGGTTGGGCAGATGGCGGCACAATCGCCGCACACAATGCAGACCCTCTGATCGATCTCCGGCAATGCCCAGTTCTGTTTGTTCTCCATGGCTACCAGCATAACAACAAAACGAAACGCATTCTATGACTTAAGTCGCACAACTCATTCATCCAGCGCAGCACGCAGCCGTTTTTCATCCACGATCAGGATGCGCTGGCGCTCCACCCGGATCAAACCCTGGCGCGCAAAAAGGCCCAACAGCCGGCTGACCACATCGCGCACCGTTCCCACCTGCGCTGCGATTTCCTCCTGCGTCCAGCCACGGATCGCCTGTGCATCCTGCCCATTTCTCACAAGAAAGCGGATCAGCCGCTGGCGCGTTGAAAAGAGCGACAATTCCTGCACCAGGCGGGTCACGTGATCCAATTTATCGGCCGAATCGCGCAGGAGGAGCAGCGCAAAATCCGCATGCGTTCGGATGGCGGTCAGGAAATCATCCACGTCCAGCACGCCCAATTCCACTTCAGTCATCGCCATGCCGTTGGCATGATTTCCCATTTCCTGCCGAATGGCAGAAATAGAATTCACAAATTGCCCGCTCTTCAGCACGGCCAGAATCTGCTCCCTGCCTTCTTCGGAAAAATGATAGATCTTGGCATAACCGCGGATGATGAAATAGACCTTTTCGACTTCCTCCCCCTCCCACAAGAACTGATCGCCTTTGGAAATGGTTTTGCGGATACAACGTTCTTCCAGATATTCTTTTGCAGGAGCGGAAAGGGATCCAAAAATCGTATTGGAAAAAATGGGCGCATTCATACTTTCATTCTAGCGGAATTTAATGCGAGAACTCAAGTATGCACTTGCCTTCTGCTGCGCTGTACAGTATACTTATTGAAAATGATTTTCATTATCAACAAAGGAAATGGCATGCAAACCAAAGAGATATGGATGGCCAAACTCAAGGAAAAGGGGATGCGCATCACCGCCCAACGGGAAGCGATCGTGGACATTCTGCTGACCAGCGAAAAAGCGCTGGATCCGCTGGAGGTGTATGACCTCACCCGCCGCAGTCATCCTTCCCTGGGCATTGTAACGGTTTACCGCACCATGGAGTGCCTGGAGCATTTAGGGCTGCTGCAGAAAGTACATCAGGCATGCGGCTGCAATAAGTATCTCAAGTTAAAGGCAGGGCACCATCACCTGCTGATCTGCACCAACTGCGGCAGAGCGGTCTATTTCGAAGGGTTGAACTTCGAAGATCAATTTGAAAAGGTCGCAGAGAACAACAATTTTCAGCTCCAGGACCACTGGCTGCAATTGAGCGGCCTGTGCGGGCGCTGTCAAAAAATTTGATTCGGATTGATATAAAAATGAAAACAATCAAGATCGCTGTACTTTCCGTACTTTGCCTGACCGTTCTGCTCGCCGCCTGCGCTCCTGCCGCCACATCGACTGGCGGGAAACTGGGGATTACGGTCAGCATCCTTCCCCAGCAGTATTTTGTGGAACGCATTGGCGGGGAGCTGGTGGAGGTGAACGTGATGGTCGGTCCAGGCATGGACCCCCACACCTACGAACCAACCCCGGCCCAAATGGAAATGCTTGCCGGCTCACAACTCTATTTTTCCATTGGAGTGGAATTTGAGGATGCCTGGCTGGCCAAATTTCAAGACACCAATCCCGACTTGCTCATCATCGACTCCGGCGCAGGCATTGAAAAAATACCCATGAGCGCCGAAAGCGATCACGGAGAAGGGGAGATGGATCCGCATATCTGGCTGTCACCCGCCAATGTGCGCGTCCTTGCCCAAAACATCGCCAATGCGCTGATCACTGCCGATCCGCAGAACCGCGAGCTGTACCAGAAGAACCTGACCGGTTTCCTTCAAGATATTGATGCGCTCGATCAGGAAATCCATAACACGCTTGACCCCCTGCCCAACCGCAAGTTCATCACTTTTCACCCTGCCTGGGGGTATTTTGCCCGCGATTATGATCTGGAACAGATCGCCATTGAGGTGGGAGGAAACGAACCCAGCGCTGCGGAATTGGCGGATCTGATCAACGCTGCCAAGACCAATGACATCCATGTCATCTTTGCGCAGCCGGAATTCAACGCAAAAACCGCCGAAACCATTGCCCGGGAAATCAACGGTCAGGTGATCCTCATCAGCCCGCTGGCTGAAAACTGGTTGGAAGCCATGCGCTCCATCACACAATCCTTTGTGGGATCCCTAAAATGAAAGAGAAACGATCACAAGCCCCGCTCATTCAAACCAAGAGACTCTGGGCAGGTTATGACGCCGAACCTGTCTTGGAGGATGTCAATTTGGAAGTGCTGCCGGGAGATTTTATCGGTCTGATCGGCCCCAACGGCGGCGGCAAGACCACCCTGCTGAAAGTGATCATGGGGTTGCTGGAACCAAGCCGGGGGAAAGTGCACGTCATGGGGAAAACGCCGCAGCAGGGGCGCTGCCACATCGGGTATGTACCCCAGCAGGTAGCGCTTGACCGCGATTTTCCCATTTCGGTCTGGGATGTGGTGAAAATGGGATTACTGGGCTGCCGCGGGATCTTGCAAAAAACACGCAGCGAAGATGACGAACTGATTATGGAATCGTTACGCCAGGTGGATATCGTCAACCTGCGCAACCGCCCCATTGGAGACCTTTCCGTCGGACAGCGCCAGCGGGTTTACATTGCGCGCGCCTTGGCCACCCGCCCTTTGATCTTGCTGCTGGATGAACCAACCGCCAGCATTGACCCGCTGGCATCGCAAAGCATTTATGAGCTGCTGCATACGCTGAACGAAACCATGACCATAGTGATGGTCAGCCACAATATGGATGCCGTTTCTTCCCATGTTAAATCGATCGGCTGCATCAACCGCAAACTGTACTACCACGGGACAAAAGAGATCACGGATGAAATGGTGAACGCCATTTATAACTGCCCGATCGACCTGATCGCTCATGGCGTTCCGCACCGCGTGCTTGCGCCCCACGCTCATGAGGAAAGGGAAAAACATGCTTGAAGCCCTCCATTTCACATTTTTCAGAAATGCGCTGCTGGCCGGTGCCCTGGTCAGCATTGCCTGTGGGATCATCGGCACATTCATCATTGTGAACCGGCTGGTCTTTTTGAGCGGGGGGATCGCTCATGCCGCTTATGGCGGCATTGGGATCGCTTATTTCCTGAAGCAGGATCCGGTGCTCGGTGCGGTCCTCTTTTCGCTGATCTCCGCTTTCGGCATGGGAACCGTCGTGCGCAAGACCAGAGAGCGCGCCGATACCATCATCGGGGTGATGTGGGCGATCGGCATGGCGCTTGGCATCATCTTTTTGGATTTCAGCCCCGGTTACAAAGCAGATCTGATGAGCTACCTGTTCGGCAGCATCCTGGCAGTTCCAGCCAGTGATCTGCTCTTCATGGTCGTGCTCGATAGCATCATTCTGCTGACCGTCATCCTGCTGTACAAAGGGTTGGTTGCCATTTCCTTTGACGAGGAATTCGCCACGGTGGAAAATGTGCCGGTCAACACGCTCTTCTTCATCCTCTTCGCATTGATCGCACTGACCGTGGTGATCACCATGCGGTTGGTGGGATTGATCATGGTCATCGCCCTGCTCACCATCCCTCCTGCCATCGCCGGCATCTACTTCAAAGACCTAAAGAAAATGATGGTCGTTGCTTCGCTGCTGGGCATTCTCTTTTCCACCTGTGGGTTATTTCTATCCTATTTCTTCAATCTCACCTCCGGTGCAACCATCATCCTGATCAGCGGGATCGCCTACGGCCTTGCACAGGCAGGCAAATCCCTTTCCAACCGCCGGAAAACTCTTTTCAAAGCACGTTGAAAACTCAGAATAAAAAAACAGCTCCGTAAAATATGTAGTGCACCCCATTTGTTGGACAAAAGTTAAGTAGAGTTGAAGGACTGAGTACGGAATTGAACAGGACTCAGTCCTTTTAGTTTAATCTTAATTCTGCGATTATTGTAGTAATCGATGTACTCTGATAGTTCTTTTTCAAAATGCTCAACAGAAGAAAACTTCTGGTTGTAATAGAACTCAGACTTGAGAATGCCAAAGAAGTTTTCCATGACACTATTGTCATAGCAATTTCCCTTTCTCGACATGCTCTGCCGGATGCCCTTGTCTTTGAGCATCTTTTGATAGGATCTCATTTGATACTGCCAGCCTTGATCCGAGTGCAGGATCAACTGACTATTGTGAGGGATCTTCCGGAAAGCATCTTTCAACATTGCAGTGATTTGGTGGAAGTTCGGGCTCGCGGACAGAGAATAACTGATGATCTCACCATTGAAGAGATCCATGATAGGGGAAAGATAGAGCTTTTTACTCAATAAGTTGAACTCTGTGATGTCGGTTGTCCATTTTGCATTAGGTCTTTCAGCTCTGAAATCACGCTGCAAGAGGTTGGGAACGATCTTGCCCACTTCACCTCGATAGGAGTGATACTTTTTCTCTCTTAGCATACAGGTGAGATGCTCCTGTTTCATGAGTCTCATCACCAATTTGTGATTGATCTGGAATCCCTGTCGCCTCAATGCAATCGTGACCCGCCGATAACCATATCGACCTTTATTCTCCACGCAAATTTCCCGGATCACCTCTCGTTCTTTGAGATGCTTCTGGGACTCACGCAGATGCCAATGATAGTAATAACTGCTCCTGGGAATCCTGGCTGTTATCAGGAGCTTTTTTAGCGGGTATTTCTGCCTCAGTTCAGAGATAACAGCTACTTGTTCCCTCTTTCGCGTTTTTCCCGCTCTGCAACCAAGGCATTCAATTTTTTTAGATATTCATTCTCTATTTCCAAGTCTTGAATTCTGTCCAGCAGTTCTTCTTCCCTGGTCTTGGGTGGTTTGGGCTTTGGTGTCCTTGGCTTTCTACCCTTTTTCTTGTCTTCCAATCCTTCCATCCCGTTCTTCAAGTATCTCTGCTCCCATTGATAGATCGTTGAATCGCTCGTTCCAAATTCTATCCCCGTTTCCCGGAATGATAGCTGATTCTCTTGCTTGTATTTCAATACTTCATATTTCCGCTCTGCTGTCCAATTGTATGCGTGAGTGTGGAATCCCTTCTCTCCATGTTCTCGATAGTTCCTCACGATCCATTCCAACACAGAATCATTTATTTGTGATTGTCTGGCTATTTCTGCAATACTTTCTCCTGCTTCCACCGCTTTTAGCGCTGCGACCTTCTCTTCCTTGCTATATTTTGTCATAAAAACTGCACCCTTTCTGTTGGTCTTACTGTCCAACTTTTGGGGTGCAGTTCAAATAAAGGAGCTGTTTTTCATTATTTGAATCCTTTAGAAAAGATGGAAGGCCGCGATCACCGGGGCAAACAAGGTGGAAACCAGCGACATGACCGTGATCAGGGTATTGATGGAAGGGCCGGCGGTATCTTTGAACGGATCACCCACCGTATCGCCCACCACGGCTGCCTTATGCGCCTCAGAGCCGGGACCGCCGAAGGTGCCGGACTCGATATATTTCTTGGCATTATCCCACAGGCCACCTGCGTTCGACATCAACAGGGCCAGCACGATGCCGGTGAAGATCGATCCGCCCAGAAAACCGCCCAGGGCATTGGGTCCCAGCAGGAAGCCAACCAGCAACGGCAACCCTACTGCGATGAAAGCAGGAAGAACCAGCGACTTCAAAGCACCCTGTGCTGCCAGCCCCACACAAGTATTGTAATCGGGCAGTTCCTTGCCGGCCAGGATACCGGGTTTTTCGCGGAACTGGCGACGGATCTCTTCGATCATGTCAAAAGCGTTATGGGTCACTGCCAGCATGGTCAGCGCGCTGAAGAGCGGAGGGGTCATTGCGCCCAGGAACACGCCGGCGATCACAATGGGATCACGCAAGCTGAGATTGAGCGCGAAGCCGGTCGATTCGATCGTTTCAGCGTACGATGCAAAGAGGGCCAAAACGGTCAAAGCGGCCGCGCTGATGGAGAAACCCTTGGTGATAGCTTTTGCAGTATTGCCGGCTGAATCCAGCACATCCGCACGCTCGATCACTTCGTGGTCCATTCCCGACATTTCAGCAATGCCACGGGCATTATCCACAATCGGGCCGTACGCATCGGCAGAGACGATCATGCCGCTGATGGCCAACATGCCCACCGCACTGATGCCAATGCCATACACGCCGCTCAAGGTTCCGGATGCCTGGCAGAGGTAATAAGAAAGCAAGGTGGCAACCACAATTCCGATCACGCAGGGCACAATGCTGATCAACCCGTAACTGTAGCCGGTGATGATATTGATGGCGGAACCCGAACCGGAAACTTTGGCCGTTTCCTGCACCGGTTTGTGATTATCGGAGGTGAAATAATCGGAAGTGAAACCGATGATCACACCCGTGACCAATCCAACCAGGGTCGCCCACAAGGCGCCCTTATCATAACCGCCGAAAAGCACCAGCGCCGTGACCATCAAGGCATAGATCACGGCCGTGATGACCGTGCCATTGTTCAAGGCCACACCGGGTTTGCCATTTTTCCCCACGCGCACGAACTGGATACCGATCAAGGAAGCGATGATCCCCAATGCGCACAGGATCAACGGAAACACGACATAGCGGGAATCCGATTGGTTGGGCAGAGCGGCACCCAGCATGATGGCCGCAACTGTGCTGGCCACATAACTGTCAAATATATCGGCGCCCATGCCAGCCACATCACCCACGTTATCGCCCACATTGTCGGCGACCACGGCCGGGTTACGCGGATCATCTTCGGGGATGCCGATCTCAACTTTTCCGACCAGATCCGCAGCAATGTCAGCCGTCTTGGTGTAAATGCCACCACCGGCTTTCGCCAGCAAGGCCAGTGTGGAAGCGCCAAAGCTGAAGCCAAGGATCAATTCCGGATCGCCGGTCGCCAGATAAATGGTTGACATGCCGATCACTGCCAGGCCGACCATTGCCAGACCCATGACCGAACCCGCATAGAAAGCCACCCGGAAGGCCTGATTGAGCGATTTTTCAGCAGCGGTTGCACTGCGCACATTCGCTTCAACGGCAACGCTCATTCCCAAATAACCGGCAACAGCTGAACAAATCGCACCGAAGATGAACGTGATCGCCACGCGCAATCCTTCGCCGCTATTAACGGTGATTTGAGAACTCCCCAGATCGCCGAGATTGAAGCTGAAGACCAGGGCAATGATGAATGCCAGGATCACCGCAACCAGGCCCAGGGAGGTATACAGTTTCTTCAGATAAGAAGAAGCCCCTTCCCGAATCCAACGGGCCACTTCCCGTGCCCTTTCGCTGCCCGCATTCTGCTTTTTGACCCAGTAGAACAAGTACAGCGCCACGGCGACGGATACCAATCCGGCGCCCACCCCTACAAACAACCAGTTTTGATACGACATAAAAACTCCTTCTATAAAAAATGATTTAAAAAAACCCATACGTCACCCATCTGGAAATCCCAGCTAGTAAGGTCAAACTTTTATGGCCTTAGAAACTTGCGGATCGCCACCAGGAGTAGTGTTCTTTCATTAGCTCCTCCTGGCCTGGGATGGGATAATACACAAGCTCTTTCTCATTTCCGACAAAGAAACCATTCTTAATGGTGCGATACGGAATACCCCCGGAAGGTGTGCGATCAACCATTTTGGAATGAACGAACTTTGTGCGCAGTTCCAGCAGGCAATCGCGAATATGATAAATATTCTCATACGGCAGATCCCCGATGTCACCATTTTGTGGATCTTCGGCCAATGCGCCTAATTTCAGCTCAGCAAAGCAGACTGCCGGTAATTTGATCAAACTGGTGGGATTCCGCACGATCAATTCATAAAATGCCTGGGGATCGAGCGTACTGGCGACCAGCGGATTGACCGGGGTGATCTCCCGGTAAAGATGCATCCCCTCATCCACTTTGGGCAGTTGCGTGCTCTTCTCCAGCCCCAGCGTTCGACCATCCTGGGTAACGAGGAACAGTTTCCGCAACGCTTTGAGAGGAATGCGCTCTAAGGCACGATAGACAGAAACATACAGGGAGCGTTTGGGGGTTCCGTCTTCATGGGGGACACAGCGTTTGAGCGCTTCTTCGATTTGGAATTCGTTGGAACGAAAATCGGGATCAACTTCAAAAAAAATCGCCTGACCACGCGATTTCTTTAACGACCCAACTGCATAATAGACACCAAACTCTTCTGGTGTTAACATTGAAACGAGCAAGGCTTCAGGCAAGAGAGACAGATAAATGTGCTTTTCCATGCTAACCTCCTGAAAAATTAACGAAATTGCTTAATTCTAATACATTCTGCAATTTTGTGCGAATTTTGACGTTTCTTTTTATCATACAACAAGAATGGAGAGAAAGGAATGCTGATAGGAATCATTGGTGGCGGTGCAGCCGGGATGATGGCAGCCATTCAAAGCCGCAAATGCAATGCGGAGATACAAATCTTCGATGCCAATACCGACCTGGGACGAAAACTCAGCGCAACCGGCGCCGGACGCTGCAACATTTCCAACCAGCATGCAAACGCCAAAGCGTATTTTACCGATGACGGCCATGCATTGGGAACCTGTTTTGAAGCCATCCCCAATGCAAAAGTTTTGCAAGCCCTGGAAGAGATCGGCATCCCCAGCGCTGCCAGCGAGGATGGCTGGGTCTATCCGCTCTCGTATTCGGCAGCGAATGTGGTCGACATCCTGGTAAATAACCTGCAGGGGATTTCCCTGTTTCACAACACGCTCATCACCGATATTCAAAAACAAGGGAACGGCTTTCTGCTTTTCCCTTCCGACCGCAGCAAGCCCCACCCGGTCGACAAGCTCATCGTCACCTGCGGCAGTCCTGCCAACCCCCAATTGGGAGCGCGCGGCGAACTATACAAAGCGCTGGAAGACATGGGGCATCGCATTCTTCCCGTCCGACCGGCGCTGACCCCCATTGAAACCGATCCGCTCCCTTTCCACAAGCTGCAGGGGGTACGCCTGGACGCAGAGGTCCATCTGCTGCATGGTGAGCAAGAAATCGCCGCCACTGTTGGAAACATCATCATCACCCAATGGGGGCTCAATGGTCCCGGGGTCATGGATATCAGTCATTTCCTCGACCCGCAAAAATCCGAGGAATACTCCCTGCGGATCAACTTTGCACCACGTTGTGCGGATGGTTTGCGCAGTGCCCTGGCCAATCCGGCACTGCAAAACCTATCCCCTACCACCCTTCTCAAGGGTTACTTCCCTGCCAAAATTGTCGACTTCTTTCTCAAACAGACGGGATTGGGGCAAGTGAACGCATGCCATACCCTTACCCCTCAGCAGAAAGAGCTTCTGCTCAAGGCAACGCGAGATCAACGTCTTCGGGTGAAAGGGGTGCGCGGTTTCAAATTCGCCCAGGCATCCGTTGGAGGGATCCCGCTTGCGGAGGTTGACCCCTCTACCATGGAATCGCGCATCTGCCCCGGCCTATTTTTTGCCGGCGAGATACTCAACGTGCTGGGACCATGCGGCGGATTCAATTTGCACTGGGCTTTCCTTTCCGCCCTGCTGGCCGCGCACGGAGTGCAGTCAGCTATTACAAGCTAAAAAAGGATCGACAGAAATTCCCGGTGCACCAGGCGGTAATGGGGGGTGTAATTCATTTGAAAGACATCAGAATGATGCACCATAGGAAATTTATTTTCCTCCACCCATTTCTGATATCTTTCTATTTCCAGAGGGGTGAATTTCGGGATCTTGCGGCTTTTGCATAGTTTGTAGAATGTATTCAATGCGATGGAAATATCATCATAATTATCTTTGGTCGATGCCGACACTTCCGCCGTCCACAGGCACAGAGTGGAAAGCCGCTCAATCTTGTGGGATTGGTGTTTATAAGCAGCCAGATTTACCCTTACGATCTTTCCCTCGGGATGGATGGATTCCCAAAGAGGCAGGGAATTATTCGCTTCCAACCCATCAAATTCCTGCTTCAGGGCGGCTTCAAAATTGGAAGAGGAAGACTGAAGAATATGCGAAGACCCGCACACACCCTGGTAGATCAGCTTATAAACATCCTGGATTTCCATGAGATGATAACGACGGAAATGGGTAACCAGCAGTTTGAACATATCCTGTTGTGATCTCCACGCGTTCCCAACTTGGTAGGTTCCCAATTTCCACTGCATAGGTCCAATTCGTTCGAATTATTTGTTCAGATAGATTTTAGCAAGCCAGATCAGCGCTGCCAGAACAAAACCCGCCAGGTTGACCGCCTGCATAAGGCGGGGATTTTTAACCGCGGTATCCTCTTTATCAAAAGAGGTAAGAACACTGGCAAGCACACACAGCAAGGCAGCCACGCTGTACCCATCACCGTTGACAAAGCTGAACACAGCAATCAAAAAAACTGCAGCACCGATAAAATATTTGTTCTTCTTATTAATCACCGACATTTTCTCTATTCCTGTACCATTCGTATTGTCATTCTGTTCTTATTCTACCCGTTGTTTGCTTTTTTTGCAGATGGCATCCAAACCACCTTCAAAATGACAGCCAGAAGACATACAAAAGAAAACTTTTCTTACTGGATTTCGTTAAAACTTTAGACTATCATAAACTTGGACATGACAAAAAGCCGGACAAGGATTAAGGAGTAAAAAATGAAATTGATCATTCGCTGGATTGTGACTTCCCTCTCATTATTTGCAGCCGCTTATTTGGTGCCGGGGATCCATGTTGACAGCCCGGATGCCTGGAAAATCTACGCCGTCATGGCGATCATCCTGGGTTTGGTGAACGCGGTGATCCGTCCCATCTTGAAAGTGATGTCCTGCCCCCTCATTATTTTGACCCTGGGTTTGTTCACCCTCATCATCAACGCGGTTTCTTTCATGATCGCCAGCAGCATCGCGGTAAACTGGTTCCAGGTCGGATTTTACGTGGATGATTTTTGGTCAGCCCTGCTGGGTTCTTTGATCGTCAGCATGGTTTCCATTTTTGCCAACCTGTTCATCAAAGATGAACCGGCGTGAGCGGCAGACAGCATCCTTCCTCAACAAAAAAATGACGTCGGCATCAAAACAGCCGACGTCATTTTTTATGGTTCACCATTCTGATATGGATCAGGGTTCTTTATTGCAGGTCATTCTCCGAAGCGCGTTTTTTGTTCAGTTTTTCCACGATGGCAGTGAATTCCTTCCGTTCAAGCGGGTAACGCAGGGCAAACACAATGCCAACAATCAGCAAAATTGCCGGAACCGGGCCCATGAGAAAGCGAATACCATTCAATGCAGTTTGGGGCTGGGTGGCCGAATTGGGAACATAGTCCGTCAATTCCAGCACAAACGCCGTCAGCGGAATGGCAATCGAAGAAGCCACTTTTGCCATCAAGGTGACCAGGGAATAGAAGACACCTTCATGGCGTTCCCCTGTGTTCAGCTCCCCATACTCGATCGCATCCGGGATCATTGCCCAAGGCAGCACATGCGCAGCGGAAACGCCGATGCCGGCGATGACACACAACGCCATGACCCAGATGGTCGACGAACCGGCATTGAGACTCATCAGCAGAAGCTGTGCGATTGCCCAAAAAGAAATTCCCAGCGCATACGCTTTGCGCTTATCCAGTTTCTTTGAAACCCAGTTCCACAACGGCAAGGCAAAGATGGCTGTAATGAAAATCAAGCCCATCAAAATATCGCTCATGGACTCCCGTCCAAGCACATATTTCACGTAATACAGCAGCACGGTTTGCACAACATTCATGGAGGTCCAGGTGGCCAGATAGACAACCGCGCCCAGAACAAAAGGCCTGTTCTTCAAAGCCAATTTCAAGGAGTTGAAGATATCCGGCTTCTCATATTTCACCGTGACGTTTTTCTCGCGAGTTTTCAGAAAAATAAAAAAGAGCGGTATGGCGCTCAATATTCCGAAAAGAATACCCATGGAAAAAACACGGCTGGAATTATCTGGCGAAAAACTCTTCACAAACATCAAGGGCAATGTGAAAGCCACCAACCCGCCGATAATGTTGTATACCATTCGATACGAGGTCAGTGAGGTTCTTTCATCATAGTCGTCCGTAAGATCCGGGGTGAGGGCAAAATAAGGCATGAACACAAATGTTTGGGCCGCATCATACAGGATGTAGGCCAGCGCAAAATAGACCGCCAGCGTTGTCTGATTGGTAAAAGCCGGTTTATACCACAACATCGCAAAGGTGACCGCAAAAGGAATCGCTCCAAAAAGCAAGAATGGCCGCCGGCGGCCCCAGCGCGATTTCGTGCGATCGGAAATATTGCCGATCAAGGGGTCGTTAATATAATCCCACGTGCGCCCGATCAGAATGGCGATTCCCGCCACGGCCGGTGACATGCCAACCACATCCGTCAGGAACAAGAGAAAATAGGCAGCAATGATCGAATTGGTCATGCTGTACCCGAAATCACCTGAGCCGTACACAATCTTCGTCAAGAGCGGTATCTTCTTTTGCATGGCTATTCCTTTACGTCGATGTATTTGTTTCCAGGAGAACTGTTCTGATTTATTCTAATAGAAAAAATTTTGTTGCGTTGAAACTGGTTGAAATTAATTTTCACATATGTGACATAATTAAGCATATTTGAGGCCACTTTTGCAGTCTTAACAAATTCATAATATAGGAAATTGAGGTTTTTGATCAAATGCCCTCCGAACAATTACCTCAACGCCTAGCAATGCCCCCTCTACCAGGGGGCATTGCTAACAAAGGCACAGGAATGATTTTGTGCTATCCGAACGGGAATTGAGGAAAGCAGTGAAGGATATCTTCAAAACTGCTTTGCTCGTTTTTAGAAAACGCGGGTAATCTAATATCATGATCCTATTAGTCGCCGTTGTAGCGGGTTTTGTCGCAGCTCTCATTCGTTCATGGGTCCGGCATGAGAAATTCATGTCGCTCAATATTCATGGCGCGTGGCTGGTCTTTGCTGCATTTCTTCCCCAATATCTGGCCATGTCGCTTCAGGTCACCAGAGAACGCATGCCCGATTCATGGATGCCGTATATCCTGGTTGGATCACAACTGCTTCTGCTCGTCTTCGTCTGGCTTAATCGAAAGCAACCCGGCATGTGGGCAATGGGGGTGGGGTTGCTGATGAACTTTTTCGTAATGATCCTGAATCACGGTTTCATGCCATTAAGCCCCGAAACTGCCCAACAATTAATCGAACCCGGAACCCAAGTTTCGCTCACCATCGGTGAGCGAGTAGGATTTGGAAAAGACATTCTGCTCACGACCGCAGAAACGAAATTGTGGTTCCTCTCCGATATCTTTCTGCTCCCAAAATGGACACACTATCGGGCTGCTTTCAGCGCAGGGGATGTTCTGATCAGCGTGGGAGCATTTCTGTTTCTCTGGTCGCTGGGCGGACCTTCTCAGCGGAAAACCACGGAGGAAAAGAATGTTAAGGACCTTTAATCTCAAACCCATCATCACTACAAAACCAATCAAAAACACGGAAATGAGCCGCATTTTAAGTGCGGCAGTTATCAACGAGCCCTTCCGTCAATTGCTCTTGGATTGCCCGCAGCGTGCTATTGAAACGGGATTCCATGATGAATATTTCCAAGTGAATGCGCAGGAACTGGCAAAAATTGAGGCCATCCATGCATCCAACCTGGTGGATTTTGCCACCAAAATATCAAGTTTCTAAATTCAAAGGAGAAAAAACATGAAACACCTGACCCACAAAATCAATCTGCTCGTCGCCATCCTCACCATCGCCCTGTTCGTTCTGGCCGCTGGCGCCCCCAACGCCACCATCGGCATCGGTCGCTAATTCATCAACCTTTTTAGGAGTAGAAAACCATGCTTAAGAAAATCGAGAATTACAACTACAGCAAATCATCCCGCGATATGGAATACAGTCGCCTGCT
>JAAZOD010000029.1 GCA_012797975.1 Pelolinea sp. | reverse complement strand
CAACATCACCCTCCCGGCCAATGTCGAAATGGTCATGCCCGGCGACCGAACCAACATGGAAGTGGAACTGATCATCCCCGTGGCTCTTGAGCAGGGTTCTGACTTCGCCATCCGCGAAGGCGGCCTCACCGTCGGCGCTGGCGTCATCACTGATATCTTGGAGTAAATCAGGTAAATCTGGGAATATAAAGAATGGCTAAAAAGAAAGATGTCCGTCCAATAATCACATTGGAATGTACGGAATGCAAAGAAAGAAACTATACCACCGAGAAGAATCGGCGGAACGATCCAGGTCGCATGGAGATCGAAAAGTATTGTAAACGCTGCAAGAAACATACATTACATCGCGAAACGAAGTAATAGCGCAGTTTACATTGCGGGTGCGATACGGCAATTTCACGCACCCGCACTTTTTACAGGCCAGTAGCTCAATTAGGCAGAGCGCCTGTCTCCAAAACAGGAGGTTGTGGGTTCGATTCCTGCCTGGCCTGCCTTACAAAAAGCGACGCCAAAAAAAATTCGGCGTCGTTTTAGACATAGAAACAAGGAGTTGCGGTATGTCTAATAAAATTGAAAAAGTAAAGACAAAAAAAGAAAGCGGCATCAGCCGCTGGTGGCATGAAACCACTGGCGAACTGCGCAAAGTAACCTGGCCAACCAAGAAAGAAGCCTGGCAAACAACCAAGATCGTCCTTTTGGTGATGGTTGTGATTGGGGCCTTTCTGGCATTATTGGATTCCGCTTTTACCGAAATCATCGCCTGGATCCTTTCCTAACTTATTAAGGAAAATCCGGCGATCGGATCGAAGAGAGGTAAAGAATGGCAAACGAAGAAGAGTTCAACGAACAAGAAAATATGGAATCCGAAGGACCATTGTCGGAAGACGAATCGACCTATTCGGAGCGATCCACTGCATCTGAAGATGAAAAGATGGATTTCCTTGAACACTCTTCTTCAGAGGAAGACGCAGTCGAGAACCAGTCTGCTGACAAGATCGACACGCAGGAGCACGAAGATGGACGCGCCTGGTATGTAATCCATTGTTATTCGGGTTACGAGAAAAAAGTTCGCTATAACCTCGAGCAACGCATCGAATCGATGGGAATGCGCGACCGTATCTTTGATGTGGTCATTCCGACCCAGGAAGAGATCGAGGTTCGTGAGGGAAAACGGCGCTCCATCGAGCGGCATGTTTTTCCGGGTTATGTATTGGTTAATATGATCCTGACCGAAGAGACCTGGTTCGTCGTGCGCAATACACCCGGCGTGACCGGCTTTGTAGGCATGGGGAATGACCCAACCCCCCTGCGCCCGGAGGAAGTACAACACATCCTCAAACGCATGGAAGCGGAAGCCCCCCATGTAAAATTCACTTTCCGCGAAGGAGAGCGTGTACGCATCATCGATGGGCCTTTCAATGACTTTCAAGGCCATGTTTCCGAGATCGATGTGGATCGCGCAAAAGTGGTAGTAATGGTAAACTTCTTCGGTCGAGAAACACCTGTGGAATTGGATTTCTTGCAGGTGGAAAAAGCGTAGACTTCCTCCTTTTTCAGGAGGTTGTTGTGGGAGGGTGACCCAAATTCACCCGCTAAAACCACTTAAGGAGAAAAGCTGTGGCAAAGAAAGTAAAAGCAATCGTAAAACTTAATGTAACAGCCGGAAAAGCAAATCCGGCACCCCCCATTGGTCCAGCCCTGGCTGGTCATGGTATCAATATCATGCAGTTCTGCAAAGAATACAACGCCAGAACGCAAAACAAGACGGGCGAGATCATCCCCGCCGAGATCACAGTCTTCACAGACGGATCATTCACTTTCATCCTGAAATCACCACCCACCGCCGAACTGCTCAAGAAAGCAGCCGGCGTCGAAAAAGGTTCCGATATGCCCAACCGCAATAAGGTTGCAACGATCTCCCGCGATAAGATCCGCGAGATCGCCGAGATCAAGATGAAAGACATGAACGCCAACGATATGGAAAACGCGATGCGCCAGATTGAAGGCACTGCTCGCAATATGGGTATCACGGTAAAAGATTAATCAATTTGTGGGAGGGTAAGCTCGTTTACCCGACAACACCACGAAGGAGCAATAATGGCAAAACACGGAAAGAAATATCTAGAAGCAAAAGCAAAGATCGACAAAGACACTTCCTACAATCCCGATGAAGCAATGCGCCTGGTCAAAGAGACAGCCTATGCCAAGTTCGACGGGACCGTGGAAGTTCATATGCGCACCACCTTGGATCCCCGCCAGGCCGACCAGCAGATCCGCAGCACAGTCGTCCTGCCCAACGGTTTGGGCAAAACCGTGCGTGTGCTGGTTTTCGCTCAGGGCGAAGGCGCCAACAAAGCAAAAGAAGCCGGCGCGGATGTGGTGGCCGATGATGACGAATGGGTAAAGAAGATTCAGGACGGATTCACCGATTTCGATATCGCCATTGCCACCCCTGAAACCATGGGGATGGCTGGCAAACTCGGCCGTGTGCTTGGTCCGCGCGGTTTGATGCCAAACCCGAAAGCCGGCACTGTGGTCAAGGTGGAAGATCTGCCCCAGGCCATTCAAGAAGCCAAGGCCGGGCGCATCGAATTCCGCCTTGATAAGACGGCCAATATTCACGTACCGATCGGAAAAGTGTCATTCGATGCAGATAAATTGACCGAGAATTTTTCTGCGCTGATGAGTGCGCTCAAGAAAGCCAAACCAGCAGCCGCGAAAGGCATTTTCCTGCGCAAGATCACTGTTACCTCCACCATGGGGCCGGGAGTCAAAGTGGACATCAACCGTGCACTTTCCATGGAAGCGGAAGAATGATATAATCAGTTCTTGATAGATTTTCTATCACCCAAGACAGCCGGTGCCAGCAATGGCTTAATATCCTGCTCAGGTGAAGTGAAAAGGAATTCTTTTTACGTTCAGAGGTAATCTCTGCCTGAGCAACATCGGCAGAGATTATTTTTTTTTGAAAGGAGGTACTTTCATTGGCTTTTACAAAGGAAGAGAAAAAAGCACTGGTCGGGCAATATGAACGTTTGTTGAAAGACAGCCACGCCATTTTTGTGATGAGCTATTCAAAAATGAGCATGGCAAATGTGAACGCAGTACGTTCTGCTGCTCGCGAATTTGGTGGTGAAATTCATGTGGTCAAGAATACCTTGATGAAGATCGCCTTGAAGAATGCCGGCTATGTTGATTCCAATCTGTTCAATGAATCATCCGTGGTTGGTTTTGCACTGGGAGATGTGCCCGGTTTGGCGAAAGTTTTGAACAAGACCATCAAAGAGGAAAGCTTCTTTGCGCTAAAAGGCGGTTACCTTGAAAAAGAACTCATGGAACCCAAGCAGATCGTCATGCTTGCAGAGCTGCCCTCTCGCGAACAGGTGCGCGCTCAATTGCTGGCGCTCATCAACACCCCGGCCACCAAGCTGGTCCGCACCATCAAAGAACCGGCGCGTGGTTTGGCTGCAGTGCTCAAAGCGTATTCAGAAAAACAGGCTGCTCCGGCGGCTTAGTGAATTGACAAAAATAAAGATCGAAAAAGGAATAAAGGAGTATTACAAATGGCAGATATTAAGAAACTTGCAGAAGAACTCGGCAAATTAACCGTTCTCGAAGCAGCAGAATTAGTGAAAACCCTGGAAGAGGAATGGGGCGTTTCCGCCGCCGCTCCCGTTGCAGTAGCAGCAGTGGCTGGTGGTAATGGTGGCGCAGCCGCCGAAGCCGCGGAAGAAAAGACCGAATTCACCGTCATCATCAAAGACGCTGGTCCCAAGAAGATCGAAGTCATCAAAGCCATCCGCCAGGTCACCAACCTGGGTTTGGTAGAAGCCAAAGCACTGGCAGAAGCTGCCGGTTCCAAAGTTTTGGAACAGGTTGGCAAAGAAGCCGCCATGGATGCAAAATCCAAACTGGAAGCTGCCGGCGCAGTGGTCGAATTAGCTTAATCGACACCATTCTTACCAAGAAAAAAGGAATGAGCGTGCTCATTCCTTTTTTTATTCTTATCTGGATTTTTATCCTTCTTTTCATATACAATAATTTTTATGTACGATGAAATCACGAGCATTTATCAACAGATCTTCCCCATCAACCAGGCATTCCTGCAGTTCATACCCGCTTATCTCCAACAGGAATCCTCCAGCATCCTCGACCTGGGCTGCGGCCCCGGGGATTACGTGGATGAATTTTGCAGGCAGGGGCACCGCGCCACCGGCATCGACAGCAGCGCGCCGATGATCGCCTGGGCCAAGCAGCACCGTCAGGGCAGCTTCTACCATCTCTCATTCACGGAGATCGAGCGTCTGAAAGGAAATTTTGATTGCATTTATTGCATCGGCAACAGTCTTTCCTATCTTCCCTGCGATGCCACCAAAAAATTTCTCCGGGATGTTCTCAATCTTTTAAAATCCCCCGGCTCTTTCATCCTGCAGCTTGTCAATTGGGATAAATACCATCTCACCGGCAGTATGGATTTCCCCATCCAGCGTCTGGCCGATGGCAGAAGTTTCCACCGGGCTTACGAAACACACCCCGCTTCCACGGTGCTTTTCAAGACCGAGATCCAGCAAGATGGGCAAACCCTGCAAGCCTGGACCGATCATCTATATCCGCGCTACAGCGATTCCTTTCCCGGGGAAATCGCAGAAAGCGGGCTGGCGGTGAGCGGGGTGTATGGGGATTTCAAATTGAATCCATTTGAAGCAGCCAGCAGTCCAGCGCTGGTCATCACTGCTTGGAAGAAATAAAGTTTTATTAACTATTCTTTCAGTGAACATATTCTTTCGCCAAAGTCTCAACGATCTCTAGTTCTTCATGATTTTGTGAGAGCAATTGCCCCTCGCGAGAGAATATTTTTCCTTCTATTTTTATCTTTCCCAATTCCGCGTCACTCGGAATTCTCCATTGTGTGGTCAAGTAATCAGTCGTTATCAAACAACATGCGGAATTAGGAGAAATATCAGTGTGAATCTTTTCGCCAAGCAATTTTTGCCCTTTCTTATCAAAAACATTGATCTCAATACAAGTACCATCATAATTCTCGTCAAGATCATTCACAACATGAACACCTGCAAAAATATTCATGCCATTGATAACTTCATACCGTCGTATGTCAAATGAAATTAGAACAGGCTGATATGCAATTTTTAATGCCTCATACCCTCTCTTTGGTTTTCGGAAATAATCAACAACAGACCAAGTAATAGCCGGCCAACAGTCAACAAACATGAATTGATAGATTCCAAAGATTGAATTATTCTTTCCGCGCCGATACATTTCAATAACATACTTAATGTACCGATATTGATACTTTTGACTATTTTCAATAAAAGACTCAATATTTTCGCCCATCGCAAGATGCACAACATGAAAAGTTTGATCATATTGAAAATCGTGATATGCCCATATATTCCAGTCGGGAGGCCACAATGCTTTTTCAGGTATCGTCGCGCGAAGACTCTCTAAATCTGGTAAGGCTTGTGCGCCAAATTCCGAAGGTATAGGACCTCCAGGTAACGCAATAAATTGCTCCAAACACCCTTCATACCATCCGAAATAGGGATGTTCACGAAACGTCGAATTTTTCTGTATTATTCGAGAGGAGTCAGTCTGAATCACTTCCTCTTGAAGTACTTCGTCAAGGAATCCGGAATCCGAAGGCGGTTCATTATGACAGCACCAACAATAGATACTTGGGTGGTTGTACAAACCTTCCACCATTTCACAAATTTGGCGCTTTGCAGATTCAATAAATTCCTCAGCCATTGCATATCCCCACTGAAGTGGAAAATCCTGCCAGATCAACAATCCAGCCTTATCGCAGGCAGAATAGAATTCAGGGCGGGTTACATGGGCGTGAATTCGCACAGCATTAATATTCGCTTTCAACAACAGTGAAATATCTTCCTGAATCTCTTTTTCTTGGTAACCAATGAACCACTGTGCCGGAATCATGTTCGTCCCTCGAATAAATATCGGTTTGCCATTTAAAAATATTTGTCCTTTCGCATCAGAGTGGATTGTTCTGATACCAAATAAAGTTTCTGATTCGCAGAATCCATCTTGCCATTCAATTCTCACCTTTAATTTGTAAAGGTTTGGATCTCCATGATCCCACGTCGACCATAAACGAGGTTCATCAATTAACATCCTATATGTCAATTTGCTTTCAGTTTGTCTCAATTTCACCTTATAACAATCCTGCACTTGCACCAAACCACCATATTCTGCGGTGATTTCTATCCTGGCATCCAATGAACTTTCACAATGGTTCAACATTTCAACATTAATATTTATCTCTGCTGATTCATCATTAATTGTCTTAGTATCGACCTTTATTTGGTTTATCTTTACACAATCCGTGAATAAAAGGTTTACTTGTCCCCAAATTCCACCCGTATTGCCCGATTGACCGAAAGTAGGGTGCCAAGCACCTGGCCTACAATCATGATGGTTGAGAACACCTTTGATCAGACGCTTTCTATTTGGCCAAGTACCTTCTGGATCTTCAAAAGGTGAATCAACCTTCACTAATATTGAATTTTCACCTTTTTTGATAAATTCCGATATATTAAACTGAAAAGCTTGAAAATATCCTTCATGAGAACCTGCAAAGGCACCATTTATCCATACATTTGTAAAATAATCCACCCCACCAAAACACAGCCAGCATTTTTCTTTTTCAAGAACATTTTCGATAAGAAAGGTTTTTTTATACCAAACCACTCCAGCGTGATCCTTTAACCCATTGATGTGCCAATTTGAAGGGATTTGCATCTCATGCCAATCAATATTGTCGGGAGGTAGATTGTTTGCAGTGCCAGTACTCCCAATTTTATAGAGCCATGTGCCATTAAGATCAATTTTTTTCATTGTGAAACACCTCCAAGTACAAACATCCGTATCTTTAGGGAATATTCGTGAATCCTTGCATAAATTCATCTCCCTTATGAGGAATGCTCAAGGCGTTTTCTTTCAAGACCATCGAAATTGCTCCTCCTTTACACGTTGTTGAACATAATCCGCATCCATAACATTTCGAGGAATCGATTAGAATTTGGCCTTCTACGAAGGTGATACTTTTAAATAGGCAACGCGCAAGGCATCGAAAACACAAGATACATTTTTCTTTATCAAACTGCGCGAAAAACCTGCTTCGTGCAATGACATCTTCCTGTTGAAAGACTGTAATGGCTCGAAGAAAAACACAGCAACAGGAGCAGCAATTGCAGATTATTGTTGGATTATCTGTATTATCCGTTTCGTGAACTAATCCAAATTCCTCTGCACTTTTCAGTATATGAAGAGCTTCAGAATATATGATTTCCCGACCAATATTTCGGGTAATCATATATTCTGCAGTTTCATTCAATGAAATGCATGTTTCAAGAGGTGCACTACAACGCTGTTCTCGGGTTCGGCAGGGACAATTCTGAACTGCAATTCTTTTCGCATTCTTTATAATTTCTGACACCTGTTCATACGGCAAAATTGTCCTGTGATCTTCAATGTTTTCATCCACAGGAATTATTCGAAAAGGGAGTTTTTCGGGAGAACGAGGTGCATACACCAATTCATTATTGAAAAAGTCCCTCCAAAGAGAATAGAAATCCTCATCCTCCTCTTGATACCTCGGATCAAAAAGAATCATGTCCATAAATCTTCCTGCATTATTGTCTACCAGGTAGATTGGTTCACCAGCCACATGAGAATCGATAAGTACCAATCCACGCATAAAAAGATCGCGGAGTCTGCAATTCACGTATTCCTCATCCAAATCAAGTTTTAGAGTCAAATTTTTCGGAGTATCTGGCAAATTTGTCATCAATGTTGCTTCTTCTTCAGTTAACAAATGGTCAAGAAGCTTAGAGAGGTATTCGGAATCTGCATATCCCAAATGTTCGGCAAGTTGCTGAATCATCATCCCTTTTGTTTTCATGAGACATTATCCTTTCACCGCACCAGCGGTTAAACCAGACACCAATTGTTTTTGGAGGAAGGTAAAAAACACAACAACAGGAATTGTTACAATCACACCTGCTGTCAAGGTCAAATTCCAAGCAACAGAAGTTTGTGTTCTATAATCCCTGATCCCTAAAGCAATCGTCCTAGTGACTGAATTAGTAAGAACTGAGGCAAAGAGGATCTCATTCCAGCATTGCAAAAATGCAAGTATTGTCACCGATGCAATTGCTGGAAAGACTAAAGGCAAGATGACATGACGAAACGCTTGGAACTGTGTGCATCCATCTACCATAGCCGCCTCTTCAATATCTTTTGGAATGTTATTAAAAAAACCACACATCAGTGTTAACGCAAATGGAAGAACAAATCCAATATATGTAAAACTCATCAAGACATAATTCCACCCTCGCCCTTTATCGCCTATAAAAATGATATTTGCTTGCTGAAACACCTCTTGGTGTTGCAACGTCGAAAACATTAAAAAGTATGGAAGAAGGAATAGAATCCCGGGAAATAATTGGGTCAGAAGCGCTGATGAGCGAAATAAACTCTTGCCCGCAAACTCAAATCGACTCAATGCATAACCTGCCATTGTTGCCAAAGTCACCGCAATGATCATGGAAGGAACCGTAATAATAAGACTGTTCTTAAAATAATCCAGCAAAGGAGCTGCTTTCCAGACCTGTTTATAGTTGTTGAATGAAATACTCAAAGGTAACACCTGTGGAGTACCTGCCAAAATTTCACTTTGCGTCTTGAACGAGCTTACAACTAACCAATACACTGGAAAAAGAACGATAAAAAGGAAGAAGACAATTCCCAAAAATCGAAGTGGATTTAACTTCCCAATCATTTTTCTCATCCTTTAATCCTCCTTCTTTCTCAACTGCAGATAAATTAGGATTAGTGAGAGAGAAAGCAATGACATTAAAATCGATTGTGCTGCTGCATAGCTAAAATCAAGGGAGAAAAAGGCTTTTCGATAAATATTAATCGCCACCAGATTTGCAGCATCGGGAACTGCCGTATATCCTCCTCCCAACATTATGTAAGGGACGTTGAAATCATTAAATGACCAGATCGCAATAAGGATAGTAGTTATAAACGTGTTTTCTTTTAATGCTGGTAGAGTGATAAACAATAATTTTTGGAAAAATCCTGCCCCATCCATACTGGCAGCTTCATATAGTTCCTCAGAAATCGCTTGCATCCCTGATAACAAAACAGAGAAATAAAGAGGCCATCTTATCCAAATATTTCCAATCAAGATTACATAAAACGTATTTTTGCCAACCAGCCATACAATCGGATCCGTTACAAAATGAACTTGCTGCAATAAATAATTGATTATTCCATTTTGCTGAAACATGAAACGAAGACAGGTCAACGAAACCACGCTTGGAATAATTAACGGGATCAGCATCAATCCCCGAAAAATCGTCCGTCCTTTAAACTTTGAATTTCCAATCAATGCACATGCAAGCCCAAGTAAATATGAAATAATGACCGTGAAAATAACAAACACAATAGTTACGGACAAAGAAGATAAAAAGTCCGATTTCATGGAATAAAGAGATTTATAGTAATTCTCAAAGCCAACAAAATTGGTACTCAATATGTTACTTATGTTATATCTTGTAAGATTACGAAAACTGATAAATATTCCTATCGATATTGGAATAAAGTGAACGACCACTATTGTCAGCCAGGTTGGAAAAATCATATGGTAGGCTAAGGCATTACCTCGCTGAGAGCGAGAAACAAATCGTTGCTTCATATCAATATTCCTTTAGAAATGGTGAAAAAAACGTTGGGATACCTGATAAACAGGTATCCCAATTGGAACGAACGAAATTCATTAGATATTTGGAACAGGCCAAGGGGAATTGTAATTTGTGGGTGCCCCACCAGCATCATTCAATTTTTGCTGCGCTTCAAGATTTATCGCATCTAGGATATCTTGAACAGTTGTATCCGCATATTCTCCACTGACAATTGCCGTCCAAATATCAGTGACCAGTTCCGGAACCAATGACTCCACATTACCACCCCAAGCTGGATGGATGGGGAAGTGAAAACCATGTTGTGCTGCTACTGCAAAACCAGGCCAATATCCCTCTGTCATGTCTACAAGGTCATAAGCTGCTTTAACAGCGGGGCTGTCATTTTCATATTTGGCTTTCAATACTTGAATTTCTGGCTTTGCTAAGTATGCCATGAACTGTTTCGCTTCTTCCTGGTGAGTGGAATATTTAAACAACATTAAATCAGAGCCACCAACGAAGTTATATTGACAATTATTATTACCAGCTGGTTGAGCAGTTACACCAATTTTTCCTTCCAGTGCAGTTAACTGCTGTTCAGTTGCATTGTTTACAAAAGCTGGTGAAACAAACATCGTAGCCACATCACCTTCCCAAAATCTTGCTATGACGTCATCATACGTCCATTCTGAATTGGTCTTTGAGACCGTACCATCATCAACAATTAGGTCAACCCAGAATTGAGTTGCTTCAGCATTCTTGGGATCATTAAAGGTTGCAGTTCCCCCATCAGGCGAAATAAAGTCGCCACAATTTTGCCAGAAAAAAGAACCTACATAGTGGCTAAAACCTTGTCCGCCTAAACCAATGACAGATTCGATCTCGGGATGCAGTTCTTTTATTTTTTTGGCCCCAGTCTGCAATCCTTCCCATGTTTGAGGTCCATTCGGATAACCAGCTTCTGCCCATAAGTCTGAACGATAGACCATTGCCCTTACATCTGAAAACCACGGAATGGCGTATACCTTTCCCCCAAATCCGGAGGTGGCCCAAGCACCAGGCGTAAACGCATCTCCATCCGGGAAAATCGTACCAATATCGCTTGTAAGGTCAACAAAAGCATCCGTTGAAATCATGGTAGCTACCCACGTTGTGCCCATTTGCAATACATCCGCACCCTCATTAGAAGCAATCGCGGCGACAATGCGGTTATAGGCATCGTCCCAAGAAATAAACTCATAAATTACATTAATGCCCGTTTCTTTGTAAAAACCGCTGATTGCTTCTTCAATATATTTCCTGGACGCATCCGTTTCTGTACCCAGTTCCCAGATTCCGATAGTTACTTCGTCTTTATTCTGCGATATCGGTTCAACTATTTCTTCAGATGTTGCATCCACCCCATCTAGATCTTTTGCCTTTTGGGATTTACTACAAGCTACTAATGAAGAAAGTACCAACCCCCCAATAAACAGCACAGTGATCATTTTTCTAATTTGCATGTCATTTCCTCCTATTGATAATCAATTGGGATTTCTTTTTATTTTTTGACTTATCTTTTTTACCTCCTTTTTATTTCTGCCTTAACAATTGCATCACTCGAGTGATGGTTTTTATTTTTTGGCTGTCGATTCACGTTCAATGACAGCAAGCGGAACAACAACTTGCTGTGGGGGTAATTTTTCATTTTTAACCAATGCCAAAACGATTTCCATTGCCTTTGCGCCAATTTCAAATAGAGGCTGTTTGATTGTTGATAAGGACGGATGTGAAACAGCCGCAGAATGAATATCGTCGAAACCGATAATGGCCATATTTTCAGGAATTTCTATGCCCATTGTTCCACATACTCTCATTGCTTCCATTGCAAGAAGATCGTTGAACGCAAAAACCGCAGAGGGGAAATTTTCACCTTTTAATAAGGCACGCATCGCTTGTTCTCCGCTTCCCCACTCATATGAAGCAGCAGCAATTAGAGTATCATCGTAAGGAATCTTGGCTTCCTTCAATGCTCGTTTATATCCTTCTAAACGATAAGTGTTCGTCTCTTCATCAGACGGGCGGCTGATATATGCAATCCTTTTATGATCCATGTCGATAAGGTGTTTGGTTGCCAGGTAGGCTCCTTCTTCATCGTCAGGACCCACATAATTCACATCGGAATTGTGGATAAGTCGGTTGGCGACCACAAACGGTATTGCATTTTGTTTTAATCTTTCAATTACTGGTTTCATTTTTCCTGTCCCAACTAAGATCAAACCATCAACCTCTCCTGACTTACAGATCTTATCAAGATTATCAAGCGTCCCCTCTGAATAAAGCGAGGAATAAAGGATGATATTGTAGTCAGCTCTTTCGGCTTCGTAAGTTATTCCTCTGATAATTTCAAAATAATATTCACTAGCAATATGTAACTCGGATATGTGGACACCACTGACATATGCATACAATAAAAGTCCGATTTTATGCGTGCTTTTATTGCGCAAATTTCGAGCTACTGAATTGGCAACATAACCGGCTTCGTTAATTATTTTCAATACTTTCTCGCGCGTTTTCTCATCCACATCACTTCTATTGTTCAACACACGTGAAATTGTTGTTCGTGAAACGCCTGCTTTTTTTGCAATATCGTTTATGTTCATATAAATTGTCAAATTACTCCCAATATAATGGAATCGATTCCGGAATCGATTCCATTATATAATATTTATTCTAAATGTCAATAACGACTGAAAATGAAAATACTGGGAACAGATCCAAAAAAAAATTAACATTCTTCAATGAAATCTGGCTCTGTTTTTATGACAAAACCCCTTGCACGAAGGTTGTTTCTCTCTATACAATTAGGAGAACATCAAAAAGAAGGATAATTCCATGAACGCAACTGCTGTCATCATCGATTCCATCCGCACCCCCATCGGCAACCTGGGGGGAGCGCTGGCCGGCATCCGCCCGGATGACCTGGCCGCCCACACCATCCGCGCCCTGCTGGAGCGCAGCGGGGTTGATCCGGCCTTGATCGATGAAGTATACCTGGGCTGTGCCAACCAGGCCGGCGAGGATAACCGGGATATCGCCCGTATGGCTGCGCTGCTGGCCGGACTGCCGTTCGAAACAGGCGGGGTCACCTTCAACCGGCTGTGCGCTTCGGGTCTGACAGCGGTCAGCATGGCAGCACGCGCCATCCAATGCGGCGAGGGAGATGTGTTCATCGCAGGCGGCGTGGAAAGCATGTCGCGCGCCCCCTATTCGCTGCCCAAAGCGGAACATGCCTACCCCTTCGGGCATGCCACTCTGTGGGATACCACGCTCGGCTGGCGCTACCCGCATCCGGAATTCGTGGAAAAAGGATACACCATCAACCTGGGCGAGACCGCCGAGAATCTGGCAGAGAGCTATCATATCAGCCGTGCCGCCCAGGATGCTTTCGCACTCCAAAGCCATCAAAGGGCTGTGGCAGCCATTGACTCAGGGATATTCGCCCAGGAGATCACACCGCTCACCATTCCGCAACGCAAGGGTGAAGCACTGACCGTAGCCACCGACGAGCGTCCCAGACGCGATTCCAGTCTGGAAGCGCTGGCACGTTTGAAACCTTCCTTCAAGGAAGGGGGAACCGTAACGGCGGGCAACTCCTCCGGTTTGAACGATGGGGCTGCCATGCTGCTGATGATGAGCGTTGAAAAAGCCAAGATGCTTGGATTGCAGCCCAAGGCGCGTGTGGTTTGCAGCGCAGCCGTGGGTGTCGATCCGCGATTGATGGGCATTGGCCCGGTACCCGCCACCCGCAAAGCCCTGCAGCGAGCCGGGCTGCAGATGCAGGATATTGGTCTGGTGGAGTTGAATGAAGCTTTTGCCGCGCAGGCGCTGGCAGTCATGCAGGTGCTGGGGCTTTCCAGCGAGATCACCAATGTCCACGGTGGCGCCATTGCGCTGGGACATCCGTTGGGCTGCTCCGGAGCGCGCATTTTGACGACCCTGCTGCATGAGATGGGCAGGCGCGCATCCCAGTGGTCAAAACCGTTCTATGGGCTGGCCAGCTTATGTGTCGGGGTGGGACAGGGAGAAAGCCTGATCGTGGAATGGTTGGATTCTTGAAGAAGCAAAGGGTATTTTGTTAACAGCCCGTGGGAAGGGTATCACTAGCCGTGAAACAATCCTGTATAATACAATACCAGCGGATAGTGACCATTTTCAATCAAATCGTGATTATAAGGAGAATTTAAATGCCTCTTTCCGGAACGATTGTGGTAGATGAAAACCTTTGCAAGGCCTGTGAGCTTTGTATCGTGAACTGCCCCGCCCAGGTCATCGCGCTTGACAAGAGCCGCATCACCCCGCGCGGGTTCCATCCCGCATCCCTTTACAAAGAAGGATGCACCGGTTGCGGCACCTGCTCGGTGGTCTGTCCCGAAGCCGCCATCACGGTTTATCGCGAAAAACGCACCGAAAAAGAAAGCAACGCATAGGAGGATGGCATGACGAGAGAACTCTGGAAGGGAAATGAAGCGATCGCCGAAGCTGCCGTGAGAGCCGGATTGCAGGCTTATTTTGGCTACCCCATCACCCCACAGACCGAAGCGCTGGAATACCTGTCCTGGCGTTTGCCCGAACTGGGGCGCGCTTTCTTGCAAGCGGAGAGCGAATTGGGTGCCATTAATATGGTTTACGGTGCTGCCTGCGCTGGCGCGCGTACCATGACCACCACCTCAAGCCCCGGTACTTCCTTGATGATGGAAGGCCTTTCTTATATTGCCGGCACCGAAGTGCCCATGGTTCTGGTGGATGTGGTGCGCGGTGGCCCCGGGCTGGGCAACATTGCCCCCGCACAAGGCGATTACAACCAGATCGTGCACGGCGGCGGGCATGGTGATTATCACCCCATTGTCCTGGCTCCGGCCAGCATTCAGGAAACCATTGATACCATCTATGGAGTTTTCGACATCGCCGATAAATATCGCACCATCGGCATCATCATGGTGGATGGCAGCATCGGGCAAATGATGGAACCGGTCACGCTGCCGCCTATGAAAGAGGTCAGGAAAAACTGGCCTGCCTGGGCAGCTTCTGCCACGGAAGGAAAACGGGAGCGCAATGTGCTCACGTCCATTTACCTGGACCCAAAACAAGAAGAGATCACCAACCTGCGCCTGATGAAAACCTGGCAGCAGATCGAAAAGAATGAAGTGCGCTATAAAGAATATTTCATGGATGATGCAAAATTCGCCGTGGTCGGGTTTGGTTCCGCTGGACGGGTCGCCCTTTCTGCAGTGCGGGCAGCCCGCGCGGAAGGCATTCCGGTCGGGCTTTTCAGGCCGATCAGTTTAAGTCCGTTCCCAAAGGAACAAATCTTTGAACTATCACAAAAATTACAGGGATTGTTCGTGGTGGAAATGAACTCCGGCATGATGCTGGATGATGTCATGCTGGCATCGCAGGGACGCATCCCCGTTGAATTCTACGGGCGCATGGGGGGTGTCATGCCCTTCCCGGATGAGATCCTGCGCGAGATACGGCTTCTCCATGCCAATGGCTGGAAGAGCGAAGGTCACCCGCGCGAGCGTTGGCTGGCCAAGTTAGAGACTATCATAAAAGAGGAACAATAACATGACGATCCATCTTGAAGATATGCAGGTCATCTACCAGCATCCCGAATCGCTGTTGAACGTCAACACGCATTACTGCCCTGGCTGTACGCACGGAGTCGCACACCGGCTGGTGGCAGAGGTGATCGATGAGATGAATTTGCGCAATGACTGCATCGGGGTCGCCTCGGTGGGATGCTCTGTTTTCGCTTACAATTATTTTGACTTCGATTTCATCCAATCACCGCATGGAAGAGCGCCCGCCATGGCAACCGGCGTGAAACGCGTTCACCCCGACAAGGTCGTTTTGACCTATCAGGGAGATGGGGACATGATCTCCATCGGCACCGCTGAGATCACTCATGCGGCTGCACGCGGTGAAAATATCACGGTGATCTTCATTAATAATGCCAACTACGGTATGACCGGCGGCCAAATGGCCCCCACCACCCTGCCCGGTCAAAAAACCACCTCTTCTCCCAAGGGGCGTGATGTGGAACAGGCCGGATATCCCATCCGAGCCAGCGAAATGCTGGCAACTCTGGATGGCGCCGGATATATTGCCCGCCGCAGTTTGCATGATCCAAAGAATATTCGCCTGGCAAAGAAAGCCATCCGCACCGCCTTCGAAACGCAGGTGCGCGGATTGGGTTTTTCGATGGTCGAATTGCTTTCCATTTGCCCCACGAACTGGCATCTTAACCCCGCGGCTTCAACCCGCTGGTTGGAAGAAAACATGCTCCCTTATTATCCGTTGGGAGATTACAAGGTCCATCCTGCATTGAAAGATTTGAAATTTTAAGGAGAAGGCACATGCAAAACGAAACGTTAATTGCTGGATTTGGTGGACAGGGTGTCCTTTTTGCAGGAAAAGTACTGGCACATGCCGCATTGGAACTTGGACTGGAAGTCACCTGGTTCCCTTCGTACGGACCTGAAATGCGTGGAGGGACCGCCAACTGCACAGTGATCTTCTCGGATGAAGAAATCGGGTCCCCGCAGGTTCTGAACCCCACCAGCATCATCGTCATGAACCAGCCATCCCTGGATAAATATGAAACAATGGTGCGCAAAGACGGATACCTGGTGGTTGATACCTCAATGACAAACCGTGAGGTCGAGCGCAAAGATATCCATACCGTTTGTCTGCCGGCCACACAGATCGCCGAAGAGCTTGGGGATAAACGGCTGACAAACATTGTGCTGCTGGGCGCACTGATCCATGCCTCAAACTATTTTGGGCAGGCAGAGTTGGAAAATGCCCTGAAAAAGAGTTTGGAAGGGAAAAACACTGAGCTGGTCGCAATGAATATCATCGCACTGCAGCGAGGTTTCGAATATAATAATTAGGTAAGCGATCCTTCGGTATCTTGAAGGCGGTCACAAAATATGGTAAGATAGGCGACATTATACAATCCCTTTTGACTTAGAATTTAATGGTGTTAACACTCCATGGGGAGTCATTTTCGTTCCAGAAATAGACTCAAAAAAATTCTAGGTCAGCATTATTTTAACGAGGAAAAAAAGATGCCAAACACATTCTTGACCAAAGAAGGTTACGACAAGCTGCAGGAAGAGCTTGATTATCTGCGCGGTACACGCCGGGTAGAGATCGCTGAGCGCTTGCGCGAAGCTGCCTTCGGCGAAGATCTGGTTGAAAATGCGGAATACGAAGCGGCCAAGAACGAACAGGCCTTTATTGAAGGCCGCATTAAGGATCTGGAAGGTCTGCTGGCCACAGCTCGTATCATCGACTCGACCGGAAAAGTCGGCTCGGTCCAATTAGGCACCAGAGTTGTCATTCAGGAATCTGGCAGCAAGGATAACGAAGAATATTTCATTGTTGGTGCTGCCGAAGCAATGCCCGCGGAAGGCAAGATCTCCAACGAATCACCTCTCGGAAAGGCATTGTTGAACCATAAAGTCGGAGAGCAGGTGGAAGTCCAAGCGCCTGATGGCTCATTTAAGGTTAAAATAATCGAGATCGCTTGAGTTCGGAGCATAAACATGAGCCCCGCTCCGTTCAGGTTGGCGGGGCTTTTTTATTAAAGTGAAAAGGATTGAGCAAATGGATTGGAACGAACTGGAAAAGATACGTCTGGCAAAAATCGACCAAATGCGCGCCGAAAATGTGGAACCCTACCCAACCCGCACAGAAGTGGATCATACCATCAAGAATGCCATAAACGAGTTTGAGTCGTTTGAAAAACGGAATGACCCTTCCATCAGTGCTTCCGAAGTGACCCTGGCAGGACGCATCCGTTCAAGCCGCAACATGGGAAAACTGGCTTTCAGCCATATCGAAGATGGCAGCGGCCGCATCCAGCTCATGCTGCGCGTCAACGAGATCGGAGCAGAAAACCTCAAGTATTTCACCGATCTGTTCGACCTGGGCGATTTCATCCAAGCCACCGGCAGTTTGATGCGTTCGAAAACCGGCGAAGTCACGTTGCTGGTAAAGAATTTTAAAATGCTTGCTAAATCTGTCACCCCGCTGCCGGCCGCCAAAGATGAGCTGGTGGACGGCAAAGTAGTCAGGCATGCCACATTGAGCGATCCTGAAAGCCGCTACCGGCAACGCTATGCCGATCTGGCAGTGAATGAAGAGGTGCGGAAGATCTTTCGCACCCGCACCGCCATCGTGCGTGCGCTGCAGCGCTTCCTCGACCAACATGATTTCATCGAAGTGGAAACTCCCGTCTTGCAGCCCATTTATGGCGGCGCTGCAGCCAGGCCCTTCTCCACTCATCATAATCAACTGCATCAAGACCTTTTCCTGCGCATTTCCTTCGAACTGTACCTCAAACGGCTGCTGGTAGGCGGGTTCGATCGTGTCTATGAGATCGGTCGCGATTTTCGCAATGAGGGTGTATCTTTCAAACACAACCCGGAATTCACCCAGCTTGAGTTCTACATGGCGTATGCGGATTATGAAAAGATCATGGGGTTGACCGAACAAATGCTGGCTTACGTATGCGATGAAGTTTTGGGCACCCGCACCATTGCCTTCGACGGGCACGAAATCAACATGAATATACCCTGGAGACGCCTGGAACTGCGTCAGGGCATTTTGGATGCCACCGGGATCGATATCTACGCATGCGCCGATTCCGACAGTCTGTACCAGGCGATGAAGGAGCATAATCTGAAACCCAAGGAAGGTCAGCCACGCGGTAAGTTGATCGACAGTTTGATCGGCGACTTTTTGGAACCCGCCTGCATTCAACCCACCTTCCTGTTTGACTATCCGCGCGATATCTCCCCGCTGGCAAAGAGCAAACCGGGTAATGCGCAGGTCGTTGAACGCTTTGAAGGTTTTGTGGGCGGGATGGAGCTTTGCAATGCCTTTACCGAACTGAACGACCCGCTGGAGCAGAAAAAGCGTTTTTCCGAAATGGGGCGAACTTTTGATGAAAAGGATGAAGAACGTCATCCGATGGACGAGGATTACCTGCAAGCCATGTCGTATGGCATGCCCCCCAGCGGTGGATTTGGAATGGGCATTGATCGCCTGGCCATGCTGCTCACCAACAACCGCTCCATCCGAGAAGTGATCCTCTTCCCCCATTTGCGTGAAACGGATGAAGAAATGAAATAATGAAGAAGATCCGCGCCGGTCGCGGATCTTCTATTCTTTAATCTCCACATTCTCTCCCCCCACCAGTCGGTTGATCTTTTCCAGCAGATCATGGGTAACATGGGTGGCATCGTTGGGGAATTCCATTGTCACCTCTTTACCATCTTCCCGGCAGAGGAAAATAAAGTGATCAGCCCCGGGAGAAGCATGCAGTATTCCATACACCTGTTTCAACAATCGAATATCCTGGTCTTTCTTCCCGGTCGCATTGATCACAATCGTTAATTTTTTCCCCTGGGCTGCAGCGGGTGCGGTTTTGTTGTTTGCAGGCGTTTTTTCCGCAACCGCTTGAGAGGGTTTTTCTTCAATAGGGAAAACGAGCTTTTCTTCTTGCTGTTCTTCGGACTTACCCTCAACCGGTGGCTTGGTTTGGAGAAGTACATCAGGGGCCATATCCTCCAGAAAAATCGCTTCGATCCCCTCTGTCTCTTCCACCGCATATTCTTGAGGCATCAATCCCCACTCGTCGGTGGCTGGTCTTCGATCCACGCTCTCTTCTTCATCTTCTACATCCAGATCGATCTCCAGTTTGCGGATCTCATCCACCAGCACTTTTGCATCCATTCCCTGCACATCCGCCTTGCCTTTGATGATCACCACTTCATCTTCGATCAGAATATCCTGCGAATTCGCCCAGGTGCGCGGGAAAATCACCAATCCGATGGTCCCCTGTACATCTTCCACATTGGCAAAGCCCATCGGATCGCCTTTCTTGGTCACGATCGAGCGAATGGCGGTCAACCGGCCGGCTATGATCACTTCTTCTTTTTGTTCGGCATCCTTCAACTGTCCGGAATAATGGGTCACCGAGCGCTTGATGGTTTTCATATATTCCGAAAGAGGGTGATCGGTCAAGAAAAGACCCAACAGCTCCCGTTCCCATTCCAGTTTTTCCTTTTTATCGATAGGTTCCATGGCGGGCAATTTGATCTCTTCCTTCAATCCCTCCACAGAACCAAAGAAGGTCAATTGTCCTTCTTCTTTGGCTCTGAAATGACTCTCACTGATGGCTACCATGCGATCCATGACACTGAAAAGAGCACGCCGGTCTCCGAAGCCATCCATCGCCCCCACCCTGATCAAACACTCCAGCGCCCGTTTGCCCACCTTGCGCAGATCCACCCGCCTGACAAAATCGTTCAGGTCTTCGAACAGTTTTTCGGAACGGGCGGCGATGATCATTTCAACCGAACCCTGCCCAACATTCTTGATCGCCCCCATGCCAAAACGGATGCAGCAATTGCCGTCTCCCTGGTCTTCAATGGAAAAATCCCAATGGCTGTGGTTCACATCCGGTGGCAAAACCGAGATACCCATCGCCTGGCAGTCCGCGATATAGAGGGCAACCTTTTCACTATCGTTCATTGCAGCGCACAAAAGAGCGGTCATATATTCCAAAGGATAATGGGCTTTCAGGTAAGCCGTTTGAACCGCAACCACTCCATAATCCGCGGCGTGGCTTTTATTGAAACCATACTGCGCGAAATTTCGCCAATCATCAAAGATCAGGCGCGCTGTTTCTTCTTCAATGCCATTGGCCACAGCGCCTTTGATGAATTTATTTTCATGAACTTTGATCTGATCTTCTTTTTTCTTGGAAATGGCTTTGCGCAACGTATCGGAATCGGCAGCCGAGTAACCCGCCAGCGACATGGCAGCGTTCATGATCTGCTCCTGGTATACCGCGATGCCATAGGTTTCTTCCATGATGGGCTTCAAAAGTTCGTGCCGGTATTCCACTTGTTGTTCGCCATGCATGCGGGCAATATATTCGGGGATGAACTGCATGGGCCCCGGGCGATAAAGGGCAACCATCGCAATGATGTTGCCCAAGTTCTTCGGCTTCATCTGCACCAGGTACTTGGTCATTCCGCCGCCTTCCAGTTGGAAGACACCGGCGGTCAATCCTTTTCCCAGAAATTCGAAGGTCTCGGCATCATCCAGGGGAATATTGCCCAGGTGCAGATGAACTCCATGCCGTTTCTCGATCATCTTGCAGGCATTCGACATCACCGTCAGGGTTGCCAGGCCCAAAAAATCAACTTTCAGCATCCCGAGCTCATCCAGGATGGACATTTCAAACTGGGTGACCGTCTTGATGGGGCTGTCTTCCGACTCGCGGGTGGGACGATGAAGGGGAATATATTCGACCAGCGGTTTATCGGAGATCACCACCCCGGCAGCGTGGGTGCCGGCATTGCGCACCACACCATCCAATTTGGCAGCGGTATCGATAAGCTCATGCATGCTCGGAGTGTTGAGGTAGATCTCTTTCAGTTCGGGCACCTGCTCCAGCGCTTCTTCAATGGTCACCGGATGGCTGGGGACGTTCGGGATGAGTTTTGCAACCCGGTCAACATCGCTGAGCTGGATGCCCATCACCCTTCCCACATCTCTGATCGCCTGGCGCGCTTTCATGGTGCCAAACGTGATAATCTGCGCCACCTGATCATTTCCATAGCGTTGTGCGCAGTATTGCATCACGTCGGCGCGCTTATCATCCTGGAAATCGAGGTCGATATCGGGCATGCTCACCCGCGACGGGTTAAGGAAGCGCTCGAAGATCAATTTATGCGATAGCGGTTCCACCAGCGTGATATCCAGCGTATAGGCCACGATCGACCCTGCGGAAGAACCTCTGGCTTCATACCAGATATCATTCTCCCTGGCAAACTTGCACAGGTCCCACACGATCAAAAAGTAAGCGTCAAAACCCATTTCATGGATAACTTTGAGCTCATAATTCAATCTTTCACGAACAACAGCGTCATCGGCATGTTCTTTATATCGTTTTTGAACACCCTCTTCACAAAGCTTGCGCAAGTAGGTTCCCGAATCATATCCTTCGGGCACATTGAACTTTGGCAGGTGATATTCATCACGTTCCAGGTTTACCGAACAGCGTTCGGCAATGGCAACCGTGTTGCTGATGGATTGCGGAACTTCGGCGAACAAAGCTGCCATTTCTTGGGGAGAACGCAGGTAATAGCTGTCGCCATTCATGTGCATGCGTTCCTTATCCTTGAGCAACGCGCCGGTTTGAATGGCCAACAGAATATCCTGATAGCGCGCATCGTCCCGATCCACATAATGCACATCATTGGTCGCCACCAGGTTGACCTGATATTTCTTTCCCCACTCGATAAGCTGCTTGTTCACCGCGGTGATCTCAGGCATATCATGCTCTTGCAGTTCAAGGAAAAAATGGTCCTTTCCGAACACATCCACATACCAGCGCAACTGCTCTTCGGCCTTGTCAAATTGATTGGCAGAAATCAGGGTTGGAATTTCCCCTTTGAGACAAGCGCTGGTGCAAATGATCCCTTCGGCATGCTCAGCCAGATACTCGTGGTCAATGCGCGGATAATAATAGAACCCTTCCAACTGGGCAGTACTGGCGATCTTGAGCAGATTCTGGTAGCCGGCCATATTCTCTGCCAGCATCAGGATGTGGTTGGAACGTTTATCTTTTTGCGGGTCGCGCTGGTCCATGCGACGGGGGGTGATGTATCCCTCCAACCCGATCACGGGGTGAACACCCTCTTTTTTACAGGCATCATAAAATTCCACCACCCCATACATGGTGCCGTGATCTGTGATCGCCACGGCCGGCATCCCCAGTTCTTTGGTGCGTTGAATCAGCTTGGGGAACATACAGTATCCATCAAGCAGGGAATAATGAGTGTGGACGTGGAGATGAACGAAAGACATAAGATTAAAAATGGACGGTTTTGGTCATTATAGCACGCGACCCAAAATCATCCATTCCTATCATCTTAAAAATAAAATGATTTTAAGATTATCCTTAAAAAGTCAAGCGACCTTTCCCAACGTTGCCAGATAGGCTGCGAATTGATGCACCCCATCCACGCCTAAAGCGGCATTCAACAGGTCATCGTCATACGCTGCAATGGCGCATGTTCCGCAATGGATGGACTCGGCAGCCAAGTAAAGGTTCTGGCAGACATGTCCGGCATCCAGCAGAATATAGCGGAAGGAACGTTCACTATAACGCCAGTAGGTTCGTGCAATATCCGCCACCCAGCAAAAGGTGACCGCACTATTCTGAACGTGTCTTTGCTTCTGGCAAGCATCGGTGATCCTCTGGTTGACATCCGCGCTTCCATCCACCAGCAGCAATTGACGTTCCAGCGCCAAATAACGATACAGACCCTGCGACAGCCCTTCCACCCGGTTAATGAGAAGGTAGGTCTCAAAGGGATGCCGCGATCCGGCGGAAGGCACGGTGCGGCGGGTATAGGTTTTCACCTCCGTTTTACTGACCGTTTTCACACCCTGTGTCATCCACAACAAATAACTGAGTTCCGCTAAGGTTAATGCCTGTTCGCTGTATAACCGGCGGCTCTCCCGTGATTCAACAATGCTCAAAAAATCGGTTTGTTCGGGGTCACAACTTTTTGGATCAGGCAGATCGATCAATTGTGCTTTCGGGTCATAGGCCATCTGCAGAGGTGGTTGGGGTAGGCCTTTTTTTTGGTCCGTTTCTGGCAAGTTTTGATTCTTCGATGCTTCGTAATAATCTTTCCAGTCGCTCATCACTTCTCCTCGTTATATCGTTCGATTCTTTTTGATAAATTTACCAACTACCATATTCACCAAAGATTTTATCTCATTAACCCTCAAGAAATAGAGGGTCACCCCATAAAGAACGGCGGCCACCAGAATGGTCAGAATGACACGCAGCGCATAGGGCAATCCCAGGTCAAGGTTCATGCAAACAAGGACGCATACTGCCATCAACCCGACTGCGATCCCTGCTTTCCACAATCCTGACATCAGGAACTTCGCGTCCATTCCATGCATCCGTTTCTTCATCAACAATAAGAGGACAATGGCTTCCAGCATGGTAGCAGTGGAATTTGCCAGAGCCAGCCCGCCGTGCGGCATCCAGCCCAACGCAGTGAACAGGCGGCTGAAAAGGATGCTCAAGAGAAGATTTAAACTCATCGCCCCCACTCCCACCACTACCGGTGTTCGGGTGTCATGCTGGGCATAAAATGCGCGGCTGGTGATCTCCACGATGCAGTGACCGACCAAACCCAGCGCATACCACAGCAATGCCCAGGCAACCAGCGTCGTAGAAGCGGCGGTGAACTCACCTCGCTCGTACAGCAGCCGCACGATATCTTCGCGCAGCAAGATCAGCCCGACCATGGAAGGGATGGAAAGGAACAGGATCATGCGCAGTGTCGAGGTAAAGGAGGTGCGCATTTCATCCAATTTTCCGGAGGCCACCTGGGCAGAAAAGGTGGGTAACGACGCGATCGCAATGGATTGGGCAATGACAGCCTGGGGCATCAGCATCAGAGAAAAACCGAGACTGATGGCGGTAACGCTTCCCTCCGGCTGCAAGGATGCCAGATACGTATTTACCAAAAAGTTCAACTGAACAATGGCCACACCCAGCAGCCGGGGAGCCATTAATTTTGCCACCTCCCTGACAGCAGGGTTCTTCCGTTCCAAGCCCGCTTTCAAACGTATTTGCGGCAGGTGCAACAAACTGGGCACCTGCACCAGCAGGTGAAAACCGGCTCCAATTAGAATGCCGTAGGAAAGACCGTACACGCCATAACGCGGCGCCAGCACCAGCGCGCCAAAGATCCAGCCGATCTGATACATGCCGGGTGCCAGTGCGGATACAAAGAACTTCTGATGAGCGTTCAGGATGCCCATTACCAGACCGCTCATGCCAAAAATGATGGCAGAGGGAACCTGGATGCGCAGCAGTGCCGCTGTCAACAATTCTTTTTCAACACTGACCGAAGAAAAACCGGGTGCCAAAATATAGTGCACCACCTGTCGCGCAAAGATCATGGTTAGAATGCTGAAAATGGTCAGGATCAGCAAAACCCAATTGATGATCCCGCTGGCCAGCTTCCAGGCACTCTTTCGATCTTCTTTGACCAGAAAACCGGTAAAGGTCGGGATGAAGGCAGAGCCCAGCGCTCCTCCCGCCACCAGGTTGAACAGGATCTCAGAAAACCGATTGGCCGCGTAGAACGCTTCGCTGCCAGCGCTTGTTCCAAACGCTCTTGCGGTGAGGGTTTTTGCCAGCAAGCCAGCCAGATTACTGAGAATATACGCCACCATGACCGTGCCGGCAGCGCGTGCGATCTGTCGATTTGCCTGATGAACTGTGTTTTCTTCTGGGGACATGTAGATGATTATACTCAATGGTGTTGATTTAATACCAAACTCACCTTACGGTCCGCTGAAAGCATAGTAAGATACAGATATGTTCCACTCTGAAAGGAGAACGACATGGGAGAGAATAAATCCAATAGCACTTCAGATTCCATGAAAGCCAAGCCGGCACCCGAAAAACAGCAGCCGCTTCCCCCCAAAGCAGAGGGTAAAGCCGAAGGAAAAGTTCATAAGAGCACCTTCCTGCAAAAAGCGTTGCGGCAGATTCTGCTGGCGATCTTGTTTCTCGCCATCGGTGCCGGTCTGGTTTTCTTCCTTGTCCATCAACCAGCCGCAAAAACATATGCTGCGCAGCAAGCAGAAACCACCCGGCTACAAGAAATTGAATCGCAATATACGGCGCTGCAAGCTGATTACGCCGATCTCAACACCCGCCACACAGTTGCGGTGACCCTGGTGAACATTTACAAAATCCAAAACAACGTCAATATCGCACGTATTGCATTGATGAACGATAATGACACGCGCTTATCCATCGCATTGGGTTATGTGGAAAAAGATATAGCAACGTTGGATATTGGAGAATTTCCGGAAAAAGTGGATCTTACAACACGGGTGGCAACCATCAAGGATTATTTGCCCAATAACAAACAGAAAGCATTGGATGAACTGAACGCATTGTTCGATGACCTGCTTTTACTGGCAAACAACCTGGAGATCACAGAATAAAACAAGCTCCTCGTGATGAGGAGCTTGTTTTCTATTACAGATCGGAGCGGGAACCCAGTGTCACTTCCACGCTCTTCTGGGTACCATTGCGCAGGATGGTCACCGTTAATGAATCTCCTGGCTGCTTGTACATGAACAGATACGACAGCAACTGGTTGTAGTCCTTCACGCTCACACCATCCAGAGCAACGATCATGTCACCGCCTGCATACAACCCATTATATTTTGTGGTACGCGTGCCAGCCCGGATGCCAGCTTTCGCCGCTGGCCCGCCTGAGGTAACCTCCAGCACATACACACCCGGCACATTGGGATCAAACCCCATGGCTTCGATCTCGTCCATGGTCAGGCCATCGATGCTGGTAATTCCAAGATATGGATAATCATAACTTCCATTGGCAATGAGGGACGGCACGACCTTCTTCACAATATCCACAGGGATGGCAAATCCGATGCCGGTATACGATGCGCTTTCATATGCGCTGGATGTTTCATCGTAGATCGCCCGGTTGATCCCAATCACTTCACCATTCAGGTTGAGCAGCGGCCCGCCCGAATTACCGGGGTTGATGGCTGCATCGGTTTGAATGGTATCACCGGCTGCGTACACGGATCCATTATCCGCAGATCGCATGGAATCCAAAACCCTGCCCAGCGCTGAAACAATGCCCGTGGTCATGGTACCCGAAAAACCATACGGATTTCCAATGGCGATCACAAACTGGCCCACTTCGAGATCAGCGGAGCTGCCCAGGATAAGCGGATGGAGCACTTCCTGAGGTACCCCCACCTTGATGACTGCTATGTCAGAATCCATATCGGTGCCGATCACTTCTCCGCGCGTGCGGGTTCCTTCGGGAAAAGTGATCTCAATATCGGTGGCATTTTCGATGACATGGTAATTGGTCAAAATATGGCCATCCAGATCATATACAAAACCAGAACCCTGCCCCACTCCGCCATCGGAAGTATAGACAAGAATGGTGACCACCCCCGGGTTCACGTTCTTATAAATATTCACCAGGGCATCTTCCCCCTGGGTATATTCCAGTACCTGGGCAGAGGTAGAACTCGTTTGTTCGGGGGCAGCCGCAGCGTTTTGGGTCGGGGTCGTTTGGATTCCCTGAGTAACACTGCAGGCGCTGAGAATCAGTGCCAGTAAAAGCATGCTTGAAACCACAACTTTCTTACTTTTAATCATTTTTACTCCTTTTTCCACAGGTCCCGCAACATGGTCCTTTGTTTTTCGCTCAAATTGCGCGGAATCTCAACTTTTATCTTCACCATCAGATCCCCATACTTTCCTTTTTCTTTCAGCACGGGCATTCCATGTCCTTTAATTCTAAAAATTTGCATGGGCTGTGTTCCGGGGGGAATCTTCAACAAGACATCCCCGGTGGGAGTATGAACTTTCGTTTCGCCTCCCAGCATGGCGGTAAAAGCATCGATAGAAATGGAAGTGGAAACATTTTCTCCATCCACCGCAAACTGTGCATCCGGTGTGACCGTTATTAACAGATAGATATCAGGGTTTACCCCATTTCCCTGGCGGGGACCTGCCCCTGTAATGCGTACCTTGCTTCCGGTCTTCACCCCCGCCGGTATCTTGACTTCAATTTTTTTGTCATTCAACTGTAAAAGCCGGCTGGTTCCCTGATATGCTTCCCAGAAAGTAATGGTGACGGGCTGTTGATAAGCTTGCGGCTGAACCACACGTCGACCCGACGGAGCATGGGTGCTTCTTCTTTGGCTGCGCGGACGGGCATTGCCAAAGAAGGCATTGAAGAAATCAGAAAAACCACCCATTCCGCCAAACAAGTCACCAAAATCATCCATGTTTTCCACACGGGTGGTTCGGGTAGTGTATTGAGGATTATTGAACAAATCTTCCCAGCGGAAAGTATTCGGATTATTGCCGTTCTGCTGCCATGACTGGTATGAATTGGACAACTGATCATAGCGCGAACGTTTTTGGGGATCGCTCAGCACTTCATTGGCTTCATTGATCTCTTTAAAACGTTCTTCCGCCTGCTTGTTCCCCGGATTCTTGTCGGGATGATATTTCATAGCAAGCTTACGATATGCTTTTTTAATCTCGTCTTCTGTGGCATTCTTTTCAACGCCCAGAATCTTGTAATAATCCTTATACTCCATGTTGGCTATTGTATGATTGTGGACAGAACAGTGCAAGTGATTTCAAGCAGATTTAATATTATTCTAACCATGTTCCTATCGGTTGTTAAACAAGTATCCGCTGGCAGGGAGGATTGCCAGCGGATACTAATGCCAAAGGAGGAGACATTGATGAGTGTTATCAGAGGTGCTTGTAACCCCAACATGTCACCGGGGGTAAATGGTATCCTTTTGGCAACTTCCGCGCAACGATCAAAGTCATATTCTCCGCATGACTTTCGTCCTTTAAACAAAATCGTTTAAAAACTGATCGATCACGGGGAGAAGGTCATCAATCCCTTGATATGCATAGACTTGAAAGGCCGGATTCTCATTCCCCAGGAGCATTTTGGATATTTTCTTGCCATACTGATAGCAGCACAGAATGGGTTTCTTGTTTATTTCCGCCAGGGCTATTTCGTACCCCACCCCATGTGAAGGAGTGCTCACTTCAGCGATGAGAAGATCGCTTTCTGTCACCCAGCGGGTGTCGCGTTGATACACCACCCGCGGATCGATCATCCCCTCCTCATCCATGACCCCCGCTTCAGCCAGATGAGCGGTGGGCACAATCAAACCGTGAGCCAGCAAATGCTGGACGATCTGCTGGTAGATCTGTTGTTCATTCCTGCCGCCGGTAATGGAGCAGGAGAAATACGCCTGCATTTTTCCTCCAAAGGTCAGAATTGTGTATGGATATACTGTACCATCAAATCTGCATGTTAAAATTGGGATATGGCATCCGTCAAGGAACATATCGACAGTATTTTGGATACGCTGCCCACCAAACCGGGCTGCTATTTAATGAAGGATAGCGGCGGGAAAATTATCTACGTGGGCAAAGCGATCAACTTGCGCAACCGTGTTCGTTCCTATTTTCAATCCTCCACCGAACATTCTTTGAAAACCCAGCATCTGGTGCGCGATATTGTCGATATCGATTGGATCGTGGTCGGGTCAGAGCTCGAAGCGCTCATCCTGGAAATGAATCTGATCAAGAAACATCGCCCGCAGTATAACGTGCGTCTAAAAGACGATAAACGCTATCCGTACATCAAAGCGCACTGGAATGAACCTTTCCCCAAAGTCACCGTAACACGCAATGTGGAGAATGATGGCGGTAAATATTACGGCCCCTACACCAGCGTTTGGGCAGTTCATCAAACACTGGATCTGCTGCGCAAGATCTTTCAATACCGCACCTGCGATCGGGTGATCACCGGAAACGACACGCGTGCCTGCCTGTATTACGATATTAAACTCTGCAGTGCACCCTGCATTGGCAAGATCAACGAAGCTGATTACGACCAGATGATCCTCGATCTGGGGAAATTCTTGGAAGGGCAAACCGACCCCATTCTCGACCGTTTGCATCAGACCATGCGCGAGATGTCTGAAACGCTGCAGTTTGAAAAAGCCGCAGCTCTGCGCGACCAGATTCAAGCCATCGAGCGGGTAGTAGAAAAACAGAAGGTCATCTCCACCCAAAGCATGGATAGCGACGTGATCGCCCTGGCACGTTCCAATGGCGAAGCTTGCGTACAAATCTTCTTCGTGCGCGGGGGCAAATTGATCGGCCGTGATTATTTCATTCTGGAAGGAGCGGATGACGAAAAAAATAGCGAGGTGATCGCCCAATTCTTGATGCAGTTTTATTCGCAATCCACCCATATCCCGTCTGAAGTACTGCTACCAGAGGACATTGAAGAGGCCATGATCATCCAGAACTGGCTGAATCAGAAGAAGAAGGGTGAAAAGATCCAGATCATGGTACCCAACAAGGGAGTGCCCAAGCAACTGGTGGAAATGGCAACCGAAAATGCCACAGAAACACTGCGTTCCTTGAAATCGCAATGGGAAATGGATACGAATAAGCAAAGCATTGCACTGGCAGAACTACAATCTGCCTTTGGCATGAGCAATCCACCTAACCGCATGGAATGTTATGACATTTCCAACACGCAGGGCACCGCATCGGTTGGCAGCATGGTGGTCTTTGAACAGGGCGTCCCCAATAAAAAACATTACCGCCGCTTCAATATCAAGACGGTCACCCAGCCGGATGATTTTGCCAGCATGGAAGAGGTACTTACCCGTCGCTTCCGCCGCTGGCAGGCCTATCAAGAAAGCAATGAGGTGGGCAAGAAAGCGGAACCATCCTTTTCCATGCTGCCTGATCTACTCATCGTAGATGGCGGAAAAGGCCAACTGGGTAGAGCATTGAAAGTGCTGGAGCAGTTCGGCTTGCAGGACACCATCAAAGCCGTAGGGCTTGCCAAGAGTGAAGAACTGGTGATCTTGCCTGATCAGGCAGAACCGCTGGCTTTGCCCCGCAATTCTCAGGGATTGTTCATGATGCAACGCATCCGCGATGAAGCTCACCGCTTTGCGATCACTGCTCACCGCAACCAGCGCAGCAAGAACAGCCTGCGCTCGGTACTGGATGAAATACCCGGGATCGGGCCTGCCAGAAAAAAAGCACTGCTCACTGAATTCGGCTCGGTTGAAGTTCTTCGCCAGGCTTCGGTAGAGGATATCCTCAAACTGTCAGGGATAAACCGCTCACTGGCCGAACAGATCCTGCGCTCTCTTCAATAGAACAGTGCTTTAATAGAAAACGATTATTTCTGCAGATAATCCTGGAAATAGGTCAGCAAAAGAACGGATTCGTTCTCTTCAAACCATTGAACGTAGTCGCAAAAGAAATTCACATCCAATTGAGTGCTGAAGGGAAGCACCGTCTCGAGCCAGAAATCACCCTCAGAATCCACGGAAACTTTTGCCAGGAATTGTTCATCATTGGCCTGGTTTACAATGGATAACACTTCCGGCTCCAAATTGCTGGTTCCCACGCCTGTCCACAGGGAGTAAATCACCACCCGGCTGACCTTCTCTGTCTGATAATCATATTCCACAAGGTAAATGCCATCATCGGGTGTGGTGATGCCGAATGTGTTTCCAGATAAGTTGCTCACCTGCCACCCTTTTTCGGTCAGTTTTCCGGTGAGCTCAAGCACAAAGGCGTCTTCGTCTTCCTGCGCTGCCACAGCGCTGGAAGAAATCTCTTCCTGTGCAGTTTGATTGGCAGCAGAGAGATCCGCCACCTGGGTTTGCAGGGCACTGATCTCCGTATTGCCCGTCTTCGATGCACACCCGCATAAAAACAGAACCATTAAAACAAACACTAATTTTTTCATGTCTCACCTTTTTGGATTGTCAGAATTATATGAATTGATTGTATCAGAAAAGGTTTTTCTCTTCCGCAAAGTGATTGGCCCCAAACCAAAAAAGCAGCTCCGGCAGTCTACGCAATCGTTGACTTACAATACGATCACTCCCAAACGTGCCACTCTTTGTCCCTTTTCTGGTAAAATACCCATTTGCCATTTTCACCCGCACTCCTGTTTCCCTTCAGACTGGGCCAGGATTTCTCTTGCACGCACACCGGTTTCTATGGTAGAATTCAACGCCGTCTGGGTGAAAAAAGCAATTATTCATTAATTGATTAGGAAAGAAAGACCATGAGTGAATTATTGAAAGCAGCAGAAACAGAAAAAAATCCAAACATTCCCGAACTTGCACCGGGTGATGTGGTTAGTGTACATGTCAAGATCAAAGAAGGCGATCGCGAAAGAATTCAGGAATTCAAAGGTACCGTGCTCTTCGTTTCATTGAATGGGCAATCCAGCACCTTCACTGTGCGCCGCGTTGCCAGCAATGGCATCGGCGTCGAAAGAACTTTCCTGTTCCGCTCGCCAAAGATCGATAAAGTGGTCGTCGAACGCCACAATAAAGTACGCAAGGCACGTTTATATTACCTGCGAGAACGCACCGGTAAAAGTGCACGCCTCAAACAAAAATTCTCGTAATTTCTTGCTTCAGAACAACCAAGGTGCAGTGTACGCGATCTGCACCTTTTTCATTTATAATCACCTCCATGATGATCCATGCACAGGAAAAGCCATTGAAAATTGGCATCTTTGATTCGGGAGTGGGTGGGCTTTCTGTCCTGCGTGCCATTCATGAACTACTGCCCCATCTTGAGATCGTTTTTTTTGCCGATCAGGCGCATGTACCGTATGGACAGCGACAGATGCAAGAGATCCGCGCCTTTTCTCATCAAATAACTTCCTTTTTATTAAGCCAACAGATCGATTTGCTGGTGGTGGCTTGTAATACCGCTTCCGCCGCTGCGTTGAAATACTTGCGCCAGCAATTCCCTCTTCTTACTATCGTGGGCATGGAACCTGCGGTGAAACCGGCTTCCGAACAAACCCACACCAAAGCCGTGGGCGTGCTGGCCACTCCCGCCACGTTTCAAGGAGAGCTGTATCAATCGCTTGTCCACAAATATGGAGAAGGCCTGCAGATATTCCAAGATACCTGCCCCGGTTTGGTGGAAGAGATCGAAGCCGGCAATCTGAAGGGCGAAAGGACTCATGCCATACTAGCCCACGCCCTCCAACCCATGATCGAACAGCATGTAGACACCGTCGTCCTGGGCTGCACTCATTATCCGTTCATCCTTGATGAAATACGCCAGATCACTGGCAAGCGTATCCAGGTGATCGATCCGGCGCCGGCCGTGGCCCGTAGGGTGAAATCTCTGCTTTCGGATAAATTTGGAGGTCGTCTTGCGGTTCCTTCTCATGCCCCCATGCAGTTTACTACCAGCGGAGATGCGGCCGTTCTCCAAAGCCAGATCAAGCGATTGATCGGCCTTGACGCAGCGGTAAATTCTGTCTGCTGGCAAGATGGGAAACTGAAGACAACTTTATCAGCCATTCCAAGAATTTAATAATCAGAAGAGGAACTCATGAAGTCAATCGCTATCATTGTGGCCGGTTATGGAAATGTAGGGAAAGCTTTCATCCGTCTGGTACATCGCAAACATGCTGAGGTCGAAAACACCTATGGGCTTGATCTGCGCATCAGCGGTATCAGCACCGGCAGCCACGGTTGTTTGGGAATGAAAGACGGTTTTAACCTGCAAGACTTGGTCAGCGGTGTATTTTCAGCCGATCGATTTCCCAACAGCGTCTCTTACCAGAACACGCTGGAGATGATCGCCAAGAGCAAAGCAGATGTCTTCATTGAAAACACCCCCGTCAACTATGAAACCGGACAACCAGCCGTCAGTTTTTTGACCAGCGCTTTAGAAAATGGTATGCACATCGTCACCGCCAACAAGGGGCCGGTGGTGCACGCCTTTGAAAAACTAACCACCCTTGCCAATAAAATGGGAAAGAAATTCCTTTTTGAATCCACCGTCATGGATGGTGCACCCATCTTCTCGGTAATTCGCGAAGCGCTGCCAGCCATGCAGATCAACGGTTTTGAAGGTATCTTGAATTCCTGCACCAACCTGATTCTGTGTCGCATGGAAAAAGGGGAAAGTTTCGAACAGGCAGTCCATTACGCCCAATCCATTGGCATTGCGGAAACCGACCCCAGTGGTGACGTTGATGGATGGGATGCCGCCGTAAAGGTGGCAGCCCTCTCCACGGTGCTATTGCACAACCCTGTCATTCCCCAACAGATCAAGCGCAGCGGAATCCGTTCCATTACCGAGGCTGATATGCACAAAGCCCACGAAACTGGAAAACGCTGGAAATTGATCTGTACAGCAGAACGGACCACCAGCGGTTGGGTTCTTTCAGTGGCACCGCAAATGATCGGGCCCAAAAGTCCCTTCTTCAGTGTGGAAGGCACCAGCTCCTACATCTTATTCAAATCCGATGTGCTACCCGGGCTGGGTATTCTGGAATCCAATCCCAGTCCCGATACAACCGCTTATGGCATGTTGGCGGATATCTTGAATATCTACAGTCACGAAAAGGATGTATGAAACACAAGGTGTTTCTTGGAACCGGTTCCAATATAGGTGACCGACTGGCAGGTTTACAGCACGCCGCGCGTGCTCTTCAAGAAATGTGCCAGGTGGAACTGCAGTCAAGTGTATACGAAACACAGCCCTGGGGCTTCACAGATCAGCCGGCTTTCCTGAATCAAGTATTGAAAGCCACTACAGAATTGGATCCCTTTGATCTTCTGGCGGAAGTTAAGCTCATTGAAACAGACATGGGGCGCACCCCCACCTTTCGTTATGGACCACGCATCATCGACATCGACATTCTTTTCTTTGATGATCTGGTTCTTGATGATGAACGCTTGACCATCCCCCACCCCCGCATTACTGAAAGGGCGTTCGTGATGGTTCCATTAGATGAAATTGCCCCATTCCTGGTACATCCCCGCCTGCAGCGCACAATCCACGATCTCATTGCGGAAGTGGATACCAGCGGTGTTGTGCTTTACCGTAAGAGCTTACAAAAGGAGTAAAGCCATGCAAATCCAACCGATCTTACCCTTCGGCACGCGCACCTTTGTCATGGGCATCATCAACCTCACTCCTGACAGCTTTTCGGGCGATGGGTTGATGAAGAAAGAAAACGTCGTAGAAGCAGCCACCCGGCAGGCGGTGCAGTTTGTCAGGGAAGGGGCTGATATTCTCGATTTGGGTGCCGAAAGCACCCGCCCCGGCGCAGAGCCAGTGGATGCGCAGGTAGAGTTGGAGCGCTTATTGCCCGCGCTTCAGAGCATCACTGCGCTGCACCTCAATGCACTCATCTCCATCGATACCTACAAAGCCACAGTCGCCGAGGAGTGTCTGAAGGCAGGGGCAAATATGATCAACGATATTTGGGGATTGAAAAAAGACGCGCAACTGGCACAGGTTGCAGCCAGCCATGCGGTCCCGCTTGTGTTGATGCACAACCGCAGCCACAACAAATTTTTCCAGCAATCCGAAACACTGGGCGGTCGTTATATTGGTACAACGTACCAGGACTTGATGAACGAAATTTGCAGTGATCTGCAAGAGAGCATTGCCATTGCCCATACAGCCGGCGTGCAGGATCAAGCCATCATCCTTGACCCGGGTATCGGTTTTGGGAAAACGGTGGAACAAAATCTCAGCATCATTCATCACCTGCAGGAACTGCGCAAGCTGGGTTACCCGATCCTCCTGGGTGTTTCAAGAAAATCTTTCATCGGATATACGCTTGACCTGCCCCCTGAAGAACGCCTAGAAGGCACGGCTGCGGCGGTCGCTTTGGGGATCAATAACGGAGCGGATATCATCCGCGTCCATGATGTGAAAGCGATGGCGCGGGTGGCAAGGATGAGCGATGCCATTGTACGCCATTAGTGGTGCAGGTGGTGTCCGAAGTTCCTATTTTCAATAATATCTTTGGCTTGTTTCAATCGGAAATGATCGGCTCGTTCCCGTTCATCCAGTTCATCGCGAATATACGAATACTCTCCTTGCAAACGCGGGATCACGATCAATTCCAACGCCTTTAGGCGGCGGGTGGTATGTGCCATTTCTTCCAGCAGCGCCGTCAACTGTACTTCACCTTCCGCGAGCTGTAGAATACTATCCACATTCTTTCGGAACGCATCCCCTGCCTCTTCGATCATGCTGGACGTTGAAGTAATTACATACGGGCGCCTGGATTCTTCTTCTGAATTTTCTCTTTTTTGGATCTTAGGAACCCGCACGCCCATAAGAATCTCTTCCTCCAGTTCAATGGCATATTCGCTCTTCGCCCCCAAGGATGCAGATTTAACCCTGCCTTCGCCTACGAATGCCTCAGCCCTCGCCAGCGCCATTTGTGCTTTGGTGGTAGAAATTTGCAGTTGTTTTGCTTCTTCCAGAACCTTTATTTCCAATTCTGCAATTTTTTGCATCAGTGCAATACGTTTTTTATCCAGCAGTTCATAACCCTGGCGGGTCAATTCCAGTTGCTGTTTGGTAGCCAGAAGCTGACTGCGCGTAACGGTGATGCTGGACACATCAATCATGCTTGCTTCCCTTTGTAATATTTCTCAATCAGGATCTCGGGGATACGTTTGAGTGATTCTTTGGGAAACTCTGAAAGAAGTTCCCACGCCAAATTGAGAGTCTGTTCAATGCTGCGGTTCTCGTTTCCTTGATTGACAAATCGCTGCTCAAAATTCTTGGAAAAATTCAAAATGCGCTGGTCCTGTTCCGTCAGCGATGCTTCGCCGATGATGGCAACCAGCTTTTCAAGTTCACGCCCTTCAGCATAGAATGAATAAATTTGGTCCGCCACCGATTGGTGGTCTTCTCGTGTATGCCCTTCGCCAATGGCCTCTTTCATCAAACGTGACAGGGAGGGAAGCACATCCACCGGCGGGAAGACACCTTTTTGATGGAGGATCCGTCCCAGTACGATCTGTCCTTCGGTAATATAGCCAGTCAAATCGGGAATGGGATGGGTAATATCGTCATCGGGCATGGAAAGTAGGATCAATTGGGTGACCGAACCCTGCTTCCCCTTGATGCGGCCAGCTCTTTCGTATAAGCTGGCAAGATCCGAATACATATACCCGGGGTATCCCCGTCGACCCGGCAATTCTTCGCGCGCCACTGAAAGTTCCCGCAGCGCCTCACAATAATTGGTCATATCCGTAAGAATGACGAGCACATGCAAATTATGGGTGAACGCCAGATATTCAGCCGTGGTAAGCGCCGCCCGAGGGGTCATGATGCGTTCAATGGTTGGGTCGTCGGCATGATTCAGAAATACAATGGTACGGTCGAGGGCACCGCTGGAACGGAAATGCTCAATGAAAAAAGAAGATTCGCGGTGGGTGATGCCGATCGCGGCAAAGACCACCGCAAAGGGTTCGTCACTGTCTTTTCTTTCGGTCAACACCCTGGCTTGCGAGGCAATTTGAGCGGCCAGTTCATTGCCCGGCAGTCCCGAACCGGAGAAGATAGGTAATTTTTGACCGCGAGCCAAGGAATTCAAGCCGTCGATCGTGGAAATGCCGGTCTGGATGAATTCTTTCGGCTCATTTCTGACCGCCGGGTTAATGGGTGAACCGTTGATATCTTCCATTTTTTCCGGAACAATGGCAGGTCCCCCATCAATGGGCTCGCCCATACCGTTCAGAATGCGCCCCAGCATGGAAAGAGAAACCTTCAACCGCACCACATCACCGGAGAAGCGAACGCCCGTGCGCGAGATATCCAGCCCTTCCGTGCCCAGAAACATTTGAATAACCGCCATGTTCCCAGAAATCTCCAACACGCGCCCCACCCGCACCTTTCCATCCGGGTCAATGATCTGCACCATTTCATCGTATGCCACATCAGCTACCCGCTCCACGAAAATCAGCGGCCCTTTGATTTGCGAGAGCGTGCGATATTCCTTGATAGCCAACTTGGTTGTCATCAATCGTTCAGGCATTCTCTGCCTCCCAGTTTGAAATAAGTCCATCAAAGGCATCGTTGATCTTTCCGACCAATCGCTTCAATTCCGCAGCGGATTTTTCCAAAGGTATTTCTTTCATACGGGCAATACGCTGCAGAACACTCTGGGAAGTTATTTCGGAAAGGTCGATCCCCATCCCCAAAGCAGATTGCGCCCTTTGGTGATAGGTAAGGATGACCTTCAGCATCCAATAGGATTTTTCCAAACTGCAATAGGTATCGACATCTTGGATGGAAGACTGCTGCAGAAAATCCTCACGCAATAATTTTGAGATCGCCAAGATTTCTCTTTCCATATCCGAAAGAGCGTCCTGCCCGATCAACTGTACCACCTGGAGCAGTTCATTCTCTTTGCCCAGCAATGCTTTCGCCTCTTGGATCAATTGTGGAAAATCATCTTCGACTGTATCACCAAACCAGCGTGAAAGGTCGATCAACGAGAAACTTTTAATCCAATTGATAGCCGGGAAGTGCCGTTTGCGCGACAATTCATAATCCAGCGCCCAGAAAACCCCTGCAATGCGCATGGAACTCTGGGTGATGGGATCTGAAAAATCGCCGCCGGGTGGGGAAACCGCGCCTACCAAAGAAACAGAGCCTTCGCGGTGCCCGGCATAGAGCTTCTCTCCCCCGTTCCCAAGGCAATCCACATGGCCTGCCCGTTCATAGAATTCAGCCAGCCGCGAAGAAAGATAAGCCGGATAACCCTCTTCGCCCGGGATCTCTTCCAGGCGTCCCGATACTTCCCGCAACGCCTCACCCCAACGTGATGTGGAATCTGCCAGCATGAGCACATCGTATCCCATGTCGCGGTAGTATTCCGCGATCGTGATCCCTAAATAAATACTGGCCTCGCGGGCTGCCACCGGCATATTGGAAGTGTTGGCGATCAAAACCGTCCGGTTGATCAGCGGAATGCCTTTTACACGATCCTCCAATTCTGGAAGCTGCATCAACACTTCGGCCATTTCGTTGCCGCGTTCCCCGCAGCCCACATACACTACCACGTCCACATCCGCCCAACGCGCCAGCGACTGCTGGATGACGGTTTTTCCTGTACCGAAGCCGCCGGGGATAATGGCAGAGCCACCTTTGGGGATGGGAAAAAAAGTGTCGATCACTCTTTTGCCGGTCACCAGGGGTTCAGCCAGATCAAGACGTCGTTTATACGGGCGCGGATTTCGCACCGGCCATACATGCTCCATATTCACGCCGAAGGTTTTCCCTCTTTCATCTTCAAGAACGACTACTGATTGGGTCAGGGTTAGCTCCCCTTCGTGTACTTCCACCACCCTACCATTCATCGGAAATGGAACCATGATTTTATGGATAATGCTCTGTGTCTCCGGAATTTCTCCCAATAAATTTCCGGGTTTCACCAGATCGCCCTCTTTCACCAGCGCAGTGAACTTCCATTTTTTATCCTGTGGAAGCGAATCTTCGGTAACCCCTTTTTGCAAGAAATCACCTTCGATATCCGCCAATTTGTTCAGGGGGCGCTGTAGTCCATCAAATATTTGACCCATCAATCCCGGACCCAGATGGGCGATCAATGGATGCCCTGTTCCGGTAATTGGCTCCCCAATTTTCAATCCGGAAGTTTCCTCATATACCTGAACGGTGGCCTGTTGACCGGCCATTCGGATCACTTCGCCAACCAGCTTTGCTTCTCCCACCAGCACCATATCATGCAAGCGAATTCCTTCCAATCCGCTCACACCCACGACCGGACCCGAAATCCGGTTGATTTTGCTTGTTTCTTTGTTAATCGCTTCCATTTCCATCACCTTCCAAATGGGTCTGAGCACCGCTTGCATGCCGGATCATATTAACAAGATATTCGTGATTAGCCTTTTTGGTCATTTTTCCTGTTTTTCCCGGAATGGTTACCAGAGCGAGATTCTTGCAAGCATAGAGAGAATTCAGTGTTTTTTGATCTAAAAGTACGAACAGGTCGTCGTTGATAGCCAGCAACATCGGCTCGTTTTTTTCAATGAAAGTTTTCAATAAGGCGGCCAGTTCACCAGCATTCGTTATACCGTATGCTTCCAACCCGGCCAGACGATATCCGTTCGCCATACTGGGGATCGTGATCACAGCCAGCTTATTCATTGCAAAATCTCCAGATGTTCAATGATATCCACCGAATCGAACCCCAGCTGTATTCCCTTAGCAATCCACCATAGATTTTGCATTTCGTTTTGCTTCCGAACCAGATAGCTGATGGGGACCCCAATATCAATTGGATCGCGAAAGGCATATCGTGATTCCCATTCCAAGAGCAGCTTTCGCAGACGCTCTTCGAATTCCGCCAGCAATCCTGTTTTTTGATATGCACGAAAACCTTCCTGCAAACTGGGAAAATAACGAGAGCCCTCAAAGTGATGGATGGCCCGCACAATATCGGGCTCATTCGCCGCAGAAAAAAGCATATTTTGGCTGACCGTTCCGGCATTCAAAATACAGTCTTTCATATTCAACTCGTTGTGGATGATCATGTCACGATAGTGAATCATGCGCAGCACGCAAATGATATTTTCACGATCTGCGTTCATGTCAAAATATTCTTTGAGCAATTTACTGCGATGGAGAATGTTTTTCTTGGATCGGAGATAATTTTCATAGAACTCTTTTTCAAGCAGCAGCTCGATCTGCACACCTTGCATGGAAAACAGCGCAGTTTGGTTCTTCAGCAAAGCATCTGCAAACGGCAGGTGGAAAGCGGTCATTTTCATGACCAGTTCATTCACATTCTTGCAGCGGGCCAGCTCCTGAAGGGTTCGTATCGCGATCGTCCCTGAACGATCAAGCAATTCTTGAATCTCTCGATACGATACACCTCCCAAAATTCCCCTTACAATCGTATGAAGATTCTTCAGATCATTGTATGCAAAGAGCAGTTCGATTTGGTCCCAGGTGGAATCAGTATAAAAAGTACGATAGTCTTTATAAAGTTTCTCCACTTCTAATTCCACAATTGCATGAACCGCCTGGATTCCCCCCGAGTACGTGAGTGCCTTTTCTATGGATGCCTTATAGGAACTTTTAATTAATAACGAAAGAAATCCATCCAGGTTTTCTGCACGGGTCATCTCTTCAAGCATTTCTTTCATTAGTAATTGGGGAAAACGCGCGCGCAGCCGTGTATTCCCATAATCAAAAGTCGACATCATTTCACCCGAGTTGTTTTTTCGCTGAAATAGAGCGACAGCCATTGCTGCAATATCGGGGTGGCCTTTTGAAAACGATCATTGAGCGTGTTGTAAACGACCACTTTGCCATCGAAACTGGAAACATTGCACCCGCCCCAGCAATCCAGGTCATATTCAATGCGAAGTTTGGTTTGTCCATCCACTTTCAACCCCTGTAACAGTTCCCTATCCCGGGGGTCAGCGTAAAGAACAATTTCCTGTGCAGTACCCAGAGACGGCAGCAAATCTTCAATGGCTTCTTTCGCCAGATGGATTAAAAGATCACCATAGTTTTTCTGTATGCGAATTGTTTTTAAGACGCTTTCAACCTGTTCAAGTGATTCCTGGATCAGTTTCTGCCGCCCATCGGAGACATTCTGCAAATACTGCATCTCTGCCTGCTGTTGAATAATGGCAACCTCCCGATTCAAGCGGACATGCCCTTCCTTCTCAAGATTTTTACGGATTGCATCCGTTTCTTTCTTTGCTTGAGACAGGATCTCCTGAACCTTTTGATCGGTTTGCTGTTTAATTTCAGCGATCTGGTTTTCGGTAATAGAGCGAATACCATCCAGAATGGCGTCGATTTCCATGAAAACTTTCTCCATTTACCCCATCAGGATAATGGCTGCGACTGCGAAACCAAGAATGACCATGGTTTCGGGAATTGCAACCAGAATGATGATTGATCCCAGCAGTTCCGGTTTTTCTGCCACAGCGCCAACACCGGCAGAACCGATCGCGCGTTGAGCCATTCCAGTTGCCAATGCGGTAAGTCCAATGGCCAATGCAGCAGCTAAAGCAATAATTCCTTTTTCCATTTGATCTCCTTTTATCTTTTATCCATTGGTTTGAGTCAAAACACGTTTTTTAAAGGGGCAGAATTCGTTTTTTCCGCCTTCATAAAAACGTCTGAAAAATTCCACATATTGCAGACGTAAACTCTGGATGGTTGGACTGAAGGCAGCCATAATAATATTAAGAGAATGGATCAAGACCGCCACCAGAATTCCCGCGACCGCATTTCCGATCATGCCAACCATATCATTTGCCACTTTCGCTAAAAACACAGAAGCCAAACCAAGGGCAGCGATACGCAAATACGAAAGGATATTTCCCAGCAACCCGATGAATTCAATGGGGCTCAGGATAACGCCGGTCTTCCCGTAGGATATTCCCAATAAAATGACCCCTGCTCCTAACAGGGAATAGCCCGCCCACTTGCTTGCTGAGGGAACAACCTTTAAGAGGGTGGCTACCACAATCAGCAAACCGATCAGCCCAAGGAACATGCCGCCTTTTTCAAATAAATGCTTTTTGCTCTTATGTTTTATGGCATTTGCAATGCCCAAGATCAAACCGAGCAAAATATGAACAACACCAACGCCAATGGTCATATACAGCAATGTCATGGTGCTGTTTGGAGCGGTGCGATCCAGCAAGATAGGTTTCAAGCCGATCTTTCCCCCCAGAGTGCCCATAAATTCGCCGAACAGGAATCCAAAAACGATTGACCAGATGGATCCAATTTTGATGGTTTGAATCAGGTCGGCAAAAATCCCTCCCTTGATCTTTCTTGATAAAAAGAGAGATAGCAAAAGCAGGATCAATCCATATGCCACATCACCCACCATCATCCCGAAGAAAATGGGCATAAAAACAGCCATTAATCGGCTGGGGTCAATATCAGAATAGGCAGGAACCGCGCGCATCTTCACCAGATTCTCAAAAGATTGAATGCCCTTCGGGTTATCCAGAGCAACCGGTATCTTTTGACTCAATTCCTCAGGAATTTCCAATTGGTTGATAACCAAATCTTTTCCGACTTTTTCATGCAAAGAATCTTTAAGCTTTGGCAACTCATCCAGAGGTAACCATCCGTAGACGGTGAAAGTGTATTCGGTTTCCCCGATGCGTGCATAGATCTCATATTCATCCAACATATTCAAACATACGATCTGCCAGCTATGCAGGTAGGGCCCCCAGGTACTGGCCAGCTCGCGAAGATGATCCTCCAGAATATCCAATTCCTTATGATCCTCTTCGATCTTTTTTTCGATCAATGCCTGGGCTTCTGGAGGTTTCAAGAACGAGTATTCTTCAGGCAGCACGAACTGTGTAATTTTTTCTTTCGCTAAAAGTTCCTCCACCGCAACCACATATTCGCGCGGCAAAACCCCGATCAAGGCATTGGTCGATTCATTTACCTTGACAATCGCCACTTCCAATTTGGCATGGGTCATACTGCGCAATTGGTTGATCAACAAATTCATGGAATGGGTTTGGGTGGCATGCAGCAGGGCACCAATGGTGGCATTGCCGGGTTTTTGGGCTGATTCTGGAAGCAGCGGCACCATTAATGTCAACATATTCTGGTACTTTGAAAGGGAGACCAGATCATCTTCCAGGTTTGTGCGATTTTGCGTAAATTGCTGGACGGTTGTGGTCACCTGCTCCACTCTTGCACCAATCTCTTCCAGCGAAGAAGAATCTTCCAGGTTTTTCAGCGAGCCGGCGAAGTATTTTTTAAAAAGATCGACCAAGCCGTTGATCCGGGCATTGATCAATTCGATTCTTTCCCGTTTCTGCACCATTTCGTAGGTTGGGTTGAGTGGTTGAATAAGAACGTTGGAAAGAGAGCGGATGTCTTCAATCTGCATGATTCCCAGATCGTGCAAATGGTGAATGGTCTGCGAGAGATCTTTTTTTAATCCGATGATTTCAATTCTTGCCATTTTCCGAATCATGGGGGTTCTCCTTCAGGCGTTTCCCAAGTACAAAATCAAGACTGATGGCTACTGCTTCGGACACAAATCGTTTCCCTTTTTCCACGATTTTCACAGATTCTGATTCAGAGAATTGCAACTTCTCCGCCGCCGCTTCATTCGCTTTGGCAATGCCATTTTCAATCAGGCGGGCCCTTGCCCTTCGTCCGCTGGCATAGGCATCTTTCCTGGAATTTGCAGCTTCAACTTGAACTGCCGCAATCCTGCGATCCGCTTCCTTTTTAATGCCAGAAATTTGCTCTGCAGACTTCACCTCTGCCTGCATTATCTTTTCGAGCAGCACTGCCGGATCTGCCTGGGTTTTATTCACACTGGCCGCGTCTTTCTTCATATTTTGATTATAAACCTCACCCAAAATTGACTCGCTATCGTAAACCTTCCCGTATTTTCCGTCAACCTCAAGAAGTCACATAATTTCAGCGTTTAGCTGGGTGAAAGACAGTATAATCGCTAAGGAAAATGGGAATGATTAGAGCATTGTTTGAAGATGGAGAGCACATAATATGAAAGAATACGATGTTGTTGTTATCGGTGCCGGCCCTGGTGGATATGTGGCTGCCATACGAGCTGCACAACTTGGTCTGAAAACCGCCATCGTGGAGAAACGATGGTTGGGTGGAGTTTGTTTGAATGTGGGTTGCATCCCTTCCAAAGCGCTATTGAAAAACGCGGAAATTGCCCGCACCCTGCGCGAAGATGCAAAAGAATATGGGATCAGCGGTGAGAACATAACCATCGATTACAGCATCGCTGTAAAACGCAGCCGACAGGTTTCAGATCGCCTGACCCGTGGCGTCAGCTTTTTAATGAAGAAAAACAAGGTCGATGTCTATGAAGGCGCGGCCTTCCTGAAATCCAAAGACCTTGTTTCGGTTTCTCTTAATGATGGCAAGAAAGAGGATTTGAAAACAGCCAATGTCATCCTTGCCACAGGCGCGCATCCTTTCATGGCTTCAGGGTGGAATCATGATGGGAAAAAAGTGTTGACCTATGAGGACGCCATTTTGCAGGAGAAATTACCCGCTTCAGCCATCATCATCGGCGCCGGAGCGATCGGCGCTGAATTTGCCACTATTTGGAGTTCTTTCGGAACCAAAGTCAGCATTGTTGAAATGCTGCCGAATGTTTTACCGCTCGAAGACGAAGAATTAAGCAAAGAATTACAGAAAGCATTCCAAAAGCGCGGGATTGAAATTTACACCGGTCATCGTGTTGAAGCCATCGAACACACCGCCAAAGGTGTGGCGGTGACCGTGACTGCCGGGGCAGAAAAGAAAGTTCTCGAAGCGGAACAAACCCTGGTAGCTATCGGTTTTAAGGCCAACACCGAAAATCTCGGCTTGGAGGGAGTGGGGGTTACGCTGGATAAGCGCGGCTTTATTAATACGGATGCCAATATGGCCACCAATGTTCCGGGAATCTGGGCGATCGGTGATGTCACCGGTAAATTGCTATTGGCGCACGCAGCTTCTGCCATGGGCATTCATTGTGCCGAAACGATCAAGGGCATCAAGAGAAAACCCATTGATTTCACCATGATCCCCAGCGCAACCTACAGCTACCCGCAGGTTGCTTCTTTCGGCTTGTCTGAAAAGGAAGCACTGGAAGCAGGCAAGCAGATCAAAAAAGGGAAATTTCCTTTTCAGGCCAATGGAAAAGCGCTTGGCCTTGGCGAAAGCACAGGTTTTGTGAAAGTGATCGTGGATGCAAAGTACGGGGAGATCCTGGGCGCTCACATGATTGGCCCGGAGGTTTCAGAATTGTTGCCTGAATTAAGTCTGGCGCAGCAATCGGAACTGACCGTTGAAGAGCTTGCATCCAATATCCATACCCATCCCACCCTCAGCGAAGCCATCATGGAAGCGGCGGAAGATGCCCTTGGGCATGCCATTCATATCTAGTTCAACGATCTTTTTAACATTTTGTTTTGAAAACAATGGGTCGGTTATCGGCCCATTGTTTTTTTAATACTGCCATACATGCTATAATCGCTGTCGCAAAGGGAAAACAATGGCAAAAAAGAATTTCAAATCAATCGATAAAACATCTTCGATAAAAGATTTCAAAAAGCTTGTTCCTCTTCTTTCCGAGATCAATGAACTGGAAAAAGTCTATGAGAAATTTTCGGCTGAAGAGCTGGCTCAAAAAACAGTTTTTTTCAAACAACAGTTGAAGGATGGAAAAAACCTCTCCGACATTCTGCCTGAAGCGTTCGCGGCAGTACGTGAAGCCAGCAAACGCACGCTTGGACTGCGCCACTATGACGTTCAACTCATCGGCGGCACCATTATGCACCAGGGCAACATCGCAGAGATGCGCACCGGTGAAGGAAAAACCCTGGTCGCCACATTGCCGCTTTACTTGAACGCCCTGGACGGAAAAGGTGTTCATCTGGTCACGGTCAACGACTACCTTGCCCGGCGTGATGCGCGCTGGATGGCTCCCATTTACGCAGCGCTGGGGCTCACGGTAGGCGTTCTGCAAATGGCAAGCCGCACCGAAAATGGTCGCATGGCTTTTCTGGTCGATCTGGAGAAGAGATCAAGCAAAGAAGAAGATGATCAATTAAGAATGGTTCCCCGTCGCGAGGCCTATCAGGCCGATATCACCTACGGCACCAATAATGAATTCGGTTTTGACTATCTGCGCGATAATCTGGTCAGCCGAATCGAGGATCGTGTGCAACGCGGTCACCATTTTGCCATTGTGGATGAAATCGACAATATCCTCATCGATGAAGCCAGAACCCCTCTTATCATCTCCGGTTCCGCCTCGGAAGATATTGCCTGGTACGAGAAGATGGCGCGTGTGGTACGTCAATTAAATGAAGAAGACTTTGAATTCAGTGAAAAAGACCACAGCGTTTCGCTAACCGAGGTGGGCGAAATCCACGCAGAAGAGCTCTTGAACACGACCTTGCGTGATCCCGACCGGCCGGAAGATATCACACCCGAACAGGCACGGCTGACGGGTTACCTGGAACAGGCACTCAAAGCCCGCTTGTTGTTCACCAAGAACAAGGACTATATCATCCAGAATGGTGAGATCATCATCGTGGATGAATTCACCGGACGCTTGATGCCAGGGCGCCGCTGGTCAGAAGGGCTGCACCAGGCCATCGAAGCCAAGGAAGGTGTGAAGGTCAATGCCGAGAATATCACCCAGGCCACCATCACTCTGCAGAACTACTTCCGCATGTATGAAAAATTGGCCGGAATGACCGGCACCGCTTATACCGAAGCGGAAGAGTTCTATGAGATTTATAAGTTGGATGTGGTGCCCATCCCGACCAACCTCGATTATTCGGCCGGTTTATCCAACAGCGATCTGAACACGTATCAGAAGAAAGATGGTGAGGGGTATGTCTACACCTGCTATGCTGCCAAGGGTGATCCGGAACAGAAAGAAATTTTCTGGAAAAGAAAAGATTACCCGGATGCGGTGTATCAGAATCGCGAAGCCAAATTGCGCGCCATTTGTATTGAAATCACCCGTTTCAATGCCATCGGGCGACCACAACTGGTAGGCACCACTTCCATCATTCATTCCGAAGAGCTTTCCGCACGCCTTAGAAAAGAACCGCTCCGCCTGCTGATGCAGATCTTGATCTTAAAAGCGCTGTGGCGAGAAAAATTCGGGATCAACGACGCAGAACGTGCCATTCCAGAGCTGGAAGGCCTGAACGAGCCGCTCGACAAGCTAAACCCATCCCTGATAAGAAATCTGGCGCAAAAAGCAAGTATCGAGTTGCTGGCGCTGGAAAATCCTGACAGCATCCGAATTCTTCTTCAAGAATTGAAACTCTCCGAATCGGATATTCCCCGGTTGCAGCATATCTTGAACTCGGGCATATCCCATAGGGTTCTGAATGCGTTGAAGCACGACGAAGAATCGCAGATCATTGCGGGGGCCGGCGCCTTTGGAGCGGTGACCATTGCCACCAATATGGCAGGACGCGGTGTGGATATTAAACTGGGCGGCGAGTTGGATGAACAGATCCTCACCGATGTGGTGCAGGTATTGAAAGCCAATGGCGTGGATCCTTATGAGATGACCCTGAAGGATATGGAAGGAGCCATTCGCAAGCTCACTTCCGATCAATATGCGGATAAAAGCGAGAGCATCAAGGCATTTCTGGATTACATGGTCAATTTACCAAAGGTACGGGAGATCGGCGGCCTGCACGTGATCGGCTCCGAACGACATGAAGCTCGCCGTATCGATAATCAGTTACGCGGGCGCGCTGCCCGCCAGGGTGACCCCGGCTCTTCAAGGTTCTACCTTTCTTTGGAAGATGACCTGATGCGGCTATTTGGCGGTGAACGGGTTGAGAACATGATGAACTTCTTCAAGCTTGATAAATCGGTTCCCATCGAGCACCGCATGATCGGCAAATTGGTGGAACAAGCCCAAGAAAGGGTGGAAGGTTATAACTTTGATGTGCGCAAGCACCTGCTGGAATATGATGACGTCTTGAATGACCAGCGTGCGCGCATCTATGGAGAACGCGATAAGGCCATCACCAAAGATGATCTCACCGAAGATGTCTGGGGAATGGTGCAAAGTGAGCTCCAGAGAAGAGTTCCACTCAGCATGGAAGAATCACATTCTCCGTGGAAATTGATCGCATTTCTGGACGAAGTACAACCTCCCCTCATCAATCAGGAAATGGGATTTAATATCCCATCCTATTCCTACCATCTGATCTCGCAGGATCTATTGGAGAAGATGGGCAGCATCCACAGTGTTGATGACAAAGCCGCCTTCTTAAGGCAATTCACAACCAGCATCCTCGAAGCGGAAGAAGCGTTTGTAGAGGAAAACAGCGCTGAACTGATCGAACACACTGCTCAAAATTTTGAGAATCAACTCGCCGAGCGATACGAAAATTTGGATGCGTATTTGGATGGGATCTCCGGAAGTGCTCCGGAGGAATTCAATGAACGAGATTTTCTGCTGCAGCTCCAAAATTATGCACATTCGCGCTTACAGCTTACACAAACCGAGATCCAGCAGTTGGTTGAGGGCGATCGGAACGCCATCAAGGCGTTGAAAGAACAGGTAAAAGCAAACTTGTTTGTCCTCTACCTGAACCGCACGGCATTTACCATCAATAAACGCCTGGGCGATATCATCAACCTGAACGCATTGCAGGTGACCCCTGGTGATTGGGATGCGGTCAAAGATTTCTGCCTTTCTGAAATTGAAAAACGTTTCGCAGAAAGGGTCAATACTCTGCAAAGCGAACAATCCGAGCTTGGGCGCAATATCCAAGAAACAGCCAAGAAACTCGGATCACAGAACGTGACAGAACAACAGATAGCCGCCGCCCTGGCCGACATCACCGCCGGAAAGCGCGTGGCGATCAATCCGCAGAATCACCAGCGTGTGATCAAAAATGTGAATCTGCTCAACTATGTTTTCTACGCAGCTCATTTTCTGGATGGCAAAAAATCGGATGAGGTCATTGGCGATATCCTCTCCCACCTGGAAAAAGTCAGCGAATCACAGCAACTCATCTTCGGCACATACGAGTTGAACCGCATGGCACAATCGAAGAATAGTTTGCAGCAGTTGAATCCTGCCCTTCTTGAAAAAGTGAAGGACATGCTTCCCGCTCAGAGAGCCGAAGGGCTGTTGCAGCAGCCGATCCTGGAGCTCAACCCGGAAATCCAGAATCAGTTGAAGCCAGTATTCGGGGAAGAGATAAAGAAAATGCTGCAGCGTCACATTCTGCTGAACAATATCAACTCTTTGTGGATCGAACATTTAACACAGATGGAAGCATTGCGTGTTTCAATCGGACTGGAATCGTACGCGCAGCGTGATCCACTCGTGCAATACAAAAGCAAATCAACGGATATGTTCGGTGAATTGCTGGCAAATATTCGGCTGGGTGTTATGAGCCAGATCTTCCGCCTGCAGCCTGTACAGCGCACTCAAGCAGAAACGACACAGGTCGGAACCGAACAAAAGCAAAGCGCGAACCAAAACAGAGAGAAGAAGAAACACCGCAGACGCAGATAACTCTTTAAAATCTCTTCTCAGCGGTCAGGGGTTGCCAACGAAACCAATACCCCTTATAATCTTGCTATTCATTATCGCATGGATGGAGTGATTGATAATATTATGGTACAAAACGATGCAAAGACCCCTACCGGGGCGAACAATTCAAACAACAGCGATGAAAAAAACCTGAACATGGCTTCGTTGCTGGAGAAGGAGGGGCTCGGCATCGATTTGCCTAAGGCCGGGGAGATCCGGACAGGAACCATTGCAAGCATTGCTCCGGGTCAAATCCTGATCGGTGTCGGAGCCAAATCCGAAGGTCTTATCAGCGGAAAAGAATTTGAGCTCATTCCCCCAGAAGAATTTGCCAACCTTGAAGTCGGGCAGGAAATTCCCGTCTATGTTATTACTGTTGAAGATTCCAATGGCAATCTTTTGCTCTCGTATGTGCGTGCTGTGGAAGAATCGAGTTGGGATAAAGCGGAAGAAGTCTTTAAAAATAAACAAACCTATAAAGGCAAGGTCGCCGGTTACAACAAAGGCGGTTTGCTGGTTGCCTTTGAAAAACTGCGCGGGTTCATTCCTTCCTCTCAACTAAGTTATGAAAGGTTGAAAGAAGCCACCGGCAACACTCCCGAAGAACGTTACGGGAAAATGATCGGCGCGGATATCGAAGTCAGTGTCATCGAAGTGGATCGCGAACGACATCGTTTGATCCTTTCCGAACGATTGGCCTGCGGTGAAACCCGCGATGCAATCCGAGAAAAGGTCATTGGCGATCTCGAAGTGGGCAGCGTCCTTTCCGGAAAGATCACCAGCGTAGCCAATTTTGGCGTCTTCGTGAACGTCAACGGTGCAGATGGGCTTGTGCACGTTTCCGAACTTTCATGGGATGAGGTCACGGATCCATCTGAGAAGTTCAAAGTTGGACAGACCGTCAAAGTCAAAGTCATCAATATCGATGAGGACAAGAAACGAATTGGCCTTTCCATTCGCCAGCTTGAAGACGATCCGTGGTTGAAGAACGTGGAGAATCTCAAGGTCGGTATGTTGGTGGAAGCCACCATAACCAACCTGACCAAGTTTGGCGCATTCGCCAAGATACCCGGCGACATTGAAGGACTGGTGCATATCTCTGAGATCAGTGAAACACACATCACGCATCCAAAGGAAGTGCTGCACGAAGGTGAAAAGGTCACCTTGCGGATCATTAAGATTGAGCCGGAATCTCACCGTATTGGGCTGAGCTTGCGACGCGTTGAATCCGCTGCGTATGCCGACATGGATATGAAGTTGCTCAAACAAGAGTTGGAAAGCAGCGATATCCAGGTGAGCAGCGGCAAGGAAGAAGAACCAAAAACAGAGGATGCTGCACCCAAAGAAGAGTGATGTTTCTCGGATGGATTTTCATGAACATCAAGAGCGCGTTTGAAACGCGCTCTTTAAATCGCGACTATAATTAACCTACGTTGGATTAAATATGCCGCAAATTGAATCCACTCCTAGTGAAAAACAATCCCAGGTCAACGGCGAAGGATTTAGCAAGCGCGTCCGTCAATATCTTTTTTTGACCTTCATGGGCTTTCTTATTTTCTTGCTGGGTCTTCGACCTGATCTCTTTCAATTGGATCGCAGCCCCGTAATCGGTTTCATTCAGATCTCTGTCAGCATCGTTGGATTGGGCATTCTCTGCTTGGGAGGATATCTTACCATGCACAGCCTCTGGCGCGGAGAACATCCCAGCATTGCCGCTGAGATGGGCGCACGTTTTATCAGCACCGGCTTGGTGATCGCTATTTTTTCGGCGGTAGCGGATTTCTTTGGCTTCGGCAGCCATCCCTATCCTGAATCGCTGCCCTATCTGGGAAAGTGGCAGGTGCTGGGGATTGAAATCGGGGAATACGTTATCGCCCTGGGCTTTTTCTTGATGATACCGTTTCCAAAAATCAGATTGTTCCCCCGCCTTCCTCATTCAGACGAGACCGATCGCCGTTAACATCTCTTGATTGGTGGGGAATTTGTACTCGGCAAGTCCGTTTTTCGCGGCAATTTCTGCTTCGGCCTTATAGAGCTGGCCTATCATCTTTTTATCCACGATTTCCTTTTTTAGATTACGAATTTGACTTTGCAGCAGCTCCCAATCGGGTTTTTCGCCATCCCCGTCCTGGATAAATTCAAACAAGGCCTGCGCACCTCTTGAGCCATCTTTGCCGCTGATCCCTACCAACCCATAACTGGCCAGCCGCGACCAACCTGCTACGAAAACGCCGGAAATATTGGCGCCGCTATCTGGATCCATCAATTCATAGGAAATTCCATCTTGCGGGTAATCAGGATATGGGCTGATGGTAAATTGATCCTTGGAAACCGGCAATCCTATTCCATCATCCACACTCGATCCGACCGCCAGGATGGCAGTGTCGGCATCAAAAATCGTATGGAGTGCAGTAGGGATGGTCTTCATGACATGGTTTTCTTCAACCAGTGAATTTTCAATGCATTCCACGCCCTGCAACCCCCGGTGCTCATCACCCCAAAAGCGAACGGGGGATTTCAGAAATCGCAATCTGAAATTGGTATCCCCCGTTTTTTCCTCGCAGTTTTCACAGGCCTTTTCAATGAAAGCCCAGGTTTCATTGGGATCCTGGCCTAATTTCAACATCAGTGGCGTTACCCGCTCCATTTCCGCCTCAAAATCGGAGAGATCCAAATTCTGAGCGATATGGGCAAATTCAGTTTCATGGAATTTGATCTCCGCCGGTCCTCTGCGCGCAACGGCCGTGATCTCCTTCACCCCGCCTTTTTGGATCAAATAGCGCGCCACATCGGCCATCACGTTGCCGACCCCCACGATCACCACTTTTTCGCCAATTGGGAACTCTATTTGTGAATAGGGCGGCAGGTTATTGTACTTGGAGACAATCTCCCAAGCATGATATACGCGCGGCAGCGATTCCCCCTCCACTTTCAGTTCTTTGATCTTTTGCGCACCAGCCGTTACCAGGATGCCTTGAAAACCCATGTTTTCCAGTTGTGGTAGTGAAAGATCTTTGCCCTCTCCCACTTCTATATTTCCAAAATAAGCAATATTTTTATGTTCCAAAAAGCTCGTGAATTGGCGCCGCAACCCATTTTTAAGCACATGCTTTTCTGGATAAATACCATACTCTGCCAATCCCCCGGGGCGTATATCGCGGTTGAAAAGAGCCACCCGAACATCTTTTTCTGCCAGCGTCTTTGCAGCAAACAATCCGGCAGGGCCGGCTCCAACGATCGCAACGACTTTTGGATTCATATACACCTCAGCATAAAATGTATTAACATTTACTCATAAAAAAGTTGCACTCATCTTTTTATTTTAAACTAGACCATCAAGATTAAGGAAATGGATTATGCACAATGATATCGTCACCTTTCAGCTCGCCAATGGGTTAAAAGTGCTTCTCAAAGAGATCCATACCACCCCCATTATCAGCCAGTGGGTCTGGTATCGGGTGGGATCGCGCAACGAAAAGCCGGGAATTCGCGGCATCTCCCATTGGGTGGAGCATCTTCAATTCAAGGGGACCAAAAAATATCCGGGCGAACAACTGGACCAAACCATTTCACGCGTGGGGGGAATGTGGAACGCCATGACTTATCTCGATTGGACCACCTATTACGAAACTCTCCCCGCCAGCGAGGTTGATCTGGTGCTCGCTCTGGAAGCAGATCGCATGCAAAACAGTACCTTTGATGAGGGTGAGGTCAACGCAGAAAGGACGGTGGTCATTTCGGAACTGGAAGGAAATGAGAATGAACCTCTCTTCCATCTCAATTCTGCCATTCAAGCACAAGCATTCCAACTGCATCCGTATGCCCATGATGTGATTGGCACACTGGAAGATTTGCAAAACATGACCCGCGACCAGTTATTTACCTATTACCGCAGCCATTATCACCCTGCCAACGCCATCCTGAGCATTGCGGGAGATTTCAACACAGCGGACTTAACAAAAAAGATCGAGCATTATTTTTCTGATATTCCGGTTCATTCTGGGGATTCAGAACCAATACTGCAGGAACCACTCCAGCAGCAAGAAAAACAACTGGAGATCAAAGGACCGGGGGATGCCTTATATATCCAGATCGCCTATCATGCCCCACAGGCAGATAGCCGTGAATTCTTCATTTTGACCGTGCTGGATAGTTTGCTGGCCGGGCCCTCTCCGCTGGTCATGTTCGGCGGGGGAAGCATTTCAAACCGTACCAGCCGTTTATACCAGGCGCTGGTTGAAAAGGATATTGCTGTCAGCGTGAATGGGGACGTTCAAGCTACGATCGATCCATTCCTGCACACTTTTGTCCTCACTCTGAATCCAACTGCTGACCCACAGCAAGCGCTGCACACATTCGATGATGAGATCAGCCGGATCCAAAATGAGCCCATATCGAAGCAAGAAATTGATCGCGCCATTCAGCAGGCGGAAGCCATGTTCGCGTATGGCAGTGAGAATATCACCAATCAGGCATTTTGGATGGGCTACAGCAACATTTTTGCCAATTACGATTGGTACCGGAACTATCTTCAAAGTTTGCGTTCGATAACCAGCACAGAAGTTCAAACCTTTGCCCAAAAGCATTTTTCTGCACACAATAGGACTGTTGGCATTTTCTACCCAACCCCGCAAGAGGAGCACAATGCGAAATAAGAATTCGGAACTCCAAAATCACTTGCCCAACGCCCAAACCATCCGGCGCTTCCAGCTTCAAAACGGCATTACCGTTCTGGCTTACAGCAACATGGAAAGCAAGTCACTCACCATCATTGGTATGCTGGATGGCGGTTCGGCCTGGGACCAACCGGAAAAGCTTGGAACAGCCAATTTCACGGCATCCATGCTGATGCGCGGGAATGAACATCTTTCTTTTCAAGAGATCAATGACAAGCTGGAATCGGTGGGAGCCAGTTTGAGTTTCAGTGCTGGAACCATGAATACCTGGTTTCAAGGGCGTGCGTTGGTAAAAGATTTTCCCATGCTGCTTTCCTTGATCGTTGATTCTTTGACCAAACCGGCCTTTCCAGAGGAATATATCGCTCGTCTGCGCAATCAACTGCTCACCTCTCTCATCATCCGTGACCAGGATACAACGGAACGTGCAGCGCTGGAATTCGACAAGGTGCTGTTCAAGGGTCACCCGTATGCTCTGCCGGTGGATGGATTTACCGACACCATCGCCCAAATCCAGCGGCAGGATCTCATCCACCATCATTCCAGCTACCGTCCGCAGCATGCGACGATCGCTATTTCAGGGGCGCTTCCCTTTGAAAAAATGGAGGAGTTGATCAGGACCCAGTTTGAACAATGGACCCCGATGGGAAAGCCGTCCAAGCCATCCCCTGCACCCTTCCAACTGGTGCAATCCCGGACCCGCATCCACATTCCCATCGAGGGAAAAAGCCAGAGTGATATCCAAATGGGCACTTTTGGCCCATCGCGAACAGCGTCTGATTTCTACGCAGCGTATCTCGGCAATCATGTGCTGGGCCAGTTTGGATTGTACGGTCGCATTGGCAGATCTGTCAGGAACAAAGCCGGCCTGGCTTATTATGCGTTCAGCAGTCTCAATGCACTACCCGAAACCGGAAGCTGGGAATTCAACGCTGGTGTAAACCCTGCAAATGTTGAGAAAACCATCGATCTGATCGTGGACGAGATCAAACGTTATTTGCAGGAACCTCTGCAGCAAGAAGAACTGGAAGATTCAAAATCGCATCTGATCGGCCGACTGCCCATGTCGCTGGAATCCAATGCGGGCATCGCCAATGCGCTGCTTTCCATCGAGCGTTTTGAACTGGGTTTGGATTACTTTCAAACCTATGCCGACCGCCTGCGCAGGATCACCCCCGAGCAGATTTTGGAGGTTTCCAGAAGATATTTAGATCCCGGGAAATTGGTTATCATTAGTGCAGGAGCGAAAAACGAACCATGATCATACGCAGCGGGGTTGATCTGATCGAGATTGCACGGTTTGAAGAGCAGAAGCCGGAAATTCGCAAGCGCTTTTTCATCAGGGTTTTCACCGTTCGCGAATTATCGCTGATTCAAAATTCCAGCGCCTCTGCCGCAGGCAGGTTTGCTGCGAAAGAGGCAGTGGCCAAAGCGTTGGGGTGCGGCATCGGTGAAGTGGGGTGGCAGGATATCGAAATTCTGCAACAGGAAAGCGGAGAGCCCTTGCTGATTTTGCACGCCAGAGCCCAGCAGATCAGCCATGAGCTCGGATTGGAAACATGGTCGGTGAGCATTTCCCACTCCAGAGAAAGTGCAGTAGCGTTTGCCGTGGCAGTGGGTTCAGATCCCCGAAGGAAACAGAATGGATCATAGGATTTTGGTCATCAGCGATAAAGTGTCGGAGCAGTTGTATGAGCCCGCAAATAAAAAATCATTGGGAGATATTCGTTTCATCCTCAGTTGCGGAGACCTTCCATACGATTTCTTGGAAAATATGGTCAGCACGTATAATGTTCCTCTTTACTTTGTGCGTGGAAATCATGCAAAATTTTACGAAAGCGAAAGCGGTGTGGTTCATGATCACCCCTGGGGCTGCATCGATCTGCACGTCCGTTCCATAAAGGATGCCAGCGGATTCCTGCTGGCGGGCGTTCAGGGATGCCATCTTTATAACAATGGGCCCTACCAGTATTCGCAAGCAGGCATGTGGCAGTTTGTTTTTCGGCTTGTGCCCGCCTTGATGGCGAACTTTGCACTTTCCGGGCGGTACTTGGATATTTTCGTCACCCATGCCTCCCCGTGGGGTATTCAGGAAGGAAAAGATGAAGCACATCAAGGCATCAAAGCATTTCTATGGTTATTAAAGGTTTTCAAACCTCTCTACCATTTCCACGGGCACGTGTATGATTTTGGGAAGAACACCCCCATGATCATCCAATACGGAACCACACAGGTTGTGAACACGTATGGATATCGCACGCACCCGATTTCACTCGAGAGAAAACCCGTACCATTCGCAGAGGAATAAATGAGTTTTGATTCTTTTAAAGAACGATCCAAAATGGATTTTGACGACGCTTATTTTCATGGTTTTATCCGTTCCATTGAAAATTGGCTGCGCTTGGATAAGACTCAACTGCTCGCCTTCAATGAAATCCTCAAGCACATCTCCATTCAAGGTCAATACGATGCGGGGATTCAGGAAATTGAAATCGATGCCATTATTGGCAGCGTGAACCGCTACGCAGATTTTGATAACGCTTTTCTCCCGCGCCAAAAGCACACCCGTTCACGCTGGGAAAAGATCGATCGTGCCTATCTGCGGGATGAGATCCTCCCTCCGGTCGAGGTGTATCAGATCGGGAAATATTATTTTGTAATCGATGGAAATCATCGGGTATCGGTTGCAAAACAGCGTGGTCAAAAATGGATTGACGCCCATGTGGTAAAAATCGAGGTACCTTATGAAATTGACCGCAACTTCGATTTCAATCAACTGATCCTGAAGGAAGAACAGAACCATTTTTACGAAAAGACGAACATCAAGAATTTGTATCCTGATGTGAAGATTGAGATGAGCATTCCGGGGTTATTTGACAGGCTGCAGGAGCATATCGACGCCCATCGCTACTATACCGGCGAATTTCTACAGCATGCGATCAGTTATGAAAAAGCAGTATGCAGCTGGTATGAGAACATTTATCTGCCGCTGGTCAAGATCATCCGCGAGCAGAAAATACTCGACCAATTCCCCGAACGCACCGAAGCAGACCTGTATTTTTGGATCATCGAACATCTGGCATTTCTCAAAGCGGAATATCATAAAGATTTCAGTTTTGAAGAAGCGGCCGGTGATTTTCTGATGAAATTTCATCCCAACTTTGTGAAATTATCCCTCGCCAAAGCAAAAAAATGGCTCAAGAAGGGCCATTAATGATCTTTTTCCAGCAAGAAATGGTTGGGTAAAATATAGCGGCGCACTTCGATCCGCAAACCGGCCAAAGCACTGTCCGTCTTGCTGCAGGGGGTGTCTGAATTGATTGTGCAACGGTCGGGTTTCGTGCCATATTTTTGCTGATAGAAGAGAACAGCATTTTGGATCTTCTGTTCGGTAGAAACATCTTTTCGATCATCGAACCACAATAATCCGTTTTCCATAATCACTTTTAATTATAGAACGTTTGTTCTTCCTGTCAAGGGGATCTCCTAGACAGTCACTTTTTATGGAATTTTTACTTTTTTTGAGGTATCCTTAAACATTGAAATGGACCATCCATGTTTCATACAAGGAGGATGCGATGATAAACGAAGCTGTACAGGATGCAGAAAAACGGATGAAAAGTGCCCTGCAGGCATTGGAAGAAGATTTGGCGGGAATTCGCACCGGACGCGCCAGTCCGGCTTTGATCGAAAAATTATCGATCGAATATTATGGATCGCCTGTTCCGCTGATGCAACTGGCAACCATCAGCGTTCCGGAACCACGACAGCTCTTGATTAAACCTTTCGATGCCACATCTATCAAAGACATTGAAAAAGCGATCCTTGCCTCTGACCTCGGGTTGACCCCCCTCAATGACGGGAAGGTCATCCGCTTGAACATTCCCCCCTTGAATGAACAACGCCGTGTTGAATTGACCAAGTTGGTTGGGAATCGCTGCGAAGATTCGCGCATTGCCATCCGCAACGTCCGCAGAGATTCCATCAAAGATTTACGCGATTTTGAAAAAGAAAAATTGATTTCGGAAGACGATCTGAAACGTGGAGAGGAAGAAATTCAAAAACTCACCGATAAAATGATTGAAGAGGTGGATTCAATTGGTGAGCGTAAAGAAAAAGAAATCATGGAGGTTTAATCAGCCTGCATGGGAAAACCAAAAGATCAGCCATTTGAGAAAATACCCCAGCATATTGCCATCATCATGGATGGGAATGGACGTTGGGCAAAAGCGCGCCTGCTCCCCAGAATGGCCGGGCATCGCGCCGGCGCAGAGCGCCTGCGCAACATTGTAAGAGCCTGTACCGATCTCGGAGTGAGATATCTCACGGTATATGCATTCTCCACGGAAAACTGGAAACGGCCGGCGGATGAAGTAAATGGGTTGATGAACATCTTTATGGATTTCCTCGACAAAGAGACACCTGAATTGCTCAAAGAGGGTGTCCAGGTACGTCACATCGGAAGCAAAAAAGAATTAAGTGATGCATTGCTGGCCAAGTTGCAAGCTTGTATTGAAACCACCAAAAACAATGACCGATTGATCTTCACGCTTGCCATCAATTATGGCGGCCGCGATGAGATCGTGCATGCCGTGCAGGAAATCGTGCAGCAAGGGCTCCCTGCAGATGCAATCACTGACAAGACCATTAGCGACCATCTGTATACGGCCGGAATGCCCGATCCCGACCTGGTGATCAGGACCTCGGGTGAGTTAAGGATCTCAAATTTTCTTATTTGGCAAAGCGCCTATTCCGAGTGGTTGTTCACAAAGACCTATTGGCCTGATTTCAATAAAAATAAACTCAAAGAAGCCATACTTGATTACGGCACCCGTTCCAGAAGATTCGGGGGAAGAACAAAAAAAGAGGAAGAGGAAGCATACAATGGCTAAACGCATTCTTGGCATTGCGATCATCACTCCCATTTGTGTTGGGTTGGTGATTGCAGGTGGTTGGATTTATACATTGGGGGCATCCGCTATCTTGGGGTTTGCCGCATGGGAATATTGGAACTTTTTTAGAGGGAGTAAGTACACTCCCCATAAATATTTCTTGATTGCTGCAACGATGATTTGCGCGGTCTTCCGCTATGTGTTCGCAGGCAGATATTTTGAACCGGTATTTGCGCTTTCCTTCTTTATCAGCATTATCATCAGTCTTAGCCGTTACGAAGAGGATGATGCGAATAGTCTGATAACGATGGGGCTGGAGCTGATCGGTTTGATCTTCATTGCTTACTTTGGGACTTATCTCATTTCACTGCGTTTTCTGCCTGATGGAAAAATGTGGGTGCTGCTGGCAATTCCCGCCATCGGGTGCGGTGATATCGGAGCATTCCTCATCGGCAGCCGCTTTGGAAAACACAAGATGGCTCCCAAGGTAAGCCCTAATAAATCCATGGAAGGGTATGCCGGCGGAATTCTGTTCACCGTTTTGTATGCACTGCTCTTCTCCCTCATTTTCACTTATGGGGCAGCCAATATTACCGTAGGAAGGGCCGCGATCTTGGGTGTGATCTTGGGAATTGTAAGCCCCTTGGGAGATTTACTGGAAAGCCTCATAAAACGGTCTTTTAATAAAAAAGATTCTGGAAAGGTCATCCCCGGGCATGGCGGGGTTCTCGATCGGGTCGATACCTGGCTGCTGGGTGGTGCAGCCGCTTATTTTGTAATCACCTATTTTTGGATCTAGAAATATGGAAAACAAAAGGAGCTGCATTGAGAAGCAGCTCCTTTTTTGTCGATCAATCGAGTGCGTATTGAATGGTCACGCTGGAAGAGATGACATAGTTGCCCGCTGAGATCGGGATCTTCGTAGCTGATGTCGGATATCCGCCACCGCCACCCATTCCATAAGAATCAGAAACGATGTAGGGGACATCATTGGAGCTTACCGATATCATAAGAATTTCGCCCAATTTCACTCCAGAGGCAGCAGCCACTTCTTCTGCCTGCTGACGGGCAAAATCGATAGCCAATTCTCGTGATTGGGTCAACGCTTCGCTTTTGTTCTGCACATCAAAGCTGATTCCATAAATCGAATTTGCGCCGCTTGATGTTACTTTTCCGAGCAGCTCGCCCATGGTGCTGAGATCGCGAACCGTAACATAAACGTTGTTATTGACCACAAAGGTGGTGCTGGTGATGTTCCCTTGATAATCATAATTTGATTGCGGGTACACGCTGAAGCTGGATGTTTGGATATCTTCTTCAGCAATTCCAAAATCGATCAGCTCATCTTTGATCGCCTGAGCTTGACTGGAATTTTGCGCAATCGCATCGGTCACATTCACATCTTGGGTCGTAATCCCAACATTGATATACGCGATGTCAGGTACAACTTTTATCACACCGGTTCCGGTTACCGTGATGCTCTTTTGCGTTGAATTGTCACCGGAAATTGCCGCCTGGTTTCCACTGCAAGCGGTTGCGAAGACCATTAACAGCACAGTCAAACCTGCAAGAATAGATTGTTTTTTCATCTTACCTCCGTGATTTGTACTTTATAAACGTTATCCAGTGAAAAAAGTTCCCGTTTTTTAAAATTTTTCAGAATGCTTGCACGGTAGAAAGTATCATGTTATTATGAGGTTGCCTTTCCAGCCGGTTGCCCCCCTCAATCGGTTGGGAAGGTCTTCTTTTTTATTTCTTCTTCGTGTATGTTTTAACGAGTACAAAGATACCGCCAACGATCAACAGACACGCCCAAACCAATGTCGAATTCCAGTAATTTCCCCAATCCCAACCCAGGGCTTTTGCCAGGGTTGATGCGCCAACCCCAATCAATGCAATACCGCCATAGGTAAGCAATTGTGCAGAAGGATTCTGGAAAAGATCGCGCAAATCATCCCCGACCAAGCGAAAACGGGCGCCCAGATCGTTGAGCTGGAATCCACCTCCTTCATATTGCTGGGGTGGAATGATCAACCAGAGCAGAAAATACACAAATATTCCCCATTCTCCAACAATAACCCACAAGATCATGAAAATTCGTACAAAAATGGGATTGATTTGGAAATATTCAGCCAAACCACCGCAAACTCCCCCGATGATCTTGTTCTGTGAACTGCGATACAATCTTTCTTTCATGGTTACCTCCAGATATTTCTGAGCTATTGAATTTCAATCGAACCAACTCCCGAATCGATCTCAATATCCGCGCGGTTTGCCGCTTCGGCATATCCTGCAGACTGGTAGTTATCGCCATCTTTTTTGAATCGATTCGTGTTAATGTTCTTTCCGACCAACCCTCCTACTTTAATTCTTGCTGCAACTTTTTCAGGAACATGGACGCGGATGGATGAAGCACCGGACTCAATGTGAACCTTTGTTTCTCCGGCTTTTTCCGGTAAATAAATCTCGGTAGAGGAGGCACCTGTTTCAAGATGCAGCTCTTTCAACTGTGACCCACGCAAATCCAAATGGTTATCGCTTGCTCCCGTTTCCATCTTCATTTTTAAAGGGATCGTACGGTTTACGGAAAGGTCCCATTTCAATTTTTGTTCTTTTTGAAAACGCGGCAGAAAGTTAATAAATTCTACCTTGCTTTCCAGTTTGATGTGGCATTTCTCCTCAACCGTGGCAACCTTCGAACGCACTCCCCCGACAAAACTGCCTTTCAGCAACGTGGAAGGAAGGTCCGCAGCGATGAGATGGATCGTTCCGGCTCCATGTTCCATCTTGATGGTTGCCTGTTTGGCGCCTTCCAAAGGGATATCAATCTCTTCGGTAACGACCTCGGCGCCTTTTGAGAGCACCGGGATCAACAGTACCCAGCAGCCAAAAACAATCAGGGTGAATGGCCAGATCAGATTCCACGCTGAAAATCCGAATTGATAAGAGAGCAAAAAGATCAAACCGATGAGAATAAGGACAAGACCCCAGAAAATACGATTGCGCATGGTTTCCTCCGTTTGGTTTTCTATATATATACGCTTTATTAAATAAATGGTTTCCGGCTTTTTACTGCTTGACAAGACCTTAAAATCAGAATACTATTTTTATGATTAACTTTATAGAAATTGAAAATACTATGACTACCTATTGCTTGTGTAATCCGCGGGGCTCAACGTAGACTTGCCCTGCGCCATATGATTCAAAATCAGCCATCCGGTCGCAGCGGTGTGAGCCCCGTATCTTTTTGGTCGACGATCGATGGCTTTTTCTTTTAAATACAGATATGGAGAAATCATGAAAATAGCAAACGACATAACAGAATTGATTGGAAATACACCGATGGTATGGCTAAACAAAATCAACGCTTCCAACCCTGCAAAAATTGCAGCCAAGCTGGAATACTTCAATCCTTCGCACAGTGTAAAAGATCGTATTGGATTGGCCATGCTCCAGGCGGCTGAAAAAGAGGGGAAAATCCACAAAGATACCATCATCCTTGAACCCACCAGTGGAAATACTGGCATTGGGCTGGCATTCGTGGCCGCCGCCCGCGGTTACCGCTGCCTGCTGGTGATGCCCGAAAGCGTGTCGGCGGAGAGAAAAAAGATCCTGCAAGCATACGGAGCGGAGATCGTTCTCACCCCTGCAGAAAAAGGGATGAAAGGAGCGGTCCAAAAAGCCATCGAAATGGCCGCGGAAGACGCGCGTTACTACATTCCCAATCAGTTTGAGAATCCTGCCAATCCGCAGGTTCACCGCGAAACAACTGCGGAGGAGATTTGGCGGGATTCGGACGGCAAAGTGGATATCCTGGTGGCGGGAGTTGGCACAGGGGGAACACTCACCGGGGTTGGTGAAGTGTTGAAAAGCAAAAAGAAAGATTTCCAAGTGGTCGCAGTGGAACCCAAAGAATCCGCTGTGCTCTCCGGGAACGCTTCTGGCAGACATCCCATACAAGGCATCGGAGCCGGTTTCGTCCCCAAGATCCTGAACACAAAGATCATCGATGAAATCATTACGGTCAGCGGAGAACAAGCACGCGCGACCTCCCGGCAAACCGCCCGCCAGGAAGGATTGCTGGTAGGTTATTCATCTGGTGCCGCGATCTATGCAGCCCTGCAGGTTGCCAGCCGCGCAGAAAATAAAGACAAACTGATCGTGGTCATCGTCCCTTCTTTTGGCGAACGGTATCTCAGCACTGATTTATATTCCCAGGATAGTTGAGTATGGCTAGAATATTAAAAGAAATAAAAAATGATGTACGCGTGGCTTTGGAACGGGACCCGGCAGCCCGAAACTGGCTGGAAGTGGTTTTGTGCTATGCCGGTGTGCATGCAGTTTGGAATCACCGGATTGCCCATTGGCTCTGGAAGCACAAGCTAAAACTTTTAGCGCGTTGGAGCGCCCAGCTAAGCCGCTTCTTTACCGGCATTGAGATCCACCCTGCAGCCCAGATCGATAGCGGGGTGTTTATCGACCATGGCATGGGTGTGGTGATCGGTGAAACTTCCATCATCGGAAAGAATGTAACCATGTACCATGATGTGACCTTGGGCGGCGTCAGTTTAAAAAAGGGAAAGCGCCATCCCACCATTGGCAGTGAGGTTGTCATCGGAGCCGGGGCACAGATCCTGGGGGCCATCACCGTTGGCAATTGCAGCCGTATTGGAGCCAACGCCGTGGTGGTCAAAGATGTTCCACCCGATTCCGTCGTGGTCGGTGTGCCCGGGCGTATCGTCCATAAAGAGCATGATGGCATGCATATTCCTGATCTGGCTCATAACCAGCTCCCAGACATAGTAACGCAACAACTTTTCGATCTCGCACAACGACTGGAAAAAGTGGAAAAAGAGATACAGCGGTAATTAAGAAACAACGCAGGAAAGGGTGTTTGTTTACCCTTTCTTGCGTAACATAGTATAGATCAAATAGGCCAGGCAAGCCCCGCAGATCACCATCAAAGCAATGCCCAGGATCTCTCTTCCTCCAGAACCATTCACGGTATCCAGTAAAGATCCATTGCTTTGTGTTTTCAACGCCTGCGGAGTTTGGGGAGGAATGGGAGTGCGTGTAGGAGGCATGGGCGTATTGGTGGGAATTGGGGTGGGTGTGGCAGTGTAGGCAGGCCGAATAATCAAGTGATCCCCTTCATAAATGGCAGCGTTCGCCGATAAGTTATTCAAGATTCGTATTTGATCAACGGTTACGCCGTACGTGATGGCAATGCTCCAAAGCGCTTGCCCTTTTTCTACAATGTGAATGATGGACCCATCTGCGTTGGGTGTTGAAACCGCCACCGGCACCACGCCGGGTGTTTCCGTGGTTTTCACCGTTACCGTCGAGCTGGTTGGTGAAACCGAATAATCCACCGCGATATTCAGCACATAATAGACCATGTTATCAATCAGGGCCACCCCCGCCCCGATCTGCGTGGCATATTCATTTAACATTAGGCCGGTATTATCCGCATCGCCCCAGGTGCTTTTCAGGAGAGCATCCAGCGCGGTGCTGGCATCCACCCCTGCCCAGTTCTCGCGGATCTGCACACCAGTGATCACCACATATCCAACCTGAACCGCACGATCGGTGGCATCGCTGCCCCCTTCACCGAGATGCCCTTCCGATTCGCCGGGTGGAGTTGCTCCATAGGTACTTGCCAAATAAGTTGCTTGATTTTGCGCAGCCGCCATCAAATAGACATTGGTGGGCAGCTCCTTCAATCCATTCTCATAGCGAAATGAGTTCACCGCCACGATCAGATCGTAGGCACTGCTTGCATTTGCTTTGGTTGCAGTATGAGGGATGAGAAAACAGCTCCATGCGATCAGAGCAAGGATGATCCGAATTTTCTTCATATGTGGCATTATACACAACATTTCTTCCTCTTTTCATGAAGAACGCTGTCCTAAAAAGATCAGGATGAAACCCAAAATCGCCACCGCCAATATCGCAATGATCAACCATTGATCGTCGATCGATGGTTGTCCTCCCTTGACCTGTTGAGACGTTGGCACAGCGGGAATGGTTATGGTTTGTGCTGGCGGTGAAGCGCTGCTGGAGACAGGAAAGATCCCAACCGTCGTGGTAGGCACCTGCGAAGGGGTGGGGATAATTTTGATCAGCAATTTCTGCCCTGTATAGATCATGCTTTCCGAGGTCAACCCGTTCAACTGGCGGATCTGGTCGATTTTCACCCCATAGGCTGTAGCTATGCTCCATAACGTTTGGCCCTGCAAGACTTGATGAATGACCTTGCCAGCCGCATCGGGTTCCGCTGCCTCCACAGGTGCCATGTACTGTGAAACAGAAACCCCGCTGGTAAGACCCGGGTAGGCATCGGAGGTGGGTTGTTGGGTTAGCCCGGCATCACCCCAAAAGGCAGCCACATCCAGCACATAAATCACATTGTCCCCAGAAACCGCCACTCCCGCACCCACATGCTGTCCCATTTGATGTAACATGGTGTGCGTGTGTTGGTCATCCCCCCACACAGTGAATAGTAGAGTATCCAGGTCCTCTGAAGCGGGCAAACTGGCCCAGTTTTCGTTGATGTCCAGTCCGGGCACCTGTGGATACCCGAGCGCAGCAGCACGCGCGTCCGCATCGGTTCCTCCCTCGCCAACATGCCCGGAATACTGGCCGGTCTGTGATGCCAAATATTCGGCATGGGTTTGGGCCGCGATCATGAGAATGGGATCTATAGCATAAGGAGCCAATCCCTTGGATATTCGAAAAGCATTGACCGCATCGATCAGTTCATACGCCGTCGGCGCCCGCTGAGGTGCTGCTTGAACAGGTTTGGGCATTGCGCAACAGCCGAGCAATATCACGATACTGAGTGCAACCCATTTTCTTTTCATTTTGTCCCGGTGAAGTATTATTTCCCGATATTCCAGCTTTCGAAATGTTTCAGACAATCGTACGCCGTAAGATCCATCGAAATGGGGGTTATAGAAACAAAGCCCGAACTGAGCGCGCCAACGTCCGTGCCCTCTTCCGGTACGCCCAGTGGTGCATCCCCCCCGATCCAGTAGTAGGGATGTCCACGAGGGTCTTCCCTGCGCACCAATTCATCGCGATACACACGCAATCCCTGGCGGGTGACACGAAAACCTTTGATTTCCTCAAAAGGTAAATATGGCACATTAACGTTGAGCAGTACATTGCTCGGCATTCTATTTTCGATCACTTTTTCCGCCACCACACGTGCCACCTGTGCGGCTGCACGATAATCCAATGGGCCATTATGATATTCGGGAGCATCCAATGAAATGGCAATGCTGGGGATATTGCTGATGGTACCCTCCATGGCCGCGGTCACCGTGCCGGAATAGGTGACATCATGACCCAGGTTGGCATTCGGATTGATCCCGGATACCACAAAATCAACCTTCTCTCCCAACAGTCCCAATAGAGGCAGAGCCACGCAGTCGGAAGGTGCCCCATCCGATGCGAATGCCCGGCTGCCATCCTCCAGCAGCACTTCTTTTACCCGCAAAGGGCGATTCATGGTTTTCACATGCCCAGACGCCGACCAATTCTTATCGGGTGCCACAACGGTTACTTTTCCGAGCTTGCGGATTTCCTGGGTGAGTGCCAGCAGACCAGGGGCTGTCACGCCATCATCGTTGGTTACTAGAAAATGCATTTCGGATCCCTTGTTCAATAGATTCCTAATTATAAAGCGTGAACCGGATGCCTGGGATAATCAATTCTATGGTATACTGTTGCGGTCGTCCTCGGACGATAAAAAATACACACGCTCTTCGTTAGACTTTGCGTGCTGAGAGAAATCAGTGGTCTACCAATAGAGCGGAGGAAAAACGCAAAGGAGTTTACCCAATGAGTGCAAATATCTCTATGAAAAGTCTGTTGGAAAGTGGTGTTCACTTTGGCCACAGAACGAACAAATGGCATCCTTTAATGAAGCCGTATATCTTCACCGAACGCAACGGCATCCATATCATCGATCTGCAGCAGACCGTAAAATATCTCGACAAGGCTTATGATGTGATCCGCGATAACGTCGCAGCTGGCGGCACAATCCTTTTTGTTGGCACAAAACGCCAGGCGCAGGAAACCATCCAGGAAGAAGCCGAACGCTGTGGAATGCCTTACGTAACCCAACGCTGGCTGCCCGGAACGTTGACCAACTGGACGACCATCTATCAACGAATTCTTGAGCTTGATAACCTCGAAAATAAACGTCAAACCGGCCAATTCGACAAACTGGTCAAAAAAGAAATCTTGATGATCGACCGCCGCATCAAACGCTTGTTGAAGAACCTGGGCGGTATCCGCCACATGAAAGACCTGCCCGATATGCTGTTTGTTGTGGATGTGATGCGTGAGAACACCGCAGTGCACGAAGCCAACCTCAAAGGCATTCCGGTGGTTTCGCTGGTAGATACCAACTGCGATCCAAGCGGTGTCGATTATCTCATCCCCGCCAATGACGATGCCATCCGCGCCATCAAACTGCTGGTCGGCAAGATCGCCGATGCAGTATTGGAAGGCAAAGACATGCGCAAGGAAGAAGATGAACTGGAAGAAGCCGCGGTCATGGAAGGCGCACCAAGCGCAGAAGCCGCTCGCCGTCAGGTTTCTCTGGAAGAAGAAGTTTCGGATGAGAACTTGCTGGGCGCTTCGACACTTGCCAAACTCACTCCCAATAAAGATGAAGAAAACGATGATTATTTCGATGATGATGGGGAAGAAGAAGAGAAATAGGGTTGAAGAAAAGGATTTATAAAAATGGAAATTACCACTGAAATGATCAAGCAACTCCGAGAGGAGAGCGGCGCTGGAATTCTGGATTGCCGAAAAGCGCTCCAGGATAATAACGGCGATTTCGAAAAAGCCAAAGTTGCACTGCGCGAAAAAGGCTTGGCCACTGCCAGCAAACGCGCCGACCGTGTCGCTTCGGAAGGAATTGTGGAATTGTATTCTCACGGTGACGGAAGGGTTGGCGTGATGGTTGAAGTGAACTGCGAAACCGATTTTGTTGCACGCTCTGAAGATTTTCGCACCTTTGCGCATGAAATCGCTCTGCAAATCGCAGGCGCGGCACCCCTCTATATCAGCGACGCCGATATTCCCGAAGATACCATCAAGGACTTGGAAGCCAAGGCGGCTGCGAAGGCCAAACAGGAAGGGAAACCTGATACAATAATAGCAAAGATTGTGGAAGGGTATTTGAAAAAGTACAAGGACGAAAACGTTCTGCTGCGGCAGCAATATATCCGCGACGATACTTTGGTGATCCAGGACCTTTTGAACCAGACTGTTGCCAAAACCGGAGAAAATATCATCATCCGGCGCTTTGCCCGTTTTACACTGGGCGAATCCAGCGAAAGCGAAGAAGAAAATTAAATTAAAAAGCCAACCACTCGGTTGGCTTTTTTTTAGCAAAGGAGAAAAATGGCAGAAGTAAAATATCATCGAGTGGTGATCAAATTAAGCGGCGAAGCTCTGGCTGAAGACGAAGGAAGCGGCATTGACCCCATGCGGGCTGCAAATATCGCCAAGCGCGTCAGCGATATTCATAATATGGGCGTTGATGTCAGCATGGTCATTGGTGCAGGGAACCTTTGGCGCGGACGTGAGGGATTGAAATGGGGGATGGATCGAGCCACCGCCGACTACATGGGTATGCTGGCAACGGTCATGAATGCTTTGGCATTGATGGACGCTCTGGAACGTATTGGGGTTGCAACCCGCGTTCAGTCGGCCATCGAAATGCGCGCCGTGGCAGAGCCCTATATTCGCCGCCGTGCCATTCGCCACTTGGAAAAGGATCGCGTAGTGATCTTTGGTGGCGGGACCGGTAACCCATTCTTCTCGACCGACACCGCCGCAGCGCTGCGGGCCGCCGAGATTGGCGCCGATGTGCTCATCAAAGCCACCAAGGTGGATGGTGTGTACGACTGCGACCCCAACCAAAATCACGGCGCAAAAAAATTCGATCACCTTACCTACATTGAAGCGCTAAATTTGCGCCTCGAAGTAATGGACAGCACTGCCCTGACTCTGTGCATGGAAAACAAACTCCCTATTCTGGTGCTGAACCTTTGGGATGACGAAGCTCTGATCAAAGCCATTCAAGGCGAAAAAGTCGGAACGATCGTTTGCGACTGATCGAATGATTACACAGAACACAAGCAAGGGTCAATATATTGACCCTTGCTTGCTTGTTTGCTTGACTTTTTCCTTAATCCATAGATAATATTCAAAATTCATAAAACGCGGTGACGGAGAAAAGTAAACCTTTCGAAACCAACAGGGAGACCGGAGCATGATTGAAACTCGGGTCGGGCAGAAAAAGGTTGAAGTTCTCTCCCGAGCAGTTTGGGTGAAAGCAAGCCGGTAGTCCAAACCGCAGGTGCAGCGATACAGGCACAGCCGGTCCTGTTCCATTCGACCGGTAACAGAGTGGGCTGAATTTTCAGCCAATGAGGGTGGTACCGCGGACTTCCCCGTCCCTGTGGGCGGGGTTTATTTTTTTAAGATGGAGTGATTATGGAAGAAAAAAAGGATTTAATTGCTGTACTGCAACAAATTCAACAAAAAGCTCAAGATGCACTGCACTCTGTGAACAGTGCAGATGATCTGGAGCGTTGGAAATTCACCTATCTAGGCCGTTCTTCCGAGGTCATGCAGGTTTTCAAAGAAATTCCTTCCATGGAAACCGCTCTGCGACCTGTGTTGGGCCAAAAAGCAAATCAGGTAAAAACAGAACTTGAAAAGCGCTTGGAATTGACGCATGAACGCATTCAGCAGGCCGCTCTGGCAAACAACATCAAGCAACAAAAATTGGATGTTACCCTGCCCGGCCGCCAACCCGAACGCGGCAGATTGCACATCGCCACCCAAACCCTGCAAGAGATCTACCGCATTCTCGCAGAAATGGGTTTTCAGGTATACCGTTCACGAGAAGTGGAATCGGATGAGTACAACTTCGAGCTGCTCAATATCCCGGCCTATCACCCAGCCCGTGATCTTTGGGACACCTTTTATACGAAAAAGGAAGGGGTCATTCTGCGTACCCATACCTCCCCAGGGCAGATCCATGCCATGCATGAATATGCGCCGGACCCGGTGCGCATTGTCTTGCCCGGCATGGTCTACCGCTATGAGCAAATGGACGCCAGCCATGAGATCCAGTTCAACCAGATCGAACTGCTGGCAGTTGGCAGAAATATCACCTTTGGCGATCTGCGCGGGACATTGGAAGAATTCATCAGGCGCATGTTCGGTAGCGGTGTGGAAACACGGCTGCGCCCATCCTACTTCCCCTTCACCGAACCCAGTGCCGAAATGGACATGAAGTGCATCTCCTGCAATGGAAAAGGATGCGGGGTTTGTTCGGGGACTGGCTGGCTTGAGATCCTGGGTTGTGGCATGGTGCATCCGACAGTCTTGAAAAATGGCGGTTATGATCCAGAAAAATTCTCCGGCTTTGCGGCCGGCCTTGGAACGGAGCGTATTTCCATGCTGCGTCATGGCGTGGATGACATTCGTAATTTCTGGGCAAATGACATTCGCTTCTTGAAACAGTTCTAAAAAGGATAGAAAAATGAAACTGGTATTATCTTGGTTAAAAGAATTTGTCGATATCGATGGTTCGCTGGAAGAGCTTGCCCACGCCATGACCATGATCGGCCTGGAGGTGGAGAATATCCAGCTCATCGGACTTGCAATGCCGGAAGGGGAGCATTTAGAACATCAATACAGCGGACTGACCTGGGATAAAGAGAAAGTGGTGGTCGCCGAGGTCAGCGAAGTCATGCCGCATCCCAACGCTGACCGTCTGGTGCTCTGCAAACTCAGTGATGGTCAGACAGAGCAGGTAGTGCTCACCGGAGCACCCAACCTGTTTGATTACAAAGGCAAAGGGCCGCTCGCCAAACCCCTCAAAGTTGCCTACGCCAAGGAAGGCACCACGCTTTACGATGGACACCAGCCCGGAAAAATACTCACCACATTGAAACGCATGAAGATCCGCGGGGTCGAATCCTCCTCCATGATCTGTTCCGAAAAGGAATTGGGAATCTCTGATGAACATGAGGGCGTGATCATTTTGGATGACGATGCTCCAGTTGGAATGCCGCTGGTCGATTATATGGGAGATGCGGTGATCGAAGTATCCATTCTCCCCAATATGGTGCGCGATGCCTGTATGCTGGGTGCAGCGCGGGAAATCGCTGCAGCATTAAACAAACCCCTGCGCCATCCACAACCCAAACTTCAAGGAGATGGACCAAAAATTAGCGGAGAGGTGGCGATCGAGATCACCGACCCCAATTTGAACCCCCGTTTCGTTTTTGGTATGGTGCGCAATGCCACCGCCCGGCCCAGCCCTTACTGGGTGCAGCGAAGACTGCGTTTGGCCGGTATGCGTCCCATCAACAGCACGGTAGATGCCACCAATTATGTCATGCTTGAAATCGGTGAACCGCTGCACGCCTTTGATTACGATGTTTTGAAAAAACGCGCTGGCGGCAAAGCCCCCACCATCATCACCCGCGCTGCCAAAAAAGGAGAGCATCTGACCACGCTTGATGAAGCGGAGCGCACGTTGGATGATTTCACTATCCTGGTCACCGATACGGCAGGACCGCTCGCGCTAGCTGGAGTGATGGGCGGGCTTGAAAGCGAGATCACCGATTCCACCCGCACCATCCTGCTGGAGGGTGCTAGCTGGAACTTCATCCATACCCGGCGCACGGTCAGCGCACAGAAATTGCAGAGCGAAGCCGGTTACCGCTTCTCGCGCAATATCCATCCAGCCCTCGCCAAGCTGGGGGTTGAGTTATGTCTGAGTCGAATTGCGGAATGGAGCGGCGGGCAGATCGCCATGGGATTGGTGGATGCCTATCCCAAACCGCATGTTGACCCGCTCATTGAAATTGCCCCTGAAGAGATCAAGCACCTGATCGGCATTTCCTTAACCCTGCAAGAAGTTGCCGATCTGCTGACACGGCTGGAATTCAAATGCCACATTGAGAACGCTCATGTGACCGTGCACTGCCCTCCCCACCGCATGGATATCGGAGAAGGGATCATTGGAAAAGCGGACCTGATGGAAGAAATCACCCGTCTGTATGGTTACGATCGCATCCCTTCCAGCCGCATTGCCGATGAGTTGCCGCCACAACGAGCCAATCAACAGGATGACTTCGAGCGTCTGGTCAAGAATGTTTTAGTAAGCGTTGGACTTCAGGAAACCATCAATTACCGCCTTACCTCTCCCGAAGAAGAAGCGCGCATGTTCCCAGAACAATCGGCGAAAGCGGCCAGAGAATATGTGGAACTGCTCAACCCCATTTCGCAGGATAAACGCGTGCTGCGCACCACATTAATCCCTCCGATGTTAGCCAATTTGGAAAAAAACATTCGCCACGCGGAGCGGTTGGGTTTCTTCGAGGTCGGACCGGTATTTCTGCCCGAAAAGAACGATGCCCTACCCAGGGAAGAATACCATCTCTGCATCGGGCTGGCCGGGCTTCATGAAAAGAAACATTGGGATCAGAAAAAAAATCGTGGTCTGGATTTCTTTGACCTGAAGGGATACATGGAAGTGCTGCTGGATGCACTGCATGTTGAAAACGCGGTTTTTGCTCCAGTTGAACACTTCCTATTTCACCCCGGTAAATGTTCCTCAATGCGTTGCGATGAAATCGAGTTCGGAATTTTGGGCGAGGTTCACCCTGCCGTGGCGGAGAAATACGCATTCCTTGAAAACCCGGTTTTGATCGCAGATATCAATATGGAACTGCTGTTGAAATCTCTGCCCGCTGTCTTCCGCAGCGAACCGGTTTCCGCGTATCCTCCGGTTTTGGAAGATCTCGCCATGATCGTTCCCGAGGATATGCCTTCGCGGGAGGTCGAGACTGTCATCCGCAGCGCTGGCGGGGCATTGTTGACTGACATCACCCTGTTTGATGTGTTCAAAGGTGAACAGATCGGCAGCGGAAATAAAAGTCTGGCATATAACCTCACCTTCCAATCCTTTGACAAGACCCTGACCGACAAGGCCGTTGAAAAAACCAGAGACAGGATCATCAAAGCGCTGGAAGATCAGATCCACGCAACTGTGCGTAAAAAATAAAAACAGGAGCTCGTTTTGACGAGCTCCTGTTCGCTCACTCTTGAGTTCCGGTGAAGATCGCATCGATGCGATCGAGGATCAACTCATCCAACCTTTCCACCAAAGCGGCTGCAGCAAGATTATCATCCAATTGCTCCACTTTGCTGGCACCGGTGATCACCGAACTGACCTCCTTGCGGCGCAGCACCCAGGCAATGGAAAGTTGAGCGGATGTCACGCCCAATTCTTCAGCCAGTGCTACAAATTCGCGCACCTTGGCAATCGTCTCCACGGTCACCTGATCACGCAGCCAGCCCATGTTTTCAATCGAGGCCCGGCTGCCTTCAGGGATGCCATTATTGTATTTTCCGGTCAGAATGCCATTTTTCAGAGGGCTGAAAGTGGTCAACCCCAGCCCGTACTGGCGGGTCAATGGTTCAAGGTTCTCTTCCACATTGGTTCGTTGAAACAAATTATATTGCGGTTGTTCCACGACCGGCCCGATCAGGTTCGCGCGGCTGGCATATTCGATGGCTTGAACGATGTTAGCAGCTTTCCATTCGGAGGTTCCCCAATATAAGATCTTCCCGCTGCGCACCAGCATATCCATGGTCTGCACAACTTCTTCAATGGAGGTATCAGGATCATAACGGTGACAGAAATACAGGTCGATATAATCAAGTTGCAACCGTTTCAATGATCGATCAATGGATTCTATAATATGCTTCCGCGAAAGCCCTTTCCCATTCACCCCTTCAAAGGTGGGCCAGAAAACCTTGCTTGAAATGATCAGGGTCGGTCGTTCTATCCCTTGGATGGCATTTCCCAGCATGATCTCGGCTTTCCCGTTGGCATAGATATCAGCACAATCAAAGAAGTTGATCCCCTTCTCGTAGGCATCGTGCACCAGTTCCACGGCGGTTTTTTCTGCCACCTGGTCGCCAAACGTAATCCAGGATCCCAAAGAGATCTCGCTGATCTTGATCCCAGCTTTTCCTAATCTTCGATAATGCATTTTTTTACCCTTCCTTATCTTGTTTTTCGTCTCCAATGCCCAATGGTTTCCACTTCTCCACATGATCGCGCAAACGGTGTTGTTCACCACCGCGCATGTGCAGACGGTCAAAACCTTCCGGCTTGATGGTCATTTGTTCACCTTCCAGCAATCCCAATACCCCCGATTGGCCGGGTTCCATGCTCTTTTGCTGGCAGAAAGCACAATGGTCAGCATCATGAGGTTGGTACCCGATGGGTTCTTCATAGGTTGTGATAAAACCTTCATAGTTGCGCAAGACCACCTTGTGGTCGGAGGCACTGATCACATAATTGGGCATTACCGGAATCTTGCCTCCTCCTCCGGGAGCATCGACCACATAGGTCGGAACCGCAAAGCCGGAGGTGTGTCCGCGTAACCCCTCAATGATCTCGATTCCTTTGGCAATTGGCGTTCTGAAATGCCCGGCACCCTCCACCAAGTCGCATTGGTACAGATAATAAGGGCGCACACGAATGCGCACCAGCGACTGCACCAATCTTCGTTGGATATTCACACAGTCATTCACTCCGCGCAACAGCACAGATTGATTGCCCAGGGGAATGCCTGCGCCGGCCAATTTATCGCAGGCCTCAGCCAATTCGGCCGTGATCTCGTTGGGATGGTTCACGTGGATATTCAACCAAAGCGGGTGGAACTGCTTCAGCATAGCTGTCAGCTCTTCGGTGATGCGCATGGGCATGAAAACCGGCACACGCGAGCCGATGCGGATGACCTCCACATGCGGGATATCGCGAATGCGGGCAAGCAGTTCTTCCAGCAATTTGGGCGCCAGCACCAGCGGGTCACCGCCGGAGATCAATACATCGCGCACCTGTGGGGTTCTCTTGAGATAATCGATCTGCCGTTCGAATTCTTCTCGCGAAAACGTGGCATTCGGATCGCCGACGATCCTGCCGCGCGTGCAGTACCGGCAGTATGATGCACATTGGGTAGTGATTAGCATCAAAACACGATCGGGGTAGCGGTGCACCAGACCTGCCACAGGGGAATGCATGTCTTCTGCCAGCGAATCTTCCATCATCCCGGTAAAGGGGACAATCTCTGCTGCGGTAGGCACTACTTGACGGCGGATCGGGTCGTCAGGATCAGCAGGATCAATCAAGGACGCAAAATAGGGCGTGATGTCCACGCGGAAAAGTCGATCCGATTGCAATGCTTTCTTTTCGCTCTCGGTGAGCGGAAAGAGCTTTTCAAAATCTTCCACCGTATTCAGTCGGTGGCTCAACTGCCAATGCCAGTCATTCCACTTCTCATCGGGAATTTCTTTATAGATTTGCGCTCTTTTCGAGGGAAATCCAAAATCTTTCATTTTTTTAAGCTCCTTAATCAGCTATTGGTATATCACCATTTTATTGCATATTGAGTATGCGTCAACGAAATTAATACCGAACCCTGTGTTAATAATTCATAAGAAAAATGGTCGAAAGAGGTAGAATTCTTGACTCATAAAAATCAGCATGGTATGATGATTAACGTCTTTTTAGCACTCTAACAATGAGAGTGCTAAAAACGAGAGAAAAATGGAACGATTAACGGGTCGCCAACAAAAGATACTGTCTTTGATCATCCATGAACATATCCGGTCAGCCGAACCGGTGGCTTCGAACCGCCTGGTGACCGATTACAACCTTGATCTCAGCTCAGCAACGGTGCGCAATGAAATGGCATTTCTGACTGAAACAGGTTTTTTGCGCCAACCGCATACCTCGGCCGGCAGGGTGCCAACCGAAGAGGGATACCGTTATTTTGTCGGTAATTTAATGAGGAACACCACCCTCCCCGAAGATGCGCGCAGAACCATCAGCCACCAGTTCTACCAATCGCGCAATGATATTTCCAACTGGATGCATCTGGCAGCTTCCATCCTGGCAAACCAATCAAAAGCAGCCTCGCTGGTCACCTCGCCGCATCCTGAGCAGGTGCGTTTTAAACACCTGGAGCTGATCGCCACGCACAATACGCAGATCTTATGTGTACTGGTATTGGAAGGCGGCGAAATCCATCAGAATGTGTTCACCACGGATGAAGCGGTGAACCAAGAAGACCTCTCGCGCATTTCCAATTCACTGAGCACTCTTCTGTGTGGAAAGAACCGCATTGAGGTTCATGCGCTCACCAATCCGCTTACCGAACTGGAAAAATCGATCGCGGATTGGCTGATGCTTGAAATGGAGCAAACGGAGAACCTGACCTCCGGCGAGGTCATTTTGGACGGCCTGACCAATGTGCTGGCTGAACCTGAATTTGTGGAATCGGACGAAGCCCGCCGGGCGTTGAAACTGATCGAGGAACGCACCCTGCTGCAGGACCTTATTTCCCGCTCCGGTTTCAAAGATCAGACCAATGGGGTGCAGGTTTTGATCGGAGGAGAAGGCACCTGGGATGAGCTAAAACAAATGTCCATCATTCTGGCAAAGTATGGCCTGCCCGGTGTGGCCACCGGCACATTAGGTGTGTTCGGGCCCATCCGCATGTCTTATGGGCATTCGATTTCGATTGTCCGTTTTCTTTCCAGTCTTTTAAGTGACTTCGTCGCCGAGCAATGGTAATTTCTAACAAGGATCGTAATTATGGAAGAAAAAGACAAACAAGAAGAGATCAAGCAAGAACCTGAAAAAAGAGTGCCTGCACAACAGGTGGATGCTGCAAAGGAAGAAAAGGAAGAATCTCCGAAAGACAACACTTCTGAAAAAGAAGCGCAAGAGGAGATGGTCACCATCCCGTTGAAGAGCATGGAAGAACAACTCAGGGAAATCGACGAGCTTAAAGAAAAGGTCGCCACGTATTCCGATGGCTGGCAGCGTGAACGGGCCGATTTTGACAATTATCGCAAACGTGTATTGCGCGATCGTGATCAGGAAAAACAAAATATCACCGTTGAGATCATCAAAAAATACCTTGTTCTGTATGATGATCTGGGCCTTGCTCTAAAGAACGCGCCCACAGGGCAGGAGGCAAAACAATGGATGGAAGGGATCGCGTTAATTTTGAAGAAAATGCAGAAAATTTTGGAGGCGGAAGGAATCGAACAAATCAACGCAGAAAAGGTAGATTTTGATCCACATCTTCACGAAGCGATTTCACACGAAGAAAACCCTGCTTATGAGAGCGGGCAAGTCATTGAAGTGGTCAAACCTGGATACAGGATTGAAAACCGCATTATCCGACCCGCGCTTGTAAGAGTTGCAAAATAGGAGGCATAGAATGGGAAAAATTATAGGAATTGATTTAGGAACTACCAACTCAGTGGTTGCTGTCATGTCAGGTGGAGAACCGATCGTTATCCCGACCGCAGAAGGGGAACGATTGTGCCCATCGGTTGTGGCGATCAACAAAAATGGCGAAAGGATCGTGGGTCGAGCAGCCCGCAATCAGGCCGTGGTCAACCCCGAAAACACGATCTTTTCCATCAAACGCTTCATGGGTCGCAAATTCGACGACCCCGAAGTGCAGCGGACGATTAAAAGAGTACCGTATAAAGTGACCAAAGCCCCCAACGGGGATGTGCGCGTTATGATGGGCGGCAAGGAATATTCACCACCGGAAATTTCCGCCATGATCCTTGCCAAACTGAAAAAAGATGCCGAAACCTATCTGGGTGAAACCGTCACCCAGGCAGTCATCACTGTTCCGGCTTATTTCAACGATGCTCAACGCAATGCCACCAAAGATGCTGGCAAGATCGCCGGCCTGGATGTATTGCGCATCATCAACGAGCCGACCGCTTCCTCACTGGCGTATGGGCTTGATAAGAAAAAGAACGAAGTGATCGCCGTGTATGATCTGGGCGGTGGCACATTCGATATTTCCATTCTGGATGTTGGTGAAGGAGTCTTCCAGGTACGTTCCACGAACGGTGATACATTCCTGGGCGGCGATGACTTCGACCAGCTCGTCATGGATTATTTGATCGATGAGTTCAAACGTGACCAGGGGATCGACCTGCATAATGATCGCCAGGCGTTGCAACGCTTGAAAGAAGCGGCAGAAAAAGCCAAGATTGAGCTTTCTACGGTCATGGAAACCGAGATCAACCTGCCCTACATCACGGCGGATGCCAATGGTCCCAAACACATGCTCATCCGGCTCAGCCGCGCCAAACTGGAGCAATTAACCAATGAACTGGTCGAAAAGACCATCCCACCAGTGGAGAAAGCTCTGAACGACGCATCACTAAAGCCGAGCGATATCAACGAAGTGGTGCTGGTCGGCGGTATGTCCAGAATGCCTGCAGTGCGCGAGATCGTGCGCCAGAAATTTGGCAAGGAATCCCACAAGGGCGTCAATCCTGATGAGGTGGTTGCCATCGGTGCAGCCATTCAAGCCGGCGTATTGGGCGGGGATGTCAAGGATATCCTGCTTCTGGATGTAACCCCGTTGACACTTTCCGTTGAAACGTTGGGCGGCGTGGCGACCCCATTGATCGAACGCAACACCACCATTCCAACCCGCAAGAGCCAGGTCTTTTCCACGGCTTCAGACAGCCAGACCCAGGTACAGATCCATGTCACCCAGGGTGAACGACCCATGGCTGCTGATAACAAATCGCTTGGACAGTTCATTCTTGACGGTATCCCGGCGGCACCGCGCGGTATTCCTCAAATTGAGGTTACCTTCGATATTGATGCCAACGGTATTTTGAATGTGACCGCTCAAGATAAAGCCACCGGGCGCAGTCAAAAGATCACCATTACCGCTTCTTCCGGTTTGTCGAAAGAAGAGATCGAACGCATGAAGAAAGAAGCGGAATCTTTTGCCGATCAGGATAACCGGCGCAAAGAGATGATCGAAGCCCGCAACATTGCCGACAATACCATTTACACAACCGAAAAGACCCTCCGGGATGGCGGAGACAAGGTCTCGGCAGACGCAAAGAAGGAAGCCGAAGATGCCATCAATTCCCTGCGCAAATCCATGGAAGGAGATAACATCGAAGAGATCCGCAAACAGACCGATTCACTGGGGCAAATTCTGCAGAAGATCGGAGCCAGCATGTACCAGCAACCTGGTGCAGCAGGTGGCTCAGGCGGCGACCAAACCGGTCAAGGTCCTTCCTCTACGGACAACGGCCAGAACCAGAGCAAACCGGATGATGGTGAAGACGTTGTTGATGGCGAATTCAAGAATGTCTAACTGTTAATTTCAAGTACAATAGATAGCGTTTTGGGGCCCAAGACCCCAAAACGCTTTTTCGTTCATAACACACGGATCATGCAATGACAGACAAAAGAGATTACTACGAGATTTTAGGGGTTTCCAAGGATGCCTCAGCAGAGGATATTAAATCCGCATTCCGCAAGTTGGCCCGCCAATATCACCCGGATGTAAATCATGAACCGGATGCGGAGGAAAAATTCAAAGAGATCAACGAAGCTTTTGCTGTCTTGGGTGATCCCGACAAACGCGCCGCGTATGATCGTTACGGCTTCGCGGGTGTGAGCGGAAACGGATCGCAATGGGATGCCACAAATATTGATCCTTTTGAGATCTTTGAGCAGTTCTTTGGGTTCGGGGGGATGGGTGGCAGTTCCCGAAGGCGTAATTCTTCGCCACGGCGTGGCGAAGATCTTGTCACCTCGCTGACATTGACCTTTGAAGAAGCTTTTTTTGGAGCAGAAAAGGACATTTCGATTACCCGCGAAGAGATATGCCAGGTTTGCAAAGGTACCGGATCAGAACCCGGCACCAGCACCAAAACCTGTGCAACCTGCGGAGGGCATGGGGAGGTCCGTCAGGTGCGCAACACCTTTCTTGGTTCCATGGTGCAGGTTACCACCTGCCCCACCTGCGGTGGTGCTGGCAAAGTCATTGAACAGCCCTGCCACTCCTGCCGCGGGCATGGTTATGAAACACGCACCATTCATAAAACTGTTCCAATCCCGGCTGGTGTGGACGATGGCACTCAAATTCGCCTGGCGGGCGAAGGGCAACCCGGCAACAACGGAGGCCCGCGCGGCAACCTCTATATCAAGGTCGGTGTCCGGCCGCATCAATACTTCAGAAGGAAGGAGAATGATATTCTGGTCGATTTGAATATTAATGTTTCCCAGGCAGCCCTGGGAGCCGATATCATGGCGCCCACCATGCAGGGTGAAACAAAGCTCTCCATTCCCGCCGGAACACAATCAGGCAGGATATTCCGCTTGCACGGAAAAGGCTTCCCGTATGTGCACTCCAGCAATACCGGTGACCTGCTGGTTGTCATCAACGTTGAGATCCCCAAACGGGTTTCCAAAGAACAGCGGGAACTCTTTGAGAAATTAGCCGAAACCCTGGATAGCGAAGTACATCCTCAGGAAAAAAGTTTTATGGATAAGCTGAAAGAGGTTCTGGGTGGATAAACAAACCTGGTTGGAGGTTTCATTCATCTTGCCGGGAGAACAAGCCGAAGTTGTTGCCGAAATATTGAACCGCTACGCCCACCAGGGAGTGGTGATCGAGCGCGATCTCGAAAATCGTAAGAAGAACCAAGTGCGGGTCTTCGCATATCTGTTGGAAGATGACATGCTGGAGCACAACAGGCAGGAGATCGAAAAAGCCATTTTCTATCTGGACAAGATCCTGCCAGTTCCAGCACCCACCTATCGCGAGATCCATGATGAAGATTGGATGGCGGCCTGGAAAAAATTTTACAGACCGGTGGAGATCGGCAAGCGGCTGATCATCATGCCGGCCTGGTTCAAAGAAAAGAGCGGGCAATCCCGCCTTCCCATCCGCATTAATCCGGGCATGGCCTTTGGCACGGGCACTCATCCCACCACCCAGCTCAGTCTGGAGCTGCTGGAAAAATATGTGCAGCCGGGGATGGAGATGATCGACGTGGGTTGCGGATCCGGCATCCTTTCCATTGCAGGCATTCTCTTGGGCGCCAGCCATTCCATCGCAGTGGACATCAGCGATGCGGCCCTGCAATCCACACAAGAAAACGTCACCCTGAACAACATTCATGACAAGATCGAAACCGGAAAAGCATCGGTGCATGAAATCCTTGCTGGTCAATTTTCCGCCACCCAGGCACCATTGGTGGTTGCCAACATTCTTCTGAAAATCCTGGAAGAGTTGTTCGATCTGGGAATGGGCGATTTGGTCTGTGACCACGGTTCTTTGCTCCTTTCAGGCATCTTGAATGACCAGGTTGACGAGATCACAGAAAAAGCCCGCGCGAAAGGGTTCGCTCTGTTGGAGCAGGTCACCCAGGGGGATTGGTCGGGGTTGGCATTCCGTAAAGAATAATTCTTGATTAAACCGCAAAACGCTGTTTTTGCTTTTCCGAAGCCTCTCTGCGTATAGGGTTATCCCCCTTGACACAGAACGTATGTTCCGGTATATTATTAGTACATTTGTCCAATTATTCATGAGGAGCGCGATATGGCACGCAAATCAGAAGGGCTTGGAAATAGGCATAAAAGGATTATGCGTTTTCTGATCGATTTTCAGAATGCGAATGGCTATTCCCCTTCCATTCGAGAGATCGGCGAAAGTATTAATGTAAAATCCACCTCCCTGGTTGATTATTATCTCAACCAGTTGGAAGAGTTGGGATATATTTCCCGCGAAAATCATATCTCCCGCAGCATCTGCATCAAGAAAGAAATCGAAAGCGAACCCTCCCTGGCCGCCAAGGTAACAGGGGCAGTACAAAAAGCAGGTGCAGCGCTGGATGATCTGTTGCAGATCCCGGTCATGGGCCGTATCGTTGCCAGCGCACCCATTCCCATGCCCGCTTCCGACCTCAATTATTTTGATCCTGAAAGCAGCATCGAGATCGCGCGCAGTCTGCTGCCCGCCAAAGAAAAGATCGAAGATCTGTTCGCCCTGGAAGTACAGGGTGATTCCATGATCGATGCCATGATCAATGATGGAGATGTGGTCATCATGAAACGCACCAATCAGGCACAAAACGGAGAAATGGTCGCAGTCTGGCTGGACGATAAAGATGAGACAACCCTCAAATATTTCTACAAGGAACAGAATCGCATCCGCCTGCAGCCAGCCAATCCTTCTATGGGTCCGATCTATGTCAATAATCCTGCCAGCTTGCGCATCATGGGCAAGGTTGTGATGGTTATCCGGCAGGTTCAAAGCATAGCCATATAAATTCAAACAAAAAGATCGTAAGCAGACATAACATTTTTAAAAGTTTGAAAAACTGCCAACAACGGATTTTGTTAGCAGCTTTTTTTATTGTTGAAATACCAACAGTAAATGTAAAGAATACTTGACATTTTCTCCGATAGCCGTTATATTTATTGATGTAAAACACTCTTTACATTAGTTTGGAGGGAACAATGGAGAAAAGAAACTGGAAAGCCGATGAAATGGAAATGAGCATCAATTTCTACGCAGCAAGGGCATCTTTTGTGTTTTCGGGAATTTCTTTGCTGGGCTACTGCATCGGTTATTATGTTCAAAATAACAATTTGCCATTTATTCCGTTCCTTATTCTATGCGGTCAAAGTATCGTTTTTTATTCGGTCAAACTTGCAATGACAAAACGTCTCGCCAACAATCAGGGAGATGATCGAAAAGACGGAAATGAGGAATAACGTCAAGGAATTGCGAAAACAGGCAAACTTGCGGCAGGAAGATATGGCCCGGCTTCTCGGCGTCACCAGACAAACGATCATCGCGATTGAAAACAACAGATACAATCCTACCCTTGCGCTCGCCATGAAGATCGCACGCCTGCTGAAGAGACCGGTTGAAGAAATATTCTTTCTGGATTTTTGATGTCGAAAAACTCTGCTGACAAATGCCTCCCCAGATAGATGGTCATTGGCCAATCGAGAAACTAGGATCATGTCCGTTTTTTCACATAAAAATCACCGTTTTATTTCACAAAACCAGTCCACAATTCGCATTGCTTCCAGAGTCTTTCCCGCAGTTCCTTATCATACGTGATGGGTGCTGACCGCACCGGTTTACAATCCTCGAAATATGCACCGCTCATTGCTGCCACCTCATCCGATGAAGCCAGGTAAATGGAGGATTTTGCTCCTTCCGCAATGCTGATGCCATGGGTATCAGGGAACGCATTGTGCAGCATCTTGGTATCCACCGCGCCGGGGTGCAAGCAGTTGGCTGTCACCCCGCTCCCGGCCAATCTTTCTGCCAGTTCATAGGTCATCAGGATGTTGGCAAGTTTGGAAATTTTGTAGGCAGTCCAGGCCTTATAACCAGCCGGGTCATGGATCTTGGAAATATCAAAATCGCGCACAGTATGCCCAATAGAAACCACCGTGATGATGCGCGCCGGAGAATTGTGCTGTAGAACCGGTAGCAACGACAGGGTCAACAGGAAGGGGGCCAGATGGTTCACAGCAAAGGTCAGTTCATACCCATCCTGCGATACCTGAAACTCAAGTGCATAGGTGCCGGCATTATTGATCAGTATTTGCAGTGCGGGTTCTTTTGTCTTGATCTCTCCGGCGAAAGCTTTCACCGTCTGCAGAGAGGAGAAATCGGCCACATATCCTTCCACGGCTGCCTGCGGATTTTCGCTTTGGATTTCGCGGATGGTCTCATTCACACGCTCCCTGCTGCGTCCATGGATCAGCACCCGCGCTCCTTGCAAGGCAAGGGTCCTGGCAGTTTCTTTCCCGATCCCATCGGTGGAACCGGTGACAAGGACTGTTTTTCCGGTCGTGAACATCGTTTTGCTCCTCGTTATGATTGTGCTTGCATGGCTTCAGCGGTCAACTGCACCGCATCAATGACCGTTCCTGTGGAATAGACATACCCGTTCATCATCACCACCCCCTGTGTATCCAATGTGGCAATGGTTTCCAGGCGCCGCACTCCAACCACGGTACCGTTCTCGTCCAACGCTACCACAGCCAGCCAGACCCTCACGTTTTCTCCGGCGCTACCGCTTACCAATAGGCGGGCGTTGATCTGGGCTGACAGGCCATCATTGGAGATCGTCACAGTCTGTTCCTGGATTTCAGTCTTGAGATAGCGGCTTTCATCCTCCACTGCAATGGCTGATTGCAAGGTAACACTATAGCGGTATGGCTCAGGAATGGGGGGAGGGAAATACACAGCGAGAGGAAGCTGCCCTTTACCGGGTAATAAATTCAGCGGAGCAGCCGCAACCTGGGCGGTCAATGTTGAAGCGCTTTCATCTCCCAGTGTGATCTCGACCAGCACGTTTTCAAGCGCGGAAGTATTTTCATTGCTGGCCATCACAAAGCACCATAATCCCCCGCTTTTTTCTTTTGTGCAGACAGGTTCGGATAGCACAACAGAGGCGGGCGTTGATTCAGCGCCGGCCGTTGCAGCGCTGGCTGTTCTGGCAGGGATCAGCAATTGCATGCCCGTTACCATGGCATTCGGGTTGATATCGGGATTGGATGCCATCACATCATTCACGTCTACCCCATACTGGTAAGCAATGCTCGACATGGTCTCCCCCGTTTGAACGGTATGATACTGGGGTGTTGGAGAAGGGGTAGGCAAAGGAGTGGAAGTCGTGCCAGCAGGTTCGCTTTGCACTGTTGAAGTGGGAAAGGACCCGTACGGTGTCAGTTCCTGGTTGCTGGCTGTCACCGCTTTCGCAGCACATGCACAGATGAAGGGTATCAGAAACAGGGTTAGGATTGTTCTCTTTTTCATTATCAAAAATTATACTTTCCTATAATACCTTTTATAATGATGTTAAGAAAAGACTAGCATGATGGATGAACGGAACCTCAATACCCATTCGGAAGAAGAACCTCTGATCGAAAAATCCTTTCCATCTTCGTTCGGGCAATTCTACATGTCACAGGGTTTTCGTGAAAAGGGTATCGTTTCCAATGATTGTGGTCCGACCAGTTTGGCCATGATCATCAACGTCATCCTCAAACAGGAAAATATTCACAATCTCTCCCTGCGCAAGGAAAATATCATCTACCAAACCCATTTCAGCATCTGGGACCGTCTGCCGAAGACCATCCCCTCCGTTGGCGGTGCCACCGCTCCCTGGGGCCTGGTTTCCGCTTTCAACCAGTGGATGCAAAAATTAGGGCTCCCGTGGAGCGCCGAACGATACAACTGCGCAAATCGCGCTCTCATTCTTGAAAAGATCATTTCCGGCAAATTCATTTCGGCATTGAAGATCTGGAAAAACGGCGGAGCACATTGGGTGAATATCATTGATTTTTCCGCCGAAGATGACATGCTGTATGTTCTCGACCCGAATCCCTATCTGGTGCATCTGCCGCAGAGCCGCAGGGTGCAGAAAGAGAGCTGGGAGAAATTTTCAAACGACTGGCAGAGGAAAAGTGTCTGGTCCACACTGTTGGGGCTCGATCGGGAGCTTGTGATCTATTCCCGCAATCTCTAAAAATCCGCTAGATTGGTATAATTCGTGGATTAGATAAAAATTTGTCATCATTTTTGGAGAAATTATGAGCGAAGCGCTGCAATTTCAGGAGATCATTTTAAAACTGCAAGATTACTGGTCCAAGAATGGCTGTTTGATCTGGCAGCCCTACTATACCCAAGTCGGTGCTGGTACCATGAACCCTGCCACCTATTTGCGTGTGTTGGGTCCCGAACCCTGGAATGTGGCGTATGTGGAACCTTCCATCCGTCCGGATGATGGACGTTATGGGGAAAATCCGTATCGCTTGCAGCAGCATTACCAATTCCAGGTCATTTTAAAACCTGATCCGGGCAATCCGCAGGAGCTGTACCTGAAATCGTTGCAGGCCCTTGGCATCGATCCCCGCAGCCATGATATTCGTTTCGTGGAAGATAATTGGGAATCGCCGGCGCTGGGCGCCTGGGGGCTGGGTTGGGAAGTCTGGCTGGATGGGCAGGAGATCACGCAATTCACTTATTTCCAACAGGCCGGCGGCATCATCCTGGAACCCGTCTCCGTGGAGATCACTTATGGCCTGGAACGCATCGCCATGGCGTTGCAGGGAAACTACAATTTCCGCACCATTCAATGGAGTGATCGCTACACCTATGGTGATGTGAATTATCAGGGTGAACGCGAACACAGCACCTATTACTTTGAAAAAGCTGACGTGGAGAACCTGCGCGCCATGTTCGACCTGTACGAAAAAGAAGCGCGCAAGTGCCTCGAGAACGGGCTGGTGCTGCCTGCGCACGATTACATCCTGAAATGCTCGCATACTTTCAATATCCTCGATACGCGCGGTGCGGTGGGCGTGACAGAACGACAAGCATTATTTTCCCGCATGCGCGATCTTTCCCGTAAAACCGCGCAGGGCTATCTGGCTCAACGCGAGGAATTGGGCTTCCCCTGGCTGCAGAAGAATGTTGATACACAACCTGTTCAGGAAGAACAGCTTGTATTCGATGAAGCCATGGCCGACCAACCCTCGCAGCCGCAATCGCTGCTTCTGGAAATTGGCACCGAAGAATTGCCCGCGCAAGACCTTGCCGATGCGATGCAGCAGTTGGAACAAAACACCGTCTCCATGCTGGAATCTTTGCGTCTCGATTATGACAGCGTTAAGGTATTTGGCACCCCCCGCCGCCTTGTCGTGTATATCCATGAACTGGCAACCAGCCAACCCGATTCCAGTGAAATTGTAAAAGGCCCACCAGCCAAGGCAGCGTACGACGCCAGCGGCAAACCCACCAAAGCGGCCGAAGGATTTGCAAAAGGAAAAGGGGTAAATTTGGAAGATCTGCACGTGGCAGAGATGGATGGGGGAAAGTACATTACCGCGCAGGTGTTCCATAAAGGGAAACCGGCACTGGCGGTACTGCCGGAAGCTCTGCAAAATTTGATCGCCGGGATTCATTTTACAAAATCCATGCGCTGGAACTCTTCGAACGTGTCCTTTTCACGCCCCATCCGCTGGTTGGTAACCATGTACGGGACGGTGGTCATTCCGCTGCATTATGCAAATCTCACTTCTGGTAACAGCACCCGCGGTTTGCGCTTCCATGATGCGGATACCTTTGAGATTAAAGATGCTGCTTCATATTTTGAATTCCTGAAATCGCAAGGCATCGTCCTTGACCACAAAACACGCCGAAATGAGATCGTTCAGCAGGTCAGCCATTTATGCCAGAGCATTCATGCTTCGGACACGCTGGACGAGAAATTGGTGGACGAAGTCTGCAACTTGGTAGAAGCGCCCACTGCTCTGCTTGGCAATTTCTCCAAAGAACATTTGGACCTGCCCCAGGAAGTGCTGATCGATGTGATGAAGAAGCACCAGCGCTATTTCCCGCTTCTGACCAAGGAAGGGTCGATCTTGCCCAATTTCATCACCGTTCGCAACGGAGACGACCAGCATCTTTCAATGGTGGCGCGAGGAAATGAAGAAGTCATTGGAGCTCGCTTTAAAGATGCAGCTTTCTTCATTCGTGAAGATCGCCAGCATGATCTGGAATGGTTCCGCACCAAGTTGGGAACCCTGACCTTCCATCTTGCCCTGGGATCCATGCTCGATAAGAATGAGCGCATCGAGCAGATCGTCGCAGATTTGATCCCATTCTTTGATCTGAACAAAGAGGAAATCGATTCTACCAAGCGGGCCGCCCACCTGTGCAAACTGGATCTGGTCACCAACATGGTCATTGAAATGACCTCGCTGCAGGGCACCATTGGCAAATATTACGCGCAATTGTCCGGGGAACCGGAAGCGGTGGCTCTGGCCTTGGAAGAACAATATTTTCCTCGTTTTGCCGGTGACCGCATTCCCGCCAACAAGATCGGATTGATCCTCGGTCTGGCAGATCGCCTGGACTCGCTGGCCGGGTTGTTTGCTGCCAACATGGCCCCCAGCGGAACCAAAGATCCATTCGGTTTGAGAAGGGCTGCCATCGGCATTATTCAAAATTTGGTGGAATGGAAATCAGATTTCGACATCCGGCAAGGATTGGCCATTGCAGCAAAGTACTTGCCAATGGAAGCAAAACCCGCCGATCTTACTGCCTGCGTGGATTTCGTCAAAGCTCGCTTTTCCAACTATCTGCTTGATAAAGGCTTTCACTATGATATTGTGGCAGCGGTCGAGGTTGCACAAGGCAACACCCCGTATCGTGCATTTCAAGCGGCCCAGCAGCTCACCAATTGGGTGGCCCGCAAAGATTGGCTGGAGATCTTGCAGACTTTCTCGCGCTGCGTGCGCATCACCCGCGATATTCCGCAACGTTTCACCCCCGATGAAAAATTGCTGGTGGACGAAGAAGAAAAACAGCTATACCATGCCACCCAGAATGCCTGCAACCAGACACGACAGGATGGTTCTGTGGACGATTTGATGAACACATTCACCCCCATCATTCCAGCAGTCAATCTATTCTTTGATAAAGTGCTGGTTATGGAGGAAGATCTGAAACTCCAGCACAATCGTCTGGGATTGCTGCAGCAGATTGTAAGTCTGGCAGATCACGTGATGGATTTCACAAAATTGGAGGGTTTCTAAAAATGTCTCAATGGGAGAGAGTTGAAAATGTTCCGTTCAACGATCCCAAGGAAGGGTACTTAAAAACACTCACCATACTGCCCGGATTGGGTATGGAAATTTGGAAAACACGCGAAATTGCCAACCTCATTCTCGCTCGAAAGAACATGGGCGATCACAGCATCCAGTGCAATATCATGTTCAATTTCAACAACACTGTGAGCATCTCCATGGATTCAGAAGTGGATGACGAGAGAACATTGGATGAGCTTGCCAGTAAAATTCTGGCAGCCATCAGCGGGTGATCGCTGGCAAAAATTCTCCGCGAGCATGCCCGGCAGCCGAACGCCATTCGTTGTGGCTCACCAACAGGACAGCCAGAAAGTGCTTCTATAATTAATAGAGCGGCGTGATTTTATGAATAATATTGAAGAGATCAAATCCAGGATCGATATCGTTGATCTTGTCTCAGAAACGGTAAAACTGCGGCGTACGGGCAAGAATTACATTGGTTTTTGCCCATTCCACTCCAACACCCGCACGCCGGCTTTTGTTGTTTTTCCAGAATCCGGCACCTGGCGCTGCTTTGGGGAATGCAACGAAGGTGGCGATATTTTTCGTTTCTTGATGAAAAAAGAAGGCTGGGATTTTTCAGAAACGTTGCATTACCTGGCCCAAAAAGCGGGCATTACGCTGGAACCACTGACACCCAAAAAGAAGGAAGAAAATGCTTATGAAGAAAAGTTGAGCGGCATTCTGGAAGAAGCGCTCATCTTTTTCAGGCATCACCTCACCCAAACCGAAAAGGGGCAAGCCGCGCTTGCTTATCTGACCGAGAAACGCAAGCTCACCAGCAAAACCATTGAAACCTTTGAATTGGGGTATGCTCCGGATGGTTGGGAAGACGGGTTGGCATATTTCCGCAATAAAGGATACAGCGAGAAAGAACTGTTGGATTGCGGCTTGATCACAAAACGCAGTGAGCAGGAAGGGTTTTACGATCGCTTTCGCAACCGTGTTACCTTTCCCATTCGCGACGCAAACCAGCGCTTGTGCGGTTTTGGCGCGCGAGCCCTTTTAAGCGAGGATAATCCAAAATATTTAAATTCTCCCCAAACGCTGCTGTTTGATAAAAGTGCTCTGTTATACGGATTGGATAAAGCACGCAAACCCATCCGTACAGCCGATCAGGCGGTCATCGTGGAAGGGTATTTTGATGTCATCGGGCTCTACCAATCGGGGTTCCAAAATGCCGTTTCCCCCATGGGAACCGCCCTTACCCCCGTTCAAATGCGCTTGTTGAAACGCTACACGCGCAAGATCATCCTGGCGCTCGATCCTGATTCCGCCGGTGAAAAAGCCACCTTAAAAGGACTGGAAGTTGCTCGCGATGCCATGGATCACTCGGATGATTTCATCTTTGACCCCAGGGGGCTGGTCCGCACCGAAGCGCGCCTTGATGCGGATATCCGCGTCTGTTCTCTACCTGAGGGAAAAGACCCCGACGAGATCGCCCTGGAGGACCAGGAAAAATGGAAGGAGATCATCGATCAGGCAAAACCCATCATTACGCATGTGATCGATGCGCTTGTCAACGGGAAGAACCTGGATGATCCGAAAACCAAGAGTGAAATTGCCAGCAAGGTGGTTCCGCTGATCAAGGATGTCCCTAACGCTGTGGAACGGGATGCCTACCGCCAGCAGCTTGCCCGGGTATTGCATATTGACGAGCAGTCGCTGTTTTCCATTTCCGAAGTTCAATATATAAGCCGCGGGCGTTCGAACCGGCGAAAGATCGAGACGGAACCGGGCTCACTGGAAACGCTGGCTTCCTCGGAAAAAAGCAAAATCTACAATCTTGAAAAGCATTTCATTTTGCTTTTGTTGAAAAAACCCGAATTGGTGTATGACGTGGATCGTTATCTGAAGAAGAACGATCTTGTTCCACTCTCCAATTCGGACGTGGAATCAGGCGATCTTCAGCTTGTCTTTGTCCTCATCATGAAATCACTGCAGCAGGTTGATCAAGACGCAGCAGAATTCATCCTTCAAAACCTTCCGGATGACCTGGTTTGGCTGGAAACGGAATGGGAACAGGTCATCCACACCGGCACCTCGCAGGATCGCATTTTGGAAGACCTTGCCAGAACGCTGCTCATACTGCGCAAGATCAAAGTAAATGAGAAGATCAAAAGCCTGTATCTTCTCCAGCAACAAACCGACGAAAACGAGGCGGCAGCCGATTTGGAATTGCAAAAAGAACTGTTGGATGCCATCAAGACGCGTGGATTGGTCGAAAAAGCGCAGTCGATTCCACTGATCAGCGACTGATTTCTTCATGTATAATTCAGATATGCCATCCTATGTAGTAAAAGATCTTTCAGGGGAAGCTATTATCCTATCCACGACTTTCAAGAATCTAAAAGTAAATCTAGCCAATGGAAGTAAGTAATTATGCCTGATTTCCTTGATGACGAGAATGAGGATATGATCGAAAATCTCCCTTCTGGCGGAGAACCGGATTCATTCGACGATTTTTTAGAGGAAGCACCGGTCGAAAATTCCTCAACGCTGGAATATTCGGAAGATCCCGTACGCCTCTATCTCAAAGAGATCGGTCAAATCGAGCTCCTGGACGCCACCAACGAATTTCACTTATCCACCCGCATTGAAGCCGACCGCCGCGTCCGCAAGCTGCTGAGTCAGATTTTTCCAAAAGAGGATAAGGAAAACAGCGCTTCTTACTCGGAGATCTTCTTTCAAATCTGTAAAGATCTTTCCACTTCGTACAACAATGTGGAAAGCGTAACGACCACCAAACCGGGCCTCTCTGCCCCCGATTTCAGCCTGGTCTTAACAGAAGCACAAATGCTGCGTTCTCAATGGGATATTGATATTCCATCCTATATGCGCGATTACCTCAACACCTACTGGAACCAGAAATATTCTTCCGATGATCCTATCACTTCGGAGTTGCTGACCGGTTTGATCCAAGAAGTGTATGCCATTTACCTGGCCTGTTATTTATTGCCAGCCAATGTCGCTCAGGACCTGCTCGAATATTTCAACGAAAACAGGCGCATTCCCCGTTCCAATTTTTTCCAGAACCGATTCCCGGAAGAGGAAGTCTTGAAGCAGAACATTTCCGAGATCCATGCGCTTTCTTACGACGCCACGCAGGTGCTTATCCGCGCCAACCTGCGCCTGGTGGTGAGCGTTGCCAAAAAATACCTTGGCAGAGGCATCTCTCTGCTTGATTTGATCCAGGAAGGCAACCTGGGTCTGTTGAGGGCAGTTTCCAAATTTGATCCTACACTTGGTTATAAATTCAGCACATACGCCACCTGGTGGATCAGGCAATCCATCAGCCGCCATATTGCCGAACAGGCGCGCACCATCCGTATTCCCGTCCACCTCTTTGAATCCATCTCGAAATTGCTGCGTATTCAAAGAAAGCTGACCCAAAGTCTCAACCGCGACCCAACGTTTGAGGAACTGTCGTTGGAATCGGAATTCATGGATAAACATGATGCGGATCACATCAAAGAACTATTGCACACTGATCAGCCAATTCCAAAGCCATTGATGACCAAATGGAAAACCGCTTCGCAAAAGGTGCAGCAAATCATGAAATCGGCAGAAGAACCCATTTCTCTGGAATATCCGGTTGGAGATGAGGATAGCAGCCAGCTTGGAGATTTCATCGAAGATATGGATGCGATCGAACCCATGGATGCTGCTGCCCGGGAAATGCTGCGAGAACAGGTACAATCTGCCCTTTCCGCGCTTTCCGAACGGGAACGTCAGGTGCTGGAGCTGCGCTTTGGTCTACTGGACGGAAAAGACCACACGCTGGAAGAGGTCAGCAACTATTTCAATGTTACCCGCGAACGCATCCGCCAGATCGAAGCAAAAGCACTGAGAAAACTGCGCCACCCCTCTCGCAGTCGCGATTTGAGGGAATATCTTTCGTAAATGGAGGCATTTACGAGGCTGTTGAAAAACGGAGGAAATTTGGAAAAAAGTGGAGAGGATGAGGATTTTTCAACACTTTATCCTCTATCTGAATGGTATCCAGCAGATCACACCCTGACCGTTTTCATACTCTTTGCTCCTTTTCGAGCTATTTT
>JAAZOD010000028.1 GCA_012797975.1 Pelolinea sp. | reverse complement strand
CGAAGTGTAAAGAGATCAAGGCGGACGGGGTGGTAGTGGAGAAGGATGGGGAGGAGCGGTTCCTGGAAGCGGATCACATACTGCTGGCGACAGGATTGAGGTCACGGAGAGATGTGGCCCATTCTTTCTATGGCATTACACAGGACACCTTCATTGTCGGTGATTGCAATCGTGTAGGCAATATAAAAGATGCCAATGAATTGGCAACATTAATAGCAATGAATCTATAGGAATAAAAATGACATTTCCAAAAAATTTTCTATGGGGTGGCGCTGTTGCTGCCAATCAATGCGAAGGTGCATGGAATATCGATGGAAAGGGGATCAGCACGGCAGATTGTATGACTGCCGGTTCTGTGAATGTCAGACGGGAATATACGGACGGGATTGTTGATGGAAAATATTATCCAAATCATACCGCAATAGATTTCTATCATCATTACAAAGAGGATATTGCGTTATTTGCCGAAATGGGCTTCAAGTGTTTTCGTACCAGTATTCACTGGACACGAATTTTTCCGGAAGGTGACGAGGTTGTACCAAACGAAAAGGGACTTCAATTCTATGATGTCCTGTTCGACGAGTGTTTGAAATATGGAATTGAGCCAGTTGTAACGATTTCTCATTATGAAACACCGTATGGCCTGGTAAAGAAATATGGCTCGTGGCGAAATCGCAAAATGATCGATTTTTACTTGCACTTTTGCGAAACGATTTTTGATCGATATAAGAATAAGGTCAAGCATTGGATGACTTTTAATGAAATTAACACCATTATCTTCCATCCATCGGTGCCGACAGGAATACGCGTGGATGAGGGTGAAAACTTTGATCAAGTTGTTTATCAAGCGGCCCACCACATTTTGCTTGCCAGTGCCAAAGCAGTAAAGCTCGGTCATTCTATTAACCCCGATTTCAAAATTGGAATGATGATGCTTGGACATCCTTATTATGCCGAGACATGCAAACCGGAAGATCAATGGGAAAGCAAGAACATGGCTGATCGGAATTATTATTTTTCCGATGTTCAGGTTCGGGGCGCATATTCCAAAAAAGCTTTGAAATTTCTAGAAAGTAAGCATGTTCGTCTTGACAAAGTGAAAGATGATGACAGGATTTTGAGCGAAGGCACGGTGGATTTTATCGGCTTTAGTTATTACCATAGTTTTGTTGCAAGCAGTTCCAATGAACGGGATTTCACTGCGGGCAATGTTCTGAAGACAATAAAGAATCCCTATTTGAAGACAAGTGATTGGGGCTGGCAATTCGACCCGATCGGTTTGCGCATTGAAATGAATAATCTCTATGATCGTTACCAAAAACCTGTTTTCATTGTGGAAAATGGATTGGGTGCATACGACTCCATAAATGAAAAAGGGGAGATCATTGACGATTATCGTATTGATTATCTCAGGAAGCATATACGGGAGATGGAGAAAGCCATCGTCCAAGACGGTGTGGAATGCATCGGATATACACCATGGGGTTGTATCGATTTGGTAAGTATGGGAACTGGCGAAATGGATAAGCGCTATGGTTTCATCTATGTTGATCGTGACAATGCCGGCAAAGGTACCCTTCAAAGGATCAAAAAGAAAAGTTTTTATTGGTACAAACGGGTTATCGAGACAAATGGCGTTGACTTGGGCCGATGATCGACCAAAATGCGTGAAAATACAAAGAAACGAATCGACTCAGTCTATTTCATTGACCGTTGGGGCAGATCAATGAAATAGATTTTCTTTGAGATGATCCCAATGAAGACAATAGTCCTACTTGACCTCCGTGATGATTAATATATAGTTTTAATATTCAATCATCGAGGAGATAACCATGGGACTATTTGGACCGAAAAAAATAGAAGGAAAAGGAACACCGATTGCCGCGGAAGAGCTGCGCGCGAAATTATTGCAGCTCTTTCCCCAGAAAGGGGAAGTCAATCCGCAATTGGCCATCGAGCCGAATGAAAAATATCCATTAGGTTTTGTTGCCACGTGGAAGATGTACACTAAAGAGCGACAGGAGGATAATTCTTTCAAGTTCGATTATTTCCAGTTCACCTTTACGGTCGATGTGGATATCGATCCAAAAGAAAAAATCGTTCATTTGAAAGCCAAAGAATTTTCCAAATCCGCTCGCGTGCCGGATGGCGAACCGGTCTACGAACCGTGGTATGGGCAGGTGCGCATCGGGCAATGGGAAGATGTGCAGGGTGAGGTGAAACAAACCGGTTTGGTGAAAACCTATACTTTTTCTCACAAAAAGCTGCTTGATCCTTTGGTGGAGTGCAGCACCCAGCATGGTTGGAGTGTCATAATCTGAAAAAAGGGGCTGTCTAAAAAGTAGCACAAAGAGCCGGCAAGATTAGGGAAAAAGAAACTGGCGGTTTATAAGATAGCCGCCAGTTTTGCTATATAATGGGCAATGGCGAGGATTCCCCACTCAATATTTACTTCCTCCAATCCCTGCAAAAGGAATCTTCGGAACCCCAATGATGGTTTTACTGCTCGATATCTCCATTCCGTTGCATAAACAGTTTTCTCCCCTGTTCAGAATGCAAAATGGATAGCAACAAAAAAACAGGGTGTTCTATGGAAAGCCTTTTTTGATCCATTAAATTCAATAAACTGAAATGTGCGATCGAATCGTTGAGTGCCTAAAAGGTGATAGGAATTTTCCAATTGGTGCGTATAATGTTAAAGATTGGCAGTATTAATTCTTAAAAATATGACTGTGAATTAACCGGACATAGATCTTTAGGCATTTTGGGGAAAATTGGATGAAGCTTAATAAACGGTTATTGTTAATTTATGTGATCATTGGCAGTCTGGTACTTCTATTCATGGGGGCGTGGATGTATGTCGAGTTGCGCAAGAACCTCATGGATATTGTTCAAAAGAATGTTGAAAACCAGCTGGAGCTTTTTGATTTCAGTTTGGCCGGTTTCATCACCGATGTAAAGCATGACGTTCTTGCACTTTCCGAAAATGAGTTGTTGCGCACGCGCGATGATCAGAACTTCACGAGCTTTTTAACTGCGGATGAAACGACCTTTCAATATCATATTGGGGATGTCGAACAGGGCATCATCAATGTGCTGAATGGCTATCGGCTTAGCCATCCTTCGGTGAACTCCGTGTACATGGGAAGAGAAAATGGCAGTTTCGTTCGCTCCCATCCCCGCAATGCTCCTACGCAATATGATCCGCGCACCCGCCCCTGGTATATCCTGGCAAAAGAAAATCCAGAACAGGTGATGGTCACTGAACCATATCAATCGGTGACCATTACCGACGTTAATATCGGCATCGTGAAGGCACTGGTGGATGAAAAGGGGGAGCTCTTTGGTGTGGTTGGAGCGGATATTACCCTTTCCAATCTGACCAGCTATATTTCCGGATTCGATGTCGGGTATTCAGGGCGACTCTTGTTGGTCGATGAACAGGGTACGATCCTGGCTTATAAAAACGAAGAGATGCTTTTTCAAAATATCACTATGGTCATGGGTGAGGACTCTGCCGAATTCATACAGCGACCGGCGGGGCAGATCACGCATGCGGAGAATTATTATTTTATCTATACCTCCCCTGAATTAGGTTGGAAAATTGCAGCAGAGATACCAATTTCGATTGTCAATCGTGAAGTACAGCGCCTGGCTTTTTATCCATCCTTGTTGTGTCTTTTGTTAACCATTTTGCTGTTTGGGATATTCACGAATTTGAGTTTGTCAAAATACATCGGCAAACCGATCAAAGAGCTGAGTGAAGTGGCTCGCAATGTGACCAAATCTGGGAAATTGGACGTGCAGGTGAAAGTCAGATCAAAGGATGAGATCGGTGAATTGGGTACCGCTTTCAATCGGATGATTTTAGGACGTAAACAGGTCGAAGATGCTTTGCAGCAAGAGCGTGACCTGGCAAGGGTGCTGGGTGAAGCGATCGCATCATTGAGCACCACCCTTGATTTTGAGAAAGTGCTGGACCATATCCTGGAACAGGTCAGCCGCATTGTTCCCAATGATGCGGTGAACATTATGCTGATCGACCGCGGAACCGCGCATATTTCGCGCTCGCAAGGGTATGAGCGGTTTGGCGTGAAGGGAGTAATGGAAGGTACCAATTTCAAAGTGTCAGAGATCTCGAACTTAAAACAGATGATAGAAACGCATGAACCTCTCTATATCCCAAATGTGGCAAAAGACCCGCAATGGGTTCGTATTGCTGGAGAAGATTTTCTTCGCTCCTACGCGGGTGCCCCCATCATTTTGCGGGAAGAGGTGATTGGATTTTTGAATGTCGATAGTGCTATCATAAACAATTTCAACCCCCTTCATCTTGAAACGCTTTCCACATTTGCCAATCATGCAGCAGTTGCCATTGATAATGCCCGTTTGTATAAGCAGGTGCAGAATAACGCAGTGGAATTGGAGAAACGCATTGCAGCAGCCACATTGGAATTACATCGCCATGCCAATGAACTGGAAGCGTTGAACCAGATTGGAAAGGAGATCACCTCCTCGCTTGACCTGAAAGCAACACTCCAAACCATCGTGAACAATGCGGCCAATATTGTTGGCGCTGACCGAAGTGTGATCTGCCTGGTTAATACCGAAAAGAGAAGGATCGATAACCTGGTTACCTGCGGGTATGACGCGGGCGAGTTGGATGACTATGACTTTGGGGAATTTCGAGAGAGCATTAACGGCTGGGTGCTTGAAAAGAAAACTCCCATCCTTGTGAGCGATATTCAGAAAGACAAACGGACGCGTGGAAAAGCATTGACCCGTGCAAAACGAGAAGGAAAGCGATCAACCGCCGTTGCTCCATTGGAGATTGCAGGAGAATTTTTGGGGACGCTCTCCGTGGTAAAAAATACCGAGAAGAAAATCTTTACCCATGCGGATCTTGATTTGATCATCCGACTGGCCGGGCAGGCAGCCATTGCCATCCAAAATGCCCGATTATTTGAACAAGCCCAGGAAGCCGACCGTTTGAAATCAGCCTTTCTTGCCAGTATGTCACACGAATTGCGCACTCCGCTGAATTCGATCATCGGTTTTACCGGCATATTGCTGCAAGGGCTGGTAGGCCCTTTGAATGAAGAACAGGATAAACAATTGCACATGGTAAAGAGCAGCGCATCCCATCTTCTGGAACTGATCAACGATGTGCTGGATATTTCGAAAATAGAAGCGGACCAGTTGGTGGTCACCAAGGAACACTTTGATCTGAAACAGTCCATAGAAAAAGTGGTTCAATCCATAACACCATTGGCAAATCAGAAGAACTTGAATTTAGCCCTCAACATCGATCCAAGCATTTCCGTGATTTACAGCGACCGCCGTCGTGTTGAACAGATCCTGCTGAACCTTGTCAACAATGCCATAAAATTCACCGATAAGGGAGAAGTGAACATCGTTTGTAAGGATAAAGGGCAGTCTGTGGAAATCAGTGTGATCGATACCGGTATCGGTATTAAAGAAGAAGATTTGAAATACCTGTTCAAACCATTCCAGCAAGTAAACACCGGCTTAAGCAGGCAATATGAGGGTACCGGCTTGGGATTGGCGATCTGTAAACGACTGGTAGAAAAATTGGGAGGGTCCATTGGGGTCACGAGTGAGTGGGGCAAGGGAAGTACCTTTATGTTTACGTTGCCCCAACAGGCCTTGGAGTGAAAAATGGGAAGAACAATACTGTTAATTGAAGACAATGAACAAAATCGTTATCTGGTAACGTTTATTCTGGAAAAGCATGGATACCGAGTGCTCTATGCTCAAAATGGGATTGACGGGATTGAAATGGCAAAGAATGATGCGCCTGATATGATCTTGCTGGATATCCAACTGCCGATCATGGATGGTTATGCGGTAGCCACCGAACTGAGAAAAATCGAGAGCATCCAAATTGTGCCAATTGTTGCCATTACCTCTTTTGCCATGCCTGGCGATCGGGAAAAAGCACTGGCTGCCGGTTGCACGGATCATATTACAAAACCTATCGATCCGGAAACGTTCCTCTTCAATATTGAAAAGTATTTTCGTTCTTAGCGAAAGAAAGTGGTTGGAAATGACAAAGATCATTGTTGTCGATGATAACGAACAGAATCGGTATATTCTAAAGTTGCTCCTGGAAGGATTGGGCTATCAGGTTGTACCTGCACAAAACGGCATTGCGGCATTGGAAACTGCTCATGCTTCGCCTCCGGACCTGATCATTTCCGATATTCTCATGCCGGGGATGGACGGTTTCAGTTTATGCCGACAGTGGAAAACGGACGAACAATTAAAGGGAATTCCGTTCATCTTCTATACGGCAACCTATACGGATCCAAAAGATGAAGATTTTGCTTTGAGTCTGGGCGCAGAACGTTTCGTTCGTAAACCGGCAGAAGTGGAAGAGCTGGCTTACCTTGTCAAAGAGGTATTGGACGAGTACAAGAAGAAAAAACTTAAACCCGTTCAAGAACCGATCACGGAGGAAAAGGTATTTTTCAAGAAGTATAACGAAGCATTGATCCGTAAGATGGAAGATAAAATGATGGAACTGGAGCAGGTGAACAAACGGTTGTCCACCCTTTTTCAGACCAGCATCGATTTGACCGCTTCCATCTCTCAGGATGAACTGCTTTCCTTTATCTCAGACCGGATCATCGTTGCGACTGGCTGTACGCATGTGGCGTATTTCGAACAAAAAGATGGAAGTACGGATCTGCGGCTGAAAGCTGGCAGTGGATTTTCACCGAAAGATTTTGTACAACTGCAGAGAGATTGGAAGTTTTCGTCGGGGATGGAAAAGGGGTGGGTCGGAAAGATTGGGCAAACCCACGAATCGCTTGTGATCAATAAGGACTTTTCAGATCCTGTATGGATGGCGGTTATTCCTTCCATCCGGTCTGCCCTCTTTTTGCCGGCTGTATATGAAGATCATTTAATGGGGGTTTGGGCTTTCCTGAGTAATGCGGAAGAGAAGTTCAATGAAAAGATCGTTCGTGATTTGGTGACCATTGTGAATAATGTCACTGTGGTCATCGAAAAGAATCATTTGTTCGAACAGATCAAGCAATCTGAATTTCGCTACCGCACGCTGGTCGAAACATCCATTGATGCCATTGCGACCATCAACGATGATGAGATCATCACCGATTGGAGCAGGGGAGCAGAAGAGATCTTTGGCTATACCAAACAGGAGAGGATCGGTTATCCACCGGATGCCTTGCTGCCAGAAGAAAATAAAAAGTTAATGGAAGGTATTTTAAAAGAGACCAAAGAAAAAGGCTTTGTACAATCCCTGGAAACTCAACTGCTCACGAAAGATGGACGTTTGCTTGATGTTGAAATGACCTTTACTTATATGGGGAAGGAGTTGGGTTCCACGATCATCTTGCGGGATATCACCCGACGTAAAAAAGCGGAACAGTTTATCACCGCTCTCAACAGAGCTGCCGTGGCCACCGCCACCACATTAACACCTGCTGCGATCTATTTTGCAGTTGCAGCGGAGCTGGATAAACTGGGCCTGGCTTGTGCCTTGCTTTCCGTTGATAATATAAAAAGTAATGTTTTCTCAACTTTCTTTTCGGTCGATTTCTCTCAACGGAATAAACTTCCTGAAAGTCAAAAAGTATGTGAAGAGAATTTTTCATTGCCCTTGGATGCGGTTGTAACTTTCAACGAGGTGGTGCAAAAAAGAGAATCTGTTTTTGTTAAAGACATTGAACGGATTTTGGAAACGGTACCCTCGCAATATATCGGCCAAATACCAGCCGGTTTGAATAGATTCCCCCGGCATGCTGGAGTGATCGTCACACCGCTTATTGTCGAAAATACCGTACTTGGCATTTTTTTTGTGCAATCGAAAAATTTGACCGGGGAAGATGTTCCGACCATTACCGCCTTCGCCAATCAACTTGCGGCCGCATGGGCAAAAACGCGCCTGGCGGCAAAATTGCAGCAAACAATGAACGGTGTCATCCGAACTATCGCTTTGATTGTGGAAATGCGCGATCCATACACCGCTGGCCATCAAAAAAGAGTGGGCGATTTGGCGGCGACAATTGCCATCCATTTACGGCTATCAGCGGATCAAATCGAGGGAGTGCGCATTGCAGGGATCATCCATGATCTGGGGAAGATCGCCATTCCGGCAGAGATCCTCAGCAAACCAGGCAAACTGAGTATCATTGAATACAATTTGGTGAAAATGCATTCGCAGGTGGGCTTTGACATGTTGAAAAATATCGAGTTTCCCTGGCCTCTGGCTCAAATCGTTTACCAGCACCATGAACGCATGAATGGCACTGGTTATCCAAGCTCAATAAAAGGAGAGGATATCCTTTTGGAAGCACGCATTATCGGAGTGGCGGATGTGGTTGAAGCCATGTCTTCTCATCGCCCATACCGGCCGGCCTTGGGTTTTGACGCTGCCCGAAAGGAAATAACCGCGAACAAGGGTATCTTGTATGATGAAGATGTGGTCAATGCCTGTTTGGACGTGTTCGAAGTGGGTTATCAATTTCCCGCAGCGGATAGCTTTCAGACCCAGGCCTTTAGCCCTTCATGACTTTCAACCGGTAGAGGAACTCATAAAAGAATAGGAAGGTTGAATTTGATTGCAATGTCTGTATAATTTCAAGTACAGGGGGTCAGGGTGTCCATTGCTCCCTCTTGAAAAGGTTGTTGGTTGAAGGGATGTTGAAAAATCTAAAAAAGGAGGAAAGCATGCATCTATCACAATTTGCCGGAGACCTGGTCTGCCAGCATTGTTGGAAGTCTCAAAAAGCGAGAGAATGGCCTGCCAAGGGTGACTATGTTCCCTTTTTCTATCAAACAGAACCAGGTAATTACAATCTGGAAATGACCTGCCCAAATTGCGGTAAAAAATGGTATGTGGTTTGGGATAACGACCCCGGGCCAATCTTACCCCTCTCGTTTTGAAATACCATTTTGCGTAAATTTTGTAAAGGAAGTGGTTGCTGCAGGTAAAAAACTCCCCTGAGTTATCAGGGGAGTTTTTTCATTATCGTAGGATCTCTTTGAAGAAGCTTGTGCCGATCTTGGGAGCTTTTACCTGAAAAGCTTCACCAATAGTGGCTGCCACATCGGCAAAAGACTGCCGGGTGCCCAAATTCACATTGTTCCTGATCTGTTTCCCAAAAACGAGCAAGGGGATATATTCACGGGAATGATCGGTGCTTTCGGTGGTGGGGTCTACCCCGTGATCTGCCACGATCATGGCAAAATCGGTGTCCCGCATTTTTTCTCGGATGGCGGGAACATAGGCATCAAATTCTTCCAGTTTTTGCCCGTATCCCTTGACGTCATTGCGGTGACCATAGGTCATATCGAATTCCACCAAATTGGCAAAGAGCAGCCCGCTGAAATCCTCATCCATGAAATCGACCATGGCCTGGATGCTTTCCATATTGAAGACCGAGTGATGCGTCTTGCTGATGCCACGATTGCCAAATAGATCATCGATCTTGCCGGTGGCATAGACTTTGTGCCCTGCCTTCAGCAATGTGTCAAGCATGGTATCGGTAGGAGCCAGCAACGGATAATCATGACGGCGCTTGGTTCGCGCGAAATTTTCCGCACTTGTCCCGCTGAAAGGACGTGCGATCACCCGTCCTACGGCATGGTCGCCTTTCAGCATTTCACGCGCGATCGAACAGACGCGATACAACTCTTCAACCGGCACAACATCTTCGTGAGCGGCGATCTGAAAGACCGAATCGGCGGAAGTATACACGATCAGTTTTTTCGTCCGCATGTGCTCTTCGCCGAGCTCTTTCAATATTTCCGTACCGGATGCGGCTTTGTTTCCCAGCACTTCATAACCGCTCAGGTGGGTAAATTCATCCAGCACTTCTTTGGGAAAACCGTTGGGATAGGTGGGAAAGGGCCTTTTCACTTCAACCCCCATCAATTCCCAGTGACCGGTAACGGAATCTTTCCCTTTGGATGCTTCACGGCATTTTCCATAAGCCCCGCGGGTTTGTTCGCGTGGCGGCACGCCCAGCACGGGCGTGATGTTCCCCAACCCCATCTCGCCCATATTGGGCATGTTCAATCCGCCCAACACACGGGCGGTGTTCGAGAGCGAATTGCTGCCGATATCCCCATAAGCGCCGGCATCCGGCAGTTCACCGACACCGACGCCATCCAGTACGATCACTGCGATCCGTCTAATGTTCATAATTCTTTTCCTGTTTAAAGTGTAGATAGTAGGCTTTGTATTATACTCTGTGGCTTTAGAACAGGGTATTAATCTGGGTACGGATCTGATAATCTGTTAACACACGGATTTGAAATATGGGGTAAACTAAATCGCTTGATTAATAAAAGTTCTAATGCAAAGAGTAATATCTTGATTTGGAACACTTACTTGACCCGGCAATACTTATAAGAAAGGAGTTCCAAGTCATGTCTGAAAAAGAACAAGGCACGGTAAAATGGTTCAATGGTAGCAAGGGCTACGGTTTCATTACCCGTGCACAGGGCGAGGATATCTTCGTCCATTTCAATGCCATCGTTGGTGATGGTTATCGCAATCTGGAAGAAGGACAGCGCGTAGAGTTCACCGTTGCAAAAGGCCCTAAGGGTTTGCAAGCTGAGAACGTCGTCGTACTCTGAGATCTTCCAATAAATGAAGAAAAAAACGGAGCAATTGTTTTATTGCTCCGTTTTGATTTAAGTCCAGTGTTTTTAAATCTCTGAGTGACCATTTGTGGTGATATGTTAATCTATCGATGTAGAATAAGGAAAGGACTAAATAAAAAAAGTTGAAATTAATAATAGCGCTTTGTATGCTATTACTAAGGAATCCAACCGAAATATAAATGAAACGATAACTTATGTGATTGAAAACCAGAGCGAGGGGTGATGCTGCAAAATAAAAATGAGAGCTTATTGGAGGTTTTGGTTTGTCCCTCCTGCCGCAAATCCCTGAAGATAAACGATGGACAGATCTTTTGCAGGAAATGCCATCATATTTATCTTCAAAAAGAAAACGCGATCCTCTTTACACAGGTCCCCGAAAATATCAATCCGTCAGAATTCCGAGAGCGCGGCACGGGTAAGGATACTGCCTGGCGCCGGGCCAACGGGGTTTTTCTAAGATCACAGCTTCAAGAACTCTCCAAAGATTCCCTGATCCTGGATGTGGGTGCGGGGCATGGGGATTTTCTTCCCTTTTACGCTGACTTTCCCCATATCCTGCTGGATGTCTACCCTTACCCGGCAGTGGATGTGGTGTGTGACCTTATCCAGCTCAATCCTTTTTCTCCCTCCAGCTTCAATGTGGTTTTGCTGATGAATGTGCTGGAGCATGTTTCTTCGCCGTTGGAAATGCTGCAGACAATCCGGCCGCTGTTGAAACCAAACGGCAAGGTTGTCATCGCTGTTCCCTTTTACCTGAAAATCCACCAGGCACCGCTCGATTATCAGCGCTTGACCCATTATGCGCTGCATCATCTGGCTGAGAGAGCTGGCTATTTAGTTGACCACATGGAAGGATTCTACGATCCGCGCGGGGTCATTCAAGAAAGTTTGCACTATTACCGGTTTTGGGGGTCGGCAGGACGGGGCTGGTTGGGCCGAAAGTTTGATCAGGTGCTCTTGTCCCATATGCAAGTCCTGGCAAAGATGCTGGGCGGTTCTTCCGTGCAGCCCTATGTCAGGGACCCTCAGACGGTAGAGTATCCTGCTCCCACCGGCTATCATTTGGTGCTGGAAAGAAAGTGACTAAAAAGACCTCTTCCTGTAAAGAAAAGGTCTTTTTTGGTTTCTGGAATAATGTTTGCTAGCTTTTATGCTCCGTGATCCAGCTTATGCAATTTGAGCGCTGTCTCGAGCGAGATCTTCGTCGCGTCGGAGATGGCTTTCACCATCTGCTCGGGCGTGGCGGAGATTTCCGGATGCTGGTGGCAGCCGGCGGATGCCAGGATGACGCCGCCGCGGCATTTGCGTGCCATCGACAGGGTCAAGACGGTGGATGCCTCCTGAGAGGCGATCAGCACCCCTGCGTCGATCCAGGGCTTTTCGATCTCCAAAATATCCAGATTCGAGAATACCGATCCGGCATAGAAGGAATCGTGCGACCACTCATACCCCTCGTGCACTTCGATGCCCAGTTCCTTGGCGGATGCCAGCATGGCTTCCACGGTCTCAAAATCAGCCACCGCCGGAAAGCCCTGCGGAAAATATTCACGGGTCAATCCATCCCCGCTGACCGCACCGGTGATCACCAAAATCCCGGGCACCGGCAGCCAGGTCTGGAACATCCCGCCTGTGCCGATGCGGATGAAATTCTTGGCGCCAACTTTGACCAGTTCTTCGATGGCAATGGCAGCGGCTGCCCCACCGATGCCGGTGGAAGTGACGCTCACCTTGATGCCCTTGTACAGGCCGGTGTACGTGTTGTACTGGCGGTTGGATGCCACCAGCTCGGCACTGTCAAAATGGTCGGCAATGACCTTGGCGCGGCTCACATCGCCTGGCAGAAATACTGTTTCGCCAACATCCCCCGGCAAAAGTTGAATATGGTGTTGTTTTTCCATGGTTATCTCTCCAATTTTCCTTTCACCTAATCCAGACCCATTTCATGCAGGATCTTGGCTGTCTCGATGCCCACGCGCACCAGGTTCTTCTTGTGCTCGTCCAGATCGGGATCGTTTTCGCTGCCTCCGAAAATAGGGTCGCTGCTCAAGAGGATGGCACCCGCCCGCACACCTTGCATGCTGGCGATCACCAGCATGGTGGCTGCTTCGTTTTCCACGGCCAATACGCCCAGGTCCACCCATTTTTGCAGGCGGGCCTTGTAATCGCCAAATGCCCAGGGTGATTCAAGGTAAAAGGCATCGTGCGTGCGCACCAGGCCGGCATGATAGGTGAGTCCGAGGCGTTTGCAGGCCTCGATGGATGCGCGCACGATGAAATGGCTGGAAATGGCAGGGTAATCAATGGAGATGAATTCCTCCGTAGCGCGCTCGCCGCGCACTGCACCGGTGGCAATGATGATATCGCCCGCTTTCATGAATGGTTGGATCGCCCCACAGGTACCCATGCGGATGATGTTCTTTGCTCCAATACGGATCAGTTCCTCTGTGCCGATCGCTGTCGGCGAAGGTCCAAGGCCGCAACTGGTGCAACTGATGGCTATGCCATCCTTTTTCCCGGTATAGGTAAGATATTCACGTTTTTGTGCTACTTTGTGCGCCTCATCCATGTGCTCGGCGAACAGCTCGACCCGTCCAGGATCGCCTGGAACCAGAACGGTGGGGGCGATGTCGCCCGGCAGCATATCAATGTGATGCTGGCGGTGTGGGGCTTCTTGATTCATAATATTTCTCCTTACTAGTATTATTCTCCTAATTCTACTGGTATTAACCACCGTATGTCAACAACACATAAAAGCAAGTGAGTGCATTGAATGGCTTGAAGCGAGCAGGTAGGCACGATGGCAGATCGGGTGAATGACCTGTTTATTAAAGGAAGCGTGTTCTACCACTGCCAGGTGAAAACTTTCTGAGGGGTGAGCTTGATCAGCAAATTGTGCGGATCGGCGATCCATTCCTGCGGGCTTTTTGCCAGCACACCTTCTTCTCCCAGATAGCGTGTGTAGATCCACAGGAATTGGCTGTGCAGAAAATCGGCAGGTCCTTTGACCAGCTCTGCTTGGCCTTCGAAAATGACCGCTTTCGTTTCACCCTCATCCCCGGCCACATCAATGGTGATGGCAATTTTGGGGTTGGCTTCAAGGTCGGATACTTTACGGGTATTGGAATAGGAACTGACCCAAATGCTTTCCCCATCCCAGCCAAACCAGACCGGAATGACATGCGGTTGCCCGTTGCCGTCGGCGGTCGCCAACCGTGCCAGCAGCGGTGCTTGAAGGAATGTGTCGATGAATCGTTTTTTCTCTTTCTCGATCTCCATTTTTATCCTTTCTACGTGCAGACAAATTGCAGAAACAGCAAAAAGGCAGATAATCTGACCACGAAATCCTATCGGTGATAAACTGTATTATCTCATTAGTTTGCTTCTCAACGGTCCTACAATGAATAAAAACTCACAACCTTCCAAACCACTCTGGACGACCAATTTCATCCTGTTATTGCTGGCCAATGCACTGGCTTTTGCCCCCATCAGCATTACCGGTGTTGCCCTTTCCCTTTATATCGTGAGACGATTTAACGGAAATGCGGTTCAGGTTGGCTTGATTTCCAGCATGATGACCCTTTCAACCTTTCTATTTCGCCCGTTCAGCGGGTATCTGATCGATCGGCTGGGAAGGAAATGGACGCTGGTGGTCGCGCTGTTGGTCAGTTCCGTGATCAACTTTTGCCTGCTCCTGCCCATTGGATTGAGTGGTTTGGGCATTCTGCGTCTTTTCCTTGGTTTTCCATTTTCTGTCTTTTCCACTGGCTTGAGCACCCTGACGGCCGACCTGATCCCTGAAGAGCGGCGGTCGGAGGGTTTCAGTGTTTCGTCCATCATAGGCACTGTCGCAAGTCAGGTGATCGCTCCCATTGTGGGATTATCCTTGTTGGGTGATGCAAACTTCAACCTGGTCTTTCTGTTTTCCGGAATTCTTGGAATTCTTGCAGTTGTGGTGGTCCTGTTGATGCGTTTTGAGGATATCAAGAATCCTTTCCTTCATTTTTCCATGCAAGCGTTGATGGAAAAACGCGTTCTTCTGCTTGCGTTGATCATGTGCCTCATCTTTATCGGTTGGCCAGGGTTGCTTACCTATGGACCCCTGTATGCGCAGGAAATCGGTTTTTCGAGCGCCATTCCATTTTTGATCATGTTTGGATTGGGTCTGCTATTTTCCCGGCTGCTCAGCGACCGTTTTCTCAATCTGTGCGCACCGCGCAAGGCAGGCTGGCTGGCGCTGACGATCCTGCTGGGTGGATTCGCACTGACCGGCTTTGTGAAAACCCAACCCGGTTTGTTGGGGGGAGGAATGTTGATCGGAATGGGATATGGGTTGTCGTTTGCCACTTTTCCTGCCATGGCAGTAAACCTGGTGGAGGTGAACAGGCGAGGTGCCTGCAATGCCACCATCATTTTTGGCCAGGACCTGGGCGCTTTTCTTGGATCCTATATCTTTGGTTGGACGGCACAATCGTTTGGCAACTACAGCTCATCCTATGCGCTGGTTGGGCTGGTAATGGGGCTGCCGATGCTCGTATTCCTTTTTTTTGCCCTGCCGGATTATCGGAAAAAGTATGCCAAGATCACACTTCAATAAAAAGAGCGGATGAAAAATCCGCTCTTTTTGTATAGGAGGAGAAAATAGGACAGGAAGAATCAGTTGTTCTGTGCGCCCTGCGCAATCCAGTCATAGAAGAGCTGAATGGTTGCATCGGGCAGTTTCCCACTGGGTGGCATAACAGGCACTCCATCACCAGTCAGGTATTTGTATAAGACACTGGCTTGCGGATCTCCCGGTACCACATATTTCATGATGTCATCGTAGGTTTCGAGGCTGACACCGCCTTTCATTTCGCTCCCATGGGCTGGAAGCGCAAATTGTTGGATGATCGGCATGATATCCTTGCTAAAACTGATGGTGGTGGTTTGATCGGTGGTTGTCGGAGAAGAATTCGAGGTGGGTTGCACTGCAGTTCCGCCGGCCGATACTGTTGAACAAGCACTGAGAAACAATGCGCTGACGACGATCAGGGATAAAATTTTAGTTTTCATATCTTTCTCCAGTTGTATCTTCAGCAATCATGATACCTGCTTATAATATGATAAAGTATATACAAATTATCTGAAATTTACGGCATCCAGGATCGTCGTTTTGTGATATGCTCTTTTGTGGAAAGGGAAGGGTGAAGAATGGACCAGTTCCTTGGGAACGTTGCGATTCTGGTGCATGATTATGATGAAGCCATCACCTATTACACACAGATTCTCGGTTTTCAATTGGTGGAAGATACCATTCTCGGCTCTGACAAACGCTGGGTGAGGGTTGCCCCGCTGGGCAGGGATTCCACTTGCCTGCTGCTTGCCAAAGCAATAGGGAAGGTGCAGCAGAAAGCGGTTGGCAACCAGGCGGGCGGAAGGGTTTTCTTATTCTTGCATAGTGATGATTTCTGGCGCGATTATCATCGATATCGTGAACGGGGTGTGATGTTTCTGGAGGAACCGCGCAAGGAACCGTATGGCGTGGTCGCGGTATTTCAGGATCTCTACGGAAACCGCTGGGACTTACTGCAAATGCGCGATGATGAAAATAAAAACGGGAAAGAATGATGATTGTTCCCGTTTTTTTCTGAGGCAGCCCTTATTTCGATTTTTTCTTTGCCCTGGCATTATCGGCGATGATCCACAGGATGAATGCAGCCGTGAGCAGGGTGCATCCCACCAGCAGATAGATGACGGTTTTTTCTGCCGTGGGGCTGATCATACGCTGCAGCCAGTTCTCCCGTGTCTCCTCATTCCCTGCTGCCGGAAGGGATGGCTTGATGTAATAGGAATGCGAAATATTGCTGTTGTCGATGATCTCCACATTTGCAGAAGGGCCATCCTCGTGGAGAAGTCTGGTTTGCGCAGTTTGAAATGCGCTCTGCAGCCCATCGGTTGAATTGCCCAAGATGGAAAAAAGCAGGGACTGGTCATCAGACTGACTGGTGATTTCCAAAACGCCGAACGGCTGATCTGCCTGCATTTGAAATTGAATGCCATTGAGGGTGGTATCCTGGATGCTGCCATCCTCTTTGAAAGGTAGGGGAAGTGCAGCATTGATACCGCTTGAGAATGGGATCTCGCTGGTCATGCCAATCGCGAGGGTTGTTTTCCCTTGCAGCCCTTCTGCTGTTCCTGCGAAAACCGCATTGGGCTGAACAATATCCGATCGGGTAAAGGTGCCCAGCTCAAAAGCCAGGCGGGATGCGTATTTCCAGCTTTCCGGGTCGTTTTGATCGGCAAGGAAGGTCAGAGTCGATAGGGTATGGTCATTCAATAGAGCATCCGGAATGTCTTTCAAGGTGTAAGAGGTCTGTTCTTGGGATATTTCCAGAACCGGGGGCAAGTGTAAGTACGATTCTTTGAAGATCGATATCCAGTAATTGCCGCTGCGTTCATCAGCGCAGACATCCTGTGAGGCAATGTTGAATGTAAACTCCAGGATGTTTTTGAGCGGGCGGATGGTGTCGGGCGGGAAGATAATGCGCGCCAACCCATCCTGGGCGGAGGTGTCGCTGAAGCGAATATTACTGACCATTTTCCCATTCAGTGACACGGTCAAATTCGACTGCAGATAATTGATCAGTTGCGAATGGCGGAAATAAAGTTCCAAAAATGCTTCGGAACTGATCTGTGTATCCCCGGGTACATCAAAGGGAATGCGAATGGTCGTTTCACCCAGTGTATTCATTGCCAGGCTTTCCTGCGTTAAATCGCTCAACGGTACATCCACCTGAAATTGCGCCTTTTCCGACGGGTCAATGATGTTTTGGATGATGGCAGTATTTCCATTGGCGTAGGGCAGGAAATCATTCGCTGCGATCACTGCGCTGGCTTTGCGCAATGCTTCACCATTTTCTCCTGTCACCAGAAGGAGCGCTCGTCCTGAATTCCAGGGGGAAACTTGCAGAGAGAGAAGCCCATTTCCTGCCGGGCTGCTTTCAAGGAGAGAAAGGAGTTCCGGGTTATCCATTTTTTTCTGAAAAAACTCAGCCAATTCGTCCGTCTTTCCAATCACAATGAGATGCTCGTTGCCGAAGGCCGCAACGTTAACCTCACTCATCGGGACAATGTCGTATTGGGCAGCTCCCTCCGTCTGCTTGCCCAACCCTGCCGAAACTGCCAGCAGCGCCGAAAGATCGTCTTCATCCGGCTGATCAGGGATGACCAGCGCAATGGGATAAGTTTTCAGGGCATGCGGTGTATAGAATGGTGCGGGGAAGGCAGATAGATCGGTTTTCACCGCCTTGGTTTCCATAGGAAAATTGATCTTCGAGGATGGGTCAATGCTTAGGGTAGTGGTGACGCTGTACTGGCAGGCACTGGCAGAATCCCAACTGATCGTGAAAAGGTTCTCTTTGGAATCTTCGAGGAAATATTCGGAATCGATGGTTATTGAAAGCACTGATTCAACATTTTCATTTAATGTGGTTTCAGTGATCGTATTTCCATTGAGCGTTATTTTGAGATACCCTTCCATTCCTGCAGTAGCGGTGCTGCTTTCCTGGTTTGTTAATGCTTCGAACAACGATTGAAATTCACTGTAGAGGCGTAAATTTAATGTTGCCGGAGAGGTCAGGTTCCAATCGGGCGGTAAACTGAATGAAGCGGATACCTCTTGATAGGGCCCCTGCAAGACGATGGAATCTTCGAAGCCGAGATCAGATAACGATAACTCCACATTTTGGGCATGTGGAATAGTATTCCATCCAGATTGTGCCTTAACAGGTTGGACGATCAACAGAATACAGAAAAAAAGGAATGGAATGAAAAATTTGGGTTTGGGCTTGAACATGAATAGGCTCCTTTTTCTACCATTCCAGTTTTTTGATATCCGCTTCTACTTTCTCGACAAAGTGATCAAATTCCTTGGGGTTCGTGCTTGTCCCGGAAGCAAGAATAGGTTCCAAAACGACCTGTTCTGCGTCGGTCACCCCATATTTAAGAGAAGCCGCAAAAACCCCACCCAAGCGCTGCTCAATGATTGAGGACGCTTTTTGGGGAGTGCGCGGCAAGACGATGCAAAAAGTAGAGGCATCCCAACGACTGATCAGGTCATTGCCCTTCAAATGCTCTTTCAATCTGTTGACGACCTCGGTTGCCACTTTCTTGCGCGAGAACCCTGGCAGTACTGCAAACAGGTCGGGCAAATCCTTTAACCTAATGAGGACCATCGTGATTGGCCATTCATCGTTTTTGGTTTTCATAGCCAACATGGCTTTTTCAATGGATCGGCGGGTCAGGGCACCGCTTTCGCCATCCTGAGTAAACCGTTTGGCAAATTGGGTGAGCGGAATTTGTATGAATTCCCTGATGACGACCAGCAGCAGCCCGCTCAACAACCCGATGCCGGCCGCCAGGCCCATGTCGCGATAAACGCGCGGGCGGAATATCTGGGTGGGCACCACGGCCTGATCCAAGAAATCGATCTCAAAGACAGAAAAATAGGCGTTGATGAATTGAATTCCGTAGGTGCCGATCTCATTTGCCAGTGCAGTTGCCACCTGCGGGTCGGGCCCGTCCACGGTTAGTTCTAGGATGAGCGAATCCGGTTTCATGGTAGTGGAATGCGTAAAGGCAGCCAATTGTTCTTCTGTGATATCCACTGTTTTTAGCGCTTCTTCGTATACCCTGTCACTGGAGAGGATATCGGCATAGGTGGAGAAAATATCCAGCGTATCCAAAGCAGTAAAAGCGCTGACAATGTCGCGGCTGCTGGGTAGATCTTTATTGGGAGCGATGATAAAAGTGGCCTGGGTGCGATAGATCGGGGTGGTGGTGGCGGAGATCGACAGCGAAATGACCACGGCGATCAGGGTGATGAGTATGATCCATTTCCATCCGTTCGTAATAGCTTTTATGATCTGCTGAAAAAACATAGGATCCCTCCGTTATTTGATTATATATTTTTCTGATCACAATTGTCAGTATAGTGGAGGAGCGATGGTAAAAAGGCGTCCCCATTCGCTGTTTCCACCGTATGCAATGCAAGTCTGCAGGGTTGTGTGAAAATCACCCATATATACTTCAAAGAATACTTCATTTACGGTCAATTGTTCACCGGTGGCCGTATCAAGGAAATTGGTACGAACGTTGTGCGGCTGCAGCGCCTGGAATTGTTTGATCTGTGTGATCTCAAAATCCATGTAATCCCCATCTCCAAAAACCAGCGAGATGATATCGCCTACCTGTAAATTGAAAAAATATTTTCCTGCCAAATTATTATGCGCGATCAGGCCATAATTCCCTGCTTTTTCCCATGGCAGCAAAAAGAAAGTCGCCACATCCTCATCCGTACTGACAAAGGCGGGTTGATCGCCGGGCTGGTAAACCACGCGCAGCGCCAAGATATTGTCCACCCATATTCCTACCACGCGCCCCGATTCGCCTGTTTTCAGATCTTGGATGAATTGATCAAAAGCTGGCAGTTTGCTGTTTTCCAGGACTTCCGACCGACTGACCTTTTCTTCCACGATTTCCGGCGTGGCTGTGGGCGTGGGAGTCGGTTCAGGGGTTGGCTCTTCTATTCCTGCGGTGGGGGTATCCGTAATGGTGAGAACGACGGGGGTGGAAAGGGTTTGCCCCTCCTGATCACGATTTGATCCATTTTGGGCAGGCAGGCTGCATCCCAGGCCGATCATGAGAAGCAGAAAAAAACTGAGTATGGAAGAAAAACGGAGCCCTGTTATTTTTCCTTTCGCAGCCCATACCTTTTTCATATACAGATTGTACCCAATTTATCCTCACCGGGAAATAATTTGCAGTGTTTGAACCGCTGCTGTACTACCGGAATCATTCTCCTGATGGATTGGATCAGATTTTTCTGCCGATCGTTGTTTTTGTCATTTTTTTTCTCCTCCTATGCAACAATGTGACGAAAACGTTTTTATTTGCAATGACAAGCTGCTTGCAGTATAATCAAATGCAGTAACTTGTTGGGTTAACCCTTCAATTCATGAGGATCAGCATGCCGCAGATTTCCCGCGTGAGTTATACGCCACTCTATCAGCAAATATGCGAGTTAATGCGCGAAAAGATCAATTCGGGGGAGATCGCTATTGGAAGTCGTGTTTGGTCCGAGAGCGACATCATGGAAAAGTTCCATGTCAGCCGCAATACCGCACGCAAAGCCATCGAAACACTGCAAAATGAAGGCATCGTTTCCCGCATCCAGGGAAAAGGTTCTTTTGTCAGCCAACCCATGGTTAATTATGGCCTGCAAAATCTGATGAGTTTCTCCGAAGAGATCCATGAAAGACGTCTGGTTCCTTCTTCAAAAGTGGTCTGTTTTACCAGGGAACACCCCGAATCGTTCCATGCTGAAAATTTGAAAATATCGGAAGAAGATTGGGTCTTTAAATTGGAACGTGTCCGTTATGCGGATGGAGATCCCATTGCCTACCAGGTCACATATATTCCTGAAAAACTTTGCCCCGGCTTGCTGGATTATGATTTTTCCAGCCAATCATTGTATGTGGTTTTCGAAAAGAATTTCAACCATGTCCTGGCGAGGCAGAAAACCCTCATTAAACCCGTGGCGGCAGATGATTATCTTGCCGGAATCCTGAATGTTTCCCTGCAAACCCCGCTGTTGTACACCGAATCCGTCACTTATTTGGCAGGGGGAACCCCGATTGAGTCGAATAAGAATATTTACCTCAGTGAACGCTATCAGTTCACGGTGTTATCTCACCGTTTCGATCCTACAAGGAGCACTGAAGAAAAATGAGAATTGGTTTAATTGGCAGTGGAGGAAGAGAACACGCAATTGCAAAAATCCTGGCGAAGAACCGGGGAAGAGATTCTTTATATGTATATGGAAGTCATTTGAACCCCGGAATTCAAAAGTTGGCTGCTCTATCCAGCGTAGGAAGCATGCAGGATGTAGAGACTATGAAAGATTTTTTCACCGGAAACAAGGTGGAACTGGTGGTGGTGGGTCCGGAAGTGCCATTGATCGCGGGGGTGAGCGACCGGCTGCGCAGGCAGGGCATCCGGGTAATGGGTCCCACCCAAGCCCAGGCTCATTTGGAAGGTGATAAAGTCTTCATGCGTGATCTGCTGCGCCGCCGTGTGCAAAAAGGATCTCCGCAATGGAAGGAAGTGAGAGATGTTGAAACTGCCCGGAATTTTATCCGGGAGGTAGGGCAGGTGGCGGTGAAACCTATCGGACTCACCGGAGGGAAAGGGGTGAGCGTGATGGGGGTGCATTTTCAAACCATCGATGAGGCGTTGGAAAGAGTACAAACGTCATTAGAGCAGGATGGTGTGGTGCTGCTGGAAGAACGATTGATCGGCGAGGAATTCTCACGCATGGCTTTTGTAGCGGACGGCAAGATCATGGGAATGCCCGTGGCGCAGGACTTTAAATATGCCTACGATGGTGATCAGGGTGGAATGACCGGCGGGATGGGCGCTTACAGCATGGCCGACGGCTCGATGCCATTTCTCACAAAGGATGATCTGCAAGAAGCAGACTTGATTTTGCAACTCACGGTGAATGCCATTGAAGAAGAGACCGGCGCAGGGTACCGTGGTTTTCTGTATGGCCAATTCATTACCACCGCACATGGTGTGCGGGTGATCGAATACAATGTCCGCCTGGGCGACCCCGAGGCGATCAATATGATGGCACTGCTGGATACGGATGCCCCTGAATTCTTTGGCGAATTAGCGGACGGGCAATTGCGAAAAGAGAACGCTGCCTTTCTGCCCCAAGCATCGGTGTGCAAATACCTGGTCCCGGCGGCATACCCCCAATCAGGCAGCGAAAAGATCGTAGTGAATCTCAAGGATGAGGATGTCAATCAGGAAGGTTTTTCCATTATCTATGCATCGATCATAGAGAAACCGCAGGGTTTGGAAACGCTGGGAGCTCGCGCGTTGGCAGTGGTTGGCATCGGAACGGATGCGGGAAACATCTCGGCCGGGATAGAGGCCTTGCTCGGTCGGATCGAGCCGGCCACCCTGCGGCATCGTAAAGATATCGGTGATGTGCAGATCATCCAAAAAAAAGTTCGAAAAATGGAGAGTTTACGCAAGGGAATGTAAAGGAAAGAAGCGGCGAGGGCATGGAGATGGTGAATGATTGCTTGGAAATGGAGGTCCAGAGGATGACGGATGCCGTCCTGCACCTGCACGATCCGAGAATTTGTGAGCAAAACTTGACAATTCCCACCTGCCGTGTGAAAATTGAAAAACGTTTGCGCAAACGTTTGCGCGAGGCGCTTTCATGAAACGGGTAACGATCAAAGATGTAGCCCAAGAAGCAGGTGTTTCGATCACAACGGTCTCGCATGTGATCAATCAAACGCGCAATATCGACCCCAAAACCAAAGAACGTGTTCTTGAAGTTTTGAACCAGCTTGACTATCACCCCAATATGGCTGCCCGTTCTTTGCGCAGCGGAAAGACCAAGACCATTGGGCTGATCCTTCCCGATATTTCCAACCTGTTCTTTGCTGAAGTTGCCAGGAAAATCGAAGATTACGGGTACCAGCATGGTTATAGCGTGATCCTGGGCAATAGCGATAATGATCCGGTGAAACAGGAAAGTTACATTCATACTCTGATTGCCAAACAGGTGGACGGGGTGATTTTCATTGCTGCTGGTGGAGAGGAACATGACCTGCGCCCCTTCTTTGATAATAAAATTCCTGTGGTCGTGGCTGACCGGGATGTGCCGCTTGAATTGGCAGATGTGGTCCTGCTGGATAACGAGCAGGCCGGCTTCGAAGCTACCCGTCACCTGATCGACCTTGGACACCGTACCATTGCCTGTATTACCGGTCCAAATAATGTCACCCCCAGCATGCAACGTTTTGAAGGGTATAAACGTGCCCTGCAAGATTATGGAATTCCTTTTCAACCTGACCTGGTTGAAGCTGGCAATTTTCAGTTCATGAGCGGTGAGGTTGGAATGCAAAAATTGCTGAAGAACCCGCACAAACCCAGTGCCGTTTTTGTGCTGAATGACATGATGGCGATCGGTGCGATCACGGCCGCCCATAAGGCAGGCTTATCCGTGCCTGCCGATCTATCGATCGTCGGTTTTGACAATATTGAGATCGCTTCGGCGGTCAATCCGGCTTTGACCACCATGGCTCAACCGATTGATGATATTGCCCAAAAAGCGACCAATATGCTCATCGAACGCCTGCAAAGCATCCGAACGGAAGAAAATATGCGCGTCATCCTGCCTGCACAGTTGATCGTGCGCGATTCCACTTGCATCAGGAGAGGATCATGAAAAGAGTGGGTTCCACGAAAATACGCGTGTCTTTCTTTGCGTCCGAATCAAATCTGGCAGAAGAGATGATGAAGGGATGACCATGAATAAAGCGGATATTACGGTTCTGGAGAATTTGGTGAATATCCCCGGAGTGCCGGGGAGGGAGGAACGCGTTGCTGCTTTCATCCGCTCCTCTTTATCTTCGACCTGTGATTGCCAGCTAGACAACCTGGGAAACCTGATTGCCCATATTCCCGGGAAGGGCAAACGTGTTATGGTCGTCGCCCACATGGACGAGGTGGGATTCATGGTGCAGCGCATTTTACCCAGCGGTTTTCTGAGGGTGGAAAGAATGGGCGGTACCAGTCTGCGTGCTTTGCCTGGCAGCCGACTCTCGCTGTGGACCTCCAACGGATGTGTGGCAGGTGTTGCGGGGGTATTGCCCCAGCATCTGGATAATCATGAACCCATTTCCGACTTTTCAACGATCTATATTGATATTGGTTCTTCTTCTGCAGAAGAAACCCGGACAATGGGTGTAAAGCCCGGTGATGTGCTCACCTGGGATTCTCCGCTGCGATCGCTTACTGGTTCGTTGATCAGCGGTAAAGCGTTGGATGATCGACTGGGTTGCTACAGTTTGATCCGCCTGACGGAGATAATAAAACCGGAAGATCTGCAGTGTGACCTTTTCCTGCTTTTTTCCGTACAGGAAGAATCCATGCTTACCGGCGGTATCACGGCTGCCAATTCCATCGAACCGGATGTGATCATTGGCATCGATGGCACGTTGTCTTTCGATACTCCTGATTTGGAGGGAAAACAAGGTGATATCCACCTCGGGGCTGGACCTGCGGTGAAATGGATGGATGCCATCCGTGGAAAGATGGCGGCCTATGTCCCTAACCATGCTTTGACCGATCGGGTATGTGAGATTGCCCAAGCCATGCATATACCCTTGCAGGATGAAGTTGCGGTTGGCATGAGCACCGCTATTACTCCGATGGTCTACGCAGGAAGAGGGGCGCGAAGCTGCGCCTTATCCATCCCCATTCGCTACCATCATACCCCCATTGAAATGGCGGATCTGCAGGATGTTGAAAAGACAATTATTTTGTTAAAAGCTTTGTTGACCACAGTACTTTAATGGGCTTTTTGCTGCATGGCGTTGCAGTTTGAGATTTAAAAAGAGAAAAAGGAAATTGGAATAGAAATTTGACCTCATCCATAGATCCAATTTCACAAAATTGATTACAGAACAGGCGCTTTTTGAAAGGAGGTGTTCGGAAGGCAAAACTATTTATTGACGATGGTAAAGATCCATCACAACATGTCCAATTCTAAAACTAAATAAGGAGATACAATGAAGAGTAAAATTTTCACCGTTTTAGCACTACTACTTGTTGCTGGTATGCTGCTAACAGCTTGCTCTAAATCCGGAGAAGCTGCAACCGCCGAAGAAACAACTTCAGGAGAGACGACCTCGGAAGAAGTTGCCGAAACCAAACCCTTGAAAGTCATTCACCTGGTGAATGGTGTCTTGGGTGACAAATCCTTCTTTGATTCCGCTGAACGTGGCGTCAAAAAGGCCTCCGAAGAATTCGGCTTCGAATACAAGACCATTGAAATGGGTACCGACCCCGCTGGTTGGGAATCTGGTTTAGCCGATGCCGCTGCCAACGAAGAGTATGACATTATGATCATGGGCACCTGGCAGATGGTTGGTTATCTGGAAGCGATCGCTGGCAAATATCCCGATAAATATTTCATGATTTATGATACTGCTGTAACTCCCGATAACTGCAGCAATGCCTGCTCGAACGTCTATTCCATCACCTATAAACAGAACGAAGGATCCTATGTGGCTGGCGTTTATGCTGGCTTGATGACCAAGACCGGTATTGTTGGTGTGGTTGGCGCTCAGGATATCCCCGTCATCAATGACTTCATTGTTGGCTACACCCAGGGCGTAAAATCTGTGAATCCTGATTACCAGGTACTGTTGAACTATGCTGGTGGTTGGAACGATCCCGCCAAGGGTAAGGAACAAGCATTGGCTATGTACCAGCAGGGTGCTGACTATGTATTCCAGGTCGCTGGTGCAACCGGTGATGGCATCTTCCAGGCCGCACAGGAAACCGGCAACTATGCCATCGGTGTCGATTCCGATCAGGCTACCATCATCAAAGATACCAATCCTGAATTAGCTGCTGTAATCGCTACCTCCATGATGAAGAACGTCGACAACAGTCTCTATCGTGCATTAAAGTTGCACCTCGAAGGGACTCTGCCCTATGGAACAAGCGAAGCCCTCGGTATCGCCGAAGGTGGTGTTGGTCTTGCCAAGAACGACATCTATGATTCACTGACCCCCCAGGATGTCAAGGATAAGATCTCCCAGGCGGAAGCTGATGTTACCGCTGGTACGATCACCGTTGACACTGCGTTCTAGAGTTCAATAATTAATGGACAAGTAGACAGAGGTTGAAAGACCTCTGTCTACACTCTGTTCAGATAGTGGAGACAAAATGGCACCGCTTGTTGAAATGCATAATATCGTAAAGATCTATTCAAACGGGGTAGTTGCCAATAATGGTGTCGATTTCCAGCTCGAAAAAGGGGAAATCCATGCGATTGTTGGAGAGAATGGGGCAGGGAAAACCACATTGATGAAGATTTTATATGGGTCCGAACAACCCACATCCGGTGAAATCCTCATCAATGGCGAACCGGTCGTTTTCAAAAGCCCAGTGGATGCAATGAAAAAAGGGGTGGGCATGGTGCATCAAAATTTCATGCAGATCCCCTCTTTTACCGCGGCGGAAAATGTTGTGTTGGGCCATGAACCGGCCAAAGGTGTCCGGCTCGATAAAAAGAAAGCCATCGAAGTGACCAAGGAATTATCCGAACAATACGGCTTATTTGTAGAACCCACCGCCATCACGGAAACGATCAATGTTGGAATGCGTCAAAGGATCGAAATTCTCAAGATCTTGTATTTGGGCGTTGAAATTCTTATTTTTGATGAACCCACGGCAGTTTTGACCCCTCAGGAAACCAAGGATTTGTTCAAAGCTGTTCGTGTTTTGATTGAAAAAGGAAAGACCATTGTTTTCATTACCCATAAACTGCGTGAAGTGAAAGAGATCTCCGATCGTGTCACCGTTATGCGCAATGGAAAGATCATGGGAACCATGAAAACGGCTGACGCCACAAAGGAAGGCTTGGCACGCATGATGGTGGGCCGAGAAGTATTTTTGGACATTCATAAACCAGCCATGAAACGGGGGGAGAAAGTGATGTCTGTACAGGACCTCTCCTATGTTTCGGAAACCGGCCGCACCATGTTGCGCGACCTTTCATTCAATTTGTATGCCGGTGAAATCTTGGGGGTGGCTGGCGTTGAAGGAAATGGTCAAACTGAACTGGTCGAAGTGTTGACCGGGCTGCGCGTCCCCGCTTCAGGAAGAGCAGTGGTGGACGAAATAGAAGTGACGGGGAAAACCCCGCGTGAAGTGCGCCAGGCAGGTGTTGCCCATATCCCTGAAGATCGCCTGAGCAACGGCTTATCGTTAGCCTCGTCCATTGATGACAATCTGATTGTCGATCGATTTGACAAGCCCCCCTTTAAAAAAGGGTTGGTCATTGACCAAAAAGTTGTTGAAAACAATGGAAAGAAACTGATCAAGGAGTTCAGCATCCTTACTCCCAACGGAGAACTGCCGGTGTCTTCGCTTTCCGGCGGAAATATGCAGAAAGTTGTGGTAGCACGCGAATTCTCTTCTGACCCCAAGATATTGATCGCCGCCCAACCCACCCGTGGAATTGATGTGGGGGCGACGGAATTCATCCGTGATCAATTGGTTAAGAAGCGTACCGATGGGGCGGCTGTGTTGTTGGTTTCCGCAGATCTCTCCGAGGTCATGAGTCTTTCTGACCGCATTATCACCATGTTCGAAGGTGAGATCACGGGCGTCTTTCCCAATGCTTCCAAAGTCGGTGAGGAAGAATTAGGGTATTACATGCTCGGTGTGAAGCGGCAAACTGCAGAAGAGATGGAGGCAATGCTATGAAAAAATTCTTTTCAAATCCGACCATTCGTGAAGGGCTGCGCATCATTCTGGCTATTGGAGCTGCTCTTCTGCTTGGTTTCATTATTACCTTGTTTGTCTCCGAAGATCCCATTGGAGCTTACAAGGCGTTTTTGACCGGTCCTTTCACAAAGTTCAATCGCTTTGGGGATTGGATTGAGGAATCCATCACGTTGATCCTGGTGGGCTTATCCGTTGCCATCGCTTTCAAAGCAAACATGTTCAGCATGGGTACCCAGGGTCAGTTGGTGATGGGTGCGCTGGTTTCGGGTGTGGTGGCGCTCTATGTTCCGCTGCCGGCTGTTTTGAGAATTCCATTGGCTCTGCTGTGTGCCATGCTGGCTGGTTTCCTGTGGGGTTTGATCCCTGGTTATTTGAAGGCCCAGTTGAATGCCAATGAGATCGTATCGACCCTGATGTTGAACACCATTGCCATTAAGATCTATGATTATTTCCTGGTTTTTCATATCAAACCGGAAGATGCCGGCTATAACGTCTCGGAGAAATTCTCTGTCGAAGGGCAATTACCATCCTTTATTCCGAATATTCCAATCTTCAATAAAGCGTATACCTTATTTACAGAGAACACCAATATCACCATCATGCTGTATATTGTGATCTTGGCTGTGATTGTTGCGTATTATCTGGTGTTCAAGACCCCCTTTGGCTATAAGCTGCGCATGATCGGCAGCAATATGAAATTTGCCCGCTATGGCGGTATTGATACCAAGAAAACGATCATACTGGTATTCGCGATCAGCGGCGTGTTCGGTGCACTGGCCGGTGCCCATCTGACGATGGGAATTCAACATTGCATCATCACCAATATTTCTATCAGCATGGCCTTTGAAGGCATCATTGTGGCCATCCTGGCTCGCAACAATCCGTTGTATATCCCGATCACCGCTCTGGCGTACGGTTACCTGCGCGCCGGCGCCAACATCATGGAACGTTCTTCGGACATGTCACGGGAGATGATCTCTGTGATCCAGGCGCTCATTATCCTGTTCGTAACTGCTGAGCGTATCCTGCCCACCGTACAGCGTGTGATCGAGGAAAAGAAAGAGCAGACTTCAAACAAAGAGAATGGTACCCTCTCAGAGGGAGGTTCCAATGAGCATTAATCTGGTTCTAAAAGGGATCTTCAGTGCCCTGTTTCTGGCAAGCGTTTTACGCATCAGCACCGCTCTGATCCTGCCTGCCCTGGGCGGTTTGATCACGGATCTGTCCGGCTCTATTAACATCTCCCTGGAAGGGACGATGCTGGTGTCTGCATTTACCGGTGTCATCGTATCGGGTTTTTCCCACAACGTCTGGCTGGGTGTTCTGGCTGGCATAGCGGCGGGGGTTCTTTTCTCTGCGCTGCTGGCATATTTTCACCTTTACCTTGGTACCAATATCATTCTGGCTGGAACAGCGTTGAACATTCTGGCATCCGGCGGCACCGTATTTCTTCTGTTCATGCTCACCGGAGATAAAGGAAGTTCCTCAACCCTGGCAAGCGGAGTTGTTCCCACGGTGAATATTCCCATCATCAAAGACATTCCATTCTTGGGGACGGTTCTTTCAGGGCACAATATCTTTGTGTATGGCGCCTTCGTTCTGGCTTTTCTCATAAACCAGTTGCTGTATCACACAAAGTTCGGCGTCCATCTGCGCGCGGTGGGTGAAGACCCGGTAGCCGCTACATCCGTTGGGATCAACGTCCGAAAAACAAAATTCGTTACCATCCTTGTCAGTGGTTTTTTGGCTTCCCTCGGTGGATTGAACCTTTCCATGGCCTATCTCTCCTCCTTCCAACGGGATATGACGGCCGGTCGTGGTTTTATCGCTCTGGCTGCGGTCTATCTGGGCGGAAGAAAACCGTGGGGTACCGTGCTGGCGGCGATCCTCTTCGGCATTGCCGATGCTCTCTCCAATCAGTTGGGCACGCTGAACATCCCCTCGCAACTGGTTCAGATGATTCCTTATGCCATCACGATCATTGCTCTGGTAGTTTATGGCATCCGCAATCAGCAAAAGTTGATCGAACAGACAAAACGGTTCCAGGAAAGGGAATTGGCCAGAAGCAAGAGCGAGCAGCAAGACTGATGCTTTTGAATCACGGTGTTGGATGGTTTGATACTAACTTTATAAAAAGAATGGAAAAAGGGCGAAGATGATTATTCAGATCTATGCGTTCACCGATGTTGCCACTGCCGTGGAAGCAGCCCAACTGGGGGTGGACCATGTCGGTTTTGTGGCAGGAAAATATAACGAAGTGCCTGCTGAACTGACTTTCGAAGAAGCACGGGAGATCGTCACAGCGCTGCCGCCGCAGACCACGGCCGTGGCCTTGACCATGGCCACCAAAGTGGATGAAATCCTGCGCATGGTCGATGCAGTGAAACCTGATATCGTGCATGTATCCTCCGATCTCGATTGTGTGGGAGTGGATACCATGCGCGAGCTGCGCGCGCGGTTGGATAAGGATATCCGCCTGATGAAAGCCATCCCCGTGGAAAACGAAGCCAGCGTTGCGATTGCAAAGCAGTACGCGGCAGTCAGCGACCTGCTGCTTCTGGATACCAAGCGCACCGGTTTTCCCGGCGTGGGTGCCACCGGATTCACTCACGATTGGAACATCAGCCGGCGCATTGTGGAAACCGCAGGCGTGCCGGTGATCATGGCGGGTGGTTTGAATGCACAAAATGTGAAGGCGGCCATCGCCAAGACACATCCCTGGGGGGTGGACAGCAACACCTCCACCAACGTTCCCGGCAGCAATACCGACAAAGACATTCGTCGCATCGCTGAATTTGTGAAAGCGATCCGTTCTGCGGAAGGATCGCAAGAAAATGACGAGGTACAGGCATGACCGGTGGCGAAGTTTTGCTGCTGGGTGATATCAATATTGATACGGTTTGGCCAGTTCCTGAATTTCCCGTTCCGGGGAGGGATGGACTTGTACCACGGGTATCGGTTGCAATTGGTGGTGCAGTGGTCAACTCCGCTTTTGTCCTGCAGAATCTCGCGCAAAAGGTGGCTTTGTTGGGATGCGTGGGGCAAGATATCTGGGCGGAGAAGGTAAAGCAGGAACTGGCCCACACCTCCATTGTTGAGGATTTCATTTGTGTTAAGCCCGATCATTCGACCGGGCTCACGTTTGTCATTGTAACCCCCGATGGAGAACGCACCATGTTCTCGCATCGTGGAGCGAATACCCAATTGACCCCTGCGGATATTGATGAGAAGGCCTTTCAGAAAGCTGCCATGCTGCATATTTCGGGATATGCCTTGCTTGAATCCCCTCAAAGGGATGCTGCCTGGCATGCAGTCGAACTGGCGAAAAAATATGCCATTCCGGTGTGCCTGGATACAGGGCTTGATCCGGTGATGCGCAACCCCGCCGAATTACGGCGTTTGATCCCCTTCCTTTCGATTTGCATCACGGGTCCGCAGGAAATGGCTGTTTTGTATGGAGATATTTCTCTGGATGAAGCAGCGAAAAACATGCTCTCCGCCGGCGTCCAGCTCATTGCGGTCAAGATGGGTGAAAAGGGTGGGCGCGTTTTCAACCAAAAAGAAACTGTTTCTTATCCCTCTTTCCGTGTCCATGCGATCGATACTACCGGAGCGGGTGATTCTTTCACCGCCGGGCTGATCGTTGGTTGGATGAGAAAGTTGAGTCTATCCGCATCGGCGATTTTAGCCAGTGCATTGGGTGCACTGGCCGCCACCGTCTACGGTGCTGGCTCTGAATTGCCCGATAAACAGCGATTGCTGGAATTTTTAAGAAGCGAAAAAGAGCATGCCGGTAGGATACAGCGCGCTGGCATGGAAGAAGTGATTGCAGTGCTGAACGGTAATGATTGAATCGTTTTCCAGTCATTGGGAAGTGTGATTTTACAAATAATGAGGTGAGCATGTTTACAGAAATAAAAGTGAATACCACAAAAAGCGAATGTCTGGTGAATATCACCGAACAGGTGCAACAGGCCATTGCTGAAAGCAAGGTTCAGGAAGGAATTTGCGTGGTTTTTGTACCGCATACCACGGCTGCTATTACCATCAATTCCTGCCTTGATAGCATGACCCCGGAAGATATTATCAGCGATGTGCATCGTCTGGTGCCAACCCGTGTTGATTTCAAACACATCTACGACACACCGGCGGATGCGGCCGGTCATATTAAATCCGTTCTCATTGGGAACAGTCTTTCATTGATCATCAAAGATGGCAAAGCGTTGCTGGGTGGATCGCAAAGTATCCTGTTCTTTGAGTTCGATGGTCCGCGCAGCCGCGTTGTGCAGTTGCGCATTCTCAGCGAATCAAAATAAAAGGAGCAATTATGCCGCAGAAAATCATCATCGATACGGATCCGGGCGTGGATGACAGCATTGCCATTTCGGTTGCGCTCAGATCACCTGAATTGGAAGTGGTTGGCTTGACCAGCGTTTTTGGAAATGCAACCAACGAGATTACCGCACAAAATGCGCTGCGGCTGGTGGAATTGGAAGGTCATGGCAATATTCCCGTGGCACGCGGATGCGATGTGCCGCTGGTGGTGGAGCTGGAGAGCATCGCTTCCGAAGTCCACGGCAACGATGGCTTGGGAAACACCCATCTTCCGGCGCCAAAAGGGAAGCCGATCAACAAATCGGCTGCCGAATTTATCATCGATACTGTGCGCGCCAATCCGGGCGAAGTGATGCTGGTGCCCATTGGCCCGTTGACGAACATTGCAGTTGCCTTGAAAACCGATCCGCAGATTGTTCCCATGATCAAAAAGATCGTGCTGATGGGTGGAGCGGTCTCGATCCACGGGAATATCTCCCCGGTGGCAGAAGCCAATATTTACCATGACCCGCATGCCGCCGATATTGTGATGCAGGCCGGCTGCCCGGTGGTGATGGTTGGATTGGATGTGACCCAGCAGGTGATCATGACACCCCAGTTCTTTGAGGAAGTTTTCAAGGTGAAAAACCCGGCCACGAATCTGATCAAGCGTATTTTGCCGGTCTACCAGGCATACCATGACCGTTTTCATAAAATGGGCGGCAGCATTCATACCCATGATCCTTCTGCGATCGCCTATGTCATCAACCCGGCCCTGTTCGAGACCCGATCAGTGCCCGTCTTTGTGGAGACGATTGGGCGCTGCAAGGGACAGACGGTTGCCGATGAACATCGGCAGTGGGAAAGTCGAAAGGATATTGAAGTCTGTCAGGGCGTGAATTCAGCCGGTGTGCTGGCCTTGATTAAAGAACGATTGACCCGATAGGTGAAACAGGGAGAGGGAAATGCGCAATTTTTGGATTGATACGGATACGGCTTCGGATGATGCTGTGGCGATTTTGATGGCGCTGCGTGCGGCCGATGTGAATGTGCTGGGAATTTCTGCGGTCTCTGGTAATATTCCGGTGGAAAAAGGTGCCCGGAATGCGCGCTACACGGTGGAACTGTGCGGAAAGAAAACCCCTGTCTATATGGGTGCTTCCCGTCCGCTGCTGCGCGAACCGGTTTGGGCCTATTTCTTTCATGGCGAAGATGGCATGGGCAACATGAATTATCCCGAAGCGACTCTTCCAGTGACGGAAGGGAATGCCGTTCTTGCTTTCATTGATGCGGTCAGGGCACATCCTGGCGACATCACGCTGGTCACGCTGGGCCCCCTCACCAATATTGCCCTGGCAGTGCGCATTGCCCCCGATATCGCGAAAAAGATTTCCATGTGCTATACCATGGGTGGTGCGGCGGTCACGCTCGGAAATGTTTCACCGGCGGCTGAATTCAATATCTATGTCGATCCGGAAGCGGCCGGGATCGTTTTTCACTCTGGCATTCCGCTGATGATGGTCGGTTGGGAACACTGTCGGGGTGAGGCAAATTTGAATGATGAGGAAATGGCAATGGTACGATCATTCAAGACTCCTTTTGCTGATTTTGCGCTGGATTGCAACGCAACCGCCATTGCCACCAATCAAAAATGGCTGGGTGAACCAGGGCTTTCACTGCCTGACCCGGTGACCATGGCGGTGGCATTGGATCCGGCTATTTGCCTGCACCATGGATCCTGTTATGTCGATGTCGATACCACCAGCGAGGTCACCCGTGGTATGACGGTGGTTGACCAGCTGGGTGTGACCAATCAGCCGGCCAATATCGATGTGTGCTGGAAGATCAATGTTGCGCGCTGGAAAGAATTGCTCTATCAATCTTTGAAATAGACCTATGATCGATTTGTATTGTCTGGGCGGATCATCCGTCGACCTGGTTCTGGAAGTCCCGCGCCTCCCGCTGGAAGGGGAGAAACTGCTCGCACAGTATTACGGTCAGTTGCCGGGAGGTTTCGTTGCAAATGCCGCCTGTGCGGCGGCCAGATTGGGTATGAAAACCACCTGGGCCGGAGCGATCGGCGATGATGTATTCGGGCAGAAGGTTCTGCAGAGCTTCGCTGAGTTTGGTGTGTATACCGGCGATGTTCAACCGCAGCAAAATTCCACCTCCGATTTCACGGTGATCATGGTTCAACCGAATGGGGAACGCACCATTTTGGTGGTCCCTGTTCTGCCTTGCCCGCCTGCCTTGAATGACGGAATGCGACAATCACTGCAAAATACCTGGTTTGCCTATACCGCATTGTATGATTATGATTGGTTCATGGAAGTGGCCGGTTTGGTGCATGGAAAATTCAGCAAGAAAACCGGTTTAAGGCCGGATGGTTTGGGAAAGGTCGCTGTTGACCTGGAGATCAATACATTAAAGGATTTGAATGCCGCAAGAAAAATGCTCTGTGTTGCGGATATTATCTTTTCGGATAAAGATGCACTGCAAAGATTGACCGGTCAGGATGATGTGAATGAATGCGTTCGTGAGGTCTTATCGCTGGGACCGGAACTGATTGTGATGACCAAAGGGAATGAAGGTGCTTCTGTGTTCACCCCAACGGAAACCCATTCGACGGACATTTATACGGTGCCGGTCAAGGATACAACGGGAGCAGGTGATTGTTTCCATGCCGCATTTCTCTATGGAATGATGTGCGATTTTCAATATCCGCATTGTTTGAAATTTGCCAGCGCTGCGGCGGCACTCCTGATCCAGGAAGTCGGCGCTCGCAGGGGGTTACCTGCTGTAAAAGAAGTGCAGGAATTTATGGAAAATAATAGTATAGGAGAAGAGATGAAATGAACTACATGATCCAACAAATTCACAGTTTACCGGAATTAATGAAGCAGATCGTTGAACCGCTGGATGATACCATTCGACGAAAGATCGACCACGAGCTGTGTCTTGCGGCAAAACGCTTGTATGTGATCGGCTGCGGTGATTCTCACCACGCCGCACTCAGCACGGAATTTGCGTTTGAATCGTTGACCAAACTTCCGGATGATCCCATGACCTCCATGCTGTTCGGACGCTATGCGGCTGGTTTGATCCCCCAGAGCGGGCCCAAGACCAACGTGGTCATCGGTATTTCCGTTTCCGGCGCCGTTTCTCGCACCGCTGAAGCAGTGCGCATGGGCAGGCAGGCGGGTGCCACTACCCTGGCGTTGACCGCCACCCCCGACAGCCCCTTGGCAAAAGAGGCCGAGATCATGGTGGATGTGCCGGTGCCGAGTTTCCCGGAACCTGCCGGTGCAGTCATCCCCGGTGTGCGCAGTTTCTTCACCAGCCAGGTTGGCTTGTATCTGATCGCTATTCGTTTTGCTGAAGTGCGCGGAACATTGACCAATGCCGAAGCGGCTGCGTATCGAGCGAAAGTGCGCGATTTTACAGGGCTTGTCAGTCAAACCATTGAAACGTGCGATCCCATTGCCAAGAAAGCAGCCCAGCAATGGGCTAACGAAGACCAGTTCGTGTTTGCCGGCAGCGGCCCCAACTATGCCACCGGCTTGTTCGTGGCTGCCAAGGTTTTGGAAGCATCGGGCGATTCAGCGCTTGGGCAGGATATGGAAGAATGGGCTCACCTGCAGTATTTTGCCAAAAAGGTCAGCACTCCTACCTTTATTATTAGTGCCGGTGATCGCGATCGCTCGCGTGCGGAGGAAGTGGCCGTGGCTGCCAAACAGATTGGCAGACAGGTTGCGGTTGTGACCCCCCAATCATCTGCGGGCCTGATCAAATCGGCTGATTACCATTTCCCGCTCCCGCAGGTGGATGAGATGTTCTCGCCCCTCATCGCTGCCATCCCCGGCGAGCTGTTCGCTGCCTACCTTGCCGAAGAGAAGAAAGAACCTTTCTTCCGCGATTTCAAGGGCGGGCGTGATGTGGAAGGCGGCGGTGGGATCAGCCGCATTCGTACCAGCGAAACCTGGGAGAAATGGCATTCGTGATGAATAATTCTTTGTTAAATTTTGAGGGACCGGCAATCATTGCCGGTCTCCATTTGCCTCCATCACCGGCATCCAATCAAACCACCTCGCTGCCCATGGAGCGCATCGTTGAATTTGCGTTGAAGAACACGGAAAAAGCGGTGCGCGCGGGGGTTCCGGCGCTCTATATTCAAGACCTGACGGACCTGCCAATTGCGCCAACCGTTCAACCCCATAGCGTGGCGTTCCTCAGTGTGGTCGGCGCTGCTATCCGCAAGGAGTTTCCCGATCTGATCCTGGGCGTGTGCATGATGAGCCATGGTGCGCGGGAACCGCTGGCGGTGGCACAGGCCATCGGAGCTCAATTCGTGCGCGTCAAGGTCTATACCGGTGCCATGGTGAAAGCCGAAGGAATTCTGCAAGGTTGTGCTTACGAAGCGATCCTGTATCGCAAACAGATCAATGCCGAGAACATCGCCATTCTGGCGGATGTCTATGACCGGACTGGTCAACCCTTGGGCGAAATGCCCCTTACCGAAGCAGCACGTTCGGCTACCGTGTATTGCAAGGCAGATGGCCTGGTTCTTACAGGATTATCCTTTCAAGAATCCCTCGCAATGTTGCAGGAAGTCCAAAAAGCGAATCTGGGAGTTCCCCTATTCCTGGGCGGCGGAGCCAAAGCGGAAAATGTAAAAGAAGCGTTGAAATTTTGCAGTGGAGTTGTTGTCAGCAGCTCTTTTAAACCCATCGGTGGATGGACGGAGGAGTCGATACTGGCAGAATGGGATTATGATCGCATCGCTCAATTTATGCAGGCAGTGCACGGATAGCACAAAGTAACATAACCGGAGAGGTTCAGGGATGTTCATTTCGATCGGGTACGTCATTATTGATGATATTGTGTTGCCGGATGGAACCACCCACATGGGCTGTTTGGGGGGCGGCAGCGTGCATGCCATTATGGGTATGCGCGTGTGGAGCAATCAGGTCGGCTTGGTCGCAAAGATCGGGAATGATTTTCCATCCAATCTGGAAAATGACCTCGCCCGGCTCTTTGATTTGCACGGGTTGATCCGACTTCCCAATCGAACCATCCGCGCCTGGCAGCTCTTCGAAGAAGATGGCACGCGCAATGAAACTTTCCGAACCGATCCGGTGGAATCCCCTCTCTTTTATCCGCTGATCAACGATTTTCCTGCTGCTTATAACAAGCTGCAAGGCATCCATTTGCATTGTCGTTGGGATGATGTGTCAAAATGGGTCGAATTTCTGCGCGGGTTGGGGAATCCCTTCATCTTATGGGAACCGATCCAGTCGGACCTGTTGGCGGAGAATCGGGAGAATTTCATGGGCATTCTGCCCATTGTGGATTGTATTTCTCCCAATCTTTCCGAAGCCCATGCTTTGTTGGGAATGGGAAATCCGCTTGACCAACTGGATGAGTTCATCAGCCACGGGGCGCGCATGGCGGTCATCCGAGCAGGCGCTGAAGGCAGCGTGTATGCGGATTCCAAAGGCAACTGCATTCGTGTTCCGGCAGTCAAGGTTCCGAAAGTGGTGGACCAGACTGGAGCCGGCAATGCCTACTGCGGTGGTTTGATCGTTGGTTGCAAACAATCGGATGATCCGTGTGACGCGCTTTGCAGGGCGGCTGTCTCCGCTTCTTTTGCCTTGGAACAATTCGGGGCAGTTTTCCCGATCGCAGGAAATGAAAAAGAAGCCCGGCGGCGGTTCGCTGATTGTTATAAAGAACTGCAACGCTTGAACTAAATCAAACATGAATCGATAGATTTTCGGCATAATGGATTCACGAACAGAGAAGAAACGTGTGTTTCTACATGTTTCTTCTCTGTTAATTTCCCCTTTGACTTGTAAAGCGGGGTGACTTTTTATATACTGATAAAACATTTTATCGTTTGTGCTTTTCCGTATGACAGGTTTTTGATTTCGGAGGGAATCGTATGATAAATCCATTTCCTGTTTTGCCGGAATTTGAGTACATCCGACCCAAAACAGCCGAAGAGGCGATCCAGTTTCTCCAATCGCATCCTGAACAGGCGCGTCCATTTTTGGGTGGCACCGATTGCCTGGTAGCTTTGCGTAATCGAAGAATTTCACCCAATTTTCTGGTTGACCTGAAATATCTGGATGGATTCCAGGATGTTATCTTCCATCCGCACGATGGCTTGACCATTGCGGCTGCGGTGAGCATGAATGAGATGATCGCTTCGGAACCGGTCAAAATGACCTACCCGCTCATCGCTGCTGCCGCCCGCGAGGTCGGCGGATATCAATTGCGTTCGCGGGCCACCCTCATTGGAAATATCTGTAATGCTTCACCTTGCGGCGACACCATTGCGCCCTGTTTGGTTTACGGGGGTATGCTTGCTGCCCTTGGTCCTGACGGCAAACGCTGCATCGCCTTGAAAGATTTTTTCCTCGGACCCGGGAAGACGATTCTGCAGCCGAACGAGATTGTTTGCTCGATCCGCTTTCCTTTGCCCCCCGCTGGTTCACGGGGGAAATATCTCAGCATCGGACGGAATGCACTGGGAGATCTGGCGATCGCCGCCGTGACCATTTTGGCTTTCCCCGATGCTTCTCAGCCATCTGGCTATTGTTTCCGCATTGCCCTGACCGCGGTGGCGCCAACCGTGATCTTTGCAGAAGAAGCGCAGCGCTTGCTTTCCCAGACACCGTTGAATGAAAAAACGTTGGAACAAGCGGCTCTGCTCGCCGGGCAATGCTGTTCACCCATTGACGATATCCGCGCAAGCGCTCATTACCGCAGGGAAATGGTTCGGGTTTTGACAGGACGCGCTTTGCAGCAAGTGTGGAATGCATTGCAGAAAGATGTACAGCAGGAGGGCGGAAATGGCTGATCAGATTGTTCAAATGACTGTCAATGGCCGGTTGGAACAGTACAGGATCCCCCAGCACATGACATTGCTGCGCTTCTTGCGCGAGATGCTGGCGCTCACTGGAACGAAAAACGGTTGTGAGGCGGGAGAATGCGGTGCATGCACCGTTCTTCTCAATGGTGAACCGGTCAACAGTTGCCTGGTGTTGGCAGTGGAATGCGATGGCGCAACGGTGGAAACCGTGGAAGGGTTGACGGAAAGGGGGGCGTTGGCAGCTCTGCAACAAACTTTCATGGAAGAAAATGCCATCCAGTGTGGCTTTTGCACCCCCGGGATGCTCATCTCCGCGTATGCGCTGCTGCAGCGCAGTCCACATCCGTCCGATCAGGAGATTAAAGAAGCGCTGGTCGGAAATTTGTGCCGCTGCACCGGCTATGAACGAATTGTGAAAGCCGTGCGCCAGGCGGCGCAGGCGTAGAAGGGAAGGAGCCATGCCAGAACTTGACCAGATTTCACAAGGTATCGGCGAGAATGTAGCCAGGGTGGATGTGCAGGAAAAAGCCAGCGGGGCTGCGCTTTTTACCGATGATATCCAGTTTGGCAGCAACTTGTTGCATGCTCGCATTAAACGTTCTCCCCTCCCTCATGCCATCATTCAATCGATCGACATCAGCCAGGCGGAAAGACTGCCCGGCGTCAAAGCCGTGGTGACCGGGGCTGATTTTGCTGGAAGGATCGGGCTGTATCTGAAGGACCGCCATATCTTTGCGCGCGACAGGGTGCGCTTTATTGGCGAGCCGGTGGCCGGTGTGGCTGCAATATCCGAAGAGATTGCTGAAAAAGCGCTCGATCTCATTCGGGTGGAATATGAACCGCTGCAGCCCATTTTTCATCCGCTGGATGCCATCAAACCGGATGCGCCTCTCATCCATCCGGATCTGGGATCGTATGAGGTGGTGAATTTCATCTTCCCTGAACCGGGCACCAATATTTCCAATCACTTTAAGATTCGCAAAGGGGATGTGGAGCGGGCATGGGCGCAGTGCACGGCTGTTGTGGAACGCGAATATTACATCCCGCACATCCAGCATGTTCCCATCGAAACGCACGTTGCAGTGGCTCAGGTTTCTCATTTGGGCAAAATCACGCTCTGGTCGAGCTCGCAATCTCCTTTTGCACAGCGTGACCTGATCGCCAAGACGCTGGGCTTCTCGCCCAGCGATGTGCGGGTCATTTCCCCCTATGTGGGAGGTGGTTTTGGTTGCAAGGCCGGGGTTACCATGGAAGCGCTGCCTATCGTGATCGCCATGAAGGCCAAGGGTTTCCCGGTCAAGCTGCGCCTGACCCGCGAGGAAGAGTTTTATACCAATTTTGTCAGGCAGGCACTGGTTATTCGCCTGAAAATGGGCTGTGATCAAGCGGGGAATTTACTTGCTTTGGAAAACACCATGTACTGGGATGGGGGAGCGTCGACTGAATATGGGGTGAATATCACCAGGGCTGGCGGGTACAGTTCCACCGGGCCCTATGACGTTCCCAATGTGAAGACCGACAGCTACTGCGTCTATACCAATAATATCATCGGCGGACCGTATCGCGGCTTTGGCATGTCAGAATTGCATACCGGCATCGAACAGTGTGTGGATGAACTGGCCGATGCCCTGGGCATGGACAAGGTCGAGTTTCGGTTGCGCAATGTGGTGCAGGGAGGAGATACCCTGGCCACCGGTATGACCATGCACCCTACCGGCATCAAGGAATGCATCCAAAAAGTGGCTGCTGCGGTGGATTGGGGAAAGACATCGAAATCCACGGAACCTTATTTGAAACGGGGAAAAGGCATTGCCATCATGTGGAAGGCGCCTGCCATGCCCCCCAATCCTGGTTCGAGTGCCACAATTAAGTTAAATGAAGATGGGACACTCTTATTGGGGATCGGCGGGCAGGAGATCGGGCAGGGCACTTTTACGGTGATGGCTCAACTGGCAGCTGCCACGCTCGGTGTTCCGGTGAAAGCAGTGCGTATCGCCAAACCAGTGGATACCGATTATTCGCCCTATGAGTGGCAGACCGTTGCCAGCCGCCTGACCTGGTCCATGGGCAATGCCGTGCTGGCGGCCGCACAGGATGCGCGCAGGCAGATCCTGGCCATTGTGGCGGAAGCCTGGAAGGAAGATGTGGATGATCTGGACATCCTCGATGGGGTGGTCATCTCCAGGAAAACCGAAAAAGAGATTAAATTGAAAGATTTTGCCGTCTATGGCATCCCTAAAGAAAATTTCGAAGGTTGGATCGGCGGCCCCATCTTTGGACGCGGAAAGTTCATGCCGACCTATGTTACTGGCCTGGATAAGGAAACCGGTCAGGGCAAACGGGCAGTGGTTCACTATACTACCGGTGCACAGGCATTTGAAATTGAAGTCGATATCCGTACCGGAAAATTACATGTGCTGCGTGCTGCGGCCGCTTTTGACGTGGGGAAAGCCATCAATCCAGAGTTGGTGCGGGCACAGATGGAAGGTGGCCTGATCCAGGGTCTCAGTTCGGCCCTCTTTGAGCAGATGATTTTCAAAGAGGGCACCATGCAAAACCCGAACTTTGTCGATTATCGCATTGCCACCACCGTCGATCTGCCGGATGAGATGATGACCTTTATCGTGGAGGTGCCGCAGGATGATGGTCCTTTTGGCGCACGGGGGGTGGGGGAACATCCCATGGTTCCGACGGTGGCCGGGATTGCCAATGCCATCCAGGATGCGCTGGGCATTCGCATGCAAGGGCCACCCTTTACCGCTGAAAAGATCTTGCTCACCCTGCAAAGCCAGGAAGAGAAGAAAGGTTGATGCTTTGGAAATAAACACACGTATTTTAGCGGGCAGATACTATGATTCAGTGGCGCTCATGGCAGCCACCAACCGGTTGAAGGAAAATCCAAAAGTCAGTGACGCTGTTCTGATCATGGGCACGGAGGTCAATAAAGAGCTGCTTGCTCAAGGCGGTTTGCTGACGCCTGAAGCACAGCAGGCCTGTGCCAACGACTTGATCATTTGTGTGAAATGCGCCAGCGGCGCAGCAGCATTGTTGGATGAAGCGGAAGCGTTGTTATCAAATAGAACCGCTTCTTTCCGGCAAAGCTCCGAGCTCCCGCCCAGCATCCGTTCCGCATTGCGCAACCATCCCGATTTGAATCTGGTGCTTATTTCACTGGGGGGTTCCTACGCTTCCCGCGAGGCGCGGGAGGCGCTGGCTGCTGGAATGCATGTTCTTCTCTTCAGCGATAATGTTGCGCTGGAAGATGAGATCGCTTTAAAACGATATGCGGTAAGTCATGGTTTGCTGCTCATGGGGCCGGGTGCCGGAACTGCCTTGATCAATGGAGTGGGTCTTGGTTTTGCCAATGCGGTGGAAAAGGGGGAGATTGGCATTGTTTCTGCCGCGGGGACCGGTTTGCAGGAGGTCAGCACGTTGATCTCAAAGAATGGCGCCGGGGTTTCCCAGGGGATAGGCACCGGGGGACGCGACCTGAGCCAGCCGGTGGGTGGGTTGACTTTTTTCCAGGGGTTGCAGGCATTGCTGGCGGATGAAAACACCAGGGTGCTCGTGCTGATCAGCAAACCGCCCGATGCACAGGTAACCCAACAGTTGCTGCAAACCCTGGGCGATCCGCCCAAACCGGTGGTGTTGTGCTTGCTGGGTGCCAAATTGCCGGAAAGCTCTGCAAGAAATCTGCATTTTGCGCGCACGCTGGAAGAATGTGCTTTGACCGCTGTGGGATTATGGAAAGGTTCAGCGGTGAATATGTCTGCCGTTCTTCAAGAAGAGGAGCAGCATTGGCAGCCGGTGGTTGAGGAACTGCGCGCGAAATTGGACGGCTGCCAGCGTTTTTTGCGCGCCCTTTTCTCCGGCGGCACATTGTGTTATGAAGCACAGAGCATCTGGAAAGAGCTGCTGTCGTCTCCGGTGTATTCCAATGCTCCTCTTTCCAAAGAGAACAAACTGCCTGACTCCAATCGATCACAGGGGCACAGCGCGCACAGCGCTATCGACCTTGGCGAGGAGGAATTCACCCGCGGGCGGCCGCACCCCATGATCGATAATTCCCTGCGCATCCAGCGCTTGCGCCAGGAAGCGTTCGACCCGCATACGGCAGTGATCGTGCTGGATGTGGTGCTGGGATATGGTGCTCACGCGGACCCGGCGGGGGAATTGGGAACTGCCATCGAACAGATCTCATCCGAATTGCGGCAGAACGAACGCACTGTTGTCTTTATTGCCTCCGTCACTGGTACGCAGGCCGATCCGCAGAACTTGCAGCAGTCCACACAGAAACTTGCCGATAGCGGGGTCCTGGTTTGCAGCAGCAATGCTCAAGCGGCCCGCCTGGCTGCCCGCTTTGTGGAAGGTCGGAGGTGAACATGACGGACAAGCTTCTGAAAGACCTTTTTGATCAAAAAGTCCAGGTATTGAACCTTGGATTGGATAGCATGGCTGCGGCCTTGGAACAGCAGGGAACCGTTGTTGAACGGTTGGATTGGCAACCACCTCGCAAGATCATGCCGAATCTGATGTGGACGAAGGATGGGATTTCCATCGATGATGCAAACCGTGAAGCATGCAAGCGGATCGTTGACTCCGGGGCGGTGCTGGTAGGAATGGGTCTTGCCAGGGATATGATCCCCGGGATGCGCGCTGACCTCATCCTGCATGCCGGACCGCCCGTCACGTGGGAGCGCATGTGCGGGCCCACGCGCGGAGCGATCATGGGTGCTTTGATTTATGAAGGGCTTGCCAGGGATGAAAAAGAAGCCGAAGCCCTGGCTTCTTCGGGCGACCTTCAATTTGAACCTTGCCACCATCATCAGACGGTGGGTCCCATGGCTGGCATCGTTTCGGCCAGCATGCCGGTTTTCATCATGGAGAATGCCGCTTTTGGCGTACGTTCGTATGCCACGCTCAATGAAGGGTTGGGAAAGGTGCTGCGTTACGGAGCGATGGGCGAAGAAGTCTATGCCCGCCTGCACTGGATGCGCGATGTGCTGTATCCCACGCTGGCTCGGGCGCTGGATGCTTTGCCGCATGGCATTGATATTAAAAGCTTGATCGCGCAGGCATTGCATATGGGGGATGAGTGTCATAACCGCAATCGTGCCGGCACTTCGCTTTTCCTGCGCGCCATCTCACCGACCCTGGTGCGCACGCAAAGAGCTGCGGAAGATACCGCACGGGTCATCGAGTTCATCAACGGCAATGACCATTTCTTCCTGAACCTGAGCATGGCGGCCGGGAAAGCCACCTTGCTGGCTGCGGAAGGTGTTGCGGGCAGCACTGTCCTTACCACCATGGCGCGCAATGGAACTGATTTTGGCATCCGCCTGGCCAGCATGCCGGGTGAATGGTTCACGGCCCCTGCCGGAGAAGTGAAAGGGCTGTATCTGCCTGGTTTTTCTGAAAAAGATGCCAACCCTGATATTGGCGACAGCACGGTGACCGAAACAGCCGGGTTTGGCGGCTTTGCCATGGCGGCGGCACCTGCCATCACCCAGTTCGTGGGTGGAAGCCCGGAAATGGCGCTCCATACCACCTTGGAAATGTATGAGATCACCCAGACCGAACATCGTGATTTCACCATTCCTGCGCTGGGTTTCAGGGGAACGCCGCTGGGAATTGATGTGCGCCGCGTGATGGAAAGCGGTATTTTGCCGCAGATCAATACCGGCATTGCCCATCGCCTGCCGGGTATCGGCATGGTGGGGGCAGGGATTTTAAGAGCACCGCAGACATGCTTTGAAGAAGCATTCACTGCATTCCAAAAAAACTTTTGTGAGGAAAAGGAGAAGAACACATGAGATTCATTGATTTGACCGTTCCTTTGGGGGTGGCGACACCACCTTGGCCGACCTATGAGCCGCTGCAGATTAAGTATTTCAAACGGCTGGCACCCAATGGTGCCAACGGGCAGGTGTTGACCCATTCTAATCATCTGGGCACCCATTTGGATGGGGAGATCCATTTCTATACACCGGGAAAGGATATTGCGGCGCTCACGATGGATTACCTGGTGCACGAAGCGGCTGTGGTGGATTTGAGCGATGCGTGCGGTGATTATGATGTTTATACCAGCAAGATGGTGGAAGACAGGGTGGAAGTGAAGGAGGGCGACATCCTCATCATTCATACCGGCTACCATCATTTTGGCTGGGATATGCCGACCGCGGATGAGATCCGTTACATGGTCAAACATCCCGGTCCTGATCGCGAGTTTGCGTTGTGGGCAAAACAGAAAAAACTGCGCTGGATCGGGGTGGATTGCGGCAGTGCGGATCATCCCATGAACACCATTATCCGCGATTGGATGCCGCGCCAGGCACGCCAGGCCGATAAGGTTTTTCAAAAGAAATTTGGAAAACCGCTGGCGGAGTTCTTCGATGATAGCAAATACCAGCTCATGCACATTGAAATGTTCCCCCACGGCATCATCCATGCGGAGTGCCTGGGAGGGGAGATTGATTTACTGCTCAATCGGCGGGTTCAGGTGGGTTTCTTCCCCTGGCGCTTTGTGGATGGCGAATCGAGCATCGGGCGTTGCGTGGCCATGCTGGATGATCAGGAATATGAAGAACTCATGGCGCAGAAGGAAAAACTGCCGAAGACAAAGTTTGGTGATGCGTTCAATCCGGCGCATGTGCAGCAGATTGAAACATTCACCAAAAAGAATTTGGATTGATGCAGCCATCCGGGGAAGGAGGAGGATATGACCGTTGATATGGAACTGGAAGCGGTGCTGCGGGCGCCCGAACTGGAGATGCCGCCCTATCCGCCGAAAGTGATCACGCTGGCGAACAGCAAAAAAATGGTGGTAAGGCCGATAAAACGGGAGGATGTGCCAACGCTCTTGAAGGTGGTGCGTCCCACCCTGGATATTCCACGCGATTATTATGATATTGTCGGGGCGCGTCTGTATGCGGAGCTGCTGGGCTGGTACCGCTACCGGGTGCGCAACGAATACTGCCTGATCGGGCAGGTGGACGGTTTTGTGGTCGGCATGGTCAATGGGCGCATGTGGGATCAGAACATTGGCATCAGTTTGCACACTCTGGCGATCGACCGGGGGTTGCACGTTGGCGCGCACCTGTTCGCCTCCAAAATGGAATATCATATCGAGCATCTGGGGCAACAGGAAGTTTGGATAACCGCTGAAAGCCCCATTGGTTTTCGGCGCTGGATGATCGAGTATGGCTTGATCAAACAGGAGGGGGTGCAACACGAACTGGGTGGGGCAACCTCCTATAAATTGACGCGCGACCTGTATTTTGAGACCAAGCCGCGCTTGGTGGCCGGTGTTCGGCCGGTGCCTCAAGAACTGCTCGATCAGGCCATGCAAAGCATCCTGATCGCCAGTGAAGCAGAAGTCACCGAAAAGATCTGTGGTGTGAAAGGCAGGTAGCGATGAGAGATGTGGCGGTGATTGGAGTTGGGATCATTCCTTTCGGCAGGCGTGATGAGGATAGCTTGCTGGATATGCTGGCATACTCTTCGTTGAAAGCGCTTGACGATGCCGGGCTGGGGGAGAAAGGCGTGGATGCCCTGTACGTGGCCAATATGGGGGCGGGCATTCTGCAGCATCAGACCGCAATAGCCAGCGCGCTGGCGGACCGGCTTTCATTGCTGCCCTGTTCCGCCGATACGGTCGAGAACGGGCCTGCCTCCGGGGCTTCTGCCATCAAAAACGGAGTGTTGGCGATCGCTTCTGGTTATTATGATACTGTGCTGGTGGCGGGGGGAGAGAAGATGCGCGAGGTGGTGGGTTGGAAGGCCACCGATTTTGTGGCCACCCTTACCCACCCGCAGGTGGAGTATCCTTACGGCATTACCCTGCCGGGTATGGCCGGAATGCTTGCCCGTTTGTACATGGAAAAGTACGGCTTGACCGAGGAACAGTTGATCGCGGTATCGCTGAAGAACCAGCGCATGGGTTCCCTGAACCCCTATTCGCACGTGGAAATGATGATTACCAAGGAGGGCATTCACGACCATCGCGATGCCATCGTCAATAACCCGATGGCTGCGGACCCCTTGCATTTGTATGATATGTGTCCGGTCAGCGACGGCGCGGCGGCGGTGATGCTGTGCGCCCTGGAAAAGGCCAGCCAGTTCACATCCAACGTTCCGGTTGTGGTGGCTGGTTTTGGACAGGCGACCGACACGCATACCCTACAGGAGCGCGATGACCCCACCGAATTGAAAGCGGTGACCCTAGCCGCCCAGCAGGCGTTCGCGCGCGCCGGGCTTACCCCGCAAGATGTGGATGTGGCCGAACTGCATGATGCCTTCACTATTCTGGAGATCGTGGAAAGCGAACGGGTGGGCTTTTTCAAAACTGGCGAGGGGGGCAAAGCGGCGGAAAGAGGGGAGACTGCTCTGGGTGGCAAAATACCCATCAATATGTCCGGCGGGTTGAAGGCCCGCGGGCATCCGGTAGGGGCGACCGGCGTGGCTCAGGTGGTGGATATCGTGTTTCAATTGCGCCATGCCTTGCCCGAAGGGCGCCAGGTGAAGAATGCCAAGGTCGGCTTCACGTTGAATTTTGGAGGGTTCGGCAATAATATTGTTTCCTTTGTGTTGAGGAGGGCGGAATGAACCGGATGGATCAGATCGTTGCGTATCGTTGCAAGAAATGCGGCCGCATCCATTATCCTTGCCATGACCGCTGTCTGGATTGCAAAGGCCGCGATTTTGACCGGCTTGTCGCCGAAGGGGATGCAAAATTGCTCACCTATACCCAGATTTTCAATCTACCCTGGGGTTTCGAAGTGCGTTTCTTGATCATCGGCATCGTGGAATTCGAGAATAAGGTAAAGGCCATGGGGCAGATCCATGCGGCATCCCTGGAGGGTATTCATGCCGGCATGCTCCTCAAACCGGCCTGGCAGCCGGTGCGTCAGGTGGCGGGGGAAGCCGTGTATGGGCTGGTGCTGTATCCCTAAGAAAAGGTTGGCATAAAAAGGGCGGTGAGCATGCCCGCCAGCGTATCGATTCCGGAAGAGCTGCCGTAAGAGAGCAGCTCTTCTTTGTGTTGCTCGGGGCTGCCTTCTCCATACGCCAGATAATACAGCGTGCTGACTAGGCGTTCATCAGCCGTTCCCTGTGCGGCGCACTCGATCAAAGAGCTGCTCAAGGCAGTGGTGCGGTTTTTTGCCTGTGCGGCCAGCTCACGGCGATCTAGGGGGGGAGCGTTGAACAGGTGAGAGTGGGCAAGCAGAAAACCGCACAGAAAATCGTCCCCGGCAGGGGTTAATCCTCTTCCACGCCCAAGCCATGGCAGAAGCACATCTTCCAACCGCTTTTTCTGCCCGTCTCCATCCTCGAGATTCAGTCCCTTCTGCAGTAGGAGCTGTTTTTCTTCCCAGGAAGAAACAGGGTTCAGGATGATTGGCAGGATATCCCCGAAGATCCCATCTTCCCGAGATTGCGGAATCAGGGAAACAAGGCGTTGGGCGCGTTTTAAGATCGCTTCCAGCCCATTGGCGTGGATTGTGAAGGGCGCAGGCTTCCAGAGCTGTGTGGTGTGATCGAACTGCAAGATCTGATCAGGAAAAACGATCTGCCCGGGATGGATGAGGACGGAATCACCGGGGTTTCCTTCCTTGGGCAGACTTGCACCGGGCTCCAGGTTGATGGTCAGCGGTCCGCGATATGGGTCACTGGTAATGAATACGATTGCTCCATCTTTCAGGAAAAGGAAGATGCCGTGGGAGATGAGGCCGGAGATGGTCGCCTGCTGGCTTTTTTGAAGATGCCATTTTGCTTGATGTCCTATGGTTTTGGCGTGGTTAATAAGATGGCTGCTCATGTAAGGATATTGTATTGCAGGTTAATTGGAATTTGGTTTGGCGATTGTTTTTTGCCCGAATCTTTATTGCTGTTATCCATGTAATAGTAAAAATTAACAAATATTGCCTATTGACAATACTGTGTTATATACAGTATAATGGGATCATGATGAACAATAAACAGAATCTGGAACTGGAAAAACTGAAGCAGGAAATGCGGCGCGGAACGATTGTGCTGGCAACCATGAGCCAGCTCACCCGCGAGCAGTATGGCTACTCGCTCATCAAGAGTCTCAACGAACAGGGATTTGAGATCGGGCAGGATACGCTCTACCCCCTGCTGCGCCGGCTGGAGGAGCAGCAACTGCTCGACAGCGAATGGCGTGTGGAAGACCCGCGTCCGCGCCGGTATTACCGGCTGAACGACAACGGTAAAGAAGTGCTTCGCCAGCTCTCGGAAGATTGGCGATTGCAAACGGAAGTGATAAGGAGGTTGTTAAATGAAGCTGAATAAGAATGCACAGGTGTTGTTGGAGCGCTATCTCTTGGCGGTAAAAAGAGAACTGAGCGGCAGGGAGCGCATGGATATCGTGGCGGAGATCGAATCGTATATCTATGACAGTCTGGATGAACGCCATCCCCAAGCTGTTGAAGTGACGGAAAAGGAACTGGAGGAAGTGCTCAACGAAATGGGTGCACCGCGCAAGGTGGCCGGGCAGTATTCCGCCCAGCGTTATCTCATTGGTCCGCGCCTTTTCCCCACCTATCTGCTGGTGTTGCGCATCTTGCTGCTGGTGGTGCTGGGGGCGCTCACCCTTTCCAAAATCATTTCTTTCATTGTCGGATCCATGGGGAATGTCTGGCTGGAGCTGCTTGGCCTGCTCGGTTCCTGGTGGAGCAGTGCGCTCTCCGTGATCGGCATGATCACTCTGATCTTTGCCATCATCGAGCGTGTTTCGGAAGGAAAAAGCGTTGAAGAAATGGAGGAATTGCAGAAGCTTGATATCAGCGCGCTGCCGGAACTGCCAGAGAACGAGAAAGAAGTGAAACGGGTAGGTGTTTCCATTGAGATCGTGTTGGGTGTTCTCGGCGTGGTCTTTCTCACCTATGTCCAGAAAACCGCCGGCCTGATCCCTTACTGGACGAACGCTTCGGCTGCCCAACAGATGGTGCGGCTGTTCACCGAGAACTTCGTCCGCTTCATCCCCTTCATGCTGGCTCTGACCGGCATGGAGATCGCCCGCAATCTTACCTTGCTGGTGCAGGGCTATCACAGTTCCCTCACCAACTGGTGGGACGTTGCCCAGAAAGTGGCGGATATCGTCCTGCTGATCTTCCTGATCTCCTCCCGGCCGCTGGTCACGCTGGATATCTTTCGCGCCATCACGGGAATGGTGGATCTCGGGAATGCGGAACCGCAGGTGAATACGGCACTGGCAGTGGTCTTTGGGCTGGGGATCTTCGGCAATATCGTCGATATCATCCAGCGTATCGTTGGAGAAGTGCGCGGTCAATCTTTGAAGAAATAAAAAGTGGGTGGTTTATCCACCCACTTTTTATTTTCCTGCAGTGCTTGTGAAGTTATTTTCCTTATTTCTCTTTCATCTCACCCCTGGGCTGCGACCCCGATTACTTTTTAGGAAAGGTTATTCTGCTTTGATCACTTGAATGCCTTGCTTGCGATAGGGCACAAGGATTTCTTCTGCCACTTGTTTCTCCGTGATGATATGGGTGATGGCAGTGCAGGGGGCGACAATATAAGGCCCGACGGTTCCAAGTTTCTCTTCACTGATCGTGGCGACTACTTCTCCTGATTGTTCGATGAAGGCATGCATGATGCTCACTTCTTCGTAATCAAAGATACTGCAGCCCGTTTCGGGGTGCAATCCGCAAATGCCTAGGAAACAAATGTCCGCTTGAAAATGGCTCAGTTGCTCGATCGTTTCTGCATCGCAGACCACCAGTTCACGCTTGTTCAGACGGCCTCCGATCAGGATCACTTCAATATTGCGGTAGCCAGCCAGATGCAACGCGATTTGCGGGCTGATGGTGACGATGGTGGCGTGCAGATCGAGTGGCAGGTTTTTTGCAAGGCCGGTATTGGTGGTTCCACCCGCCAGCAGGATCAATTGCCCGTCGTGCACGAGTTGGCGTGCGGCTTGTGCCAGTTTGATCTTGCTGATGGGATTCTGTTTGTCGCGTTCCATGAACGGGATATTATTGGGAGCGATGGGCAGCGCTCCCCCGTGTACGCGTTTCAATAAACCGGCGGCTGCCAGGTCGCGCAGATCGCGGCGTATGGTATCTTCGGATACCCTAAAGAGGGTGCTCAATTCGGATGCGACCACTCGGCCGTGCAGATGCAGTTCATCCAGAATGGCTTGCTGTCGTTCTTGGGGAAGGTCGGAGGTTTGCATGCTTGCTCCTGTCTTTGTGCATGAGAACGCGCGTTTATGCGCATAAATGCATTATATTGCGCAGATTGAAAACGGTCAAGCCGGTCGGCGGGCTTGTATGCTCTGGAATCGCGAAGGGATCTATTTTTTATAGAACTTCGTCTTCAATAAATCTGGCTGCACATATCCTTTGATTCCATTGCATTCCACCCTACTCCATGTAGCAGTGCGGATGGTGCCCCCGTAGCGGTAGGAGATGCCGATATCTTCAATGAATTCGCACTCCGTTCCAACTGGAAGTTTGGTCAACTCTTCCAATGCACTTTTTTCATGGTTATAACGGTAAATGGGGATCAAGTCGCCGGCAGTACCATCCAATTCGAGCCGCGACTCATATTTTTGTGAATGAAAGATGACTGCAAAAAGAGTGGCAAGAATCGCAATGCAGAAAATTGACAGGACGATGCAGCCTACCGACGCATGTTTTTTCTCTCTACTCGACATGGCCTTTTCCTCCTATGGGTACAATGGCAAAGATTCACCTTGTTGAATGATCGCTGTTCCGTGTAGTCTGATTCTTGGAGCAATGCAGCTTTTCAATGTCAAAAAGATGGCGAATTCCACTTAGCTGAACAGTTTTTCCAGCACCTTGCCCATATTGAGCTGGGCAAATTCGCGTCCGTAAGCGTCATCTTCAAAACGAAAAACAACTTTTCCGCTGCCGTTGAACAGGGAAGGCCGGATGAAGCTTAAAATGCTCACACTGCGGCGAACTTTTTTGCTCAAATCCCAGCTTTCTTTATTGTTTCGTTTGGCAATGGAGCGCAGTACCCCCAGCATGATCATAATGGCCATCCAAACCAACAGATCGACCACGATCAATGCGCCATAATAGCTTTGTTGATTGGCAAATACGCTCAAGAGGATGAACACAAGAATGAAAGCCAGGAAGGAAAGCCAGCCCCATCTGCGAAACGGTTTGATGAGAGCTTCGCTGGAATGGATCGCTTCGTCGCAAGCGTTGCAAATTGGAAACTGGACGGTTATGGTATCAATACGCTTGTAGCTGTTGCTCGATCCATGCACGGGGAAAAGCGCGGTGGTGGTGGGATTTCCACAAACAACACACCGGTTTACCGATTGGTAACTGGAGAGACATGCGGTTGAAACTCGGACCATGATCTCCTCCTTTCTTTGGATTATACAAACAAGAAAAGATGGATTACAAGCTACTTCACTGAATATGGAAAATGTTCTCATGCGTCTCCAGAAGCACATAAGGGGCTCACCGATCCGTCATTTTTTTCCACTCTCCGCTATAATCTTTATATGGAATTTCATGTTTCTTTCAAAGCACGGAAGAAATATCAGTTTGAAGATTCCCTTTTTTCCTTCGATGGCAATGTGATCTTTGCCAATTTCCATGCAGCCCGAGTTTTCGCACAGCGTATCAACGACAAAAGAGACCTGACAGCCGCGCCTGATCTCACGGCCCGTGCCGGACAGGTGAACGCTATGGGATTGATCGATGAGATCCTCCATTACGTCATCTCCCTGTATCGCACACAAAAAGCTCCCCGCCTGTATCAAGATCTGGAAGCTACCCTGCAAGAAAAATTGGGAAAGGGGAAATTAAAGGCGTTGCTGCGCTCTTTTACGCGAGATTTTCCGCCCATTGTGGTTTATCAGGGAAAAATGACCATCGACGAATACCTGGCGGAGGAAACCGACGGCGTGCCCAATCGCTTCTCCAGTTTCGAAGAGATTTTGATGCTGTGGGTGACCAACCAGAATCTGGCCTGTAGCCCTTACCGGGAATTGTTCGATGATCGTGCTCTGGCAGAAAAGACCTTGTACCCTCTTTTCATGACCACCCTGCAGGAGTTCTTTGAATCACAACCCGTCTTTGGACCGGATAATCAAAACCTGGTGGATATGCTGCGCAGCCCCGCCATCGCGGTGCCCGATTCTCTGCATGGGCAGCTTGAATATATTCGCAGTCGTTGGGGAGACTTGCTGGGACACTATCTGTTGAAGCTGCTTGGCAGTTTGAACCTCTTTGCCGAAGAGGAACAGTTGCGGGGGATGGGACCCGGCCCGCTGCGCATACCGGTGTATGCCAGAGGTGGCGAACTGGAACCGGAGCGATTCAGCCCCGATGCCGATTGGATGCCGCGCCTGGTGATGATGGCCAAGAATATCTATGTCTGGCTCGATCAGCTCGGCAAACGCTATCGGCGCCCGATTACGCGTCTGGACCAGGTTCCCGATGAAGAACTGGACCGATTGGCGGAGTGGGGTTTCACGGGTCTGTGGTTGATCGGGTTATGGGAGCGCAGCCGGGCTTCGGCGCGCATTAAACAGGCCTGCGGAAACCCTGAAGCCATTGCTTCGGCCTATTCTCTCAAGGAATATCGTATTGCTGCTGACCTGGGGGGTGAAGAAGCGCTGCAAGATCTGCGGGTTCGCTGTCAGCAGCGCGGCATTCGCCTTGCCAGCGATATGGTTCCCAACCACATGGCGGTTGATTCCACATGGGTGATCGAGCACCCTGACTGGTTCGTCTCGCTGCCGTTCTCTCCTTTCCCATCCTATACGTTCAACGGAATGAACTTGAGTGAAGATGGGCGCGGAGAGATTTATATTGAAGATCATTATTACGACCGCAGCGACGCAGCGGTGGTTTTCAAGTATGTTGAGCGGAGCAAGGAACGCACCTACTACATGTATCACGGGAATGATGGCACCAGCATGCCCTGGAATGACACTGCCCAGCTCAATTATCTGGATCCCAACGTGCGTGAAGCGGTCATACGCACCATTTTGGATGTCGCCCGACGATTCCCGATCATCCGCTTTGATGCCGCCATGACGCTGGCGAAACGGCATTATCAGCGTTTGTGGTTCCCCTTGCCCGGTAGCGGTTGTGATATCCCTTCGCGCAGCGATTTCAGTCTGTCGCAGGAAACATTCAACCAGTATATGCCCCAGGAGTTCTGGCGCGAGGTGGTGGACCGTGTGGCTGCCGAAGCCCCTGATACTTTGCTGCTGGCGGAGGCCTTCTGGCTGATGGAAGGTTATTTCGTGCGCACCCTGGGCATGCATCGTGTTTATAATTCTGCTTTCATGAACCTGTTGCGTGATGAAGAAAATGCCAAATACCGGCAAGTGATGAAGAACACGCTTGAATTTGACCCCGAGATACTCAAACGGTTCGTCAATTTTATGAACAATCCCGATGAACAAACTGCTGCCATGCAGTTCGGGAAGGGTGATAAATATTTTGGCATTTGTACCCTCATGGCCACCATGCCCGGCCTGCCCATGTTCGGGCATGGACAAATCGAAGGGTTCACCGAGAAATACGGCATGGAGTATAAACGTGCCTATTGGGATGAACAATCCGATCAAGGACTGATGGATCGTCATGCCTGGCAGATATTCCCGCTGTTGAAGAAACGTTCCCTGTTCGCCAATGTTGAGCGATTCTACCTGTACGATTTCTATGATTCAGAGGGCATGGTGGATGAAAATGTCTTTGCTTATTCCAATCGCGCGGGTGAGGAACGTTCGCTGGTGGTGTACCATAATCGCTTTGGAGATACGGCGGGATGGGTGCGCACCAGCGCGAGTTTTATGGATAAACAAAAAGGCATAGTACAGCAGGTGGATTTGCGCACCGGTTTGGATCTGCCGGGTGGCAGGCATACCTTCGTGATTTTCCGCGATGCTCTCAGCGGACTGCAGTACATTCGAAATTGCGGTGAAGTTGCCCGGCAGGGATTGTATGTCCAGCTGGATGCGTATCGCGCGCATGTTTTTCTGGATTTTCAGATCGTGGAAGAGGATGAAAAGGGGAGCTGGCAGCAGGTCCACGATGCCTTGAACGGGCGCGGTATTGCCGATATGAAAGCGCTGCAATGGCAGCTTCCACTGCGGCCGGTTTTGAAACCTCTGGGTGAGATCCTGAATGGCAGTTATTTTCACTACTTGGTCGAGCAGCGACCCAGAGTATATACCGAAATTGTCCCTGAACCATTCTTGAACGAAGCGGTGCACAAACTGGAAAACTTGATCCGCGGTGCGGCAGAATTGTTGGGAAGGGAGCTGGATTGTACAAAACCGTGTGCGGAGTTTCGTTCAAAACTAATGGCTTTGTTCTATGTCGAATGGCTGGATGCGCTGCGCCCCGATCTTGCTTTGCCGGAGCTTCGTGAACTTTCAAGTCATCTGCGCTTGCATACCTCTCCCTATACTTGGTTGGCTGCCATTGGCTGGCTTTTTATGGAAGGACTGCGCTCGGCATTGTCGATGGATGTGGAGCGTTTCGGCTCCCTCTTGGACGAGTGGCGGGTTTTCCCGCTGATCGAAGAAACATTGCAGAAGGCGGGTTTTCTGAAAGAGATGGATGGGGATATTCGGGCATCGCTGCTCTTCATGAACAGTATTGAGGGTTGGCTGAAAAAGTCGTCGCGCACCTCTCCCGGAACGAGCATGGGCAGTTTGTTGATGGATCCCAAGGTTCGGGAGTTCTTGAAAGTCAACGATTACAAAGGAAAAACATGGTTCAATCAAGAAAGAGCGGAAACTGCCTTTCTATGGATGGCTTTTGAAGGGGCCATGGAGGTGCTGCAGCGTTCCAAACCGACCGCCAAACAGACCCAACGGCAATTGGAGCGGCTGTCAACGCTGATCATGCAATTTCAGAATACAGCGGAAGCGTGCGGGTATGAATTGCAGCGTTTTCAGGAACTCTTGGATCAGTGAGAATTCTGCTCGATCTTCATCTCGAAGCTCTTCAAATAACCCAGGAAGGTGATATCTCCGCTCAAACTGGAGACCTCACTGTGCGCCTGTGTCAGGATCTTGACCGCTTCATCAGTAGGGTTGTGGCCGGTGGCTTGCTCCACCAGACCGGCGGCATGCGCAGCATATTTTAAGGAGTTCAATAGCTCGATACGATCGAGGTCGAAGTAGAACCAGGCATCCGATGCGAACATGCGCATGCGGTCATATTCTGCTTCCAGTAGGATACGGATCAGGGAACGTTGCCCGGGGGTCAGGTCCTGTGTGGCATGATCTGCCACAAGATCTTCCACGCTCTTTTCTCCCAGCAGAACTTCCACATAGGCATTGCGCAATTCCCAGGGATCGCGGATCAGGTTTTGCAAATGGGTTTCAAATTCCCGGTCGATGGAATCCGCCAGTCTATTCATGAATTCGCGCACCGGTTTTTTCCAGGTTGCCGAGGGCGCATCTCCGCACACATTGCGCCAGCGTTCAATGCCGTGATGGCAGCTCCAGGAGGTATTTTCGAGCAGTTCCACGCTGTGTTCCACGGCGTGTTCTTTCAACCACAGTGCCGGAAATTGTCGTTCGATCCCGGTTTTTTCGACTGCTCCATCCAGCAGGTAACTGAGGAAACGTTCGCGGAAGGGCTGGTGATGCCCGTACAATTCTCCATCTGATGCAACCATGCTGAAGAGTTCATGGTCGACCTTTATGGAATCCAACTGAGGGATCAGCCAATCCCTCACAAAAGTATCCGCGTTCTCGGTCGAACTGGGGTTGAAGCTGACCTCACCGGAAAGAAATGAATTGTAAAAGAAAACATAGAATTCTTTACCGCTTGCCAATGCCACCCGGTAGGGCTGGGTGGTATCCAGGCGGGGATCTTTGGCTTGCCAGGGCGCCAGAATGGTGAACTGGATCCCATAGACCGCCATCGCTTCCAAGGAGGCCAGGTCCATGGCCGTTTCAGGCAGCCACATGCCCTGCGGCGCATGTCCAAAGCGTTTCGTATAGTCTTTAATGCCCCACAGGATCAGTGTGTTTTTGTCCCGCTCGCTGGCAAGCGGAAGAATGTTATGAAAATAGGGCTGAGCCATGGCGTTGCTGATGCCGGTTCTTTGAAAAACCTGTTTTTCCTGCTCGGCAATGGCGCGCACGGTCTCGGGATGTTTTTTTTCCATCCAGGCAAACAGGGTGGGGCCGATATTGTAGCTGATCTTTTGAAAGTTTCCAACCTGTGCGTTGGGCAGGTAGCACTCCTGGTAGATGCGTTCACACCAGTTCCCAAAACGGCCTGCTCCATACTCATTGGGGATTTCCCCTGTAAAGGGATCCTCGCGCGGTGGTTGGTAGAAGTGTCCGTGGACACAAAAAGAGCTTTTTAGCATAAGGGTTGTTCCTGAGATTGAGGTTGAACCACGTCATTGTACCTTAAAAAAGCACTGTTCGACTGTCCAAATATGTACATGGGGCAAACCGAGGGACCGCTGTGACCGGGGTTGTTTCAATTCAAAGATGGTCATGAAAACCCGTTCACCATTGAATAAAAACCTCCCCATTGCTGCTTGCAGAATGGGGAGGTTGGAAAAGAAAAGGCACTAATTCTTACGGGATGTTGCAGGTTGAGGGTTGCCCGCTTTCATCGTTTTCCATGCTGATCGGATTGGAGAACATGGAGGTATTCCCCTGCGCATCAATGGTCAATGCCGCCACCTGGTTTCCCTCGCTTGCCTGGCAGCTTGTCCATTGAAAGGCCCCGGTTGCATCGGAGGTTGTTTTGCCTGCATAGCGAATGGTCTGGCCTGAAATGGAATAGATCTCTACCAGACAATTCGGGCAGGTGCTGCCGGAAACGCTGTAGGGTGTTGCACGATCGATCAACGGTGCGGCCAAGTTCAGGTTCCCATTCTCTACCAGAAAAATTGCGTTCTGTGCCTTTATATCATAGGTATTGGAGCGTATCTGGTTGCCGCTGCCGTAGTCGACCCGAACAGCATTGGAATTCATATCCGTGAAGGAATTGCCCTGGACAAAGTTGTTGGAGGAATGGTTTTCGAAAAAGATCCCGGAAACGCTGGAACCGCTGAAGGAATTGCCGGCGATGAAGTTATATTCAATGCCTGCGTCGCTGATGCGCATTCCAAGATCTTTGGAGGCGATGCGATTGCCTTCGGCAGCACTGTATCCGCCGACGATGATATGCCGCTGCCCCATGTTGATGGAAATGCCGGTGTTGTTGGGCAGTTGCTTTTTGCCGCTTGCATCCCACCCAAGGATGTTGCCTTGAATGATATTGTCGGTTACCCCATAACCGTTCAAATTGATGCCGGTTTGGTTGCCGCTGATCAGGTTGCTTTCACCCTCTCCTGCGCCGCCGATGCGGTTGTAGCTTACGGTGAAGATGGTGAAGCCGGTGTTGTTTGGAATGGCATAGGTGCCGCTGATATCCGTGCCGATGTAATTGCCGATGATGGAATTTTGGTAGGTGTTTGGATCACTGATGACGATACCCAGATCGCTGCCGCTGATGATGTTGCGCATTTCGGGTCGCGTTCCACCGATGAGCGAATTGGAAGCGCCGGATTCGATAATGAGGTTGGCGCCGGTTTGTGGATTCACGGCTTTGGTCCCGGAAATGTCCAATCCGATCAGGTTGCCAATGACCTGCGCATGGTTCCCCCAGGTATCCATGTTTGCCCAGGTATTGCCGCTGATCACGTTCCCCTCTCCCTCTTCCGTTCCACCCACTATGGTATCTTTACACCATTCCGAAATGAAAATTCCATAGTAGTTCGCCATTGCCTTGCTGCCCTTGCTATCGGTACCGACCAGGTTTCCACGGATGATGTTGTTGTTGCCATACAGGATGATGCCGTTGATCCCGTTCCCGCTCAGCAGATTGCCTTCGCCGAGGGGGCCTTCACCGATCAATCGATTGCCGCCGATCTGATTGTTGTCGCCGTTCACGCGGATGCCGTTTTCGGGGAAGTTGATGATCTGCAGCCCCTTAATCATGCTGTTGGAGGAATAGAACTCCAAACCGCTGCCGGTTTCCAATTGACTGCCATCCAGAATTACCCCTGCATTGCTGCCGTCAATGGTAAAAGTGATCTGATCGATCACCGGCAGCGGCGAGAGCAGCTGGATGGTGGCGGGTTTGCTTGGTGAAAAGACCTGGGTATCAAAGGTGATCGTGGTTCCTTCGCTCAAGGTGGAAATGCACTCCCTCAAACTGCCGCTGCCATCATCCGCGGTCGTGCTGACCGTGCAGGTGGCGGAATTCGATACAGTGGTGGTCCTTTTTTCGTGCGCAGACTTACCGGTGGAATATTCCCGCAGGTTGGTTTCAAAACTGCTCAAATGAATGGCTGGGTTTGTAGTGTTTTCGATAGAAGACTTGGCCAGAGCAAGCCCATCGTTCCTGTCCATGGTCGAACTGTTGGCAGCACCTTTTTGGTATACCAACAGTCCGCCATAACTGTCTGCTACCAGCAGTGTGTTTCCCTGCACGGAACAATCATAGGCGATGCCGGGCGTTTCCACCGATCCGATCAACGTGGGCTGCTCAATCGCGGAGAGATCCACGATTTGAATGCCGCCGCCCAGGCAGCTCAGGTAAGCAGTGCTTCCATCCAGGAATATTTCCATGACCGTGCCTTGAACTGCCAGGTTGGAAATCTGGCGTGGCGAAGCGGGATTACTGACATCCACTACCATGATCCCGCTATCGCTGGATGTCACCACCGTGGTCTCATCCAAAAAAACGATCCCTTCCCCCGTGGTCGTGCGCGCGAATTTTGATATTTCGGCTAATGCGCTTGGATCACTTACATCCACCAACTGTAGCTCATTGTTGTTCACCGTGATAAGCAGGTTTCCCTGCGCATCTGCGTTGATGGGATTTTCAAAAGGGATGTTTCCCATGACTTTGGGGTTGGTTGCATCCTGCACATCCACTGCAATGTCGAAATTCTCTCCGGGGACATAGATATAGCCATTGGAATAGGCGAGAGAACGGAAGGCGGAATTAAAGACTGCCTCGTCATTGGGTACCTGCCCCACCAATTGTGGATGGAGCGGATCGCTGATGTCAAAGATGCGCAGGGGATACTGGGTTGCCAGGTGTGTAGAGAGATAGGCGGTGTTCCCTTCCACCAGCACTTTGTTGGCATACCCGCCTTCGGTATCGAACCAGAAGGTCTCTTGCGGCTTGGCTGGCGAGCTGAGGTCGATCGCCCGCATTCCCGATAGGCCTGCTGCCACATAAGCAGCATTCCCGCTCATCGTCACCCGTCTGGCATCCAGAATGGGGAGATAGTTGTGAACCAGGCGTGGATCGTTTTTGTTGCTGAAATCGAGCGTCAGCAACCCTTGCTCTTTATCGGTCACAAAAGCGTGGCTGCCTTGCAAGATACCCTGATAGGTGAAACCGGTATCTTCATAAAGGATCGACAATTGGGGAGATGAATTGGAAATATCATACAAGCGCACCCCATCCGTTCCATCCATGACCAGCAAACCGGTATTCTCAATATCGACATCCATTGCCCAGCCATTGGTGGTAAGGGCATCCAGAACCTTGGGAACGAGTGGATCACTGATATCTGCCATTCCCACACCGCCCCAGGCGTTGGCGCTGTAAAGCGATTTCCCGGAGATGGCCAGGGCATACAGGAAACCATCCATGCTGACGACGCCCTTTTCCTGCGGTTGGGCAACATTGCTGAGATCAACCACCAGTAACCCGCTTCCCCCGCCTGCCGCGTACAGGGTATTCCCACTCATTTCTATATCATATGCATAGGCCAGTGAATAGGCTTCGCTGACCCATTGTGGGGAAGAGGGGACGGAAATATCCAGCACCTGAATGCCATTGGGTCCGTCAGCGAGAATGGCATGGTTGTCTTTTAGATAAATATCTTCTGTATATCCTAAGGTGTCATAGGATCCGGCCAGTGCGGGGGAGGAGGGATTGGAAATATCCAGCACCTGCACGCCAGATGCACCGCAAGCTGCGTAAAGGTATTGCGATCCATCGCCGGTGATGCTTTCGATGAAATTTGGCAGGATGGGGCTGCTGCCCAGCAGAACAGGCGCCTGGATATTGGACACATCAAAGACTTCAATGTGCATTCCAACCCCCACATAGAGAGTTTGCTCGTCCAGGAAGATCGCCTGGGTCGTGCCACCGACTTGCGAGATAAGCTTCCAGTCACTGCCGTTATCTTGTGCGGCTGCGAAAGTTGCGTTGGGGATGAACAATAACAACAGCGCCACTATTAAGCCAAATCGAAGGTGATTCCCTTTCTTCATGACATCCTCCTACGGACAATGCAATTTTGGGTAATTTTCTTGAGAGACCTTAGGGAATTATAGCAAAAAAGCGAACGCGAAGCGATTTGCGGAATTTTAAAGAATTATTTCCTTCGCTGAAGCGTTTTCTTTTTATCGGGATGTACAGTTTAAAATGCTACAAGCAGCGGATGACAATACAGCTTGATCTTTCTATGCTGTAAGTTGAAGAAATGGTTCTGCGAGTGATCGTTAGGATGGGTTGAAGCATGGTAAAGAAATTTATTCTTGTCGTCACGGTTTTTATCATAGGGTTCCTGTCGGATTGTGCAGGAATGAAGGATGGTTTCAATGAGCCCTTGGAAGATGCAAAAGACCTTGATGGTTCCTCTGCGGTGGAACAGATTTCTGATTACCCTTTTTATTGGTATTCCTATCCGGGGGATTATGGATTCGACGAATACCTGAAGACCGGAATGATGGATGACAGGCAGGCGGTTTCATTCTCTCAACCGCATTTTGCCTGTTCCTGTTTTGCCAGCTTTGGGAATATGGGTCAGGCGATTTTTGGCCGTAACTTTGATTGGTATTTTCATCCCGTGATGATTCTGTTTACCCAACCTTCCGGCGGCTATCGCTCTGTTTCCATGGTGGATATTTCTTACCTTGGATACGATGATCAAAACACACCGTTGGATGACCCCGAAGCTTTACGATACGTCCCCTATCTTCCATTCGATGGAATGAATGAGATGGGATTCGCGGCAGGCATGATGAGCGTTGCCCATGCCGAAGGAGGAGATGATCCTGAGAAAATTACCATTGGCAGCTTGGAATTGATGCGTTTGATGCTGGATCATGCGGCAAACGTAGAATCAGCTCTTGCCCTGATCCAAGATTACAATGTTGATTTCGATGATATCCCCATCCATTACCTGATTGCGGATCGGGAGGGAAATTCTGCGATTATCGAATATATCCATGGTGAACCGGTCGTGATCCGCAATGACAAGAACTGGCAGGTGGCAACCAACTTTTTGATCAGTGAAACTTCTTCATCCACCGCTCCAAATTGTTGGCGATATAACCTGCTCGAGCAAGAGCTTCAACGCTTTCAGGGGGGATTGGGCGAGGGTAAAGCAATGGAATTATTGGAGAAGGTATCTCAACCAGGCGATTTTGCCACGCGCTGGTCCGTGCTATATGACCTGGAACACGGCACGATCCAAGTGGCTATTGGACGCCATTACCATGAGGTCTATAGATTTTCTTTGAACTAGAATACCCTCTATCACTTTTTTTTGATTGTGCTACAATACTGTTTACATCTTCGAGTTCATCAGCCTAAAGGATAATGACAATGGCTTTTGGACCGATAGGGTGTGAGCGGAAACGCTCCCGCCTCCCGCTTGGAAAGAAGGTGAACTGGTGAATGGTGTCAACAGGCAGCAGCTTCTTTCTGGCTGCTGTTTTTCATGAATGGCACACTAGGGACAGGGATCGAAAAGCCGCCCGTACATCGTTCAAAAAATAGGAGAAGAAAATGAACAAAAAAATTATTCTGATCAGTGTGCTAATTGCAGGGTTGTTGCTCTCAGCCTGCGCAACCAAAGCTGCCGAGACCACTGGCGAAGAAGCCGTTGTGGTTGCTGAAGCCGCCCTTAAGCTCAGTGGCGCAGCCGATGCCTCCTGGACCGCGGATGATTTGAATGCCATGACCCAGGTGGAAGCAGAATATACCAACAAAGATGGTGAAACCACAAAGTTCAATGGTGTTCTCATCAGCGATCTGCTTTCCGCAGCCGGTGTGGCCGATTATACAAAACTCACCCTGGTCGCTTCTGATGGATTCACCGCTGAAGTGACCAAAGATGAATTGGCTGCCTGCACCAACTGCATCGTCGCGTTCGATGAAGACGGCAGTCTGCGCTCTGTGATGCCTGGTCTTTCTGGCAAACAGAATGTCAAAGGGCTTGTTGAAATCACCGTCGAGTAATTGAAAACGATAGGGTTAAAAAAGAGCGGCTTGAAAACCAAGCCGCTCTTTTTGTTTTCGCTGATCCTGTGAAAATGGATAATCGAAATCCATTTTATATAAAAAACTTCCTATTTCTGCAGAGTGAAAACCAGCACTTTCCCATCTATTGTAGCGATCTGAAGCTGATCACTGTCGATCTGGTAGGTTTGTGCATTCTGTAAATATTGCATGTAAGTTTGTTCTTGTTCCATGATGTCTATGTCTTGGCATGCCATCAGGGTAGAGACCAGCGAACGGATGGTGATTTTTTCTCCATTGACCTTATAAGAGCCGCCATACGAATTGCAACCCGACGAACCGCTGACCTGTCCGTCAGCGAATGCAAGCGTTACCAGGATCCCTTGCAGCGTAGGGGTTTCATCGATGGCACCTAATGACCAGGATGTGCCGTTCAAAGGATCCCGTGAAAGAATTGGATTGCATGCTGATAAGAGCATGACCGCAGCGAATAAAACAAAGCAAAATGGAACATTTCTTTTCATGATAGCTCCTGGGTTATGTATAGTATATATACGCTGATCAAGATTCCCCTGCTTTCAATCGAAAAATCGATGCTGGGCTGCTTTATTTTTTACATGAAAAAATTTTGTAGCACCTTTTTATGTTTTCTTCTGAAAAAAAGTGCGAACCCTGGCTGCAATTTGACGGTTGGTCATTTTGTCTGCCGATTCAATCCCGACCACGCGTTCGCGGAGTCCATGATGCTCCAGCAGGCTCTCCAGTTCGACTTTCGCTTCGCCAGGGCCAATAATTAAAATCGCATCGGCATCGCCGATAAAAGAAAGTAACCTGCCATAATACTGGTCGAGATGGGCTTTATACGACCGATCGCGGATATCCTCCGCTGCAGAGCCCAGGGTATCAGTGTGATCGTTCGAACGCATGCTACTGGAAAAGCGAACTCGTTTTTCCATGTTGGATCGAACTTCTTGCGTCGTTTCCGTTCCATTTTCCAGTGTGACGAGCACGGCTTCACGATGATCCAACCACAGACCCACTTCTTTTTTCATAGATTCCTCCATCACAAAATTCATTTGTTTTTTGAAATGGACAAATCTCTCCTCTTCGACTTCTCCATTCATTGTACTTGAACTGATGAATATATTCTTGATAGAATTGTAATCAGGATGGGATGGATGACTATTAACAGATTATCAATATTGAAGAAAACTTAAGGAATGAAGGATATGAAAAAAGAATCATCTACGAATATCCACTTTAATCCTGCTCTGATCGAAAGTGCTAATTCGAGCGCTGACCAAGTAGTGGCGAAATTGAATTCAACAATGAATGGTCTTTCAGAGGATGAAGTAGCACGGCGGCAAGCGTCCTATGGGCTGAATGAAGTCGCCAAAGAAAAAAGCATGACGTTTCCTAAGCGTATTTTCAATGAGATCAAAAACCCTCTGGTATTGCTCCTTATGGCTCTGGCTTTGATCAGTTATCTGACCGGAGACCTGCGTGCTACCGTTGTGATCCTGGTTATGGTCATTCTGGGAATTTCTTTGCGCTACGTGCAGGAGGTTCGCGCAGATAACGCTGCCGACAAATTAAAGGCCATGGTGAACATCACCACCTCCGTTTTGCGTGATGGAGAAAAAAAAGAAATTCCTCTGAATCAGGTTGTCCCTGGCGATATCATCCAGCTTTCTGCGGGGGATATGATACCAGCCGACTTGAGGGTGCTTTCGGAAAAAGATCTGTTCATTAATCAATCCGCTCTGACCGGGGAAAGCTTACCGGTGGAAAAAAAGCCCCAAGCGATTGCTCAGGATGTTGAAAATCCGCTCGAGTTCAATAATATTTGTTTCATGGGATCTAATGTGGTGAGTGGAACAGCGGTGGCTGTCGTGATTTGTACCGGGAAAGAAACTTATTTCGGTGCCATCTCCAGGAACATCATCGGCCCGCGCATTGAGACCAGCTTCGATAAAGGCATCAACCAATTTACGGTGATGATGTTGGGTTTCATTGCCATTATGGTCCCTCTGGTTTTCTTAATTAACGGCTTGACAAAACACAACTGGCTGGAAGCATTTCTTTTTGCCATGGCTGTGGCGGTGGGATTAACTCCGGAAATGTTGCCCATGATTGTCACAGTCAACCTCTCCAAGGGTGCCTTGGTGCTCTCGAAGAAAAAAGTAATCGTTAAACGCTTGAACTCCATTCAAAATCTGGGTGCCATGGATGTGCTCTGTACCGACAAGACCGGCACGATCACCGAAGGGAAAGTGGTGCTTGAAAAACACATTGACCCGCGCGGGAACGAGAATGAAAAAGTGCTGGAATATGCTTATCTCAACAGCTATTTCCAAACCGGGTTGAAGAACCTGATGGATATTGCCATCCTTGATCACAAAGAACTGAAACAAGAAATTGTGGAAACCGGATTCTATAAAAAGATCGATGAAATCCCCTTCGATTTTCAGCGCCGGCGCATGTCGGTGGTTGTGCAGGATGCACAGGGCCAGCATTGGCTTATTTGTAAGGGGGCGGTGGAAGAAATCATGTCCCTTTGTATCAGCGTGGAACTGGATGGGCAAATTCTGCCAGTGATCGAAGAACATGATCGTCATCGCCGAGAGCGGGTGGACGTCTTGAATTCACAGGGTTTTCGTGTGATTGCGATCGCTTACAAGAAGATGCCGATCGACGAACCCGCCTATACCATTGAAGATGAAAGTTCCATGACCTTAATGGGTTTTCTTGCCTTTTTGGATCCCCCAAAAGAATCTGCCAAAGAAGCATTGGAAGAACTTGATCACTATCACATTTCTGTGAAGATCTTGACCGGTGATAATGACGTGGTCACCTCCAGCATCTGTAGAACGGTGGGGTTGAATGCGGAGAAAGTGTTGCTGGGTTCAGAGATCGAAAAGCTGGATGATGCACAATTGGATAAAATGGTGGATTCCATAACCATTTTTGCCAAACTTTCTCCCGTTCATAAGGATCGCATCATTCATGCCCTGCAGCGAAACGGACATGTGGTGGGATATATGGGGGACGGTATCAATGATGCACTGGCGTTGAAATCTTCCGATGTCAGTATTTCAGTGGATGGGGGGGTGGATATTGCCAAGGAGTCGGCCGATATCATTCTCATGGAAACCAGCCTGCTGGTGTTGAAAGATGGTGTGGTAGAGGGGCGCAGGATCTTCGGCAATATTACCAAATATATCAAAATGGCAGCCAGCTCGAATTTCGGAAATATGTTCAGCATCGTGGGCGCCAGTGCCTTTCTTCCGTTTGTTCCCATGTTGCCGATCCAGGTCCTTACCAATAATCTGTTGTATGATTTTTCTCAAACCACCATCCCCACCGACGAGGTGGATGTTGAGTGGCTGGAAAAACCACGCAAATGGACGATGGGTGAAATTCGCAGATTTATTCTTTTCATCGGCCCGCTCAGCTCAATCTTTGATTATCTGACATTTTTCTTGATGCTGAATGTGTTCCATTGCTGGAATAATCCAGAGCTGTTCCATACTGGCTGGTTCATCGAGTCGATCTTCACACAGACCCTCATCATCCATGTTATCCGGACAAAAAGGATCCCCTTCATTCAGAGTAATGCCAGTCGGGCATTGCTTGTCACATCTTTGTTAATTGTTATCGCTGCCGTTGCCCTTGTTTATTCCCCCATTGCCGCTGCATTGGGTTTCACTGCACTGCCGGCTCAGTACTGGTTGTATCTGCTGGGAATGTTGTTTGCTTACGTCGTGATCACTCAATTGGTGAAAACTTGGTTCTATAAGAAATTTGGAGATTGAAACAAATCCCGAACAAATATGCGAAAAAAAGGGACTGGCGTACATGTCAGTCCCTTTTGGTGGAATTTACTATCGGTTATGCATTTTGTCAGGTTAGGTGAGGTTTAATAACGCATAAAAATCCCATGGACTCTTCAGAGATACAGCTAAATTGATGAATGTCGTTTCCGCTGATAAAGACACTGTCCCAGGGTTCCATTTCATAGAATGTATCATTGAGTTGCAGCCGGGCACGCCCGTGCACGATGACCACACCATGCTCATGTTCGTGTTGGTCCAGATGGGTGCTGCAGCCAGGTTCAACACGGAAATAGCGGATTGCAAAATTCAGCGAACCGTCATGCGGGCCGATGATGACCTGGCGGGAAACGCCTTCAAAACCTTCCCGTCCGTAATCTCTCACGGGAATCCCCTCCCATTGCAGGAAGGTTGGCTTGCTGGTTGCTTTATGAATAATAGACATGGAAATACCTCCAAAAATACTTAATGAGTGTCAACAAAATGGCGGAAGGCACGGCAAGATTCCACCAGCGAATCACCGTGATGCAATCCCCCACCGATCAGGTAAACGATGTCGTGTCCATATTGGGTGGAAAGTTCAGGTAGGGTATTCAGTGTTACCCCACCCCCGGCTGCTCCAAAACAGGATTTGATATGACCCATGGGATCGGCGCAGCCGCGCAAGGTCGATTGGCAATCTTCCAGAGTGCCGGAGAAACGGCCAATGTAATTGGGGAAAATGCTGATGTCTGCTCCGATCAAGCGCGGTAGGAGCGCATAAAGGATGTGGGCAGAGAAACCGCCACGCCGGTACATGCTGTAAGCGCCATGGAAAGAGGGATGGCAGATGATCGGTAGCCCGAGCGCATCATCTTCTGCCAGCATACGTGTGGTATCCCAACCGATCAAAGAGGGGATGATACACAATCCTCCCGCCCCAACCTCTTTGGCAAAATAAGCGCGTTCTTTTACCTGGTCTGCCGGAGCGGTGACAGAGGGGAAATAAATGCACTTTCCACCTGTTTTTGCATTGGCTTCAGCTACGGCATCAGCGCACTGGCGTACGCGTTCTTGGTATGGAGCAAAACGTTGGTCGGACAAACCGTGATCGTCCTTGACGATATCCAGCCCGCCCAGCGCGTAATCGTACGCCATTTTTGCCAGAACTTTGGAAGAGAGCCCCATCGGTTTGGTGGCTGTGGCAGTGATGGCGCGTTCGGGAACGCCCAATTGTTTGCGCAATCCATTTTTCCCCAGTCGAGGACCTTTGAAGCAGCGTGCTAGCGAAGGGGGCAACGTAAAGGATTCAGCACGGATATTGGTGATCATGCTGATATTTCCATAGACTACATTTAAAAACTGAAGCAACTCAAAAGAGGTGGTTTCCACCGCGTACGAAATTTCCACTGACCAGCGCTGGTCTTCTGCATGGGAAATATCTTCCACCTGGCCGGTCATTTTTTCACGAATATCGCCATCCGGAAGCACATCTTCAGGATATTCTACCGTTTCCTCAATGGTCATTGCTTTTGCGCAGGCTGTCACTTCCGCTTCGCTGCCCCAGATGGAATAAAGCACATGGAAGCGTTCGCCACTTAACTGTAAATTAAAAGGAGCTTCGGGTTTCATAGTTTGATCCTTGAAATGAAGTAATTGCTTATAACTTGCGCATCTCTAAGAGATATCCATTCAACACAGCGCGTGTGTCGAAATATGCCCAACGGGATACCTTATGGATGCCTTTACCGTTGGAGATCATGGGAATGCCGGCTGCCTGTAAAGCCGCGGCATGCTGGTCGAAATCAGGTTCCGTAAAGCGGATATGATGTAAACCGGGGCCATGTTCTTTCAAGAAATCCGTGAAAATGTTGGGCCCTTCCAGCGGTTGAATCAATTCCCACTGCAGGTTGCCAATTTGGAAAAAACCAACGCGCATTTTCCAATGGGCTGGTTTGCCGTAATAATAAGATTCCGGGTCAAAACCGGCGGCGGGCCAATCCAATACCTCCACAGGATCCGCTCCAAAAACTTTCGCAAAGGATAAGGCAGCGCTGTTCGCGTCTTCTACGACGATCCCAACCTGGTCGGGATTGGTCAATTTAATAATGGGATTGATATGAGATAAATCGATATTCATCATGCTCCGTTTATTAATAAAGGTCATTCACAAATAATCCCCGTGTTCGCGGGGATTATTTGTGAGTGTCAGAGTTTTACTTGGTTGCCAGGATTTCTTGGGCTACCTTCGTGATCTCTTCGATGCACTGTTCTTCACCAAAACCGCTCAGCAGGGCGACCCCGTTGATCACAGGAACTTTAATGTCACCTGGAATGGGGCTGGTGGTGATGACCATATCAATACCACCTCGCTCGACATACGATTCTACAGAATTAGGAAGTAAACCAGTAACATTTGCTGTCGCTCCAAGCGATTTCATGATGTCTTCCAGTCTGGTTGCGATCATGGAAGAGCATACAACGCCGGAGCCACACACAGCTAGAATATTGAGAGTCTTTTTTGCCATAGATATAAGTCCTCCGAAGACAGTATCTTGAAATTATACTCCAGTCATTGGGATGGATGGAGCATTTTTATGCCAGGTGCTGGCGTAGAAAATCGGCCAGTTTCACTTTATCAACTGAATCACGGATGGTTTCCAGTCCGTGAAGGTCTTTGCAAAATTCCATCATCTTGCGCAGCCAGGGAACCTGGTCCTTGGGATTTTTCATTGCAATGAGAAAAACCATCTCTGCCATGATCGTATTTTGAGGTGTGCCCATCTCTTGGAATTTTACTGGTTTTTCAAGCGTCGCAAGGCATACGGCTGCATGTTTGACATATTGTGCTTCTGTGTGACAAAGTGCAATGGGAATGGCAGTGGGCAATCCAGTTGGAAAATTCTTTTCTCGTTCGATTACATGTTCGTAAAAATTATCTTCGACATAATCCAAAGCTTTCAGATCATCAGCCAGGATCTTCAAAACATCTTCTTTTTTGCTCGCTTTGACCTTGATTTCAATGAGTCGAGCATCATACTTTATATCTTCCATTTATTAAGTACCTTCTGTTAGGGGCGCAGTACACTGCGCCCCTAAGCGTATGTTTAGATTTCCAAACTATTTGGATGCCACATCCAATGCAGCCTGGTCTTCCATGAATTGATGAACTTTCTTCTTGTTCTTCTTCCAGGTGATATAGAGCGGAATATAAACGGCAGTCAAAACACCTACTGCAGTCCAACCCCATTTCACGATGGGCATGAAGATCAAACCGCCAGCGATGGGTTTGTTGGCGATCATACCAGAGGTGACCATGATGCCTTCGGCCAGGGGTTCAGAGATGAATTGGGAATAGACCTGGGTGAACATCGGAGCGGTGGCGGTGCAGACATACAGACCGATCGAGAACCAGATAGCGGCCAGGATGATGGTTTTGAAGATGTTGCCGTTGGTCACTGCAACGAACGGTTGGATGATGTAACCGATAGCGATCAGGTCAGCCAGCAATAAGACTTTGTTGCCGGGCAGAACAACGCATAGCAGCAGCATGATGGGGATAAGGAGGATGCCGGAAATGAGGGTGGCGGGCTCACCGTAACCGGTGGCGTCGTTGATACCAATGTAGATCTCATCACCCTGTTTCACGTTCTTGGCGGTGCGTTTGCGGGCGGCTTCGGTCAGTGGCATGAAAGCGGAAGAGAAGATGTTAGCCACACGGGGGAAGATTGCCATGATGGCGGAGGTGCTGAGGGCGATGGTGAGGATATTGCCCCAGGCAGCCAGCGTGCCCAGATCTTTGAGGTGACCAAGGATACCGATCAAGAAGCCAAGGATCAAGCCCAAGAAAATGGGTTCACCAATGAAACCAAGGTTCTTGCGTAAGCTTTCGGGGCTCCAGCGTACCTTGTTTGCACCCAATTTGTTGAGGATCCAGTTGCCGGCCACTGCAAAGGGAGTTCCGGGCGCGATGTGCAGTGCGGGGATAACGCAGTTCGGGTAACCGTAGTAGGTTGACCAGCGTTTGCTCAGCATCTCAACGAAGATCACGTTATAGAGAACCTGCAGGAACATACAAGCAATGGCGAGCCACATGTTGTTGGAGATAACGTAAACCATGGAACCCCAGAACATGTAGGAATAATTGTTCCACAGATCGCCAGGGAAAAAGACATTGGTGAATTTGGTCACGTAGAGCAGGATCTGGAATAACAGACCGAAGACCAGGAAGACCATGCCGGCGCGGGTTGCATAAGCAATCACAGAAACTGCCTGCCAGCCAAGGTCAACCACGGGAAGGTCGAGGCCAGTGCTCTGTACGAAGGCATTGATGGCGGGGACGATAACGGGGGCAAAACTGTTGATAACCCAACCGAAGCCAACCAAACCGATGCCAGCGTTCAAACCAGCGGTGATGGCTTTCTTAGTCTCAACGCCGAAAGCCAGACAGATCACGATAATGATCACCGGTACTACGATGGCAGAGCCGAATGTATTGAATACAGTACTTACACTCTGCAGAAAGGTATCAAGATTCATTGTATTACTCCTTTTTTATAAACTGCGAATCAATAAAAAACTTATCGAAATAAAAATGAAAACATTTTTGGTTGTCGATCCGGGGTTACGACCTCCTTTCTCATTTCGCTCCTTGTTGTGTTGGATCATGTTTGCTGAAGGAGAGAATGCGGTTGATCTCTTCCTGCTGGCTGGGTGTGGCTTGCAACTTGTAGCCATGCAGACTCAGAAAAGCACCAAGCCATTCAGGCGAAAATTTCATACGGCTGCGCACAGTTTCCAGTTTTGCTGGAACCGGGTAGAGTTCCGTTTTATGAAGAATGAATTTTGCTGTATGGGGAACCATCTGCTCCCATAGTGGGTTGATTTGTGCATAAAATTGATCTACTGAAAGATCTTTGTTTTCTTTTAGCGCCGCTTCAATATTATCCAGAACGATTCGTTGAGTTTTATCGATGATGTGTTTGTACTGTTCTCTGGCCAACAAAAAGAATATCAACCAAATACCAAGAACGGTGCCGATAATGTTGGTGGGTAGTTCAGGAAGCATAGAAAAACCTCCCAAGCATTCTATGAGAAAGGTCTCCATGGATGATGATCTTATTTTTCATCAGAAACAGATCCTTTTGAAAAATTTTTGTTTATGTATTAAAAAAAATATTTCGCCCGGCAGCGAAATGTTAATAGTAAACCGTAGATTTTTTATTCACGATAATGCCGATAAAAGAAAAACCAATAAAACCGGTGCAGCCCATATTGCTCACCATTTATTTTCTACTTCCCAATTCTCCCCCTGAAAATGGAAAATAGAGCATCATGAACACACACCTCTTCCCAAACATAACCATAAATCCTCAAATAATAAAGACACTCCGATTATTTTTAGACTATAACACACCGCATGTTTTTTCGTAACAATATGGCGTTAACTCTCACAGACGTGAATTGAACCCAAAGATGAAAATCGGATCCATTCTTAGGCAAGAATGGATTGGAGAGCGGAAATGGTGAGCTGATTCAGCCGTGCGACGATGAGATCTGCCTGCTGCAATTTCTCTTCCGGGTTGGTGGTCGTGACAGCCAGGCAGCGCATTCCCGCTGCTTTTGCTGCTTGCACTCCCACCACCGCATCCTCTACGACCAGACAACGCTGGGGGGGGATGGTCATCTTCTCTGCAGCCCGCAAAAAGACCATTGGATTGGGCTTGCTGGGTCCACCTTCCCCGCTGATGACCGCATCGAAAAAAGAATTGATCTGCAGAGCGTTGAGGATGATGGATATGGATTTTACCGTGCTGGAGGAGGCCAACGCTTGTTTCAACCCGGCTGCGCGGAAATTTTCCAGCCAGGGAATGACGCCGGGCAAGGGTTGCAACTTCTGGCTGATCAGGTCCTGATAGATGCTTTCTTTTTCTTGAGCAAGCGCCCCCCGTTCGCTTTCCGTGAAGCGCTCACCGCTGAGAGTCTTTAAAACATTCACATCGGTCATGCCGAACAAGGGAGTCATTTGTTCATAGGTGTAATCGTATCCAAAGCGTTTCAGAATGACTTGCCATGCCTCAACGTGGGTGGGTAGTGAATCAATGAGTACGCCATCCATATCCCAGATCACAGCTTGAAGAGGACTAAAAGAAACCATTTTGTAAATTTCTAGCCTTTTAATAAAGTTCCCGAATTATACTATGACCGCCGTTGCATGCTTTCTGACAGGTACATTTGTGAAAACAACAATGCCGGTTCTCAGAATGGGTAAGGGAGGCCTGGAAAAATCTGGTCAACCAAAAGTATTGACTCGTAATTCCAAGAATTACAGCTTTTGTTTTCGATCTGCTTGCACAATCGCTTACATTGAGTTGATGGACCCCATCATTGTGCCAATAACTGATCCACTAGCCGCACCGCTTTATTGGCATCCGATGCATAACCGTCCGCGCCGATCTGGGCGGAGAACTCCTGGGTTACCGGTGCACCGCCAACGATGATCTTGACATCCTTGCGCAAACCGGATGTGCTGAGTGCATCGATCACTGTTTTCATATTGATCATGGTGGTGGTTAAGAGCGCCGAAAGGGCAACCACGCACTTTCCATTTTCCTTGACCTTTTCGACAAATGCCTCTGGCGCAACATCCGAGCCAAGATCGATCACTTTGTAGCCAGCACCTTTCAGCAGAATGGCGACCAGATTCTTGCCGATATCGTGCAAATCGCCCTTGACGGTGCCTAATATGACTTTCCCTTTGGGCTGGGTATCTTTTAAGGTCAATGCCGGTTGCAGAATATCCAATCCGTTTTGCATGGCGCGCGCTGAAACCAGCATTTCGGGCACAAAGTACTCACCGGTTTCAAAAAGGCGTCCCACTTCGCTCATGGCACTGGTCATGGCATCCAGAATGGCATGCGGTTCAACTTTTTCCTGCAAGGCTTTTTCTACCAAAGTGGAAACAGTGTTCAAATCTCCTTCGATGATCCCCTGGTTGATTTCGTTCAATGAAGCATTCATAGATTTCTCCTTCGTAATGATAAATAAAAATAATGGTTAAAAGTGTGGTCTCTATATTGAATTCTCACAGTATTACTGATATAGTATTATATAATACTATATCAGTTAAATGCCATGGAAAATCATACTGAGATTATCTTTAAGCGGCTTCAGGTAGGTTTGAATGAGAATTGTTCTCTTGCTTCTCAAATTGCCGACCAGATTCGTTGGTTGATCGTTGTCAATGAAATCAAACCCGGCGATATCCTTCCCTCGGTACGCACGCTGGCCGATCACCTCAATGTGAACCTCCATACGGTTCGCGCGGCGTATCGACTGCTGGAAGGATCAAACCTGATATCCACCCGCCAGGGCTTGGGTTCTGTGGTGCTCGAGTATGACCCTTCTGCCACGGTGGCAACCAACACATTGCCGACGAACACCTTCGGCATCATCGTCCCCGATCTTCAAAACCCATTCTATCCATCTCTATTAAGCGGGGCGGGCAAGGTGGCGAGCGCACAAAATGTGCTCATGATCACCTGTGATACCCGCGAGCATACAACACTGGGCAAAGCGTTTTTTGATATGCTCATTGCAAAACGTGTGGATGGCATGCTGCTCTCTCCCATGGGCTCCTATCCAAGCACCATAGATTATTTTGATTCGGGAGAATTTTATGATTTTCCGATCCCGCTGGTTTTTGTTGATCGTCCGAACATAAAAGGATATTCCGTAATCTTGGATGGCAAAGGCGCAGGATTCAAGGGTACACAGCATCTCATCGGACATGGCCATCAAAAGATCGCCATGCTGACCGGTAATCTCGATATTCCCACTCTGCATACGGTGTATGAAGGATACCAAGAGGCGCTGGAGAACGGCGGCCTATCATTCGATGAACGGATCGTGGTTGATGTAAAAGAATTTTCTTATCAGGCCGGGTATTTGGCCGGTCTGAAGCTGATCGAAGAACATCTTTTGCCATCGGCAATTTTTGCAGCAGGCGATATGCTGGCGATTGGAGCAATGAAGGCTTTACGCGAACATGCCATTCGAATTCCGGAAGATGTGGCCATCGTTGGCTATAACGATATTGATATCTGCAATTTCGTTTCTCCTACACTGACTAGCATCACCATTTCCGCGGAAAAAATGGGTGAGGAAAGTGCCAGGTTGTTGCTGGCCCTTATGAACAAACAGAGTGTTTCCAGGCAACCTCTCACGATACCAACTGCTTTGGTTATCCGAGAAAGTTGCGGGTGTAAGCAAAAAAAATGAAAACCAATTATAGGAAGGAGGTGTGCACAAGCAAACTTGTAGATAGACGCAACAAACATTTTATAAATTATATTTAGGAAGAAGAAAAGGAAAAAAATGAAGAAAATTTTGTTACCCCTCATTGTGTTAGCGCTTGTTTCAACAATGCTTCTTGCTGCATGCAGCCCCGCTGCTGAGACGACAGAGCCGGCTGCGAGTGACGAGACCACTACGGAAGCAGAACCTGCTGCTGAAACTGAACCCATTACCGTGGGTGTGTTCGTGGCAGATTCCTTCGGCGATCGTGCTTTCTATGATATTGCCCTGAACGGCATCACAATGATCGAAGATGACTTTGGCGCTGTTACCCATACCTATGAAGGCAAACTGGACTATGAGAACTACAAGACCTTGCTGACCAATGCAGCCAAAACCGATAATATCGTCTTCGTCCTTGGTTTTGAAGCCATTGATGCCATGCTCGAGGTTGCTCCCCAGAATCCTGATACGCTCTATATCTATCTGGATGGCGTTCTCGATTCTCCCGATGTGGTTTCCTTGGGCTACAAGGACCATGAAGGTGCTTTCCTGGCTGGCGCTTTGGCCGGTTTGATGACCACCCGCACTGACCTCAAGTACATCAATGCTGATCAAACCATCGGATACGTTGGTGGCGTCGATTCTCCGGTTATGCAGCGTGCACTTTGGGGTTACGAACAGGGTTTGAAATATGTTGCCCCCGAAGGAAAACTGGAATCCATTTTCGTTGGTTCCTGGGTTGATCCTGCCAAAGGTAAAGAAGCTACCTTGGCCCTTATTGAAAAGGGTTCTGATATCAACTTCATGTATGCCGGTTTGAGTGGTGAAGGTGGTTTCAATGCTGCGAATGAAGGCGCGGAAACCTGGATCATTGGTGGTGGTTTCGATCAGCGCTGGCTCAGCCCTGATTACACGATCGCCAGCGTTATGAAGGCCTGTGATGTATCCATCCATGACCTCACCGAAATGTACCTGAATGGCGAACTCAAGAAAGGTGATACGTTCAACTGGGGCGTCAAAGAAGGTGGCATGTACCTGGTTATGTCTGAAGATTTGGTCCCGGCCGATATTGTTTCTCAAATCAATGCTCTTCAGACCAAGATCGCCAATGGCGAGATTAGCGTTACTGAATTTCGACCTCAATAAACCATAATTTTGTTTTTGATGTGACCAGGATGACCTTCCTGGTCACATCCTTTATGAATGGAAAATCGAGAACTCATGACAACAGAAACTCTACTTCGTTTGGAAAATATCAACAAAACATTTGAGGGTGGTGTGCGTGCAAATCGCAATGCCAATCTTGTCGTCAAGAAAGGTGAGATCCATGCCATCGTTGGGGAAAACGGGGCGGGTAAATCGACGTTGATGAATATCCTCTATGGTGTTCAACAGCCAGATGAAGGAAAAATCTATCTCAATGATAAAGAGGTTTCGATCTCTTCTGCCCGTGAAGCAAAACGATTGGGTATTGGTATGGTCCACCAGCATTTTATGCTGGTTCCCTCATTCACGGTTCTTCAAAACGTGATTTTGGGTTATGAACCCAGGCAGAATCTTGTCTTTGTTGACAACAAGCGGGCTGAAAAAAAGGTGAAGGAGATCTGCGAGCACTACAACTTGACCATTCCGCTCCATTCACTGGTACAGGATGTCTCGGTCGGTATCCAGCAACGTGTTGAAATCATCAAAGCGATCTATCGCGGAGCCGAAATCCTGATCCTGGATGAACCCACGGCCGTGCTGACACCCTTTGAGACAGAGGAACTGTTCAATATCTGCCGAGAAATGGTGGCGAAGGATAAAACTATCATCTTCATTTCTCATAAACTCAAAGAAGTGCTGACCCTTTCCAACAAGGTCACTGTCATGCGCAAGGGTGAAACGCTGGTAACGTTGGATACCAAAGATACCACTGAACCGGAGCTGGCTCGTCTTATTGTTGGCCGCGATCAATTATGGACCGTCGGAAAACAAAAGAAAAGTCATGACCAATCTGTTGTTCTGGAAACGAAGAATGTTTCTGTGAAGAAAACCTTCACTTCATTTTGTGTGAAGAATGTATCGTTTGATGTGAAAGCTGGTGAGATTGTTGGCGTTGCTGGTGTGGAAGGGAATGGTCAATCAGAATTGATGGACGCATTGGCTGGTTTGGTTCCCATTGACCAGGGTGATGTGTTTTTCAATGGTTCTTCCATTTTGAATAAATCCACTTCCGAACTGCGCGCCTTGGGGATCCGCTTGATCCCTGAGGACCGTATGGCCACTGGCGCCAGCGTTAAAGCAACCATCAAAGAGAATTTGATGATCGACCAGAACGATTGCGTTCCGTTTATTTCGAAACCGGGTGTGATGAACTGGAAAGAGATCGAGAAACATACCGACGAATTGATCAAAAAATTTAACATCGTTGCCCAGGGTCCAGAAACTGTGGTGGGGACCCTTTCCGGAGGTAATTTGCAGAAGGTAGTGGTTGCCCGGGAACTTTCCGGAAAGCATACGTGTTTGTTGGTGCTTCAGCCTGCCCGCGGTTTGGATATCGGCGCTTCTGAATTCATTTACCAACAGTTGCTGGATGCACGCGAAGCGAATAATGCCATCTTGCTGGTTTCCGCTGACCTGGATGAATTGTTCCTGTTGAGTGACCGCATTTTGGTGATCTATGAGGGAGAGATCGTTGCGAATTTCATACCCGATCAGGTCACCCCGGAAGAGGTCGGACTTTATATGACCGGTGCTAAACGCATGACCCCAAGAATAGGGAGTTCACTGTGAAAAAACTACAGAAATCTACAAACTCATTAATTTCGATCGTAGGGGTATTTTTAGCAACGATGATCTTTGGCGCGTTGATTATTTTAATGATCGGGAAGGATCCGCTGCTGGCGTATTCCGCAATGTTCTCGTACGCGATGGGCGACGTGAGTGCCATTGCTAATCTCATGAACCGCTCGATGGCGTTGATCCTTTCCGCTTTGTGCGCTGCAGTGGCTTCAAATGCCGGTATTTACAATTTGGGCGGGAAGGGTCAGATCGAGCTGGGTGCGATCGCGGCCGCGGTGGTCGGGTATAAATTGGTGGGGCTTCCCCTCTATATCCATCTCCCTTTGTGTATCCTGGCTGCTGTGGTCATGGGCATTCTGGGGGCGGCCATTCCTGGTTACATGCGGGTGAAATGGAAAGTGGATGAGGTCATTTCCACGATCATGCTGAACTCGGTTTTCTTTATGTTCACCAGCTACCTGGCGAATTACCCGTTCCGCGATGTCACCCGCTGGAGCGGCACCACCCCTCCCATTCTGGATTCTGCAACGCTCCCTTATCTGGTCAAAAGCATCGATCTGCGCTCCGGTATTGTTTTTGCCTTGGTGGCTGCAGCTATCATTTACTGGATATTGAATTACACCAATCAAGGATACCGTTGGAAGATGATTGGTTTGAACCCGCGCTTTGCCCAATATGGCGGAGTGAACGTTGGCAAGGATCAAATGAAGGCCATGGTCCTTAGTGGATTTCTTTCGGGGCTGGCCGGCGCGGTGCTGGTGTGCGGTTCCAATTACCGTTTCTGGGAAGCGATCGCAGGCCCCTATGGTTGGGATGGGGTTTTGATCGCCATGCTTGCGAAAAACAATCCCATCGCGATCGTTGCCGTAAGTTTTGTTTTCAGCATCTTTAAAAACGGTGCCTTGGGCATGGAACAGGTTGCCAGCGTTCCTTCTGACCTGACCGGAGTGTTGCTTGCAGCACTGATACTGTTTATCACTGGGCGTGAATTCGTTTCCATCCTGTTCAGAAGAAGAAAACACGTCATTCTGGTGGATGAAGAGGTGAAACAATGAACCTGGATTTTATTTTGGATGTTTTAGGTACCGGTTTGCGGATGGCCACTCCTTTCATCCTGGCAGGATTGGGAGGATTGATCAGCTTGAGTGCGGGTGACCTCAACATTTCGTTGGAAGGTTTCATGTTGATCGGTGCCTTTTTTGCCGTACTGGGAAGCTATCTCTTTGAAAGCTACCTGGTCGGCATCGCTTTTGCATTGATGGCAACCGTGATCTATGGATTGCTTTTTGGGTTGTTCACGATCCGTTTGAAGGCAGACGTGTTTGTGGTCGGAATTGCCCTCAACCTGTTGGCTTCGGAAGCGACCGTGTTCTTCTCGCGTTTGTTCTTCAATGTGCGCGGTTCTTTTAGTGATCCTCGCATCCAAGGCATCCCTAACATCCATATTGCGTTTTTGGATAATGTTCCGATCCTTGACCAGTTGTTCAACAACCATTCTGCCTTTGTATACATTTCCTGGGTCATGATCTTTATTTTCTGGCTTCTCATCTATCGCACACCGTATGGGTTTTATTTTCGGGCTGCCGGTGAGCATCCCGAGGCGTTGGGAACCACCGGTATCCAGGTGAACAAAATACGCTGGATCGCGAACGTCATTTGCTCCGTGATGTGCGGATTGGCAGGGGCGCATCTCTCATTGGGATATTTAAAAATGTTCGTGGAAGATATGACCGCAGGGCGTGGTTTTATCGCTTTGTCTGCGGTGATTTTTGGAGGTTCAAATCCCATTACCATGGCGATCACCTCTTTACTTTTTGGTTTGGCCGAAGGAATTTCGTTGCGCATCCAAAATATGGGCATTCCTTCTCAGTTCACGCTGATGCTGCCTTACCTCACCACAATTTTTGCTTTGGTGTTCCGTGCTGTTCGCAAGAGCAGAAAATCAACCACGCTTTTGACATCCATTGCAACCAACGAACCAGAAACCAAAGGTGAATAATCATGATGAATCCTTATGAACGTCATTTATCGGTAATCAACAATCAAGAACCAGATAAGGTGGATGTTGTCTTTGCTCTCGGGCTGCGCGGCGGACCCACGCATGGCATGCTGCGCCGTTTGACTGAACGGGGTATGGGGATCACGCACATTGTTCCTCCCTATAAACCCATGTTTTTCTTCGATCACATGATCAACCCATTTCACCAGGATATTGCTTATACCCAAAAGAGCTTTTGCCAAAATGGTGTCTGGATGATCCAGCATATCTTTGAAACCCCGCTTGGTACCGTGGATTCGATCGTTGGCATCAATCCGGGGGTGAATGTGCTTACTCATTCAGCGAAGACATTTTTTGTGAAAGAGGTGGAAGATTGGCGCGTTATCAATTTCATTTTTGAAAAAATGCTTGAAAGCATGCTGCCGAATTACGATGAATTGGAAGGCGATCAAAAAGACCTGGGCACCAGTGGCACCACCATTGCGGTAGTGGATAAAACACCTTTCCAACGTGCCTGGGTAGAGCTGGCTTCGGTGGAGCGGGCTGCGATCGACTTCAAGACCAAGCCGGACCTGCTGCTGGAATACCTCGATATTCAACACCGCTTCCATCTCAAAGCGGCTGAGATCACTGCCGGCTGCCCTGCGCAGCACATCACGCTGGTCGATAACATCACCAACTTCATTTCGCCGAAGTATTACCGCGAATACTGCATGCCCATTTATGATATCTATGTTCAAGCTCTGGCAGGTACGGGTAAAAAATTTGCCGTTCACCATGATGGTCTCTTGCGTCATTTGGCGAAAGAGATCCATGAAACGAAGATTGATATCGTCGATTCGTTTACCGTTCCTCCTATTGGCAATATTTCCCTCACCGAAGCAAAAGAATTCTTTCCTGAAAAGATCCTTTCCGTGAACCTTCCTCCACATCTTGCTTATGCCAGCAAAGAGGAGCTGCACGCAGGGTATGAAAAGATCCTGGAAGAGCATGGCAAAAAGACATTGATCATCGAGCATGTTGAAGATCTGCCGGAAGAGTCTCTTGAAAATCATCTTTCTGCTGCGCTGGATGTCTGCGGATATCCAACCAAATAAGTTCGCTTTAACGGTACCCCTTGTTTATTGGTATGAAAATGCCCCTGCTAGCAGGGGCATTTTCTTATAGTTTTGCAGTAAAATTTTTGACGTGTTCCAACCATGCTTGATGTTTTTCGGGGCTGGCAATGCCGGTTTCTCCGAAATTGAGCCAGCGTGTGTCTGAAATCCCTATGAAGTTCAATGTTCCTTTGCAAAGTACCCAATCCAGAGCATTATTGAAATTTTTGTGATGCGTTTCATCATCCACTGCGGTGGTGGTGAAGATGGCTGCTGTCTTGATATGCGTGAGCAGCGGATCTGGATTGGCCCCTTTGGTGAATGCAAACCCCGGTAAAAGAACTTTGTCCATCCAACCTTTCATCATTGCAGGCATCACGATCCACCAGATGGGGAAGAACAGTGCCAGGTAATCGGCAGATCGTAAACGTTGTTGATAATCGTGCACTTGAGGATCAAGCCATTCTCCACGGCCATATCCGGCAATTTCTTCCTTGTTCATGACCGGGTTGAAATGGTCGGCATGCAGGTCGAGGATATCCAGACTGTGACGGCTGGTATCGATCCCTTTGATAAAAGCGTTCATGATGGAATGGTTGAAGCTGTTTGAATCAGGGTGATCAATGATGAGATGAATTTTCATGGTTTCCTTATTTCAAAAAAGGTCTACTATAGTTTAATAAAGCAACCTTCTAATTAAACTACAAAAACCGTATTTGTATCCTCATGATGAAAAATCAGTGGGATGTCATGGACCAAGGTGAGAAAAGACGAATGAACGATAAACGGAAAATGCTCTCAAGATTGAAGTGGCTCGGGCTATCGCTCTTGGCAGCAGGTTTGATCCTGATCGCCGGCTGGATAATGAAGCTCAACGATCGATCAACGGGGAACCCTATGATCAAAGACATCATGGCAAAAACTGGTTCCTATCCCTCCTGTCCGGCCGATCTGGAAGGAATCTTAACCGCTCCACTTATGGAACCAAAGTATATTTACGCACTGACCCCCTTGGGAAATATCAATCCACCCGGACATACTTCTCCGGTTGATCATATCTATTTTTCTACCGATTATGAGGGGCAGATCCCCCTGTTTGCACCGGCAGATGCCTGGATCACCAGTATCACGGTTTTATCCACCAACGATGGTTCCGGCAACTATATTCAGAATGGATATGTGATTTCATACACGGTTTGTGATGGGTTGGTGCTGGATTTTGCACAGTACAATGACATTATTCCGGATTTGAAAGCGGAAATAGAAAAACAATCCCGATCGAACTGTGTTTATGGGATCGTCAAACCGGGACATGACAATGCCGGTGAGGGGCAATGTTATTACAATCTGAGCTATCCCGTCAAAGCGGGCGAACAGATCGGGTATGTGCAGGCGGAGGAAACGGAGTGGGGTTTGTCACTGCCGTTTGAGATTTGGGCGGCAAACTACAATGTGCCGGTACGGAGTGATGTGAACTGGGATTTTTATAATGACGATCGATACGCTCATTCTTTTTGTTTGTTCGATCTCTATTCTGGTGATTTGAAAGAACAATACGACCAAAAATTCGGCGGGGATAATCGTTTCAAGCCTGCCGATGACCCCACTCCTGATTTTGTCCCGCGCACTGTGGAGCCGATTTGCGGGCAGGTGAATCAGGACCTTCCGGGAACCATTCAGGGAATGTGGTATGGAGGCGAACCCGGAGGAAAGGGAGATGGTCTTGAGTTTCAAGGAAAAGGCCTGGCTTTTTTGCACAACAATATCGATCCTACCCAAGCAGAACTTTCCATCGGCGGAAATTTTACCAGCCAAGCCGGTGCCTTTATGTTCACTCCCAACCATTCCGGGACCATTGATCGTGAACCGGCGGAAGTAACGGCCGATGGACAAATCTACTGCTACAATGCGGATAGCTGGAGTGTGCACGGCAAGATTCTCGTGCAGCTTCTCGATGATCATCACCTGAAAGTGGAAAACCAAACCGGCCTTTGCACCGGCTCGGAGATTTTTAAGAACCCATTTGACTATCAACGCTGAAATTTCTGTTGAAAAACGCAAACCAGCGACCCGATGAAAGCCGCTGGTTTCTTGTGTGCAGATCCTTTGAAAAATTATTTGATCGATTGAAATTTCTCGAGTTTTCCGCCGCTGGTTTTCAAAGGATCGAGATTGGAGCCGGATCGATTATTGTGCCGTTGCCGGTACAAAGCCGTACTTTGCTAAAATGGTTTGTCCTTCGCTGGAAAGCACCAGATTCACGAAGGCTTGTGCCAGATCGGCATTTTTGCTGGCAGTCAGAGGGGCGACGGGGTAGGTGGCGATGGTGTTCAGCTCATCCGGGATATCCAGCTTGCTCACCGATTCTGCAGCATCGGCCGTAACATCGGTAAGATAGACGATCCCCGCATCGGCTTCACCAAGAGAGACCTTGGTAACGACCGCTTTCACATTTTCTTCATAGGAAACAACATTGCTCAAGACCGCATCTTTATACGCGGTGCCATAGGCTGCATCAGCAGCGGCTTTATCCAGAAAATCGAGGGAGTATTGCCCGACCGGTACGGATGAATCGGCCAGGTCAAGCTTCAATCCGGATTTTGCCAGATCTTTCAATTCCGCAATTCCTGCAGGATTATCTTTGGGATAGATCACGACCAGCTTGTTATAGGCAAAAGTCTGGGCGGTGTCGGCCGCTACCAGCCCTGCATCCACTGCGGCGTTCATGTATTTGGTATTTGCGCTGGCGAATACATCCGCTTCGGCACCTTGGGTAAGCTGTTCGACCAATGCCTGCGTACCCGCAAAATTGAACGTGACGGTTACTCCCGGGTTCTGCGATTCAAACAAGGCTCCTATTTCTGTGTACGATTCGGTCAGGGATGCTGCAGCCATGACCGTCAGGGTCCGCTCTTCCACAGGGGTGCTGCTTGGTGCTTCGGTGGGAGCTTCGGTGGGGGTGGCTGCGGCTTGGGTAGTGCAGGCAGCCGACATCAGAATGGTGAATAACAAACAAATAGATAAAACTTTCGAGCGCATATTCTAACCTCCTTGGTTTAGGAAAAATGGAAAGATCAAATCCCCGATTGGGTCTTTGCTCTTATAGTCATAATATGAATATTCATTATATGACTATGAATATTGTAGCATCATTTCAACAAGCTGGATTACAACAACTTTTCGATGAAAAATATTCGTAAGTATTCGGATAAGAAAACACCCTCTGGAAAAAATGCGGCCCTTCTTGTCTTGCTTTTGAAAACTGCTAATAGGAGATGAGTTCTTCTTCGGTTTCCATGCGGGCATGCAAGAACCCCTTTACAATGACCAGGGTGAGGAAGGAAAAGCAGATCAGGATGATCGAGAGGGTCAATGCCACATTCATGGAGATCTCAAAACCGATGTAAACCGCCAGGGGCATGGTCTGGGTTCGCCCCGGAAAGTTGCCTGCGAAGATGATGGTTGCGCCAAATTCACCCAATGCTCTTGCCCAGGTCATCACGCTTCCGCTCATCAGAGCTTTGCTGGAAAGGGGGATGAAAATATAACGGAAAATTTGCCAGCGGCTGGCGCCGTCCAGTTCCGCCGCCTGGATCAATTGTTTATCAATATTGGAAAAACCCAACGTAGCGGACTTGATATAGAAGGGAGAAGCGATGAACATTTGCGCCAGAACCACGGCAAAAAAAGTGAACGGAATGGTGATCCCGATGTCTGCCAGAAAGCTGCCAATCAACCCGTTTCGTCCAAAAGCCATTAACAGTGCCACACCTGCAACGGACGGGGGCAGTACGGTAGGAAGATCAATAATGGTATCCACTAGGTGGTAACCGCGAAAGCGGCGAGTTGCCAAACGATAGGCCACCGGGGTGCCAAAAAGCAGGGTTAATGATGTGGAGACAAGGGATGAAGAAAGGCTCAAGGTAATCGCCTGGGTGACTTGTTTGTCATGCAAGTTCTGAAAAACGTCAGCGGGGGAGGTCCGTAAAAACAAGGAAAGGATCGGGATGAGGATGAACAACAGCATGGGAGCGGAAAGCAGTTTCCATAACTGGCTGTCTTTTTTCGGATGATGGGCAGTGCTATTTTTCATGGTGAAAGCATGCTACTTTTATTCACAATTATAATATACATACTCTGAATACTCGTTTGGGAGGTTGCAGAGATTCGATCGATTCGTTTGTTGACCAATCGAAAAATCGATATACTGAAAAGAACGATGGAGGAGAACCCTCATGCTGAAAACAAAACCGGTTGCCGAAGTAAGCCAGATCATCCGTGAGCGCTTTGGAAAGATGCGCACGCAGACGGAGACCGTTTCGCTCCAGCAAGCTTTGGAACGTGTTCTGTCAGAAAATGTGATGGCTTCGGCATACATCCCGAATTTCGATCGCTCTACGGTGGATGGTTACGCTGTAAAAGTGAACGACCTTTTGGACTGCTCGGATTCATCTCCTGTATGCTTAAAACGAATGGGAAGCTCCCGCATGGGCTCGCATACCGAATTTCGAATTGAGGGAGGCCAATGTGCGTATGTTCCAACTGGTGGCGAAGTGCCTGCGGGAACAGAAGCCATGATAATGATTGAAGATACCAGCGATGGTGGGGATGAAACTGTTCGGTTCCATAAACCCTGTTCGCCAAAATTGAATATGATCTTTCGGGGTGAAGACATGCAGCCCGGTACACTGGTGATCCCTGCAGGTAAGCGGCTTAAGATTGCCGATATTGGCACGCTGGCAGCCATGGGGTTGGTGAAGGTGCCGGTGAGGAGAAAACCGCAGGTGGGCGTCATTTCCACTGGCGATGAACTGGTGCCTGCCGGTGAATCGCTGGCGCAGGTGGGCATGATTCGGGATGTGAATTCCCCCATGTTGTCCCAAGCCATTCAAGTCAGCGGTGGCGAACCGCGCCTGTATGGTATTGTACCGGACGATCGTCCGGCTATTCTGGGGCATATTCAAAGCGCTATTGCAGAATGCGACCTTCTGCTCGTTTCAGGGGGAACTTCCATGGATGTGAAGGATATGCTGACTTCCATTATCAGTGAATTGGGGGAGGTGATCGTACACGGCATTACGGTAAAGCCCGGGAAGCCTACCATTATTGGTTGCATTCAGGGAAAGCCGGTTTTTGGGATGCCCGGCAACCCCGTCTCGGCTTATTTTACGTTTCATACATTCGTTCGTCCGTTGCTCCATTCTTTTCTTGACACACTGGTTGTGGATCGAAAGGTGGTCGCACCTTTGGCAAAGACCTTTATCACCAATCATGGTCGCGAAGAATTTGTACCGGTCATCCTCAAAGACGGCGCTGCTCATCCGGTTGCCAGCAAATCAGGGCTGATCACCACCGTTTCCTGCGCAGATGGATTCATGCGTGTGCCACGGGATCGTAACGAGGTTCTGCAAGGGGAGTTGGTGGAGGTCATCTTCCTGGATCGATGAATTGAAAGATTGTGCCTCGAAAACACGGTGAGTGATAAATGCTCTATGTAAAAAACCTTTCTGACGTACAGATGCTCATTCGGGAAAAATTTGCGGGTGTACAAATGCCGGCTGAGTTGATAATGCTGGATGAGGCATTGGACCGTGTTTTGGCTGAAGATGTTGCATTCACGGAATATATTCCCGCCTTCGACCGTTCCACGGTGGATGGTTATGCGCTGAAGGGATCGGATGTCTTTGGCTGCTCGGATGCCATGCCTGCTATTTTGAAAATGGTGGGCGAAGCGCTCATGGGCAAACATACCGAGATCGTCCTGCAGGCAGGTCAATGTGTTTCCGTTCCAACCGGCGGTGAAATTCCACAAGGGGCGGATGCCGTGGTGATGCTGGAGGACACGGAAGATTTTGGCGATGGTACCATCGGCGTGCGGAAACCATGCGCTCCGGGTGCCAACCTTATTTTTCGGGGGGATGATGGTAAACCCGGCGGTGGGATCTATAAAAAAGGAAAGAGGATTCATGCGGTGGATATCGGTACCCTGGCAGCATTGGGCTTGACTATCCTTCCGGTCAGGAAAAAACCGCGTGTGGTTATCATTTCATCAGGCGATGAACTGGTCAATGCCGACGACCCTTTGACGTTGGGAACGGTTCGTGATGTCAATGGTCCTATGCTGAAGGCGGCTGCGCAGGAGCATGGGGCGAGCACAAGATTTTACGGTATCGTAAAAGATGATCAGCTTTCCCTTGAACGTGCGGTGCGCCAGGCGATTCGGGATTGCGACATCCTGGTTCTGTCCGGTGGCACTTCGGCCGGGGTGAAAGATTCCATTCCAGAAACCATTGCAAAATTGGGGGATTTGTATGTGCATGGCGTGGCGGTGAAACCCGGGAAGCCAACCATCTTCGGTCAGATCGAAAAGATCCCGGTTTTCGGTCTTCCCGGAAATCCGGTCGCAGCGTATTTCATGTTCCTGCTGCTGGTCAAACCTTTGCTCGACTCCATGTTGGGCGCAGAACCGGATGAAAAGCAGAGTGTGTTCTCCCTGGCGTGTGCGGTTTCTTCTAACCAGGGACGCGAGGATATCGTACCGGTAATCATCGAAGGAGAGCAAGTCTATCCCATTATTGGAAAATCCGGGTTGATCACCACCCTGGCGGGTGCGGATGGTTATTTCCGCATTGCCAGAGATCGGGAAGGGTTGAAAAAAGGTGAACCGGTAGAGGTGATCCTTTTTAAGGAGTGAATATGCCATTTGCATTTCTTACCAACACTGCGTTGGATGAAGCAATACAGAAATATCAGGATGTGTTGATCGGCCATGGATTGCGGTATCGCACTGAGATTATCGATACGCAAAATACACTGAACAGGGTTTCTGCCCATGCGGTGTATGCCCGCATCAGCGCTCCCCACTACAACGCCTGCGGCATGGATGGCATTGCACTGGACTCAAAGAAGACCTTCGGCGCTACCGAGACAACCCCGGTCAAGCTGGGCGCTTCCGATTTTCTGTGGGTCGACACGGGCGATCCACTGCCGGTAGGTTGTGATGCGGTGGTCATGGTCGAGGATGTGGTGGAAGCGGATGGATGGTACCTGTTGTATTCTGCTGCAGTGCCGTGGCAGAATGTACGCCAGATCGGGGAAGATATCAGTGCCGGGGATATGATCATTCCCTCCTTTACCGTGATTACCCCCGCCAGCATGGCACCCATGCTGGCGGCTGGCGTGCTGCAGGTGGAAGTGGTTAAACGACCGGTGATCGGCATCCTGCCCACCGGGGATGAAATGGTGTTGCCCACTGAGAAACCTCGCGAAGGTGATATTATCGAATTCAACTCCTCCATTTTTTCAGGGATGCTGACCGAATGGGGTTGCATTCCCAAGGTATATCCGATCGTTAAGGATGATCTGGTGCTCATTCAAGAAGCGCTGGCGGTGGCGATTGGGGAATGTGATGGGGTCATCATCAATGCGGGTTCCTCTGCGGGCAGGGCGGATTATGCCAAAGAAGCTATCCAGAAGGTTGGCGAGGTTGTGCTGCACGGCATTGCCATCAAACCGGGTAAACCGGCTGTGCTGGCTTTCGCCATGCGGGAAGGGCTGCCCTGTTGTGTGCCGGTCGTTGGGGTTCCCGGTTATCCTGTGTCGGGCATTATTGTCATGGATGCGATCTTCAAACCGCTCCTGGAAAAGCTCACCTATCGCACCTTCGGAAAAGCGGAAACCATTGAAGCGGTGGTTTCACGCCGCTTAACCTCTTCGTTGAAGTATCGGGAGTTCATCCGAGCCCGGCTGGGCTGGGTGGGTGGAAAGATGGTGGCAGTCCCATTGAATCGGGGGGCCGGGGTGGTCAGTTCTTTTGTCAAAGCCGATGGAATTATCGATGTGCCGCAAAATGTGGAGGGATATGAAGCCGGCGAAAAGGTAACGGTCCGTTTAACACATTCCTCTGAAGAGATCCGGCGTATGCTGGTGATCTCGGGCAGCCATGATCCTTTATTGGATGAAGTGGCGGATATCATGCGGCGTGAGTATCCGGGCAGCATGGTGGCGTCGTCGCATGTGGGCAGTATGGGTGGCATCATGGCGGTCAAGCGAGGAGAAGCGCATCTGGGGGGCGTTCATTTGTTGGATGAAACCAGTGGCGTTTACAATATCCCCTATGTGAAAAAATATTTTCCTGAAGGCGGGGTGGTGCTCATGGAATGTGTCGGGCGTGTGCAGGGGCTGATGGTTCCGGCGGGAAATCCCCGCGGAATCAAAGGCTTCCGCGATCTGATCGGTCTGGACTATGTGAACCGGCAGAAGGGAAGCGGGACGCGGGTTTTATGCGATTATCTGTCGAAGCAGAATGGCATCGATCCGTCCTTGATCAATGGATACGAGCGTGAGGAATTTACCCATACGGCGGTGGCGGCGGCCATCGCTGCCGGAACAGCCGATGCCGGGCTGGGTATTCTGGCCGCCGCGAAGATCTACGGCTTGGATTTCATTCCCATCGCAGAGGAGGAATATGATCTGTTGATTGCAGGGGATGCCTATGAGACGGAAGCGGTGAACAGATTGATTATAATAATCAAAAGTGAGGAATTCGCGCAGCGCTTGCAGCGGCTGGGCGGATATACCTTGAAAAATCCGGGAAGTGTAAAACTATGGAATTAACCCATGTCAGGAAAAATGGCGAAGTTTCAATGGTGGATGTCAGCGAGAAGGAGATCACTCAACGCATCGCAGTTGCCCATGCAGCGGTGAAGATGAACGAGGGTACCTTGAAACTGATCCTGGCGGGCCAGATGAAGAAAGGCGATGTGTTCTCCTGTGCGCGTATTGCCGGTATCATGGCTGCCAAACGTACCGCAGAGTTGATCCCGCTCTGCCATCCCATTGCATTGAGCCATATTGACGTTGACATTCAAGCCGATCTACCCGATACGGTGAGTATTCTGGTCACGGCAAAATGCAGTGGAACAACGGGCGTTGAAATGGAGGCCATGTGTGCTGCCAGCGTGGCCGCTCTGACCATCTATGATATGTGCAAAGCCGTCGATCGGGAAATGGAGATCAACTCCGTGCAGTTATTGGAGAAGGATGGCGGCCGATCCGGGCACTTTGTTCGGAAGGGCGGGCGGGAAAAGCATGATTGACCGGTTCGGGCGCACGATTCAATATCTGCGGCTGTCTGTCACGGAACGCTGTACCCTGCGCTGTGTTTACTGCCGAAAAGAGGAAGGGTTTTGCCCGAAAGCCGCTGAACTTTCACGAAATGATTTTTTCCGTATCGCACAGGTATGTGCGCAGCTTGGCATCAACCGCATCCGACTGACGGGTGGCGAGCCATTGTTGCGCAGAGATATCGTGGAGATCGTCGAGGATCTGGCCACAATTCCCGGGATTGAGGAATTGACCATGACCAGTAATGCTCAGATGCTGGCAGAGAATGCAGCCCGTTTGAAAAAAGCCGGTTTGACGCGCATCAATATCAGCATCGATTCTCTGGATGCAAAAAAATATAAAGAACTGACCGGCGGGGAATTGAGCGCTGTGCTGGCAGGTATCGACGAAGCGCTCAGAGTCGGGCTTTTGCCGGTGAAGCTGAACATGGTCCTGATTAAAGGAGTGAACGATGAGGAGGTGGATGATCTGATCGCTCTTGCCAAAGAGCGGCCGCTCGACGTCAGGATCATCGAATTGATGCCTATGGCGGAGTTGGGGCAGGATCGCTCGCTGGTGGTGAATAATCAAGACCTCATCGCTGCGCGCCCGTATTTGAAACCGGTCCCTTCCCGTTATGCCGGGCAGCCCTCGCAGGATTTCACCATCGATGGCTATCTGGGCCGGGTGGGGTTTATCAGTCCCATCTATCACCGTTTCTGCAGCACCTGCAACCGGGTGCGCGTGATGAGCGATGGAATGCTGCGGCCTTGTTTGGGCAATAATATGGAGGTTTCTCTGAAAAATGCCTTGTTGAAAAGTGATGAGGATTTGAAAGCTATCATCCGCGAGACCATTGTTCAAAAACCCGCGGGGCATCATTTTGAAACCGGTTTTGAATCACACAAAAGCATGGCGGAGATCGGAGGATGATGCCTTGGCAAAAGTTATTGCGGTGAATATCAGCGAAAAGAAGGGCACGTTCAAATATCCGATCGAGCATGCTTGCTTGAAGATCGAGCATGGTATCGTGGGGGATGCTCATGCTGGCAATTGGAACCGGCAGGTGAGTCTGCTGGCTCAGGAAAGCGTGGATAAAATGTCTGCCCTGGGTGTTGAAGACCTCACTCCGGGTAAATTCGCGGAGAATATCACGACGCAGGGGATCGAATTGTTCACCCTGCCGCTCGGAACCCGTTTGCAGATCGGTGAAGTGCTTTTGGAAGTGACGCAGATCGGCAAGGAATGTCATCAGCACTGCCAGATTTTTCAGCAGGTCGGCATGTGTGTGATGCCCACCGAGGGTATCTTCGCCAAAGTATTAAGGGAAGGCAGCATCCAGGCCGGTGACGAGATCACGGTTCTTGCTCCCATCCGTGCTGCGGTCGTGACCATCAGCGATAAGGGTTACCGGGGGGAAAGGGAGGATCGAAGCGGACCGGCACTCGTGGAGGCATTGCATGGAGTTGCCAGTGTCGTGCAAACCAGCATCATCCCGGATGAAAAAGATCTGATTCAGAGCGCCCTCTGTCAACTGGCGGATGGCGGGGAAGTGGATGTTGTTTTTACCACCGGCGGCACCGGCTTTTCACCGCGTGATGTCACTCCCGAAGCGACCATGGCTGTGGTGGAAAGGGTGGTGCCGGGCATTCCCGAAGCGATGCGTCTGGCGAGCATGCAGAAGACAGACAGGGCTATGCTGTCGCGCGCTGCCGCCGGCATTCGCGGCAAGACGTTGATCGTCAACCTGCCGGGCAGCCCCAAAGCAGCGGTGGAATGCCTGGAGGTTTTCCTGCCGGTCATGCAGCATGCGGTGGAGATCCTGCGTGGCGATGCGCACGAGTGCGCCAGAAAAGATTGATTTTTCAATTGAAAGCTTGTCCTTTACTGAACCACTGACGATCTATAAGGATACCGGAAAGCAGATAGTGTAAAATAGTATCGGGAAAGATCGTTCTTTTTTCATTGGGATGCTAAAACAGATATAGAGACCGGGTTCCATGGTTTGTTTTTCAATCTAGCAGATTGAAAAGGGTCGATTTGCGCTCCCCCATTGTGATTGAACGAGGGTGCTGTTGAAATTTCTATTAACAATACTATCAAAAGAAATCAAAATGAAAAATACGAAAGGATCAACAACATGATTCAAAATTATCAAAAAGATAGAAAAAAGGGATTGGGAAACAGGATATTTTTATCTCATGTGACTGCCGGAATGTTGGTTGGTGTATTACTGATCGGGGCCCTGGCTGCTTGTGGCCCACAAAGCCCGGCTGCCACCCCCACTCCCATACCTACCCCCACCCCCGAACCACCTAAACCGGAAACCGCATTGGAAAATGCACTGCAGCACTTTGAGGAAGCCCAGTCGTTTACCGTGAGCGCTTCAACCGGTGTTAAGCAAAGTAATAGCGATGGCTGGACCAGCACTTCAACGCAATATGTCGATCAGATAAATCAGACAAGTTTACGTGAATATGAAACATCATTTGATTGGGATATTAAACATGTAACGCTCTGCATGTCGGCAACTTGTTATTCGGCGGATGCTACCGGATTATTAAAACCCGTTCAATCTGCCTATACAATCTATCGCCCAAAAGTTGAATCTCTCAGTAAAGACCTATCTGAAATCTTGGATTCCAACTATACCTATGTGGGTGAAAATACGATTGATGGAATGAGAGTTTTCGAATATGCGATACGGATGACAAAGGAAATGGTTGATGCATATATTGAAGCCCCAACTCAAGATTATTTCACCATTAAATTGATTGAACCATACCCGGTGGTGACTTTATATGTCAACGCTGAGGATGGGTACCTGGTGAAAATGACTGAAATATACAACCATGATTGGACCTATGAGTTCATGGATGAAGTTACCAATTACCAGGCCGAGTATACGCTCGAACACAATTATTCCGGTTGGAATTCAACCACTTTTGCTATCCCCGAGGTTGTGGATATTCAAAACACAGATTGGCAGGATTACAACGGTACGTATTCTTCACTGGTTTCTTTTCAATTTCCTAAAGTCTATTCTCTGAGTGAGACGTACGATTATCCAACTCTCAAAACCCCTGCGGGTTCCAGTATGGATTTCAAGGTCTATGGAAATATTGCATCCCTAAGCCCTCTGGAGGGAAATGAAAGGGATCAGGAAACAAGTGTGGCTGTTTGCAACGGCGTGGTTCAACTGTGGCTGTTGCCAGGTTTCACTGGCTCCCCTGTGATCGAAAGCACGGAGTGGCTCGATATGGAGAAATTGGATTTCTGTAAAACAGTGATTGCATCGGATGATGGACAGATGGTGGAGTATCTCTTCAATGAACCGGTTGATTATGCCTGGGCAAATGGGCGCATGCTCCCGGCTACCTTCTGGATCTCCATTAAGCCGGCAGAAGGGGATGATGTAAATACCATCTTCTGGGATGTGATCCAGACCATCCAATTTGGCGCGAGTGAATAACGAAGGGTTCGAGTGCACCACGATTTATAGAATGATGCACGAAGAACCAACAATTGAAATCAGAATCTGAAAGGAATAGACCATTCGATTCTCCACTGGAGAAATGAATGGTCTTTCACCTTAACGATATGGAGAAACCTGTGTGACTGCATTCTCTGGGATCGGTGAAGGGGAAGCAGACAATGGAAATTCGAATACCATTAACCGTTACCCGCTGGAGACAGGAGTAAAAAACACTGATTCAATCAGATCTCTTGGAATTAATGGCATCCATTGAAAGAAACCAATATCTTTTTAGTAAGCTATAGTATAAAATTCAATACGAATTTCAAAAAAAATATTAAAAGGACTGAATAAATGATTCCCCGACAACCTATTCTCAAAAAGGCAAATATTAAAAAGACATTTTCCGGTTCTTGGAAAAATAAGAATCATACCCGATGGCTCTCTGGATTACTGACAGGCTTCTTTTTATTAAGTGCTCTTGCCGCTTGTAATCCTGCCAATACTGCAGCAAGCGTTCCTGAAGTAACTCCTGCTGAAGTAACCCCTACCCCTACCAATGAACCTCCACAACCTGAAACAGCGCTGGAGAATGCGTTGCGCCAATTTGATTCTGCACAATCCTTCACTGAAAATCATTTGTATAGCTCAAATGATACGACTGGTAAAAATACCACAAGGAAAAGAGTGTATTCTGTCAACCAGGTTGATCAGATCAGTTTGTATGAAAATCCCGAACCACCCGCCGATGACGTTACGGAAAGTACCCTTTTATGCATTAAGGAAGCCTGCTTTACGACCGATGCCACGGGATTGTTGAAACCGACCCAATCCTCTTATGCACCCGTCCGACCAATGATTGAATCGATCAATATGGAATTCTCGGAAATCCCGAATGCCACTTATTCTTATGTGGGTGAAGATACCTTGAATGGGATCAGAGTTTTCAAATATGAAATGAGCGTTGCCAAAGAGGTCGTTGATGCATATAACGCTGGAAAACCCCAGATCTGGTATATGCAAACCATCATTGAACCATATCCACAGATTACCTTCTTTGTGAATGCTGAAGATGGTTTTCTGGTCAGGATGCAGGAAGCCTATAATTTCGATACAAACTATGAATTCATGGGAGCGACCACCAATTACCAGTCACAAGCGGAGATAGTCAAGGATTTTACGGGTTGGAATACCACCACATTCACCGTTCCGGAATATGTGGATGCTCAAAATACCGAATGGCAGCCTTATACCGGTGCATATGCATCCGCAGTTTCTTTTGAATTTCCAAAAGTATATTTTTTGACGGAATACTTTGATTATCCTTCCCTTGAAACTCCCTCTGGCAGCCAGATGGATCTCACTATCTATGAGACCATTGCACTCTTGAGCGATGAACAGTATTCTGACTTGTGCACGGATGTGTTCAATGAATTCGTGCTGGCATTTGATAGCACGTCTCCCACCCTGGAACGAGCAGAATGGATCCAGACCGATAACTATAATTTTTGCAAGGGCGTTATCAATGCATCCGATGGGCAAAGAGTGGAATATCTCTTTAATGAACCGATGGAAGTAGCCGGTGCGGCTGGTCGTTTGCTTCCCGAAACGTTCCGTATCATCATCTACCCCGCAGAGGGCGATGCGGATACCATCTTCTGGGATGTGATCCAAACTATCCGTATCGGTGGAGCGGAATAAAAACTATTTTATACGTACCCGAGGGCTAAGACCTGCGTTGAGTTTCAACAAAGGATTTACAGACCTTTCAACTTCCATTAGGAGTTGAAAGGTCTTTTTTTACTTCGGGAACTTTGCTGAAGAATAGAAATTTCGTCGATTTGTGCTTCCTCCGGGCAAAACCAAATCAAGGGGAATGACGTATATAAGGGTGATGGGAAGTAAAGAAAAAGGAGCAAAAAAATGGATGACGAAAAAGATTTGAATGAACGAGAATGCTGCAAGCCGAGACATGTTCATCATGGTGGGTCTTCCGGTGCGGTCTATGGTTTGGGTTTCATCGGTGCCTGTGTGTATTTTATTGGAAATGCCGCCACATTTGGACTGGGTGTGCTTGGATTTCTGAAAGCGCTGGTGTGGCCTGCTTTCCTTGTTTATGCGGCTTTAAAATATTTGGGTTTGTAACTTTCACCGGTCATCAAAAACATCCTGCGAGGTCTTGGCCAGGCATAATCGCCTGGCCAACCTCCCTTTCTAACTAGAAAGGGTTCTGTCTTTTATTGGTGTTGTCTGCCGTGATGAAAATGAGGTACTTTTATTGGATTGGTGAAAGCCGAATGAAAGGCAATGAAGGAGGATTATGAAAACAAAGGTTGTGAATCTTTTCTGGGGGATCGTTCTGGTTGGGTTGGGTGTGGTTTTTCTGTTGAACGAGCTGGGTTTCATTACGTTGCGCGATCTGTCAAGCATGGTGTGGGCTTTGATTTTTGCGGTGGTCGCCGCTTTTTTCCTGGTCACTTATCTTCTCAAGGGTGGGCAGGAATGGGGCTGGTTGTTCCCGACAACGATCTTTGCCGGCATTGCCATGCTGATCGGGCTGGAACATACTGCGATCGGCGAATTCCTCAGCGCAGCGCCGGTCCTGCTCGGGATTGCGCTTCCCTTCTTTGTCCGCTACCTGAGCGATCCAAAAGCGAATCAATGGGCCTTGATCCCCACCTGGGCGATGGCGGTCATCTCTGCTGTGGTTGTGTTTGAACGATACGTGAATGGCAACCTGGTCGCTGCGCTGATTCTTTATGGTATCGCCTTGCCTTTTCTGTATGTTTATTTGAAAGATAAGCGCAAACAATGGGCACTCATCCCCTTTACTGCTATGGCGGTGATTGGCACCATCCCTTTGCTGGAATCGGTCGTCTCCGCCGGGTGGTTTGATGTTGTGGTCGTTCTTTTGATGGCTGTTCCTTTCCTGGTGGTGTATTTCTGGAAAAAACAAAACTGGTGGGCGCTCATCCCTGCGGGCGTTTTCGTAAGTATCGCCCTCGGGTTGTTGAGCGAACAGCTCTTGCATGTTCCCTTTCCGGCAGAGTTGTTCCTGGCAGGCCTGGGTTTTACCTTTGGCATGCTTTGGTTGATGCGTGCCCGCTACCAAACCGATTGGGCGAAATATCCGGCCTTGGTGCTGCTGGTCATTGCGGTGATCGTTCTGCTGAGCCAAGAATCTACCGGTATCATCGGCCCCGCGGCATTGGTGGTGGTTGGGATTTCTATTCTGGTTGTCAATTTTCTTCAGCAGGGCAAAAAGAAGAACGAGCGAAATGAAGAACAGATCAAGGGTTGATTTACCGGACTGAGGTAAGTTTTTTGGCCCAATCAAAAAGCGAGCTGTTTTTACAGCTCGCTTTTTGATGAATTGCCGGGATTTTTTGTTATTGAAGTTGTTTGTTTCAATTTTTAAAAATCCATGTTTTATATCTGCAGGGATTCCGAATTTTCTCGTCCCAATTTTTCCGCAGTGGAGCTGAAAGCGGACATACTGACCACGCTGCCTGTGGTGCGTGCCTGTTCCGCAGCAAAGGCCAGCAAATGGCTTTCCAGGGATGAGCGCGCATCGGTGAGGTCTGGATCCTGGACTCCGTCCAGCGCCTGGATGAAATGTTCGATCAATCTGGCATCCCCTCCGCCGTGTCCTCCCTGTTCGATGTTGTTGGGCAATTCGGTGTGCTGGCAGCCGGCTCCGCGATGGGTGTGGATATCAATGAACGAACGATCCCATCCGAATTTTCCCAGCAGGGTGCCTTTGGAACCATCGATGCGGATGGTCCTGCCTTCTTCGAAGCTGTGCCCGTGCATGGTGAACGAAATCGAGATGCCGTTGAACAATTCCATTAACACAATTTGGTGATCGACCGCCGTATTATCGCAGTGGTATACGCAGCGCCCATACGGACCGCTGCGCAGTGCTTCCAGTACGCTCTCCGGGTTTGCAGGGTCATCGCAGATGACCGAACGCGGCCAGCCGGTATATTCGGTGATCTGGTGCAGCCCGGGGTAGATTTTTGCTGCCGAGCGCACCACAGCCGGATTGCGCTGCATCATCTTCCCGGCCAGGCGCATGGTCTTGTTCTGCGCGTTGGCCAATCCGCGGTAGATCGGTTCCAGGTCAAGGTACAGCGCCGGTGCGTAGAAAGGACAGCTATCAGCCACCCGGCAGCCATCCAGACAGCGTTGCGGTGCCCCTTCCGGTGCGTTTTGATGGCGGAAGTGTTTTAGATTTCCAACCGAACTCACGGTTTGAACAGGGCTGGCGAGCATCCAGTACAGAATATCCAGATCATGGCATGATTTTGCCAGGATCATCGGGCTCGATTCTTCCGCATTACGCCAGTTGCCGCGCACATAGCTGTGAGCCATGTGCCAGGCGGATACGTTCTCGCGATGGGAAACGGTGATGATCTCGCCTAATTCGCCGGTGGCCACAGTTTCGAAAACGCGCTGGAAAAAATCGGTGTAGCGTAACACATGGGCGATCTGCAGCAGCCGGTCATACTTTTCGGCCGCCTGCACCAGTGTTACGCAATCTGCCAGCCGATGTGCCATGGGCTTTTCCAGCAGCACGTTATAGCCCTGTTGCATGGCTTTGATGGCGGGTGCGGTATGCTGTTGATCCTGGGTGCAGATGATGGCTACGTCGGCCACCTGCGGATGGCTGAGAGCTTCTTCCCAGCTGGTGTATTGGTATTTGGAAGGAATGGCGTGCCTTTCGGCGATCAGCCGGCGCCGGGTTTCGATCGGTTCGGCGACAGCGGTGATCTTCAATTGGTCAGGATGGTTGAGCGACCATGTGCTGTAGATCTCATTTCCGCGGTTGCCCGCCCCGATCAGCAGGGCAGTGTAGGTTTTTTTGGACATCTCAATGTGATTATATCAGCGACATTTAAAAGTGAACTCTAATCGCATATCTTCTTTAAAACTTGTGCTTTTCGGGTTGCCTTCCGCCCTGTATATCTTCTGATCGGAGATGGCAAAGACCGACGACCAGATGGTGTCGAAATTGGCCTGTTGCTCGTATTGGCACAGAAAACCATGCTTTCCGCTCAAGATCGCTTGGGCGAACTTCACGCTGTCGCTGTCTTCCAGGCCTTTTAAAGCGCGATATGCTGTTTGATAGCGAGTTTCGGCGAGGGAAATATTGTGCTCGCCGCCTTCATGCTTGCGCATATGCGGTGAGGTGAAATGATTGACGGCGACGAGAAAGGGTTCTCCCTGATTGTTCTTCTCTGGTTGGCGCACATGGATTTCCAAAGGATTGCATTCTGCGGCGGCCATGTTCCCCTCTTTGTCTGTAAGAATGATATTGCAGCTTGAAGCGATGGGTAGCTTTCGCAATGCCGCCAGCCCTTCCGCCACGCTGTTGCAGTTCTCCAGCAGATAACGCACCAGAAAAACGGAATTGATGCCTGGCTGGATCTCATTCAATTGGGGGACCACAAAGGTCATGGCTGCGACGAAGCCCTGTTCATTGATGCCTTCTTCTCCATTGATGAAGGAGGAAGTATTGAGAATGAAATGATTTCGATGCTCTGGCTGATAGTAAATGCTTTTGCTGACCTTTTTCAGGAAAGGGGGCAGATCATTGTTGCGGGCATGATAGGTGCGACCATTGTGTAGATAACTGAAGACTGTGCACCCCCTTGTCTCCATACTCTTCCCATCATGAATGTCCAGGCAGCATCCCATGCACATCATCCAGGCGGTGAAGATATCGTTGTCGATTCCGAGAACGTCCGTGATTCCCCTGATCTCTTCCGTCGCTTCGGGAAAGAATTGCTTGAGAAGAGTCCCGCTTTCTTTCCCGAAACGGATTTGGAAAGGGTCCAGTTGGATGGGAAAATGGGCGTGGCTTTTTTTGAAGATTGTGCCCATCTTCTGACCCATTTCATAAGCAGTGCCTTTCAATCGCGGGTGGTACATGGTTTTTGTGCTCCTGGTCTTTTTCTTCATTGTATCGGAATATAAATTTGTGAGGGCAAAATAAACCCAATGCTTTTTTGGCCCTTCCCTTTTGAGAGTGCGGATGGCCTGCCGTTCTCTCAGATTGCATTTTCAGAGGGTGAAGGGGATAATGGAAATACGATTTGGAAGACGGAGGAGAGAACCGATGGGAAAAGAAAAAGCATCAGGGTTTAGAAGCTCAATGAAAGAATGGCTGAAATGGGTTCTTCGTCTGTTCCTGGTTGGGCTTATCGGTGTGATTGCCTATTCGCTCTATTTGTATCGGGTTGCCATGCTCCTTTCCCGTTCTGAGGTGCAAAAGGTCGAAAGTGCAATAGCCAGAGGGATCGTTATCGATGATGAACAGGATGATTTTGTCATGATGGCAACCAACAAAGAAATTCTCAATGCGGAGGATAATCCCTCTCCCTACCGGCTGTCTTTCCTGGATGTGAAATCGCTGACCCTTGCCGCCGATGAACAGTATCTGTATGCCAAGATCACTTTTTTTGATGTCATCCCTGAAAGACCAACCTCGGTGGAAGGAGATGCCATTCGCGCCATCGGTTGCAAAGTGAACATTGTGGATGAGAACAACATGGACCAGATGATCTTTGCCATGGATACCAGCTACCTGCCGATCGTGGATCTCCCCTCTCTCAATACCTATTATTTTTATGAACCAACCGGTATCCAGGAACCGGAAAGTGCCCGTTTTGCCCATCAAGATCACAAGAGCAAGATTGATGGGGGTGCCGGCACGGACTATATCCTGGCTGCTTTCCCATTGGAAAAGTTAAACCTGCGTACCGGTCAGCGGGTGTTCATGAGCCTCTCCATGGAAGCGAAAAGTGATCGATATACCCATGCGGCGGTGGATGTTCTGTTAGGCAGCGGCAAGATGCCTGCCATTATTCAATGGATCATTGGGGAAAATACCTATCAATTGATCGATCTCCAGAAGAATGGCTCTGAATGAGAGAGATGATTATTTAATGAAGATGGATCAGTATCCTGTTCGAATTTAAAGTAGCATGGAATTGTTACTTGGCTTTTTTACCTTGCTTCATCAGATTGCGGCAGCGCTCCTGGTTGAAAACCATGATTTTTTGTGCTTCGGGGTCGCGCAGTTCATTCGCCTGGTCATAATATTGAATGGCATTCTTGTACTCCTGGCGCGCTTCTGCGATCTGCCCTAGCAGATCATAGCGGGCGATCTTTGCCAATTTCTCCTCGCATGCTGCCAGCTCGTCCGCAATTTTCTGCGCATTCTCCAGATCGGCCTTTCGCACATAGGCGTTTCCGAGATGGGCAAGCAGGATGGGATGCTGTGGTAATTCTTTCAAACCTTTTTTAAGAAGGGTGATGGCTTCATCGAACTGCAATTTGTTGAAATAGGAGGTGCACACCCAGGACCAGTAGATGGGTTCTTGGGGATTCATGGACAGCGCTTTTCGGAAAAGTTCCTGCGCTTCCTTGGATTGGTAATCTTTATACCAGTACGATAATCCTTCCAGAAAGACCTTGCGGTCTTCGTTTAGTGCATCCCAACCATTTTTCTGGCAGAAGCTGTTGGAATATTCCTTGAAGCTGGGACGTTGGGGAACGACCACCGATTTGGTTGGCGTTGTTGAGGTGGTTTTCTCCTTTGGTTTGGGTTTTTCAGTGATGACCGTGTGGATGGTGGAGGCAGAGATCATTTCCCCGCGTTTGCTTTGCCCGCTTTGCGTATAGCGAAAAAACACCTCGGGAGAGGATGCCAAAAAGGTCTTGGTGACATCGTCATAGATCATGGTATTCAGCCCAAGGCGGTATTCTCCGTCCTTTTGATCCAATTCGCTGTAGGGCAGGAACAGGATGTAATTGTTATAGAAGGTTTCTTCAAATCCGGGTTGAAAGGTTGAGCCGACGCAAACCTTTCCGTCCGCGGTCTGAAAGTGCTGGTTCACATCCTGCAGCGGTTTATGTGCTTCATCGAAAAAGTATGCCACCGCCCGGCACTGGATGCCTTTGCGGTTTTTGATGCTGAAATTTAACCGGATCTGCAGCCCTGCCTGATTGGATTGGAACACATTGTGGGTCACCTCGATCTCGCGGATCGCTGCGCTGGCAGGTTCGGAGGGGATCTGAACGGGGGTTTGTGGTTGGGTTGTGGTGGTTGTGCTGGTCTGGGCGCTTTGTTGAGTGGTCACCGGATTCTGTGCTTGCTGTTGGCGACGTGCCAATACAGCTCTCCCGGCATCGGCGCATGCTTCTACTGCTTTACGTTCTGGCCATTGACTCTCATTTTTTTTATTATCCCGGCCGCAACGCTGCAGGTAGGCGGGGGTTGCGGCAAAGAAGCGGTTTTCAATATCCACCAATTCTCCGCGATATGGGATGGCAACATCACGGAAGAATGTGACGGTCAGGCTGGTTTCCACGTCCGTGACATCCATGTTCATCTGGCTGCCCCAGCCATGATTGCGCGAATAGCCGTACGTGTTGGCGTGATTGGTATGCGAGGGGAAGTACGTGGTGGCATTGAAGCTGCCGAAGTTGGTATTGTGGGAAAAACCCATGGAGCGGTTCACCACCCGGTCCACACTTTCTTGCATGTTCTGCACCTGCCAGCCAAAGCAAGCCATGAAGCTGCAGTAATAGGTCTGCTGGATCAGCGGGATTTTGATCACTTTGTATTCATATTGTGGCATTGCTATTTTCCTCGTCCTGTCGTACTGCCTATACAAAGGCTACGGTGGTTGGTTTTCTTTTGATTTTACAACAAATGGTTTGGAAAATACTGCACTTGGGTGGGAGAACTATCAAATCTTGTGAGGTTGATCGGCTCATCATTCCCTAAAAATGATTTTCCTCCTGATTTGATACACCTCATTGACAGAATAGTAATGTAATACTATTATATTGTTATAACATTTTGATTAATGGTTCATCTTTGCTGCAAAGGAAGTTTCTTTATGGGCTATCTTATTAATCCGGTAAGGTTTGACGATCGGGAGGCGGTCAATGTGATCCCCGATTTGCTTCCCTCGACGGGTTCGGTTGTGCAGGGGGTCGAAAAAATCGTGGATCGGATCGGTTCCCGATTTTCACAGGGATTGCTGCTGGTGGATGGTTACATGACCTCCAGCATCGAAAAGGTCGCCTGGCTCATCGCTGAAAGAACGGACACGAGGAGTGTCATCGATATCCGGACTTTCTACAAACCCAGCCCGGTGATCGACGCCTTGGTATCGGAGTGTTTGCCGGAAGATCGAAAGAGCGATCCAGAATTGATCTATGGCAAGCTCTTTTCCGGCACGATCCAGGATTTTCTTGATTCCGAAAAAGTGGAAAATTTCCTGAAAAATCTTGATCCCAACGAAAAAACAATCCTGTACGGATATGGTTGCATCGATGACCGGTTTACCGGATTTGCCGAGAAAAGCGTCTATATTGATATCACCCCCAAAGATGCTGCTTTTCGCATAAACGATCACAAATATACGAACCTTGGCAGTGATGGCGAACTTGATTTCGATGCCATGGCACGCCGCGCATATTTTGTGGATGTGGAGGTCTTGACCAAGCTGCGGCGGAATGCGATCCAAAAGCAGCCCTTCGATTTCTATATTCTGGAGAACTTCCAGGATCAATTTACTTGTATTGAACCGGTGGCTTTGCATGAGATCTTGCTTGCGCTCAGTCAACGACCCTTCAGGCCGAAACCGGTTTATATCGATGGGGTATGGGGCGGTCAGTTCATTAAGAAACTGCGCCATATTCCTGACGAGGTTGCAACAAAGATCGCCTGGTCGTTTGAATTGATTGCCACGGAAGCCAGTGTGGCGGTGGAGGTCAATGCATGCTATCTGGATATTCCCTTTCTCACCATCATGGATGCGGTTGGTGAGAAGATCATCGGAAAAGAACTGTACAGCCGTTTCAACGGTTATTTCCCCATCCGGTTCAACTATGATGATACCTGGCATAGCATGGGCAACATGTCCATCCAGTGCCATCCCACTGACGAAATGGCCAGGAGCATTCATGGTGATTTTGCCGGTCAGTGTGAAGCATATTACGTTGTTATCACCGGTCATGATGCAAAGACCTATTGCGGCTTTAAAGATGGCGCGGATGGCCGGAAATTTTTACAGCTCAGCATGGCTTCTGAATCCAGCGGTGAACGGATACCGTATCGTGAGTATATCAATGCGCTGGATTCCAAACCCGGTCTCCAGGTGCTGCTGCCGGCAGGCACCGTCCACGGCTCAGGTAGAAACCAGGTAGTGCTTGAATTGGGCAGTCTGACGATTAATGCCTATACCTATAAGATCTATGATTACATGCGCAAGGATGACAATGGAAAGTTGCGCCCCATCCATACTCAGCTGGCGCAGAAAGCGCTGGATTTCAACAGGGATGGAAAATGGGTCAGCAAGAATGTTGCGGTCGATCCCGTTCTGGTAAACGATCAGGCAGATTATCAGGAATTCCTGGTTGGGCATTCCGACCTGATGTATTTCGAAACCTATAAGGTGAATGTGAGGGCAGGGGGGACGTATTGCGGCCATAACGATCATGGTTTTTGCGTTTTCACGGTGGTGGATGGCGAGGAGGCAGAGATCGAATCTGCAGAAGATACGGACCGTAAATACGATGCAAAATACCTGGATGTGGTTGTGCTCCCTGCGCAGGTGAAGGATTTTGAGATCAAGGCAAAAGGAAAACAGCCGCTGGTTCTGCATAAGGCTATGGTTCGCGATTGGCGGGAGTAAGGTCATGGGAAAAAAGATAATCGCTCACTGCATCCACCATACCCATTGGGATCCGTTCTGGTATTTCACTTCTCAAGATTCGATGGTGGTTTTCTCATACAATATGCGCGAGATGCTGCGCGCATTTGACGCAGGAAAGATCAAAGACTTCTTCCTGGATGGTCAAACGGCTGCTGTGGATGAGTATGTGGAAGTGCATCCCGAAGATGAAACAAAAATCCGTCAGCTGGTAACGCAGGAGAAACTGATCATCGGGCCTTTTGTTTCCCAACTGGATCCTTTTCTGTGCAGTGGGGAATCCGTGATCAATAATTTACGGCTGGGCATCCGGCATGCACAAAAATTGGGGAAGGCCTCCTTGATTGCTTATCTGGCAGACCCATTCGGTCAATCCATTGATTTCCCCAAGATCTTCAACCAGTTCGGGATTCACGACTTTGTTTTTACCAGAGGGGTGGGCGATATCTATGGCCTTGGCAATGAATTTTTCTTTGAATCCAATGATGGCAGCCAGGTGCTTTGCCATACGCTTCTGGCCGGGTATGGCTATGGCACCTATGCGTTCATGGACAAGACCTTGTTCACCGGGGAAGCGGAGGATTACAACAAGATAGCGGTGGATGGTTTGATCCAGCGGCTTTTGGACCGCTCCACGTTGTCCGGCGAGTTCGTTTTTCCGCTTGGCTTTGACCAAAATCCGATCATGCTTCATATTGATGAATTGATTGCATATTACAACCAAAAATTCCCTGATATGGAATTTCGCTATACCAATTGGAAAGAGTATTTTGCCAGGGTTCGTGGGCAAGGCCGGGGGCTGAAAACCTTCCGTTCCGAGATCAACTCCCCCCAGTATCATCGTCTTCATTTATCCGGTATGAACTCAGCCAGAGCCGATATCAAAGCCATCTTGGATAAAGCAGAACGATCACTGACCTACGAAACCCAACCGTTGATGGCCATGCTCGATTCGCTGGGCATTCCCTATGATCAGGGTATTTTAGACAAAGCCTGGTATACCCTGGTGAACTGCCAGACGCATGCCTCGGCAACGCATGTCGATGCGACCAACCGCTGGATGAAAGAGAATGGGCTGGCTGCCTTGAATTATTCCGAAGCGGCCAAGATCCATCTGATGCGGCTGGTCGCTGTTTCGTTGCCGCCATGCCCTGAAGGGGAATCGGCTGTGGTTCTTTTCAATACCATCCCCTGGGAACGGCAGGTTGTTGCAAGAATGACAGTGATCTCAAAAAAAGCGCATTTCCGGCTTTTGGATCAGCAACAACAAACGGTGGCTTATTCGTTATTGCACCAGGAAATGGTGTATGGCGGTGTGGTCCGCAAAGACGAGTCTTTGATGAAAGAAGACAAGTGGTTCTATAAGAGCGAAATCGTCGTGGATTTTGGACCGCTCAGTGGGATCGGGTATCGGACATTCACCGTAAAAGAGACGGATGAGGTGGCAGTGATTCCGGCATCCGTGCAGTATGCTTCCCATTCTATTCATAATGAACGCTATGTCATCGAATATGTTCCCGAAGGTATCCAGATAACCGATAAAAAGATCGGAAAGACATGGCATAGTATGCTCTATCTGCAGGATGGGGGTGATGCAGGGGATAGTTATGATTATTCCTATCCTGATCCAGAAAAAGAGCTCATCATTATCGATCCATTCGACCATGCGTATGTTGAATGTGTTCAGACACCACAATTTGCTTGCATGACACTGCATGGCTCAGTCATGATCCCCGAATCGTTGGATGCACGGGCAGATCATCTCGTTCATTCACCGCTGGGGTACACGATCACGTTTGAATTGAATTCGGCTTCTCCTGTCATCCGAATTCATGGCACATTACTTAACCAGGCGAAAGATCATCGCGTGTGTCTGGGTGTCCGGACGGGCTTGGAAAATCAATGCTCATTTGCAGGAACGCAGTTCGGGTATGTTCAACGTGCCTGCGATCCGGTTGAAATGAAGGGTTGGAAAGAAAAAGGATATTTTGAGGAACCTTGCAGCACCCGCCCCTTGCTGAACCATGTTTCGGCGGTTGGCGAAGAATATACGTTGACTGTGTTTACCCGCAGTCTGAAAGAATATGATTTCGTCAATGAGAATTTCTCCGATATCCAGTTGACCTTGTTCCGGTCGGTTGGCTACGTGGGTCTCCCGGACCTGAACAGGCGTCCCGGCAGACCTAGCGGGCTTGCCAACAAGATCTTTGCTGCGCCGGAGCAACAAATGCTGGGAGAAAACTTTTTCGATATTGGGATCGGCTTTTATCAAAAGTTTGATGGGAATCAGATCATGCGCGATTATACTGAATTTGCCATAGATGAGATGGCCTACCAGAATCAGACCATTGATAAAACTATCTATCCCATTGCATATTTCCCCATCAATCGGTTGGAAAAAACCCTTCCGGTAAACTATCAATTCATGCAAGTGAAAAACTTTTTGGGTAGTTTTGGAACTTTAAAAAAATCCGAGCGAGAAGATGGCTTTGTTTTGCAGATCTTCAATAGCGAAAAAAAACTGCTTGAAGGAGGTGAACTCGAACTTGGTTTCGACTGCGCAAAGATTCTGCATGTGAACTTAATGGAGGAAATGATCGGCGATGCAGGTCGAGACCCGCTCTCAATGAAAGAAGGAGAATTGAAGAACATGTTGTTGGTTTTGAAGAGACAGGAGGAATAGATTGAAAAAGATAGTTGGTGTTGCATCATGTCCGGCTGGCATTGCCCACACCTATCTGGCGGCTGAGAGTCTGGAAAAAGCCGGCAAGAAGCATGGGTACGAGGTAAAGATGGAGACGGATGGGGCGGGGGGTGTCTCCAATAAGCTGACCAAAGAGGATATTGCGGAAGCGGAAGCGGTGATTGTGGCAGCGGATACGACGGTGCCAATGGAACGTTTTCGTGGGAAGCCCATGCTCAGCATTTCTACGGGCGATGCCATACGGAAAGCTGAACAATGCATT
>JAAZOD010000002.1 GCA_012797975.1 Pelolinea sp. | reverse complement strand
TAACAGGATAATAACCGATGTAATAAAATGGAAAATATTTCATCGCACTAAACACACTTTTGGGTAATAAAACCAATGGTATTAACTCTCCTTTGAGAAGCGCGAAAATATTATCCTTAACTAGTATAAATATTGTCACATCGATGTATTTCATTGAAAGTATGCCAATCAAATAATTTATTTTTGACATAAAAATTATTCCCAGCAATACTATTATGAAAAGAATTACTGATTGGCTGAATGTAACCGAAATTGATGTGTCAATTTGTATAAGGTATACTAGGCAAGCACAACCAACAGCAATAAATAGTGTATTCAGAACGGTGGCACCAAGAGAATAAGTGAAAAAATATTTTTCCAGTTTTATTGGCATTATTAGGTATTTGGCAAATTTTCCATTTTGAATTTCTTCTGACATCGTATTAGTAATGATTTCAGTTTTATCTAGTTGCATTACAAATGAGCAAAGAATATAGTACAAAATCATTTGTTGAAATGAATATCCAGCGATTGTATTGTGTGATTCATATATTATGCTCCAGAGAACAAAAGCGAAAAGAACCTTTACAAACATTGCAAGGACATTAAAGAAAATGTTTGTTTTGTATGCAGCAAATACTTTAATTGAAGTTGTTAGAATTTTTAGATATTTACGAATTGTTGCTAACATTTCCATGCTTATATACCCGCTCTATGATACTCGCAACATCCTCGTCTTCTATCAGTATGTCTGCAGATGGATATTGCGAGAACAATAGGTCATAGACATTACCGACTTTATCAGGTGATATTGCAAATGATACTTTATCTTCATTTTCTGCAATGACATCACAAAATTTTGGTAAGGGAATTTTCCTTTTTGGTCTTTCGAGATAAATCGTAATAACTTTTTTAGTATTAAATCGTTTTAATAATTTCTCAATATCTTCATCAAAAATTTTGTTCCCGTGATTTAATACAATGCCACGTTCACATACATCGAGTATGTCTGCAAAATCATGGCTTGTCAAAATAATAGTGATCATTCGGTCGTTGTTTATCTTTTTGAGATATTTTCTGAATTTGCTTTGACTTATACAGTCAAGTCCAATAGTTGGCTCGTCCAAAAATAAAATTGCTGGATCGTGTATCAGAGCACTAATAATTTCCATTTTCATTCTTTCGCCTAGGGAAAGATTCCTGACTGGTCTATCCAACAAACTGGTTACCTCCAACATTTCAGAAAGTTCACGAATTGATTGATCGAATCGATCTTTATTAACATCGTATATTTCCCGAAGCAATAAAAATGAGTCCATTGCAGTGAGGTCGAAAAATAATTGACTTCTTTGACCAGAAACGAATGCTATTCTTTTTTTGAAATCATCTTTCAATTCGAAAGGAATATACCCTAAAACTCTAATTGAGCCACTGGTTGGAGAAATGATACCTGTCATCATTTTTATAAGTGTTGTTTTTCCAGCTCCGTTGGCGCCGATAATTCCCAAACATTCCCCATGTTCCACATTCAAAGTGATGGAGTTTATCGCTGGTGTAATACTTTGTTCTCTATGAAAGAGTTGCTTAACACTTTGCAGAAAACCGCTTTGTTTGTTGAAAACTATATAGTCTTTGGAAATTTCATTTAGTTCAATGTCGTACATGTATGATAAGTCCCCCCTTCTTTTGAGGAACATTTCAAACAGTTAATATTACTTTATTGATCATTTTCATAATTATTTTAGATAACCAGACATTAGAAGTAACCAGATTCATTTTTTAGTTTAGCACGATAATTCATATAATCAAATACTTCAGTGGAAATTTCTGTTCAGGTGGTATGACAAGATGGTCGATAAACAGTACGTATTCGACTCATCAGTAACGATGTAAGTTAAGTCACAGGGTGTTAGCGCGATGAAGTAGATTGAGGATTAAATTAATTGGTAATTCATCAAATGGCAATCCATAAGAAAGTTAAAAAGTGACTTGGGTTGCTAATTTGAAATGTGTTTCAATTAAGCCGGTAGAATTTTGCATTACAACTTGACTAAAATTGAAACAAAGTAAGTACTCGATATATCAAAGATGTTTATAATATGACCTGTACAGAATACAAAGGAAAAACCAAAAAGCAAAATCTCAAGGCACTTTTGCCCAACCAAAGTAAGTGGGGATGAACAACTTGCGGGTGCCTGCCAGACGTGCCCATTCATCCTGCAGCCGGAAATTCTCCACCTGTTCCGGGCTGATGGCGCCCTGGTCCACCAGATGCTGCAGGTCAGATTCCAGCACCTGCCATTCCATTTCATCCTCGCGCGGGGAGGGATGCGCGGGAGCAGGTTTGAGCATGCTGATGTGAATATCCTGCAGTTGCAATTGCTCAAAAAGGGATCTCACTTGGCTGCCCATGCTGAGGTTGGCACCCAGCGAGAGCAGCGCCATATTCTGCAATTGGCCCAGCTTGTGCAATTCCCAGGGCTCATCTTGGCGGTTCTGGTAATCGGGCTCCGCCAGAATGACCACATGTCCGCCGGAGCGGGTGACGCGTTTCATTTCCGCCAAAACAGCGGATGGGTTGGCAACCCACAGCAGGAAATAATGACATAAACTGATGGAAAAACGCTGGTCGCGGAAGGGCAGCCGCAACCCATCCGCACAGCTCATGCGCAGGTGGGGGTTGCGATTGCGCGCGAACTCCAACCCGGGCAGGGCGATATCCACCCCGAAGATATGATGGCAGCCATCCTGATAGATCTGGCTGAGCACGACGCCGGTTCCGCAGCCCACCTCCAGAATGGGCGTAGCGCGGTTGGCACGCAGTGTTTGCAGAATGTATCGGCGGACTTCCTTTGTCCATCCAGCTTGCTGGGTGAAACGTTTATGCCAGAAGCGAGGATCGAAGTCCACCGCTGGTTCCTATCTTTTCTTCCAGATGGCAGACCACGGATCGGTCAGCAAATTTCCCATCACACGGTTGATGCCTTGGGCCGGCAGCACGTCGCCATCCGGCTCCACGTACAGCCAGGCGTTCCCGGCGCCTTTCGCCATGCGTTTCCCCCCGTTCTTCATCTCCAGAGCAATGGGGTTATACTGCGAGTAAGGCACCGGCAGGTCCCAGACCAGGGAAAGACCCTGAGCGATGGCTTGCTCCTGCAGTTTTTGCAGTGCTTTCTCCAATCCCGGGTCAGTGCTGCTGAGCGACAGGGAGTGCAACCCGCTGGCAGCCAGCTTGGGCAATGCCTGCTGCAGTTCCTCCAAATTCTGCGAGGTCAGGGTGAGATGGACGGTCACTGCGATGTCGTCTTCCATCAAGTTCTTCAAACTCTTCCAAAAATGCTCATCAGCAGGGGCACCCAGCAACATGATATGGTCCAGGCCTTTGTTCAGGATCGAGTGCATATAGAGCTTGTCTGCAAAGCGCAATCCATCGGTCAACAGACCGCTGACCACTCCCAAGGTTTCACATTTGGCGATCAGGTCAGGCAGGTCGGAGCGTAGAGTAGGTTCGCCGCCGGTGAAAACCACCTGGGGAATGCCCGCCTGCTGCACTTTTTCAAGGATGGTGAACCATTCTTCTTTGGTCAGTTCACGTTTGACCCGGTAGGTGGGGGCATCTTCTTCAGGCGTTCCTTTGGACATACGATAGGTCAGGGCGCAGTCGATGCGATAGGGAGCGCTGAGCTTTTTTGAATAAGGCTCCACCCGTTCCAAATCCAGGTAGGTGACCGGATCGAGGTCTGGGGTGTGGATGATGGTATCGAGTTGAGCACGGAAATCAGCAAAATCATGGTTGATCTCATCCGTGCTGATCGCATATTTCTCTGCCATTTCCTGCGCTGCCTGGTCAATGGGCGTTTGTTGGATCATGTGATAGGCATATTCGGCGGCTGTGCGATTGAGATGCAGCACCGTGCTGGCGTTGATGATGAGAATGCCATCGCCGTTGGGCTCCACCCGCAGGTTCAATCGATAGGGGAGCTGATCTCCCCTTTTTCCCTGATACTGATATGATCCGACCGGCACGGCTTTGACCGGCTCCAGGATTTTTTCAACTTTGTCTTTGATTTTTGTGAACATGAACCCTCCATCAAGCTAAACTTGTACCGCATAATGCGGATCGATGACCGTTGTTTTCGAGTTTGCCAGCGGACAACCGCCGCCGCAGGTATTGAGAAGGACGCAATCGCGACAGCCTGCCGGGACGGATCTTTTTTCACGCAGTGAAATTGCCAGATCATTTTCCCAGATCTCTTTCCAATCGGCCTGCAGCAGATTACCCAGGGACGTGTAATAAGATTGGCAGGGCAGCACGTCGCCGTTTGGCTCCACACACATATTGTACAGGGCTGCCGTACATCCTTTGACGCCCAGCCCCATCATAACAGGGTCAAAATGGCAGTATCGGGTAGGTGTGTACCAGATCAGCTGCTGACCGTTGCGGGTGGTGAGATCCTGTGCGATGCCCAGCAGGGCGGGCAGCTCGCTTTCCTCCAGCTCCTGATCGAACAAGCGACCTCTGCCGGAGTGGATGATGCCGTTCAAGCCGACCGTTGGCACGCCCAGTTCTTTCAAAAACTGCATTGTTTCGGATAGGTACACACTGTTGCTCTTGATCAGGGTGGTATTGGTCATCACGAACAGGCGGGTCGCCAATGCATTGCGAATGCCCTGCACGGTCTCCTGCCAGGCGCCGGCATGCTGCACCATCACATCATGGATGGTGGGATCATGTGATTCCAGGGTGATCTGCACATGGTCCAGGCCTGCATCCAGCAATTCCTGGACAAAGTGCGCATTGCTGAGAAGGCGCCCGTTGGTGTTCAGACCGGTGATCAGTCCCAGTTGTTCGGCGTGCCGGATGAGCTGGGGCAGGAAATCAACCAGAGTGGGTTCGCCGCCGGTGAAGACCACATGCGGAATGCCGGCATCCCATACTTTCTGCAGCACCTGCTTCCATTCCTCCAAGGATAGTGACGAAAGATCGCGCTGTTTGACATTGTAGCAGTGCGCGCAATCATTGTTGCAGGCATAGGTCAGGGCCAGGTCCATGCGATAGGGAGCGCTGGGCTGTTTGGAAAAGGGCGCCTGGAGTTCGACGTTCAGGTCACAAAATGGGCAGGCATCGCTGGTGGGAGAAATGATCAAAGAAAGCTGTTCTTTGAAAGCATGATAATCCTGGGTTGCCTGCTGCTTGCTTACCTGAAACCGGCGTATCAAACCTTGAATTACTACTTCATCGGATGTTTCATCAAGGTAGGTTTTTGCCATGAAGGTGGCGCTGGGGTTGAAATGGAAAACGCGGCTGGCATTGACCAGCAAGGTTGAATACCCATCCGGATCAATGCGCAAGTGAAGGCGTTTCTTGTTTTCACCTTCCGAACGCAGATAGTGAAAGATACCCGCTTGCATTTTCGCGATTGGATCTTTTTTTGCAAAAAGCATACAGCCCTGTCTTTATCTTATCGTCCGCCACCTGCACAGGCGCAGGCGCAGCCCGCACAAGCACAAGCGCAGGCGCAGCCGCCCGAAGGCCTTCCTCCACCGCTGAAGGTGTGATAGGACTTGCCGCTGGATGTGGCTTGTGGAACGGGATTGGTCTTGTTGGTGATCTTATCGGTGAAGTTGGTGAGGTTGCCGACCACACCGGCAGAGAACGCCTGTACGGTATTGACCACCGATGCAGCCGCATCAGAACCAGCTAGGTTGGGGATGCGGATGGTGGTCATCTTGCTGCCGCTGCTCTGCGATTTACCTGCAGAAGGAACAGAAGATGCCGTGCTGGTGGATCCATGATAGGAACCGCGGCCCAAGGTTGGGTCGGTTCGCCACCACCACCAAGGCATGTAAACAGGACCGCTGCCGAACACGTTGCGGGTGCGGGAATCATAGTCCTTGTCGAGCATGGTCCAATCCATTTGCTCCTGGTAACGTTCGCCGCGCACTTCGGGAGTGTCGGCCGATTCAACCTGCTGCCACGCTTTTTCCATGATATCTTTATAATAGTCAATCGTTTCCTTGCGGCTAAAGCCTTTCATTTTCTCTGAAACGGATTTAACCAGATTGACCATCATTTCTTGCAGCGCAGTGGTGCGTGCGCGCGCCTCTTTCAGCTTGAATGCTTCCAAGAACTCTTTCTCATACTGCCGCAGGTCCTCCGGCAGGTTTTCTTCCACTTTGATCTCCAGCGGATCGCGCGAGGCGATCTCGGCCGCTTCTTTCTGCATGGAGGAAAAGAGGATCATGGTGAGGATCTTATCCATGGGCTGTTCCATGAGAATGCCCACTTCAACCGGGGTCAAGCCGCGTTTAATGCCCAGACCTTCCACCGAGATCTTGGGGGGCAGGTATTTCAATTTACGCTTCTTCGAAGCTTTGAGGGCGACGATAATAATGAGAACAACCAGGGCGATCCCTCCACCACAACACAACACCGGGATGAGAACATCCCAGACTTTTTGGCTATTGAAGGTGACCACCGTATCCTGCGATATGGTAGAAGCGGGGACGTAGCGGGCAGGGAAGGTGGCGCCAAAGGGTTGATACTGTGTGGAAGGGTTGGCTTCTGTGGTTGACCATTGATAAATGATACGGCCCTGTTCGTCAAAACCGCTTAATGGGGTTGTGTCGCCGGGCCAATTTTTAGGGGCGATATAGGTTGGCTCCGGATCGACCACACCGGCTGGCAGATGGACCGTTACGGTCAATTCCGTGCTGCCGTGGCTGGAAGAAGAATCGAACCAGGCGGGAGAAAAATTGAAGCTGACGTAATCTTCGGTTGTCTTCTCGGTGGTTGCCTTGAACAGCATGTCATTCACCGTGCCGATGCGAACATACACCGTACCGCTCTGGCCGGCTGGGATGGCATTTTCCCCAAGCCCGAGGGCAAAACCGTATTCCACATACGGGGAATCCTCGATGTCGGTGATGGTCTTTCCATCAATGGTGGCCGTGATGCTGTTGAGATCGTAACTATTGCTGGGCATGCCCACATCCACATAATCGATCGGAGATGCCCCAGGGTCGTTACGGAATACGAACAAATACTCGATGGTTGCCGTGCCATCCTCGTTCATATAGATGTCCGAAGTGATCGATGGCACCTCAAAAGAATAGCTTTGCGCATAGACAGGAACGCTGGTGGCCAGCACAACCACCAGCACAGCTATGAGTGAAAAACGCTGAATCTTTTTCATGAAATGAACAATCCTTTCCTTCCTTACCACTTGGGTTCTTCGGTCAGCTGATAGGAAGTGCCACAGCTGGAACAGGTGACCATGGGTGCACCATTGACCATTTTGATATCACCTTCTGCCAGTGGGGCACCGCATGATTTACATTTGATGGATTCCATCTTCACATCCCCGGGAAGGTCGATCTTGAGGGTGACATTGGTGGCATCTTCAGAAGGTTTTTTCATGCGGGCGGCGAAGAAAATTAAAAGGAAAGCGATCACAAAAAAGGCGATCGCATACCATAACAAACTGACATCCCCATTGGCCGAGATGGAGAGCAAAAAGATAACGCCAAAGAAGATGAGAACTGCTGCAAGTATGAACAGGATGATTTTACCGGCTTTCATGGTTCCTCCAAAATGAAATATCCATCGTTATTATATACGGAAATGCCCGTTCAAAGTTTTTATCGGGTCGAGAAATCCATTCATTGCTATAATACGATTTATGGATGAGAGACAACTGTATGACGAACTGGAACAGCTCAAACAGGAAATTCATTTCCATAATTACCGCTATCATGTACTGGATGATCCGCTGATCAGTGATGCGTCCTTTGACCAGCTTTTGAAACGCTTGAAAGAGATCGAGGCCATGCATCCGGAATGGATCACCGTTGATTCTCCGACCCAGCGCGCAGGCGCCGAGCCGGCGGAACGATTTGAAAAAACACGCCATCCGCAGCCCATTCTCAGCCTGGCGAACGCGTTTTCCAATCAGGATGTGTTGGATTGGTACGAGCGCATTGCTAAACTGGATGCGCGCGTGCGCACAGGAACCTTTGTGGTGGAACCCAAGATCGATGGATTGACAGTGGTGCTGCACTATGAGAAGGGGATCTTTACGAAAGGTGCTACGCGAGGGGATGGAGAGATCGGTGAGGATATCACTGGCAATATCCGCACCATCCGGGCGCTGCCGCTCAAGATCCCTGTGGAGAAAAACGGACCAGCCGCACCGGAACGCCTGGTGGTGCGCGGGGAAGCTTTCATGAACCTGGTTGATTTTGAAAGATTGAACAAGGAATTGGAAGAACAGGGTTTCAAAACCTATCAAAATCCGCGCAATACAGCGGCCGGCTCGCTGCGCCAGTTGGATGCCAGCCTGACCGCCTCCCGTCCGCTCACGTTGTTGACCTATGCCATTGTTGCCACGGATGGCAGGTTGCCGCGCACGCAGTGGGAACTGCTGGAAGCCTTGAAGGCCTGGGGTTTCCCGGTCACGCGCGATGCCACCCTCTGCCATTCCATACAAGAAGTACTGCAAGTTTGTGATGGCTGGCAGCAAAAACGCAATCGTATGCCCTATGAGATCGATGGATTGGTGATCAAGGTCAATGACCTGGAAGTGCAGGGAAGGCTGGGTTTTGTGGGCAAGGATCCGCGGGGCGCCATTGCGCTGAAATTCCCTGCCAAAGAGGCAACCACAAAATTGCTCGATATCGGGGTCAATGTGGGACGCACGGGAGTGTTGACGCCCTATGCGATCCTGGAACCGGTGGAAATCGGCGGGGTGATCGTCAAGCAAGCCACCCTGCATAATTTTGATTACATCAAAGAAAAAGATATCCGCATCTCCGACCAGGTCAGGATCAAACGGGCTGGAGATGTGATCCCATATGTGATCGGCCCCATCCCGGAACTGCGCAAGGGAAACGAAACAGAATTTATCCCGCCTTCCAAATGCCCGAGTTGCGGGGCGCCCAGCGAACATATCGAAGGAGAGGTGGCATGGTTCTGCGTGAATGCGGCCTGTCCGGCGCAATTGATCCGCAATGTGGAGCATTTTGTGTCCAAAGGTGCCATGAATATCATGGGCATGGGCATTCGCTACGTGGAAGAACTGGTGGAGAGCGGCATGGTGAAGGATGTGGCTGACCTTTACCATATAAGAGAGAACGATCTATTGAAGCTGGAAGGGTTTGCGGAAAAGAAAGCGGAAAATTTATTGAGCGCCATTCAAACTTCCAAATCGCAACCGCTCAACCGGGTCATCACCGCGCTGGGCATCCGCGGTGTAGGGGAGATTGCTGCCCTGGATCTGGCGGAACATTTCAAGAACCTGGAAAACCTGGCCCAGGCGACCTATGAGGATATTACCAGTCTGGAAGGGTTTGGGCCCAATATCAGCCAGGCGATCCTGGACTGGTTTGCCAATCCGCGCAACCAGCAGTTGCTTCGAAAATTAAAAGAAGCCGGCATCTGGCCCCAGCAGGAGGAAAGAGCGCAGGAAAAATTGCCGTTGGATGGCATGACCTTTGTGATCACAGGCACGTTGCCGATCTTCAGCAGGGATGAGGCAACCGAGTACATTCGGGCACAGGGCGGCAAAGTGACCGGTTCGGTCAGCAGCCAGACCAGTTACGTTGTATGCGGTAGCGAACCGGGATCGAAATATGATAGGGCGCTGGAATTGAACATCCCGATCATCAGCGAAGAAGAGCTGCGCAGGATGGTGGGTGAGCATGGGTGAGCCCGTTCTCGTGTTGAAAAAAGAACGCGAGAAACCGATCTTGCAAGGCCATCCCTGGATCTATTCGGGCGCCATCGAACGGTTGGAGGGAGAAGCCGGTTCGGGGGAAACGGTGCTGGTGAAGGATGGCTGGGATCACATTCTCGGCAGGGCGGCTTACAGTCCGACATCCAAGATCAGAGCCAGAATGTGGAGCTGGGATGAGAACGAAGTCATTGGCGATTCGTTTTTTCGAAACAAATTGCGCATAGCCATTTCCTTACGTGACACTATCCCTTCCAATGCTTATCGTCTGATAAATGCCGAATCCGACCATCTGCCTGGCTTGGTGGTAGACCGCTACGCGGATTTTCTGGTTCTGCAGAGCTTGACTGCCGGGGTGGAGTATTGGAAGAAAACGATCGTGGACTGTCTGGCTGAACTCACCGGAGTGGGCAACGTGTATGAGCGATCGGATGTGGAAGTGCGTGCATTGGAAGGGTTGCCCGAGCGCTGTGGAGTGCTGGTTGGAAAAGAACCGCCTGCTACCATCGAGATTGAAGAAAATGGATTGCGTTTTTTGGTGGATATCCGCAGCGGTCAAAAGACCGGATTTTACCTGGATCAACGGGAAAATCGTGCAAAGATCATACCTTATGTGAACGATAAAAGCGTTTTGAACTGTTTTTGCTTCAGCGGTGCATTTGGAGTGTATGCCATTCAAGGGGGCGCCAGCACCCTGACATCGGTTGACTCCTCTGCCGAAGCGATCGAACTGGCAAAAAAGAACACTGCCCTCAATTTTCCGGATTTCCGGAAGCAGGAATGGGTAGTGGCAGATGTGTTTGCCTATCTGCGGCAACTGCGTGACCAGCAGCGCACGTTCGACTGCATCATTCTGGACCCACCCAAATTCGCGCCCACCCGCAAGCTGGCGGAACAGGCCGCCCGCGGCTACAAGGATATCAATCTGCTGGCGCTCAAGCTGCTCAACCCCGGAGGAGTATTGATCACCTTCTCCTGTTCGGGGGGCATCAGCGCAGAATTCTTTCAAGCCATTTTGAGCGGAGCTGCCAGCGACGCCAAACGAACGGTCATCGTCCAGGAACGGCTCTTTCAAAGCCGCGATCATACGGTCAGTTTGCATTTTCCGGAGGGGGAATACTTGAAGGGATTTATCTGTAGGGTAATCTAGGAAGAGAATACCTATTGCTAATGCTCAGAAAATATCCTTTCGGAGGATTCTTTCTTGTCCTGATACATCAAAGTGTCGAGAACTTTTAAAAATTCCTCTGATGTCATGGCAGTTTGGTAGTCATATACCTGATACCCTAAGCTGACATTGAGTGAAAAAGGTTTGTGATTTTCCTCGTTATAGGTTCTAAATCCTGATTTAATACGTTGAATGGTCATCTCCAGCATGGGAAGATCATCAATATCCAAAACGACCAGGAATTCGTCGCCACCGTACCTGGCCAGAAAGTCGTTCTGGCGCAAGCATTTGCGCAGGACCTTTACCGTATCCTGCAGTGCTTCGTCTCCCACGTCATGACCGTAACGGTCATTGATCTCCTTGAACTGGTCCAGGTCCATCAGGATGGCGGAAAAAGGTTTTTGCCTTCGGCCGCCGTTGATCTTGCTCTTGACGAAATGATCCAACTGCTTGCGGTTGTATACTTCGGTTAAAAAGTCGGTGGAAGATTCCCGATCCTGAATGGTGAGATAAACGATGACAAGAGAAAGCATCATTCCCGTCCAGAGATAGGTGACCCCGTAATAAAGCACTTGCAAAACAGTTCCAATGGATATGGGGATAAGAAAGGTGATCAATGAAAAGAAATATTTATCGGGTATCTTCTTTCTGTTTTTCAGAATAAAGGTAAACGGATAGAGCATGGGAACCATGCAAAAGAGAAGATGTACCCAGTAAAAATTTCCTCGTTGGTAGATGTTCTGCCCATTGATGGAGAAAAACCAACCGGTCGAAAGACTCGCGATGGAAAGAGCGGCATTGAAAAGGAGAGGTACGGAAAGCTGTTTTTTCAGTCTGGCGATGCGCTGATCATCATGGAAAACCAGATAATTGGCATACAACACCCAGAAAGCGGAAGCAAAGGGTTCCATGATGAAGAGAAGCAAATTGGTCGAATGGACCGTGAGCCCTGACCAGAAACCAGGAATGCCATCAAAAACCCAGGTGACCAGGTCGATCACGATCAGGGCTATATTCAATTTCACCAGAGCCATGAACAGGTTGTACAAGGTGAACTTTATTTCCAGTCGATTCCGTGCGTCGATGTAAATAATGACCAAAACAGCCAACGATACAATATTGGAATCGAATGTTCTCAATGTCAGCATTGTTCACCTGAATGATGGGGGATATAGTAAACTCTCTATTTTTGTACATCGAAAGTACAAAACCTTTATTATTCTACATGAAAAATTAAAGAAAGAATAAAAGTTATTATTCCTGCGTGCAGATTTCACGAACGGTGGAATCTGCCAGAATTTGCATGGTATCAAAGATCGGGATATCGGGGGATTCAAGCTCGAGCAACTGCAGATCTGTGCAGGCCAAAAGAATGCAGTCAACGTTCAGGAAAGAACGGATGATGTGCGACAATTGGTCGCGATCCGGTTGATTGTTTTCCCCGTTCACCAAGTGAAAGACGATCTGATTCAAGGTTTGCTGCTGCGCTTCGTCTGGCGCTACGCAATGTATTCCATACTTTGTCAATTCGTTTTCATACAGCCGGTGTCGGGCTGTCATGGCTGTGGAAAGGATGGCGGCAGATTGAATGCTGTGGCGTACCAGAAAATGGGCCGTCTCGTCGATAATGCTGAGCATGGGAATAGAAACGCAAGCACGCAATGCGCGGATATGAATGTGCAACGAATTGCAAGGGAGAATTAAAAAATCCGCTCCGGCTTTTTCTAACCGCTGTGCTTCATTTTCCAGATAGGGCAGGTACTCGTCCACCCCTTCATTTTTCAAAATGGCATTGCTTTCAATCTGAAATGGCAGGGGTACGCTGGAAATGAGGATATGCGCTTTCGTGCTTGGATTTGTTCGCTGGCAGGCGAAGAAGACCTGCTCGTAAAATTTAGCGGTAGTTTGTGGCCCAAATCCTCCGATGATGCCTGCAGTTTTCATATTGCAACCTTAACTGTCAAATTGTATAGCAAAAATTTCATGATGAGAAGAAGGAATTGATTTTATGGAAAAGCGTTTCAGTGATAAATAGAGGGCGCAATCGCAATTTCCATGACCGCGTCCTCTGTTTTGATTATGGGCGGTTCATTCACGCATGGGTTGAGATCTCTTGCTTGCTGATAGCAAGTAAAGTGGGATTGCTGCAAGCTGGGTGATGATCGAAACGGCAATCATCGCAGGGATGCTGATGTCATACAGCGCACCAAGCAACCAGCTCCCCAGGAACCAAAAGATGCCAAACGAGCATTCGAAAATGCCATAACCTGTAGCGCGACTGGCTTTGGGAACCATTGTGGAAACGGCTGCTTTAAGAATGGATTCCTGCGCTCCCATACCCACGCCCCACAGCGCGATGCCGATAAGCAGGAGCGGGACGGATTTAAAGGCGAAAATGAAAAGTGCGAATGGCGCGGAAATTGCGGTAGACAGGACGAGCGCCTTGACACCTTTTTTATCGTACAACATTCCGAAAATCAGCGCCGAAATGGCATCCACCAACATTGCACCCGCATACAGAAGCGGCAATGTTCCGCTGTTGACAAGGGATGATGTTTCGGACAAGCCGGATGCAATTCCGGTAAAGCATTTGGACACATGCATGATGACGAGGGAATAATCGATGAACCCGAAGGCAAATAGACTGATACCAACGATGTACAGGAGGAACTCCTTCTTCATTTTGAAGGGGAGGTACTCTTTCGGTTCCGGCTCGAACTTCTCCGGGTTCGGGAACTTCCTCTTTGTCACAAACAGCATGATGATCGTCAAGGCGGCGGGAACTGCTAGAATTCCGAAACAGAATGTGTATATCTGAAAAGTCGTTCCGTCAGTCTTGAACAACATCGTAAGGTACAGAAGTACCGGACCCAGGAATGCACCGATCTGATCCAGCACTTCCTGTATGGCAAAGCTCTTTCCAGCACCTTCCTGTGAAGCTGCGAAAGACATGATCGTATTTTTCGCGGGCTTTTTAATTGCTTTTCCGGCACGTTCAATGATGATCAAAGCGCAGGCCCACATCCAGCCATTCTCGCCAACCAGTGCCAGCGCAGGAACCGCTAACACATCAACGATATAGCCGATGATCGTCATTGGCCAATATTTTTTCGTTTTATCCGTGATCCTGCCGAACACATACCGCAAGGAATAGCCGACCAACTCTCCAAGCCCAGAAACAAAACCAATGGTCGCAGCAGAAGCGCCTAAAAGCGACAGGTATGCTCCGCGTATGCTTGATGCACCTTCATGGGCCATGTCGGAGAACAGACTGACAATTCCAAAAAGCAGGATGAACAACATTGCTGGTGTTAGAGAATGGAGTTTGTTTTTCATGAAATATACCTCGATGATCGAATAATTTCAGTTAGCGCTGCTTTTCGCGACGAAGCGGGCGACTTCCGTAAAGCCAGCTTTGCTCTCGGCCTTGCATTTTTCATAAATCGTGTTCAACGTCTCAGCAAAGTCTGTGCGCTTGTCTTCTGGCAGGTCTGCCAACAACCATTCGTAGAATCTGGCTTCCATAATGGCTCTTGATTCCTTGAGTAGATGCGCTTTTTCTGTAGCAAATAATAACTGGCTGCGCCCATCTGCCGGATTCGGTTTGCGGATGATGAACCCCTTTGATTCCAGATTGCTAGCCCGCCGAGCCGATGCGCCTTTATCCAACCCAAGAAGTTCGCGGAGGCCTGCTTGCGTGATGCCCGGATGCTTGCGCACTGCATGAAGGAATTCGTATTCTGACGTGCCGACGCCGCTGCCTTTCAAGGATAAATTGATAAAACGGTTTACTTCGCGTCCAATTTTAGTGATGTGTCGTCTGGTGATGTCCATGTTTCATGCTCCCAAAATGGATGTATATACATCCAAATATTATACTTGCATTACCGACGTATGACACAAAAAAGACTCAGGAGCAGATTAATTCCTGAATCTTTTTTAGTGGAGATGGCGGGAATCGAACCCGCGTCCGAAAGAATAGAGCCACGAACATCTACGAGCGTAGGTGATTGTTTTTCTTGTTGAAGGCAGGTGAATCACCCAACCAGACCTCCAACCAGCCACTGGGACCCAAGAGTCCTCTTTCGCCTGGAGCGCGGCCAGCCAGGCGGCACTCCGGTCTTGTGACGCCTGCTCCATCTCTGACCGGAGAACAGGATGGGCAGACGTGATCTACTGAGAGATCATGAACTCTATTCAACTGCTTACGCAGCTAAAGGAAGAGTTGCATAGTTTGTGCGATTGGCACTTGTTGTTTGTACTGATTTAATGAGGTCGGTACCTCTCAGCTCGCAGTCCGGGTTCAGCCTCCTCCGTCGAAGCCTATCATCCCCGCGTTTGCATCCTATTATACCGGAGAAGTATTAACAAATTCATAAAAATTCAATGAGTTTTGGGATAAATTGGCATAAAACGTGCACTATTAATGGCATGATCATAGGAATCGATATTTCAGAAAAAAACAGTGTCACAGCATGGGCAGATATCGCCAAGAATCAGGTGCGATTTGCATATCTGAAATGCACTGACGGGATCACCAGCACGGTTGCGGCTTATGCAAGTGATAAAAAAGCTGCAAAACAAAGCGGAATTCTCATCGGTGCATACCATTGGCTCAATCCCAAGCAGGATGCAGCAGCTCAAGCAGATTTTTTCCTGAAGAACGCTTCTATCACTTCGGATGATTTGCCGCCCGTGGTCTGTCTGGAACTTTACACGACCACAAAAGCAGTGCTTGAGCCAAAACTGCGCACCTTCCTTGAAACCGTTGAAACTCGTACTGCCAAACGGCCCATCATTTATACCTCCGCAACTTATTGGAAACGCTACCTGGCGGGAATTGAATGGCCCTGTGAGTATCCTTTATGGGTCGATGAACCCGGAGTCATCTGGCCGGCTCAATTGTTCCCTTGGGCGGGATGGGTGATATGGCAGTTTTCTTATCAGGTGAAGATACCCGGTGTAAGTGAAACACCAGGTTTGAACTGGTTCAACGGCAGCCAGGAGGACCTGCAGACATTCGCAAAGGAAGGTTTGGTCAAGAGGTGAGTTATGATACCAGGAATTGACGTATCACACTGGCAAAGTGAAATCGATTGGGCAAAAGTCAAAGCGGCTGGCGTGAAATTTGCTTTTCTTAAAGCATCAGAGTTTCCTGACAAAAGAACCAGCATGTATACGGATGATAAATTTGATTTCAACCGCAAGGGCGCTGAAGCCAACGGCATTTATTGGGGCGCATATCATTTCTTCCGAACCCATATCGACCCGATCATCCAGGCGGAAGCGTTCTGTAAATTGGTTGGCAAACCCACCAGTTTACCCATGGTGCTGGACCTGGAAGTGGCCGGCTGCAAGGGTTCCAAACTGGTGCGCAAGGTGAAAAGTTTCGTTGAAACGGTCACTTCCCTATCTGGCAGAAAACCGATCATCTACACCAGCGGCGGTTTTTGGCGCCCTTACCTGACTTATGAAAAGTTAACCGATGTCGATTGGGCATCGGAATACCCCTTGTGGATGGCACGCTATACCAGCCAATGGCCCGGCACGATTTATCCATGGGGTGGGTGGGATTTCTGGCAATATTCTGACAAAGGACGGATTCCGGGGATCAAGACCTATGTCGATCTGAACTGGTTCGTGGGATCGTTGAAAGATCTGCAATCCCGATTTTTGCCCTCCGGTACTCTGTCAAAGATAGCGGAAGAAGAAAATCCCCAGGAACCTTCGCAACCTATCCATCTTTTCCATTCAACCAATGAGGTTACCCAGGATGTGGATCCTTTGATAAATTTGGCGACTGAAGAAAAGCAGGTTTTAACGAAACTTGAACCGCCTGTCTCTGGCCAGAAAAACGAAGAGACGAAAGTGAGTTCGAAAAAGGACCCTTCATCCTTTCTCTCCTTCCTGCATGGGAAGTTCAACAAAAAAGAAAAGAAGACCGTTGACCCTCTGCAATCGCAGGGGTGGATCGATGATGTGGTATACCGTGATCGATAGCTGATTACCCGCGATCATCCAACGGGCTGATCCCGTGGGTTTTCAACCGCAGTCGGATCAGGTATGAACTGCACGTGATGAACAATGAGCGGCGATCCTCGCCACCAAAGGCGAGGTTTGCTGTTTTAAGAGGGAACTTGATCTTTCCGAACAGGATACCCTCCGGGTTGAAGACCCCAATACCTTCGGGCCCGGTGCTGAAGTTGAGCGTCAATATCGACCAGTGAATGAAAACCGGGATGATAAACTTCGAATACACTCATGGGATAAGTCTAGCGAATCATTGATCTCCGTTGGCAGTTTGCAGCATCAAGGTATGCTTCAGGTCCCATAGCTTTTGCGATAACGAAACATGATAATTATGGGGCATGACCAGACGTTTGACACCCGGGTAGAGATTCGCCATGTCTTTTTCACGTGTCTCGCGGATTTGCTGCAGCGTGGGAAGTTCATAGACCAATTTACCGTCGATCAACATATCTTCCAGCAGCGGTTCTATCTTCGACAGTTCTGAGGTGGTCAGAGTGCGCGATTTGGTATGGTCGAAAGGATGGTGCAGGCAAATACTTTCCTGCTGAGCCGGTTCCTCTTCATCCAGCGCCACCAGGTCGGCAATGGCTTTTTCACGCTGGTCATAAAGACGCCAGACGCGTTTCTTGCCGGGGTTCAATGTTTTCACGGGGGATTCCGATATTTTCATGGCCGGATTCCATTTTTTTCCATCATTCACTGCCACCAGTTTATACACGCCATCCAGGGCAGGATCACCAGCGGAAGTGATCATACGTGTACCAACGCCGTAAGATAAGCGGTTGACCAGTGTATCCGCATCCACACCATAACGGCCGGCTTCCTCTCGTACCTGGGTGATGATCTGCCAGATGACCAGTTCATCCAGTTGATTGGAAAGCACGATCTTGGTATCCGGAAAACCAGCTTCATCCAGCATTTTGGCGACCTGGATGCTGAAGTAGGCCAGGTCTCCCGAATCAAGGCGAACGCCGACAGGTTTATGACCTTTGGCCCTCAGCTCCTCGAAGACCTTGATGGCATTGGGAACACCGCTTTCGAGTGTGCTGATGGTATCCACCAGGAGGGTGCAGGTATCAGGATATTCTGCAGCGTATGCGCGGAATGCGTCCAGCTCTGTGCCCCCCAATGCAATAAAGGCTTGGATCATACTGTGAGCGTGGGTGCCACTGGGTTGAGTTCCCAGCACACTGCTGATACCCACGTTCGAAGTGCTGTTAGCACCACCAATGATAGCAGCCCTGGCGCCCGCGTTGGCTGCTTTTTCCTGTGCTCGACGCAGACCGAATTCCATGACTGTTTGCCCCTGACAGCTTTCATGAATGCGAGCAGCTTTGGTGGCGATCAGGGTTTGAAAATTCATATGATTGAGAAGGGATGATTCGATGAGCTGTGCCTGGATAATGGGCCCTTCGATCACTGCGATTGGGACATTGGGATGAACCACGCGCCCTTCCGGAATGGCACGCATGCTGATGGCTGAGAATGGCTGGTCGTTTTCCAGCCATTGCAGAAAGTCTTTGGCGAAAAGTTCTTTGCCATGTACGTTTTTCAAACTGGTCAGATATGCAATCTCTTCGCTTCCAAATTTTGCATCGCGCAGCCAATCCAAGAACCATTCCAGCCCAGCATTGATGCAATAGCCCGCCTGGTGGGAACCGTAATCGGGATAACTACGGAAATAATAATCGAATTGGGCGCGGGTATTCTGCATCCCATTGCGATAATAGATCTGGGCCATGGTAAGTTGGTATAGATCTGTAAAAAGCACACCGTATGATAAATCTTTTTCTTTTTGATTCATGTCTCATCTCGAAAAATATTTTGTTACCTGGATTATAAAACAAGAAAAGGGCTTTGGTAGAGAGAAGCCCTTTTCCGGATCACACCGATGATGAGTCATCGGTGAAAGATCATCGATTTTCTGAAGAGGATGGTTGGTCACGGTTTGGTGGTTGACTCATCCAATTTC
>JAAZOD010000027.1 GCA_012797975.1 Pelolinea sp. | reverse complement strand
TTGGACCAGCGCAGATGGACGTTCGGGCACTTCGTATGAGGTCAATGCACAAACTGTGCGCTTCCTCTCCACGCGCGGCAGTTCAGCAGAAGCCCCCACCGAGTCGGATAACGGCATGCCCGACCTGGACGAGAACGACATTCCGTTCTAGAGCATTCCATGAATTCTGACTTTTCAAAATTATCTGATCAATGCCATCAGGTTCTGGAAGCCTGCGATAAGGCCAGAGAAGATGCCTTGGAACAAACCCGCCTGCTCACGCGCGATGCCGCTAACACCATCCGGGCGGTCCACCGGCAGGATTACACGGTGGCAGAGGAACTGCTGGGCGAAGCCAGGACCATCAGCGATGCGCTGAGGGTCAACCTGCAGCCCTATCCCGAACTGTATTTCTCCGGCTATACCCAGGATTCCATCAAGGAATATGTGGAAGCCAGACTGACGCTGGATCTCATCCGTGGTGATCCGCTTCCCCTGCCAGCCGATCTCAATGTGGAGGTATCAACCTACCTGCGCGGATTATCGGAAACCATCGGCGAATTGCGCCGCAAATGCCTTGATATCCTGCGTCAGGGGTATTCGGAAGAAGCGGAACGGCTGCTGGACCTGATGGATGAAATTTACGCGCTGTTGGTAACAGTCGATTATCCCGACGCGGTGACGCACGGACTGCGCCGCCAGACCGACCTGGCGCGCGGCATCATCGAACGCACCCGCGCCGACCTGACCACCAGTTTGCGCCAGGAATGCCTGCAGAAAGCGATCGTGAGTCTCGAAAAAAGACTGGACGAGAATGGCAAGGAGTAAACGGACCGTTCGCGCTTCGGAGATCGGCGATTATCTTTTTTGCGAACGAGCGTGGTGGTATGCGCGCCAGGGTTTTAAAAATCGCAATCAAGCAGAGCTGGCAGGCGGCACCCTGTTTCATGAAGAACATGCCGGCGAAGCCCGCCAGATCCTCTTCCGCCAGGTTGTCGGATATCTCCTCCTGGCAGCAGCGCTGGTGATCTTCATTGTCCTTCTGGTTTCCATGTACGTCTCGTAAACGATATGTCGATCTCACACCTCTTTTTTATAGGGTTTCTTCTCCTGGTCGCGGCGATTGCAATTCTTTACAACGCTGCCCGAAAAAAGAAATCCCTGGGCCTACCTTCCGGCACCATTATTTACTCCGATCCGGGCGTGCTGGGAAAGGTGGAAAAACCGTTATATGATGCAGAACTGGGACTGACCGGAAAGCCCGATTACGTGATGGAGCGGCGCGGCTGCCTGGTTCCGGTGGAGCTAAAAAGCGGGTGGGCGCCCGAAAAGCCCTATGACAGCCATATTTTGCAGCTCGCCAGTTACTGCCTGCTGCTGGAGCAGAATTACCACAAACGCCCACCCTATGGGCTGATCAAATACAAAAACCGCACCTTTGCCATCCGCTACACGGATGAACTGCGCCAATCGGTCTTTGAGCTGGTCGAGGAGATCCGTTCTCAGAAGGAATACGGAGAACCGGATCGTTCGCATGAGAACCCCAGCCGCTGCGAGCGCTGTGGATTTCGCTTCGACTGTGATCAACGTCTGTAGCCACAGCCGCCCTGGAAAACCACTCACTTACCGCTATAATTAATGCAACATATGGACACACCATTAAGAAACATCGGTCTTGCATTTCATCCGGATATCCTGGAAGCTGTTTCCACTGCAAAAACCGTGGAAACTTTCTTGCGCGATCATGGTGCTGCTTCCGTAGTATGCTGTTCCCTGAAAGATAAGCGACTGGAGGATGCGATTGCTTCTAAAGCGATCGACGTTTTAACCGTCCTGGGAGGAGATGGGAGCATGCTGCGTGCCAGTCAGCTCTGTGCACCGGCAGGCATCCCCATCACCGGGGTTAATTTGGGAACCTTTGGCTTCCTTTTCGAACTCGAAAGGAACAACTGGCAAAACTACCTCGGTTTTCTGATGCAAGGAAATTACCGCATTGAAAAGCGCATGATGCTGCAAGCTTCTCATTATCGCGAGGAGAAACTGCTGGGAAACTGGCAGGTGGTCAATGAGATCGTGGTTTGCCGCGGGCAGCAGGTAAAGCCCATCCGTATCCATGCCAGCGTGGATGAATATCCCATGGCAAGTTATGTGGCTGACGGGCTGATCGCTGCCACTGCCACCGGTTCCACCGCCTATGCACTGGCAGTGGATGGACCGATCATGCCGCCGGAAACCAGAAACATCCTGGTAGTGCCGGTAGCTCCGCACCTTTCCTTTGACCGGGCAGTGATACTGAGTGAAGGGACCTGCATCACCATCACCGTGAACACCAACTACGATGCAGTGTTCAGTGCGGATGGGCATGAACCCGTTAAAATGATCGACAACGATTCGGTAAAAATTTCTGCCAGTAATCTCAATGTCCATTTCATCCGTTTCCATAATCCAGGCTTCTTTTACCGCAACCTGAACCGTTACATGAAGCAAAACCCGACCGTGTAACCGACCGTTTCGTATTCATAGAACATGCGTTTATAATAAGCAGTATTATGACCCAACAAAAAATCGAACCCAGCAACCCCGAAACACTGACCTGTTATCGGCACCCTGACCGTCCAACACTTTTACGCTGTAATAAATGTGACCGCCCGATCTGTTCTTCCTGCGCGGTGCGCACCCCTACTGGCTACCGCTGTCCGGAATGCATCCGCGACCAAGAGAAGAAATTTGACACTGCCCAGCTTCCCGATTACCTCGTGGCCTGCTTGCTCAGCGCAGGGATTGCATTTCTGGGAAGTTATAGCGCTCGCTTCTTGGGATTTTTCACTTTGCTGGTGGCACCGGTGGTCAGTATGATCATCAGCGAAGGTGTTCTGAAATTGACCAGAGGGAGGAGCTCCACGTTGCTGACCCGCCTGGTTTTGATCAGCGCCATTTTAGGCAGTCTGCCGCTTCTGCTGGTTGGTCTGTACAATATGGGCATCGTTCTGTCTGTGTACGGGATCTCCGCTATCGGCAGTTTTCTCTCCACCGCCTGGCAGGCGGGGTACACCATCATCATGGCCACGACGTTGCGTGCCCGCACCAAAGGATTGTATATCGGATAACAAGATGTTAAAAGAATTATCGATTCAAAACTTTGCCATTATTCCCGAACTGCATTTGCAGTTTAAACCCGGCTTGACCATTTTTACAGGTGAAACCGGCGCTGGCAAATCCATCATGCTGGATGCGCTCGAGGTTCTCACAGGCGGCAAAACCGATAATTCCATGATCCGCAGTGGGGCGGATAGCGCCTATCTGGAAGCGATTCTCTCCATACCGGCTCTCAACCGCGAACCGATCTTGCAGCTTTTGAAAGAACAGGAACTGAACGAAGGGGAAGAGGATAGCGAGATCACGTTGAGCCGTGAGATCCGCAAAGAGGGGCGCACCAGCGCACGCATCAACGGCCGTGGGGTTTCCAGCGCCATCCTGCGCGATTTGGGCAGTTTTTTGGTGGATATCCACGGCCAATCGGAACATCTTTCTCTGCTCAAGGTAAAAGAACACATTCATCTGCTGGACCGTTATTGCGACAATGAGGAAGTATTGGAGGAATATCGCCATACGTATCGCGGCTGGTTGCAAAACCATCGTGAACTGCAGGAGCTGCGCAAAGCCGAAGCCGATGCAGCCCGCCAACAGGACCTGCTGAATTACCAGATCCAGGAAATCGAAGCTGCCATTCTGAAAGAGGGTGAGGACGAAGAATTGAACGTCGAGCTGAATCGACTGGCAAACGCTGAAAAATTGGCCACGCTCTGCCAAAAAGCCAACAGTTTGCTGGAAAGCAGCGAAATGGAAACCAGCGGGGTGATCGAACAAATGGGTGAGGTCAGCCAGGCATTGCATCGCATTGCTGAGATCGATCCATCCGTTACGGAGTTGGCGGGGCAAAGTGATTCCGTGCTGGCACTGGTTGATGAGATCAGCCGCGGTCTGCAGGATTACGTCGATACCGTGGAATACAACCCCAAACGGCTGGAACAGGTGGAAAATCGCATTTCACTCCTAAATTCTTTAAAAAGAAAATATGGCGCAACCATTGCTGAGATCACAGCTTTTGGTGAAAAATCTAAAAAACAGCTGGACATGATCACCCATGCCGAAGAACGCATCACTGAATTGGAAGCGCAGGAAAAATCCATTTTGGAGGAACTGGCTCGAATAGGTCTCTCCCTTTCACAGAACCGGCAGCAATTCGCCCAAGAACTGGGCGAGAAAATGGAAAAGGAACTGGCTGACCTGCACATGACCGGCGCAAAATTCAAGGCCGATGTGCAAATGGAGCCCGATGAAAATGGCCTGCTGATCGATGGCCAGACGAAGGTGCATTTTGATGAAAACGGCATTGACAAGGTTGAATTTCTGATCGCCCCCAACCCCGGTGAAGGATTGAAACCACTCGTGAAGATCGCCTCCGGCGGTGAGACCTCGCGCTTGATGCTGGCATTGAAGAACGTACTTGCCGAAGCCGACACCATTCCTACGCTCATTTTTGATGAGATCGACCAGGGGATCGGAGGCCGAATCGGTGCGATCGTGGGTGAGAAACTCTGGCAACTGGGCCGAAACCACCAGGTGCTATGCGTAACCCATTTGCCACAACTGGCTGCCTACGGCATCCAACACTATCACGTTTACAAACAAATCCAGGATGGCAGGACCATCACCATGGTGGATGACATCGCTGGCGAAAGGCGCGTCCACGAACTGGCAGCCATGTTTGGCGGTGATACTCCTGCCAATTGCGACGCTGCCCAAGAAGCAGTGCAAAGCGCAAGGCAGCGCATCACCCTGTTAACCACCTCACAAACGGCAAATTAATTTCACATAATTGCTTGACAACTTTCAGAAAAATGTGATATAAAAGAAATACCAAACGCTAGGGTGCCCCCCTCACCCTAGCGTTTGGCTTTTAAGGTGCTGAGCCAGCAGATGGTATCCACTCCAGGGGCCGAGATCAACGGAGATATTGTCCAAGATCAGAGGTGGGACGAATCTAATTCTAGCATCAAGCAGAGGTTCCTGCCTAAATAAACATTGCACAGGGGTCTCGCGA
>JAAZOD010000026.1 GCA_012797975.1 Pelolinea sp. | reverse complement strand
GCTTGTTTCAGCTATTCTGATGGAGATCGGCGAGGAATGGGAATTTGGCAGGTTATATTTGAATTTGGAAAGTAGTTAGGGTATTATCAAATTCTGAAAGGTTCTGTGACTGATTTTACAGAAAAACTGATACACAATCTTTGTCAGATTTTTCCCTGAAAATTTGGCGCAAGGATGGCTATGTTATAATCAAATCACACAAAAAGATGAACAAGATGAGTGAAACCCAACAACCACAAGAAAATATTTCCCAATCTGAATCCGATGCCAACTTGATCGATAAGAAAAAATTGATGTGGGGCATTGTCATTTTTCTGCTGGTAATGGCGGCCTCCATCTATGGAATTTTTGCGTTGCTTAAGGCAGGCCCCGGCATCACCAGTCAGGTGCGCGATATTTTCATCATCGTTCTGGCTCTGGAATCATTCATTATTGGTGTAGTGCTGGTCATCCTCGTCATCCAATTGGCTGTGCTCACCAATATGCTGCAAAACGAGATCAAACCCATCATTACGGATACAAAAGAAACCATCAATACCGTCAAAGGTACTGCGAACTTCCTCAGTCAGCGAGCGGTTAAACCGGTTATTGCAGCCAACAGCTACATGGCAGGCGCCAAAAGACTGTTCGAAATTTTAGGTTTCTTGAAAAAATAATTATTTTTCTTTATTCAGGAGGTAAGTAGAATGTCAGATCATGATAATTTTGGTTCATTCTTTTCCGGTTTCCTTTTTGGAGGAATTGCCGGAGCGGTCGTTGCGCTCTTATTAGCCCCACAATCGGGTGAAGAAACACGCAAACTGGTCAAAGAAAAATCCATTGAACTAAGCAACAAAGCAACCCATTATGCCGATGAAGTGTTTACACAGACTGAGAAGACCGTCGGTGAGGTAGCCACCAAGACCACGGAATTCATCGATACAACCATTCAAAAAGCATCGGAAGTTTCAGAAAAAGGACAGGTAATCCTAGAGAGCAAGAAAGAAAAAGCCCCTGCTCCTAAAAAGAAGACCAAAGCGGAATAATCAGAGGTAGGAAGAATCAGCAGGATGCTTGAAAAACGCATCCTGCTATTTTTTTAACTCCCGGAAAACGCGAGGAATGGCCTGCAGAATATCACTTGCCAAAACGCTGGCAGAATATCCCAGTCTGCGTTCAGCCGATATTCCTGCCTCCCCATGCATCCAGGCAGCCACAAAGGCCGCATCAAAAGGATCCATATGCTGTGCCATCAAACCCGCCAGCATTCCGGCCAGCACATCCCCACTGCCGGCTTTCGCCAAGGCCGGAGTGGCGACCGGAATCAGCGCCACCCTGCCGGAAGGTTCGGCGATCACGGTCAGCGCTCCCTTGAGAATAAGAACCGTGTTCCATTTCTTCGCATACGTGCGCGCCACTTCCTGCCGATCATTTTGGATTGCGTCAATGGAAAGGTTCGTCATGCGCGCCATTTCCCCCGGATGCGGGGTCAAAACCGAACCACCAGGGATTTTTTTCCATAAATCTGGGTTTTTGCTTAACAAGTTCAACCCATCCGCATCCAGGATTACCCTCGCCTGAGGCAGCGCGCGCAATTCCTCACACAGCCAGGTGAAGAAATCTGCCGTAAGTGAATCGGTACCCCACCCCGGCCCAACCAGAATGGAAGTTGCGTTTTGCAGTGCTGTACGTAGTGTCAATTCATCATCCCAGGTGAATCCATGATCGAGCGGCTTGAGCAAATGCCAGGTAACCTCAGGCAGCGACCCGGCAATGGACTGCTGCACGGACGGAATAGAAACGATCTTTACCAGCCCCGCCCCAACCAGATAGGCTGCTTTCCCCGCCAACGCTGCGGCTCCAGGGAAGGATTGAGAACCCGCAAAAATCAGGGAAGTTCCAAAAGTGCCTTTATTCGCTTGTAATGGGCGCCGGGGAATTTTCCCCGCCACGCATGCCGCTTCTATGCAATACTCATTTCCCTGTTCCCACGCTGAAAGTTGAGGAGGAAGAGCGATATCCACTACGCTTAAATCACCCACCATGCTGAAAGCCGGAAAACGCAGCAAACCTTGTTTCACAGCAGCCATGCAAATGGTCCAATCGGCTGAAATAGCGACTCCGTCCATTTCCCCTGAATCGCAATCCACCCCCGAAGGGCAATCCAAAGCAATGGTATAAGGAAGATTCCCTTTTTGTTTCAAATGCTGAAGCACTTCCAACGCTGCCCCTCGCAAAGGCAAGTGTGTGCCGGTCCCTAAAATTCCGTCCAGCAGAAAATGTGATGAATCGAGAGCACGATCCAGCAGTGCAAAATCACCATCCCCAGTATACTGAAACAGAGTTCCACCGAGCATGGAGAATTGCACGATCAATGCATCATCCTTGCTGCGGTCAGAAAGAAGATATGCACTGGTCTTCCAGCCATGCTGCTGCAAAAAGCTCAATGCCACCAGCGCATCACCGCCATTGTTCCCCGCCCCCACCAGACCTGTGATCGTCTTCCGGTCACAGTTTGCAAACTTGCGTTCGATCTGTGCACCAGCACCATTACCTGCATTCCGCATCATCTGCGCGAACGTCATCCCCTCCGCATTTGCTTCCTGTTCCAAGGCCCGCATTTGTTCCACGTTCACAACCCGGTACACAGAAACCTCCATTCCCAATCTATTCCATTATATTTGATAATCGTTATAATCAAGCCATGCAGCGAAGAATCTACATCGCAGTCTTTAGCGCAGGGTTGGTCAGTTTAGCCATTGAAGTATCGGCATCCCGTTTGCTTTCCAACTATTTCGGGTCCAGCAATCTGATCTGGGCCTGCATCATCGGTTCCATTCTTGTTTATATGGCAGTCGGTTCCATTGTGGGTGGAAGATGGGCTGATCGTTCACCACAGCCTGAACTGCTATACGGAATATTAACCTGGGGCGCTTTTTGCACCGGGCTCATTCCGTGCATTGCCAAACCGATCCTGCGTTCGGCCAGCATTGCCATGGATCATCTGGCCATCGGTCCGCTGGTTCTGGCTTTCATCGTGGTGTTGATCCTTTTCAGCATGCCGATGATCTTATTGAGCATGGTCTCCCCTTTCGCCATTCGCCTGCTGCTGGATGAGCCGCGCAGCTCTGGCAATATATCCGGCAAAATATATGCAGTTTCTACCGCCGGGTCTTTTCTGGGCACCTTTCTGCCCGTGCTAGTACTCATTCCCACCATCGGTACCTATCGAAACTTTCTTGTTCTGTCAATTTTCTTATTCTTGATCAGTTTTTGGGGGTTGCTCAAAACCAAGCTGAGTATAAGAAAAGTGCTGATCAAATACGGCTGGATGCTCCCGGTCCTGGCCCTCAGTGCCTGGCTCGGATTGCGCGGCAGTGATAAGATCGTCACCGGCATGCTTTATGAAAAAGAATCGGAATACAACTATATTCAGGTACAGCAAATCAATGGGTACAACCTGCTGCGCTTGAACGAAGGGCAGGGTATCCATTCCATTTATACTTCCGATACATTGGATTATGGAGGAACCTGGCAGCAGGTGCTGTCTGCGCCTTTTTTCAACCCCCCGCCCTATACCTCCAGCGACGTTCGTTCCATGGCGATCCTCGGGTTGGCAGGCGGAACCAGCGCCAGGCAGGCCGCCAGTGTGTTCCCGACCATCCAGATCGATGGATTTGAGATCGATGAAACCGTGGTTGACGTGGGATATGAATTTTTTTCAATGGATATCCCTAACCTGACGGTCCATACTGAGGATGCCCGCATTGGATTGCGCAACATGCAAAAACAATATCAGCTCATTTCTATTGATGCCTATCGCCCCCCCTACATTCCCGCTCACCTTACCACGCTGGAGTTTTTTCAAGAAGTCTATGATCACCTTACAGAAGATGGTGTGCTGGTCCTCAATGTGGCGCAGATCGGCGGCGATTACCGCCTGGTGGATGCGCTCACCGCCACCATCGGGCAAGTCTTTCCTTCTGTCTATACCAGCGATGTGCCGGATACGTTCAATACCATGATTTATGCCACACGCTCTTCCACTACAGTTCAAAACTTGTATAATAATTATCTTCTTCCCGACCAAACAGGAAGTTTTCCAGCGTTACTGCGAAAAAGCATGGAAATCACCATTCTGAACCTGCGCCCACTGGAAAAAAGCGAACTGATATTTACAGATGATCGGGCGCCGGTCGAAAGCTTGGTGAACAACATGTTGATCGATTTTTACCGCACCGGAGGTGTTGAAAAGTTGCAATGAAAACCATTTATTCAATTATCCTGACCATTGCTTTTATCCTGGTGATCTTGATCGGAGGGATTCGTATTTGCTTGACGCATTTCTTTATTGATCTGGAATATAACTCTCCGCACCTTCCGGAAGATCAATATGGATTTACCAGGGATACGCGCTCTACCCTGGCTTATCAATCGGTGGATTACCTGCTTGGCAAAATAAGCGATGCAGAGTATGGGGCAATTGCTCTGCCAGATGGCAGCCCGGTTTTCAATGAGAGAGAACTTAGCCACATGCAGGACGTGCGCGACCTTACCCAGATCGTTTTGAGGATCTGGTATGCCAGTATTGCAATCATGCTGGTAAGCATTTTTCTGGCGATCAAACTAAACTGGAGAATGGCACTACGGAAAGCGGGAAAATTGGCAGGAGAGATCATTTTTATTTTTATCATTCTCGTTTTGTGCGCTGTCTTTCTTAATTTTAACCAGCTCTTCACAATTTTTCATTCCTTCTTTTTTAAAGGAGATACATGGCTATTCTATGTCAACGACTCGTTGATCCGTTTATTTCCAACACCTTTCTGGGTCAATGTGTTTGTCACAGTTGGGGTCGTCAGTTTCACCCTGGCATTCTTCTTATACTTCGCCTGTGGCACTTTGATAAAGAAAAACAAAGAAGAGGTGTGATCGAACCACCTCTTCTTTTACAATCAGGACATTGAAAACTAACGAACTGCTACCGGGTTATCAGCATTCTTGGACGGATCGAAGATGTGGATATTATCCATATTGAACGCCACTTGGATCACATCCCCTACATGCACGCGCGTGCGAGGATCAACACGAGCAACATAAACAGGATCCTTTTCAGTAGGTTTCAGGTGCAGGAAAATTTCATTCCCCATCAGCTCGGTTACATCGACGATGCTCTTGATGATCGCAGGTTTGATCGCCGCAGGTAAATATTCCGGATTATGAATATCTTCAGGGCGGATGCCAAAGATGATCTTTTTGCCTGCCAGATGCTCATAAGTCTTGATCTTATCTTTTGGGATCTCCACTTCAAAACCATCAGCCTTTACGATCAGTTTGGAATCCTGCTTTTCAATCTTCGCATTGAAGAAGTTCATGGCCGGAGACCCGATGAAGCCGGCCACGAACAGGTTATTCGGTTTATCGTACAATATTTGCGGAGTATCGATCTGCTGAAGCACACCGTAATTCAATACTGCAATGCGTGTTCCCATGGTCATGGCTTCCATTTGATCATGGGTTACATAAATGAACGTGGTCTGCAAACGCTGATGCAGTTTGGTGATTTCCGTTCTCATTTGAACGCGCAATTTTGCATCAAGGTTTGAAAGGGGTTCATCAAAGAGGAAAACTTTGGGTTCGCGCACGATGGCACGCCCCACGGCAACGCGCTGCCTTTGACCACCCGAAAGCTCTTTCGGTTTTCTCTTTAGCAAAGTTTCGATGTTGAGCACTTTGGCTGCTTCATCCACTTTACGCTTGATCTCATCCTTGGGAACTTTGCGCAATTTCAATCCAAAAGCCATATTATCGAACACTGTCATGTGCGGGTACAGGGCATAGGATTGAAACACCATGGCAATATCACGATCTTTGGGCGGCACATCATTCACCACTTTTCCATCGATCTTGATCTCCCCCGATGTCACTTCTTCCAGACCCGCCAGACAACGCAAGGCGGTGGTTTTTCCGCATCCCGAAGGACCCACCAAAACCAGGAATTCCTTATCATCCAAAACAAAACTGAGATCGTTCACTGCGACAACGTCATTGAATTTTTTGACAACATGGTCAAAGATAACGTTTGCCATAGTTTCCTCCTTTCGGAACGAATATAGTGATTTAATTATAGACTCATTTCAAAGAAAAAGAACCGGAAAGAATCCGGTTCTTTTTCTGCATCGCTTCTTGATTCGCTTATTTCTGGAATTTCTGTAAGGCATCACATAAATACACAATGTCTTCTTGGGTCACCATGGGCGACATGTGGCCGATGCGAAAAATGGTCGATTTCAAAATCCCCAGTCCTCCCGAGATCTGAATAGCGTATTCCTTCATGAGGTACTGCACGATCTCGCCGCTTTCAATCCCCTGGGGAGCATAGGCAGCCGTCAGGACCGGGTTCAGTTTTTCATCTGCTGTAAATGGAGTAAAACCTGCCTGACGCAGCCCTTCGCGCAGTTGAATTGCCAGTCTACGATAGCGTTCCATGCGGGCAGGAATGCCTTCTTTTTTCAAGTGAGTTAACGAAACCAGCAACGCGTTGACATTGTTGGTGGCCATGGTAATGGGGCTGGGATGCCAATCTCCCCATTCCTGCGCATACTTGCGCCAAACTCGTAGATCGGTGTACCAGCCGTGTTCACCTATTTTTAATCGATCAATGCTCTTCCAGGCACGTTCATTCAACGCAATGGGGCCCAAGCCGGGTGGGGCTCCCAGACATTTTTGGGTCGCCGAAGCACACGCATCGATGCACCAGGTGTCCATCTCCAGCGGCACACCTCCCAAAGAAGAAACAGCGTCCACGATGAAAAGGGCACCGTTCTCCCGCACGATCGGACCGATATCCTGGATCGGATTCAAAATTGTGGTGGAGGTTTCACCATGTACAACCGCCACAGCTTTGATCGAAGGATCCTTTTGCAGCGTTTTCCTGATCGCCTGCGGATCCAGTTCCTGCCCCCATTCCGCTTTTACCTCAACCACATCCAGACCATTGTGTTGAGCGATCGAAACCAGTCGATCACCAAAATAGCCATTGTTTCCGATGAGGATACGTTCCCCGGTTTGCAGGCAGCTCCCGACGGCTGCATCGATGGCGCTGGTCCCCGAGCCGACCAGCAGATAGACATCACCCTCTGTTCTAAAAACTTCTTTTAGATAAGTCAACACCTGTTGATTCTTCTTTACCCAGGCATCTCCATAATGGGGTTCCACGGGAGATCCCATGGCTTTCAAAACATCCGGGTGCACTTCCACAGGGCCCGGGATCATCATCCTGATTGCTCGATTTTGATCCACTGATACACTCCCTTCTTTCCACCTAATCATAGCGTTGAATCCATTATTTGTATGCTGAAACAAATCAGCAGATTCGCCGGAAAAGATCGCCGCTTCGGGTTTTTCTCATACCTTGAAAAATGATTCAAGTTTTTGAGTTCAGATATCCAGTTAAATTCCCGCTATTCTATTACAATTTCCCTTAAATGTCTTCATGAAGGCGGCAACATCACGTATAATACAAACGGATTTTTTCAGTATTAACCCAAGGGAATACAGTTCATGATTAGCAAAAATCAATACATCGACCTCAAGAAGGTCTTAAGTGAAAAACGGTTCCAGGGGCTCTGGATGCTAATGAGTGGCTATCAGGGCGAGTATATGGGCGCTATGATCTACCAGATCCTGTCCGCCTTAGCAAAGTCAGGCACCTATCTGCTGCTGGAATATTTCGTCGATAATTTTTTGCTGGCACAAACCGCCGGATTCAGCGTTTGGGTGATAGCGATCGGTTTTGTGCTGCTCTTTCTATTTCAAGGGATCACCACATTTCTCAGCCAAAGAGCTGCCGCCGAAACAGCGGAAGGGACCACCCGCCGTCTGCGCGATTACCTGTACGATCATATTCAACATCTGACTTTTTCATATCATGCCAAAACAGACACGGGGGACCTCGTCCAACGCTGCACCTCCGATGTGGATGCCATCCGGCGTTTTTATGCCGATCAAGCCATCGGCATCGGCCGGATCATCATTCTCTTTCTGGTCAATTTCATTGCCCTTTTAAAACTGAACGTCCCGCTTGCGCTGTATTCGGTCATTGTTGTCCCAATCGTACTGTTCATCTCCATTTACTTCTTCCAAAAAGTGACCAAAGCGTATGAGGCCTATCAAGAACAGGATGCCGTGCTTTCTACGACATTACAGGAGAATTTGAGCGGTGTGCGTGTGGTAAAAGCGTTTGCCCGCCAACCCTATGAGATCGACAAATTCAAACGCGATAATTTTGAGAAATACAAGCGCGGGAAAAAATTGAATACCCTGCATTCGCTCTTCTGGCCCATTTCAGATATCTTTTGCGGTGCCCAGTTATTATTCGGATATTACATCGGCGCAAGAATGGCCATAAGTGGTGTGATCACCGTCGGCACTTACATGGCATACGCCGGGTTGGTGGTATGGATCATCTACCCATTAAGGAATCTGGGCCGAATGATCGTCCAAATGTCCAATGGACTGGTCTCCTACGACCGCCTGTACAAGATCATCAAAGAGAATCGGGAACCGCTGGATCAGGGCAGTATCACATCCCACGTCAAGGTCAAGGGTGATATTGTCTTTTCGCATGTATCCTTCCATTATGAAGACGGCAGTGAAGTGTTGCATGATATTTCCTTCGAATGTAAAGCAGGCATGGCGATCGCTTTATTGGGATCAACTGGATCCGGAAAGACCACGCTGGTAAATCTGCTGCCCCGTTTTTATGACGTCTCCGAAGGGGCAATCATGCTGGATGACAGCGATCTGCGTTTGTATTCGCGCCGTTTCCTGCGCGAACAGATCGGGATCGTAGAGCAGGAACCATTCCTTTTCTCGCGCTCCATCTATGAAAATATCACCTTTGGGATCAAAGAAAAAGTCACCCAGGAGCAGGTGGAAGAAGCGGCGAAAATGGCTGCCATTCATGATGTCATCCTTTCCTTTCCACAGGGATACAAAACCCTGGTCGGTGAACGCGGTGTCACCCTTTCGGGCGGCCAGAAACAGCGGGTTGCCATTGCACGTACGTTCATCAAAGACCCGCGCGTTCTCATTCTGGATGATTCAACCTCTTCGGTGGATGCGGAAACAGAAGCTCACATCCAGACCGCCATTCATCAATTGATGCAGAACCGCACCACTTTCATCATCGCCCATCGCGTGCAAAGCATCATGAAAGCGGATCTCATCCTGGTCTTGGACAAGGGCAAGATCATTCAAAAAGGCACCCACCAGGAACTCCTCCAGCAAGAAGGAGTCTATCGCAATATCTTTGAGATCCAAACCAAAATCGAGGAAGATCTTCAGGAGGAGCTCAGCCGTGCCAGTTAACACGTTTGAAGAAACTGATTATTCACGCGAAGGAGCGACCGGCAAGATCTTCCTGCGCATTTTTTCGTTCATGAAGCCCTATTGGGGGTTGATGTTCATCTTTTTGGTCGCGGTCATCCTGACTTCGGTAATGGATGCTTACATCACCTATATGACCAAACGGATCATCGATGAGGGCATTCTTTCCGGCAATATAAGCATTCTTCTGAACATCTTATACCAGTATGGAGCGCTGGTGATCTTTGAAGCAGGCACGGTCTTTACTTTCGTATATGTGGTCAGCATTGTCGGCGAGAAGGTCCGCTATGATCTACGCCAGAAGCTTTTCAATCACCTGCAAAGTCTCTCGCTTTCTTACTATAACCAGACACCGGTCGGCTGGATCATGTCACGCGTCACCAACGACACCGAACGTGTGGCAGAGCTGGTCACCTGGGGCATCCTGGATTCGACTTGGGGGGTCGTGAACATCGCCACCTCCATGTATTTCATGTTCAAGATCAACACCCGGCTGGCGTTCATCGTGCTGTCCATTTTGCCTTTGCTGCTGTATGTTGGCATTAAATTCCAGACCCGCATCCTGCGCCAATATCGCATCGTGCGCAAGATCAATTCACAGATCACCGCTTCGTATAACGAGAATATCACAGGGGTGCGTGTGATCAAAGCGCTGGGGCGGGAGAAGGAAAACCTGAAAGAGTTCAGCGACCTTACCGGTGAAATGTATACCTCCTCCTACAGGGCCGCCTGGATCAGTGCACTGTTCCTTCCTACCGTGCAGCTCATTTCCTCGCTGGCACTGGGTGGTGTGATCTGGTACAGCGGCGCCCAGGTGACTATTGGCGGCATCAGCATTGGCGGCATGCAGGCATTCCTGGCCTACATCACCTCCATGATGTGGCCAATTCAGGACCTGGCGCGTGTCATTGCAGAAATGCAGCGTGCCATTGCATCCGCAGAACGCATCTTTACGCTCATCGACACATCCCCCGATGTGAAGGATAAACCGGAAGCGTATGATCCAGGTTCCATGCGCGGTGATATTGAATTTGAAAAAGTATCCTTCTGGTATGAAGACAATTCGCCGGTGATCAAGGAACTCAGTTTCAAAGTGAAGCAAGGCGAAACCATTGCATTGGTAGGATCAACCGGAGGTGGAAAAACCACCATCGTTAACCTGATCTGCCGCTTCTTTGAACCAAAACGTGGACGCATCCTGTTCGATGGAAAAGATTACACGGATTTTTCCCTGAGCTCCATCCAATCGCGCATTGGGGTCGTGCTGCAAACTCCCCACCTTTTTTCGGGTTCCATCCGCGAGAATATTGCCTACGGACGCTTGAACGCTGCAGAGCAGGACATTGAAGCGGCCGCTCAACTGACCGGCGCACATGATTTCATTGTGAAAATGGACCACGGGTATGACGAACAGGTCGGCGAAGGTGGCGTTCTGCTTTCGGTCGGTCAGAAACAGCTTATCAGCCTTGCCAGGGCGGTGCTTTCCAATCCTGAGATCTTCATCATGGACGAGGCAACCTCTTCGGTGGATACGCTCACCGAAGCTACCATTCAACGCGGCATTGAATCGATCATGGAAAATCGCACCACGTTCATCATCGCTCACCGCTTGTCCACTATCAAGAATGCCGACCGTATTCTGGTCATTGAGAACGGCCAAATCAGTGAGATGGGAACACACAAAGAACTGATCCAGAAACAAGGAAAATATTATGACCTGTATACCCAGCAATTCAGGCAAGAACAGGAGAAAAAATACACTTTGTTCGCAGAATAGCTGGTTTGATACATTTCAAGCCACGTGGTATGCTTAGCGTAGAACGCTTGAAAAATAGAGGTCGTTTCTTCGTGTATAATACATATTCATTCGTAGATGGAGAAAGAGAATTATGCTTAAACAAATGAAAAAGATCAACGGGCTTCTGATTCTCGGTTTGGCGGTCATATTATTGAGCGCCTGCTCAGGCGGAGCAAATGCCGAACCGACCCAGGATCCGAACGTTGTATTCACCCAGGTCGCTGAAACGGTGATGGTCAGCATGACACAAACCGCTGTTGCACAGCCCACGGCGACCCCGGAACCGACCGCTACATCCATCCCCACCCTTCCACCCACCGCAACGGTTGACCTGAGCCAGCCCACCGCTACTCAGCCGGTCCAGCAAGCATACCCAACCGCCACCACGCAGGTCTTTGGCGATGGCGCTAAATGGAACACCCAGAGCCCGAGGGATGGTACCGTATTGACAAAATCGCAGAACTTTGCCTTTCATGTTTGTCTTGGGAACACCGGAACAACCCAATGGACCACCAAATATTACCTGCAGTATGTGAGCGGCCAGCAGTTGTGGTGGGATACCACCAAATTCTTCGTTGGCAGTACCGTCAAGTCCGGCGATAAGTGGTGCTTCGATCTCCCTTCCATTGCCCCTGATAAAGCCGGTGAATATACCACACGCTGGTACATGAAAAATGGGACCAACGAATCCTTCTTCGAGGTTTATTTCCACTATTTTGTAGGTCAATAAATCTGTATTGGTGAATCGAAAAGCGGTTTCGAAATTATCGAAACCGCTTTTTTTTATTCGTCGCCCAGGCAGGTGCCCACCCGCTTGGCCGCTTTGACCCAAGCGTGATCCATGGGGACCATTTTGCGGCGGTCCACCACTTTCTCCAGGGGGACAGCTTCCATGCGTTCCTCGTGCACTGCCACCATGCAGCCATATTTTTCTTTGGCAAGCAGCGATGCTGCGGCTGTTCCGAGCTCAGTTGCCAGCAGCCGATCGCCTGCAGAAGGGGTTCCGCCGCGCTGCACATAGCCCAGGATGGTGACGCGCGTTTCAAGGCCGGTCAAACCTTCCAATTCCTGCGCCAGAGCCATGGTTTTATTGGACTGCGAACGCTGCCATGTTTCGATCTTCTTCTCGGCTTTTACTTTTTCTTCTTTCGTCTTAGCATTCTTTTTTTCTTTGCACAAAACATCGAACTCGGCTGCCGATTTCTTAGAGGTGGCACCTTCCGAAATAGCAACAATGCTGAACCGTTTTCCACTGCGCACCCGGTCCAGGATCGCTTCTGCAATAACTGCCGGATCATAAGGAATCTCCGGAATGAGGATCACATCCGCTCCCCCTGCCACACCCGCCCCCAATGCCAGCCAGCCGGTGTTATGGCCCATCAATTCCACCAGCACAATGCGGTGATGGCTGTGAGCGGTGCTGTGCAGTCGATCAACCGCATCCGTGGCAATGCCCAGAGCGGTATCAAAACCGATGGTTGTATCAGTCATGGCAATGTCACGGTCGATGGTCTTGGGGATGGTGATGACATTCATGCCAGTTTGCATTAAACGGAATGCATTCTTCTGGGTTCCTCCTCCGCCAATACAAACCAGGGCGTCCAAGTGGTGTTTTTGATAGATCTCCAGCATGGCATTCGTCATATCCATCAATTTATCCCCCACCGGCATACGATGCGGTTTATCGCGGCTGGTGCCAAGGATGGTGCCTCCAAAGGTAAGGATGCCGGATAATTTCTGTTCATCCAATATGACAGAGCGGTCATTCATCAAACCGCGGAATCCATCGTAGAAACCGATCAATTGCAAGTCATATTCCCCCATGGCTGATTTCCCAAGCGCTCGCAGTGCGGCATTCAGTCCGGGGGTATCTCCTCCGGCGGTTAACACACCCACATATTTTGCCATGCTCACCTCTCTGCCTTTTTACAATAGAAGTATTTCAATTATATGATAAGAAAAACAAACATAAAAACCTTACGAAAAAAGAAATATTTTTCGCTCTATTAACTGCTTTGAATCCTCCCCTACCTCATTATGGAAAAATAGTATTACGTCATTTCTAGTTTCGATTCGCTGGTAATCAATGCTCTGTTCAGTATTTCTTGTGCTTCTTTTTGATTGCAATTATTTGCAATCGCCCATTCTTCTGCAAATTGTTGCTTCAGGTCGTCGAGCATTTTTCCTTCATAGATATTATCGCGATGCTGCGCTACACGACCATTTAAATCGCGGATAAGTTCTGCCTTCACAAAGATGTCGCCATCTGAAAACCCATTTTGAATGATGGTTTTCCGTTCTCGAAAGTCTGATCCCAGGGTTTTTGGCTTCTTTCGAATCTCAACCAATGCTTTATTGAGGATAGAGATTGAGGAAATCTTCCGAATGTGGGATGCATTAATGGAATTTACTGGCAGCCAATAGGTAAGTTCGGTTGTTTTCATTTTAAAAAAGGTCTGCTCTTTTCCGTTCAGAGATTTTTTATCAATTCCTTCGATATGGCTTACACCATGATAGGAATGTACGACCCAATCATTTTTGTTTTTGGAGTTCACCGAACCTTTATTCATAACACTGCTCTTTTCTTCTTTTGTTTTACTCATCGCTATTTATACTTATAGGATTGCTATTTTCTCCATAGCAAAGAAACTTTCCTCTCGAACACAAATGGGTGCAATTCCCGAAAAGACTCCCCCATTTTGAATTATGAGCAACCTGTTATCTGGTAAACCTTTCCGAACAATTGTTTCAGCTTGTGTGCTTTCATTATAACACATGATGGCTATACGAACTATTAAATTAAGATATGTCTTGCACTTCTCTAATTTGATGGCATAATCTACTGCATTGAAATCACATTTCCAGTAACCAGAGGTACCATGCACCGAAAAATCATACCCGTTCAAACTGCCTTGCTCGTCCTTTTCAGTCTTTCCTTGATCACCGGCTGCTCCCGGAATTTCAACTCCATTCCGGTCACCGGTGCTTTTCCGGATGCCACCCCGGCCAACATCCGCAGCGACTTCGAAGCCCTCGGCTTTTCATTTGCAGAATCTGCAGAATACGAAGATTACACCCTGATCAGCGCTGTTTCACCGGATGGCATGGCCAGTCTGCAAATCGTGGGGGGTGAAAATGAAACACAGGCAGTGCGTGTTTTGATCTATCTTTCGGTAGAAGCCACCAGCGAATATGCCAATCAGCAGTACCTGTATTTCGATCAGCTCTTTACCAGCGTCTTTGGCGATACCTGGCCGGCTGCCGAGGAATGGCTCATCACAGCCACCACCTCCATCTCAGAGCGCAACAATACCTCGCTCATGGGCGGTGCTTCCGTCACCACCCCCCGACCGACCGATGCCGGCGAACTGCCCGTCAGTCTTTACGTGCGCATGGATAAGGATGGCAAGGGATTCATAATGGGACTGGTGGTTGGAGATTGGTTGGATGATATTGGCTATAATCCTGCAAAAAATGTATGGGAACCGTAATAACCAGGAGTGCAGCAATCAAGCTGCACTCTCTTTTTGCAAGATCACTTCGTTTGCGCCAGTGTTCGTGTTCTGACCGACTTTAATACCAAAACCATCAACGCGATCATCCCCACCAGCGTGAACACTGCACCTGCCAGCGAAAAATTGACTTCGGCTGTTTCCATTCCATTCACAAAATGGGGAAGGTTGGCATAAAAGAAAGGGGATAGGAAGATGCCGATCGAAAAGCCGGCATTGGTGAGCGCCACGGCCGCTGTGCTGTCGGCTTCACCGACCGAATTGGTGGTGATGAGCGTGGCAATGGAGATGAGGATGCCAATCCCCAATCCGACGCTCAACAATCCGATCATGATCAGCACGTTGGCCTGACCGAAAGCTGCCAGCAGATACCCCGTACCGCTCACAAACAAACTGACCGGGATCGCCCATTTTTTGAGCTTCAGGTAGACCTGAGAAAAAGCCAGCCCGCCAATGGTGGCTCCCAATGTACAGGTGGATAACCCAAACATGGAGAGGAAGGGAGAAACGGTCATTTTCGTATCCAGCAAATAGGGCAGGTCCGTGATGACGATGAAAAAAAGGATCATCATAAACATGGCAACGATGGCACAAAGGATGGCACGCCCGGGGATGGGAGCTTTTTCCCGGATCTTCCCCGGCTCAGAACGACGGCGATCGTTGGGCAAGAAGATCATTGTAAAGATCAGGACCAGCGGTACGACCAGGAAAATGAAAAATGCGGTTCGCCAATCCTGCGCGCCTACATATACCGCCAGCGCGGGGGTGATCACAGCCGCAAAATGTGATACCCCAAAAGAATATCCCACCATATCCGCCCGCTCTTTTCCTTCGAAATAATCGGCGATGAGTGAGGTGATGACCGGGGAGATCAGTCCGGTCCCCGCCCCCACCAAGGCGCGCATGAGCAAATGCATATTGAAGCTGCTCATCCAACCGGCGCTAATCCCGCCAACGCTGTACAGCACTAAGCCGAAGATGAGAATGGTTTTCTTGGAAAAACGCTTCACCAACTGGCCGGCGATCAATCCAAAAAAGATGGTCATCAGGGAAGGCAGGGTGATGGTCATCTTCACCAAGGTCGGATTGACCTGCGGAAAGGAAGCGCAGATCTGCTGCACGAGGGGTGCCACGGTATCGGTGGAAATGATGGTAAGAAAAGACAGGGCAAAAATAGTTGCTTTTTTTTGATCCATGACGATGCTGCCTTGTTCGCTCAGGAATGGGTTAGTATAGCATGAATGCTGTGAAAATGGATAAGAGAAAAAAAATAATGCTGTATCTTTTTTAGGCAACGCAAATGAAAGTGTGCTGAATTCCAGGATTGATCGTTCCTATTGGGGTTTGTACGCTCCATCCATATTGATGCCCAGCGTGCCGGCTTTGAAAGAACGTTCATCCAGCGGTGAAAGATAGGCCGCCTGCTCCGCTGAAATGAGCGGGAGCAGGTCGACATGCTTTAAATATTTTTCGATCGCGTCCACACCGCCAGGTTCGGTCATCCAATCCAGGTCATCAAATGGACTCAAATCGATCGGTGCAGTATAGGTGCGCAATGTTTTTTGCCCATCGATATTGAAAAAATCATCAAAATAGGAAAGCACCAGCTCGCGAATGGTGGAATAGATCGGCTCTCGGAAGCGCAATCCGCTGTAATTCGACTTGGCCACCGCTCCCCAGCAGCCGAATTCCTGAAAGAGCGCCAGCACATGATCATCGTCGCTGCCCAGCTCCGGCTGCAGGTCCACAATGAGCGGTGGGTATCCGATGCGTCGCAGAGCAGCCACCGCGAACAATCCCCCATCCAGACAGTGTGCCTGGCGCTCCCTCATCACCTGAATGGGGCTGCGGTTGCGTTCCCCAGCAGGGTACAGCGTGCTGTCAAGGAACTGCTGGATCTTGAAGGGTGTATCCATCGCCTTTATCTGGTCCAGCTCGCTGGTTGTAAGAAGCCGCTCAAAATGCTCAAAAAGATCGGACATACTTGCCTATCCTTTGGTAAATTGCTCCTAAAATTATACCCATACTTGGTCTATTGAAAACCAGTGAACATGCGCCAGGGAGGATCCTCTCTGTTTCTAAATGAATTTTGAAAATTGTTCCCGACAGAGTGTTGCAATATTCTTCATTCTCGTATATTCTAGAGAATATCCAGAAGATGAAGTGAGTTTTTTCATCCATTAATCAATAAGGGAATTTTGAGAAAAAAAGGAGTGTTCAACATGGGTGAGAAAGGGAAACGAGATAAAGGCAACCGAGAGGAAAGAAAAAAACCGAAGCTGACCATCAAGGAAAAAAGGAAACTGAAGAAACAAAAACACAATCCTGCCAGCAGTATTTCGCAGCAGATCGGTTGAATCGGATCAAACGAACAAAATATTGTTCAATTCCTGGTACAAAAATCCCTGGTAGCGCATTCATTTTCACCAGGGATTTTCGTTGTTCTTCTCTACCCTTGAGTTCATCTCAAAAATAACCAATTAAATAAAAAGATGGCGAGAGTGAGACTTGAACTCACGACCAAGGGCTTATGAGTCCCCTGCTCTACCACTGAGCTACCTCGCCAAATGTGTCCAATATTTTATCATGTGCATGAACTGGTGTAAAGAGAAAAATAAAACTCCCTATTTTACTCTGTCGTCTGACCCCGATTTTCCTGCAGCCAAACACACAATTCTTCAAACGGCATGGGACGGGCAATGGCATATCCTTGAAAGTAATCCACTCCCATCTTGCGCAGGATATCCAGCATTTCCACCGATTCTACCCCTTCCGCGACCGTCGATATCCCCACCGCCTTCGCCATTGCGATCACACTGTCAACCAGTGCCCGATTGATGGGATCCTCCTGCATGTCAATAATGAAGGATTGGTCGATCTTGATGCTGCGAATGCCAAATTTCCTCAGGTTTCCTAAGCTGGTGAATCCGACCCCGAAATCATCGATATGAAATGAAACACCAGATTCGGAGAGTTCTTTAATATTGCGGTTGCTTTCTTCTGCATCTGCCAAAAAACCGCGTTCGGTGATCTCCAAAATCAAGACCGATGGTTTCAAGCGGTATCTCTTCAGAAATGAAAGCACACGCTGAGCGAACTGTACCTTTTGCAGGTTCTTGATGGTTACATTGATGGCCAAGTGCATATCAAAGCCCAGCAACGATAATTGCTTCAAATTGTGCAGATTATAGTCAAGGGCATATTCCACCAGGTTATCGGATATTTCTGTCAGTTCCAAATCAGGGATGAAATCAGAAGGTAGCAGCAATCCCATTTGAGGGTGATCCCAACGTACCAGCGCTTCGATATGCTGAATAGATCCTTGTGCGCTCATGATGGGTTGATAATGAAAGACGATCTCTTCCTGCTCCAGCGCATTCTGCATTTGCCCCAACAACAGCACCTTCTGGGGTGCTTTAAGGTTGGGAGAATATTCACAATAATTCTGATTGCGCCGAAAGGTCTCCAACAACGCCAAGAAACATTTTTGCAGCAGTTCATCCACCGTAGTCCCATCGCGTGGAAACACACAACTCCCGCACGCAACATTAAAGAAAATCGGAATGTTGTCCACCTCGACCGTCTGTGCTATTCTTTTCTGCAATGAACGAGAATCAATTCCCTCGTTGGGTGGGAAAAGGATGCCGAGCATGTTCAAGTGTATTTGATATGTCTTCAAATCTGTTTGGAAGGATATTTTCACCTGCTGTTCCAGTTTCTGCAACAATTTATAATACAATTGCATCCCGAAAGCAGTGCTGATTTCCTTTTGATTCACGATTTCCACTAACAAGAACAACATCGGCTGTACATTTCCCTGTTCTTTAAAATGCCGGACATCGCGGGAAAGGGCAGAAATATTGTGTAAGCCGGTGAACTCGTCAACATAGAAGATCTCTTCTTTTCGTAAATAAAAATCGATGATTTTATTTTTTAATAATCCGATGATCAGAGTTGCGCTGATGAAATAACCAAGAGTGAGCATCAAGAATCCACCGATATTCCCATTTCTGCTGACATTGGTAACAGCATAGATATGTCCCATGATTAATCCGGCAACAATGTTCTGTGAAAGCGCAATCCAGAGTGGGAAAAAGAAGGCCGAAAACGTCACTGCCACGTACATTAGATGGGTAAAGTTTGAATCGTAGTCTGGATACCGATAAAAGGCCAATCCGATGATAATTTGCAGCAGGAAAATGCAGAGGAAGACGATACCTGCAGTCCGTTTATCCCGCAGGTACAGTAACAATAACCTTTCCATATACGCCACCTTTTAAAGAAAAAACCGGATGGCTATATCCGGTATTTTTTATACCGGCAACCCGACTACCATAATCCAAACCACAGGATCGTAGGCTCGCGGCTTTGCGTCACCTGCTTTCGCAGATTTTGCCTTTATCAGTATGTCTTTTATTTAAATGCTGGGATAATTCTAGCATAAACTATTCGAATGTTCATACGATTCGAGAACCAGAAAATTACAGGGAATTTTCAAGAAATCCCGTTCTATCATTGCGAAAAGAAGATCAAATTGCTATACTTCAGAAAATAATATCGTTTCGGAGGAAAATGATGTCAAAGAAGCACTTAGTGGTCTTAATTCTGTTAATGGCGCTGTGCGCATGTTCCAAGCCGTCAGAAACAGCCATTCAAACTGCCATCGCACAAACACAGAGCGCGGAAGATATTTTCCCGACCGTACAGACCGATCTTGAAGCGGATCTTGAAAGTGAAACCACTGTTCAAGATTGTGCGCTCACTACCCCTTATCATGAAGATTGGCCAGTGGTTTTCTGTGACACCTTTGATGACAACCGCAATAATTGGGAGGTCGGAAGCGATTCGGGCGACCTTTCGCAATCCATCCTTGCGATTGAAGATGGAAAGCTGGTGGTGGACTTGAGTGGGAAAAATAACTCGGGGTATCTCACCGGGGTCATCCAATGGTTCTACGTCGGTGATTCAAGAGATTTTGTCATAACCCTGAAAGGCGACGTTTTTAGCAAATATAAGAGCCACTCCTGGGGAATCATTTTCAACGAAGAAAGCAACCAGGATTTTGCGGCCTTCATGATCAGCAGTTCGGACGGATCTTATTACCTGACCAGATATGAGGATGGCGAACAAAAATTCCCGATCCCCGGAAAAAGTAATGGTGCCATCGTCTGGGATGAACAGAATGAACTGACCATTGTTGCAGAAGACGGTTATTACCAGTTCTATATCAATGGAGAATTTGTCAACGATTATGAAGCGGATGATATTCCAGGAACCAATATAGCCATCGCCATTTGGACCGCCGAAGGTGCAACAGCCCGTTTTGAGTTCGATGATCTGCTCATCAAGACACCCGCAAACTAATAAAAACTCTGAAAGAGAGTGAATAAAAGAACAACCACTGCATGGAAAACAATTGTTTTCCATGCAGCTTTTTACCCCCCATCTGCAGGAAAATGGAACTGATCACCCTATATTTGGCAATTGAACTGGCAGGGTGTTATACTGAGCCAGATTTTTTAATCCTGCGTGGAGGTTTTAATGAAGTTTTATAAAGTTTTACTGGTTATACTCTTGTTTACCTTGTGCGCCTGCTCAGGACCTTCGGACGGAGCTATTCAAACTGCGATCGCTGAAACTGGGAATGCCAATTCACCCGACACGGATGCATTGATCGAAACCGCCATTGCACAAACCAAGTCTTCCGAAGACTTGTATCCAACCGAAGCATCGTCTTCGAACTCCAATTCATCGGGTGATTGTGGGATTAGCGGGGCTTTGTATACAAACTGGACCCCTGTCTTCTGCGACACATTCGATGATAACCGCAACGGCTGGGAGCTCAGCACTTACCGAGGGGATCTTTCCACTGTCACCACCAACATTGAAAACGGAAAATTCGTAGTAGAAGCAACCGGAAAGAATAACACCGGCTACCGCAGCGGTGTGATCCAGTGGTTCCCCATTTTGTATGCTGAAAATTTCGAATTGACCGTGAAGGGCAACATTAGCAGCAACTTTAAGAATAATTCCTGGGGTATTGCTTTCAACGAAGCAGATAACAACAATGTGTATGTCCTGATGATCAACAGCCAGGATGGAACCTACTACCTTACGATCTATGAGGATGGTAAACAATTATTCCCTATCGATCAGAAATCGCATGGTTCGATTGTTTGGGATAAAGAGAATGAACTGACCGTAATCGCAGAAGACGGTTATTATCAGTTTTATATCAATGGTGTCTTTGTGGATGACTATCAAACCTCGCATGATATTTATGGTACCCGCATTTCACTGGCCATCAGGGCAGCCGAAGGTGCCAGTTCCCGTTTTGAGTTCGATGATCTGCTGGTTAAAACTCCTTAATCCAAATGAAGATAAGGAATAGATAAGGGAAATCAAAACCACCCGTAAAACGGGTGGTTTGATCGGAGGCTATAAGCCTCTATTACCGGCCAGCGTCTCAAGACGCTGGCTTTCACTTTCGTTCAAGCCACTTTGCCTTTGCCACTTTCGCTTGTCCCTGAAGGGACTCCTTTGCTACCAGCTAACCCCTGAAGGGGTCTTCATATTCCTTCACACTCAATTTGTCCATCGCTATATCTTGCTTCTCTTGTTCCTCTATATACTTCTTTATCGTTGCTTCGTTCAACCCTACCGTACTCACGTAATACCCCTCCGCCCAAAAATGCCGGTTCCCAAATTTGTACTTCAAGTTCGCATGTTTATCGAATATCATCAGGGCACTTTTCCCTTTCAGATATCCCATAAAGCCCGATACGCTGATCTTGGGCGGTATACTGACCAACATATGTACGTGATCTATCATCAGGTGCCCTTCGATTATCTCCACCCCTTTATACCCACACAATTGCCGTAATATTTCCCCTATACTTTCCTTGTATTGATTGTAGATTATCTTCCGCCGGTATTTCGGCGCAAATACGATATGATATTTGCACATCCACTTCGTATGCGCTAAACTATTACTTGTATTTGCCATCAAATCACCTTCTTCTGCTTTGTTAGTGGCCTGAACATCCACTATTTTAGCCCTAAGGTGATTTGTGGTTTAACCCTCTCTCCACCCGCTTAGCGGGTGGTTTATTGTCTCCCTCGCTCCGCTCGCTCGACAGGCTAAAGCCCATTAATAAAAGCTGCTCTTTGAAAAGAGCAGCTTTTTTATTGCAAAATGTACATGCATCGATTAATCAACAGAATAATATTTGCTGGTTTCAAAGATCCCTTTTTGTTCTTTTTTCAATGATACAAAAGCCCCGGGAACAATGATGAGATGATCAAGCAGTGGGATCTCCAGGATCTCACCCGCTTTGTATATCTCCTGGGTGATGCGCAAATCTTCCTGGCTTGGACAGGGTTCACCGCTGGGGTGATTATGCGCCAAGATAATGGCTGCGGCATGTTGTAGAAGAGCAAACTCAAAAATCTCAGCCACCCGCACTGATGAGAAACTGCGTGTACCTTGATACAGTTTCTTCTTTTTCAGTAAACGGTGGCGGGTATTGAGTGCCAGAAGCCAGAGCGTTTCACGATCGTTCTCCAAAATATCAAATTTAAGCACTTCGTAGGCTTTCTCGGGGCTGTTGATTAGCGGGCGATCCTCAATGGTTTTCTGGTGAAGCCGGGAGCCCAGCTCAAGAGCGGCTTTGATCTGTGCGGCTTTCGCTAACCCAACTCCATGCACACTGCATAGTTCTTCCAGTTCAGCAGCATGAACACCGGCAATACCCTGAAACTCCTCCAGTAGATGTGCCCCCAGCTCTACCGCGCTCTCCCCTGCCACACCGACCCTTAATAGAACAGCCAGCAGTTCTGCGTTGCTCAAACTCCCCACCCCATTTTGCATCATTTTCTCACGTGGACGTTCTTCCAGCGGCAAATCACTGATCCGTTTCATAGGAGTCTTTTCACCCCTTTCCCACATTGAAATACTTTCAACAAATTATAGTACGGCATTGAAAGAATGGACGAAAACCGGCAGCCGGCTCAAACGGTCGTGCAGGCAGGCACTTAATGCTATAATTTTACCGATATTCAAAATTGTTCTGAACAGCAATGCATGCATGGCATCGAATGAAATTTCTTATCTCATCCTTGGTCATCTCACCCAGGATCTGACTCCTTCAGGAGTGCAGTTGGGTGGTACGGTTGCGTATGCTGGTCTGACTGCCTGTTCGCTGGGTCATGCTGTTCGAATGGTAACTTCCTTTCCACAAGAACCCAATCTTCCTGCTGTTGGGAAAATGACAATTCATTGCTGTCTTTCAAAAAAAGCGACCTGCTTTGAAAATATTATGCAGAATGGCACGCGAAGCCAATACTGTTACAGTCAAGCGGAGAATATTCTGCCTGACTGCATTCCCGCCTCATGGCTTCAATCCAGTATCGTCCATCTTGGACCGGTCATCCAGGAAATTCCACCGGAAACCGTGCAGTTGTTTAAAAAGCATCCCTTTGCATGCGCTACTCCCCAAGGTTGGATGCGCAGTTGGGATGAAAATGGTTCCATCCATCCTATCCAATGGGATTGGGCAGAGCAGGTATTGCCAATCATGAAAGCAGTTGTGCTCAGTGTGGAAGATGTTGGCGGAGATGAAAAGATCATTGAAGAGATGGTGCGCTTGTGCAAGATTTTGGTGGTCACTGAAGCTGAAGATGGGGCACGTGTTTATTGGAAAGGGGATGCGCGTTATTTTCCTGCGCCCAATCTACCAATCGTTGATGCCACCGGCGCCGGCGATATCTTCGCGGCGGCCTTCTTCTCCCGTCTATTTTTCACCGATGATCCATGGCAAGCAGCCAGGGTTGCAGTACAGTTGGCCTCGCTTTCGGTAAGCCGCAGTGGTTTGCAGAGCATTCCAACCATACGGGATTTTCATCAATCCATGGTTGAGATCATGAAATAGAATTGAGATATGATGGCAAAGATATATACACTGGTAAATCAAAAAGGAGGGGTGGGCAAAACAACCTCCGCCATAAACCTGGGGGCTTTCCTTGGCCATTACGACCAACGAGTCTTGATCGTGGACGTCGATCCGCAAGCCAACGCCACCTCTTCCCTGGGCATCGATAAGCAGACCGTAAAAAAAGGCACCTACGAGGTGATGATCGGGTCAACTCCCCTTGGCCCCAGCATTTTGCATAATCCAAGATTGAAAATTTCCATTCTGCCTTCCTCCCCCGCACTGGCTGGCGCGGAGGTGGAATTGATGGATGTTCAAAAGCGTGATTTTCGCCTGCGCGAAATGCTTGAACCGGTTGTGGACCGGTATGATTATATCTTGATCGATTGCCCCCCCTCCCTCAGCATTCTTACCATCAATGGATTACTGGCAGCCAAAGACGGCGTCCTCATTCCCGTTCAGTGTGAATATCTGGCATTGGAAGGGCTGGGTCAATTGACCGATACCCTACAGCGTATCAAACGATCCCTTTATCCTGAATTGAATGTGCGAGGGGTTCTGTTGACCATGTACGATGGCAGAACGAAACTTGCGTTGGACGTGGTTCAGGAAGTGCATAAATTCTTCCCCGACCGTGTATTTCAAACGATCATTCCGCGCAGCATTCGATTAGCCGAAGCACCGTCGTATGGCTTGCCGATCACGGTCTATGCTCCCACTTCTTCTGCAGCACGCGCTTATGCAGCGCTGGCGCGGGAAATACTGCAGCAAGATGGAAAACCGGTTCCGGATGTGGATGAAATCCTATCCGAAGAATAATTGAAGTTGAGGTAAAGATATGGCACAACGAAAAGGTTTAGGGAAAGGTCTGGATGCACTCATCCCCGGAGGTGATTTTTCCAGCGCACCGTCAGCGGAAGGTGTAAGCTATATTCCGATCGATCGCATCAGCCCCAACCCTTACCAACCGCGTTCCGAGATCCATCCCGAGGAATTGCAGGAGCTGTGCGCATCGATTAAAGAACATGGCATTCTTCAACCGTTGATCGTCACCGTGGATGAGGCCAATGCCGGTGACTTCATTTTGATTGCCGGCGAACGCCGTCTGAAAGCCGCCAGTCTGGCAGGTCTTGAATCCGTCCCGGTTCTTGTCAGAGAAAAAATGACCAGTCAACAGCAATTGGAACTGGCATTGATCGAAAATCTGCAACGTGAAGACCTCTCTTCGATAGAAGCAGCAGAAGCATACCAGCAATTGGCGGAAGAATTTGGGCTTTCCCATGAAGAGATTGCCATCCGTGTTGGGAAGAGCCGCACCGCTGTCACCAATACCATCCGGCTTCTTAAGCTCCCGGCAGACGTGCTGGATGCCATCGCGGAAGGTAAGATCAGCGAAGGGCACGGGCGGGCTTTGCTGGGTTTGGAAAATCCAGCAGCACAAAGCGCCGCCATGAAAAGTATCATCCATAACGGGTTGAATGTTCGCCAAACGGAAGATCTGATTCGCAGACTCAGCGAACGGAAAAGCCCGATTTCCACTGTCAAAAAGGAAATGCCGCTGGAAGTCCAGAATTTTGAGAAGCAACTGCGTTCCCAATTTGGCACCAAGGTAAACATCAACCACAGCAAACAGGGTGGATCGATCACATTTTTCTACTATTCGGAAGAAGAGCTGGAAAATCTGATCGAACAAATGTTGCATTCCTAAATTTCAAACTATGCTTTTGTTGCATCATGGGAAAATTCGTACCATGCTTACCTCCCAGCCACTGACGGAAGCGCTGGCTGTTCAGGACGGGCATATTCTTGCAGTTGGGACCAATGAAGAGATTCTGAATCTTTCCGGGCGAAATACAACCATTCTTGACCTGCATGGCAGATGCGTCCTTCCAGGGTTCACCGATTCCCACATCCATCTACTGCAGTACGGATTGAAACTCTCTTCCATCGACTGTGAAACCGATACCAAGCAAGAATGCCTGCAGCGGGTTGCCGCGGTTGCGCAACACACCCCTGCTGGGGTTTGGATCAGGGGCCAGGGCTGGAACCACAATCTTTGGGAAGAAGGGATCGGCACCAAGCAGGAGCTGGACACCATCAGCACCGATCACCCCATCTATCTGGCAGCCAAATCATTGCACGCCAGTTGGGCAAACAGCATGGCGCTGCAGCAGGCCGGCATCACCCACGATACACCAGACCCAGCCGGGGGCAAGATCGACAGGGACAGTCACGGTGAACCGACCGGTATTCTGCTGGAATCCGCCACACTGCTGGTTGAACAGATAATCCCCCAACCCGATGAAAAACAAATGCAAAGCGCCTTGCAGAAAAGCCAGGAACAATTGCTGTATTTTGGCATCACGGCTGTGCATGATGTGGATGATTGGAAAATTTATCCCTTATTGGAAGAGATGAAAAAAGAGGGAAAATTTCCATTACGGGTGGTGAAATGTATTCCTGCCGACCACCTTTCGTATGCCATCAAGAACGGTTTCTACACCGGTTCAGGAAACGATCAATTGCAGATCGGTTGGGCGAAGCTCTTCATGGATGGAGCGCTCGGTCCGCAAACTGCGGCCATGCTTGCACCTTATGAAGGATCATCCGAAAGCAAAGGCATGCTGGTGCTTTCCGTGGATGAACTGGAAGAGACCGTAAAATTGGCAACGGCAAGCCACATTTCGCTTGCCATCCATGCCATTGGTGATCGAGCTGTTCGCTGCGCATTGGACGGTCTCACAGGGATCAACGTCCAAACTGATATTCCTCATCGCATTGAGCACGTACAGATCATCGATCCAGCGGATATCCGACGCATGGCCGCTCTGAATGTGGTGGCATCCATGCAGCCCATCCATGCCATTTCCGATATGGATATCGCAGATCGGTATTGGGGAAAACGCTGCGAACATGCCTACGCCTGGAATTCCGTATGGTCCGCTGGAATTCCACTGATCTTTGGATCCGATGCACCGGTGGAATCCCCCAATCCGTTTTGGGGAATGCATGCGGCAGTGGCACGTTGCCATGCAAAAACCCAGCGTGCCTGGTTCCCGCAACAGGCGATCTCCCTACAAAGCGCTCTGGAAGCCTATACCTGCACTCCTGCGGGTATTCTCAATAAAAATTCCGGTCTTGGAACATTTTCGAAGGGGGCGTCGGCCGATCTGGTCATCCTGCCTGTGGATCCTTTTGAACTCCCCATCGAATTGTTGCGCAATGTACAACCTTCTGCAACCATGATCGGAGGAGAATTTGTCTGGAAAGATGCTTCTTTCTTTTCATAGAAAAATCCGAGAACAGATATCTGGTCCGTTTTTCAAATTTGCTGTGCAACCCATCGCTGCGCTTGAATGACCAGCAAAAAATACCCACGACCGTTTTTTCCAAAATAAACCTACGCTATAATAAAATATACATTCGTAACCGAGGTCGAAAAAAATGGGAGAATACAAAGCAGATGCAGAAATAATTGCCCAAAAACTTACGCAAGCGCGCTTTGCCTGTGGAAAATCCATGAAAGATTGCGCAGCTGCCATCGCAACCAGCAATGCTCATTATAAAAAGATCGAATGTGGCGAGATCTTGCCGACCCTCCCCGAACTGGAAACACTATCCTATTTTCTCAACATTCCGCTGTCTAGTTTGTTTGGCAACCAAAAAATCGTGGCTGTGACCGTCTCACTTGGCAGTTCAGCGCGCTTCATCGAGATCCGCAACAGTGCGATCGGTACTCTGCTGCAAATTGAGCGGGAAAAGAAAGCCATTACACTCAAAGAAATGGCAGAACGCAGTGAAATTCAACGTTCCCGGTTAAAGCGCTATGAATCAGGAACTATCGGAATTCCAATCCATGACTTATTGAAAATGGCTGAGGTCCTTTCCATCGATCCTGCCATCTTTTTTGATAAGAACAGCCCTATTGGCCTATGGCAGAGTTCACAACAAACTTTGCAGGCCTTTCTTGCCCAGCCTTCCGACCTGCAAGAATTTATCATTGACCCCGCCAATCTTCCTTACCTTGAGCTGGCTCAGAAACTGAAAGGATTACAGCCACAAGACCTGGGTGTCATGGCGGGAGCGATCCAATTGATCCTGCAGAACCTGCCCGTCAATCAAAGCGACCAAACCGATCAAGCAAAAGAATGACGGCCATTTCCGAATCGGTCAGCACGCTTGATGAGTTTAATAATTCTCAAGCATTGAATGATTTTCTCAAGGGGCAAAACAGAACTCATGCCCATCTGGATTGGCGCACTCCGCTCGATTGGCTACGTAAACCGTCTTCGCTGATTCTGCATACCGGTATAAAGATCAATGGCGTACTCAGCATGGCAGATGATCCCCCCCACCTGCACTGGGCGCGTTTCTTCAGCATCCGCAAAGAAGATAATTACACATACGTGTGGAAAAAATTATTTTCTTCCATCCAAAAAAGGTTCCCTTTCGAGCATGATGATCTGATCGCAGCTCTGTGTTATCAAAATTGGATGGAAACCCTTCTGCAGGTTAACGGCTGGAAAAAAGCACAGCGGGTGATCGTTTTACTGTGGCAGGGTTCACTGCCGCCAAAACAGGGAATAGAAAAGAACATCTCCATCCGCAAGATGAAGTTGGATGATCTACCCAAGGTTGTACAAATTGATGATCTTTCCTTTTCCTCGTTCTGGAAATTTTCTTCGAACACCATCACCATGTCATTTGAGCAATCAGCCTATTCCACTGTTGCTGAGCTGGATGGGAAAGTGGTCGGTTTTCAAATCAGCAGCGCTGACATGTACCGTGCTCATCTCATTCGATTGGCGGTGCTGCCCGAAGAACGCAACCATCATATCGGTGCTGCTCTGGTAAGGAACATGCTCTGGCATTTTTCCGTCCCCTGGATTCGCCAGATCACCGTGAACACCCAACATGACAATCAGACTTCCATCCATTTATATCAACGACTCGGTTTTGAATATTTGGGGGAATCGTTTCCAATCTATCAATTTCCTCTTGATGAATAAGTTGTATGGAATAGGTCGACACGCAGAATATCGAAGCGTTTATTGCTGTTCGTAAGACAGCCAAAGCAAATAGAAATAAGAGGATAGGCGGTTCAGATAAGCCAGGATAAAAGAATACGGTTCGTTCTCAGAGAACAATGCAGAAACCGCTCTACGTTCCACCCTGCGTGAAACGGTGCGTGCCAGGTTTGCCAGTACCCCTTTTCGACTGGCACCGCCGGGCACCAGGAACGCATGCGGAAGATGCACTGTTTTTTCCAATTCGCCCAGCCATCCCTCTACCAGCCGCAAATTCTGTGACAGCGCTGTTGAATAATTCTTTAGATCAGAGCCGGAGCCACTGATGACAGCCATGATGATCGAAAGGTGGTTTTGGATCTTCGCAAGTTTTTCTTCAGTGTCTGGATCAGAGATTTCTGTACGTAAAAGGCCGATCCACGCTGTCAGTTCATCGATCTCACCGATCAATTCAATGGTGGGGTGGTCTTTACGTACGCGGCTGCCATCCAATCGATTGGTGAATCCGTTATCTCCTTCTCCAATGTTCCCTGGCAAAATCGATCCCCCCTTTACGGATTGTCCGTCTTTGCTACTGTATACCATTGGAGAATTGAGTGGAAACGGTCGGGGGTATCGTAGAAAGACCCAATGCGAATCCCGTTCACACCATCATCCACCGCATAGTTATAGATAGGGTAATACAGTGGCAACGCCGGCAATTCATCCTGGAAAACGACCTGGAAGTTTCGATAGAGTTTCGCCCGTTCTTCCTGGTCGGTCGAGACTCTGGCTTCTTCCAAATACTCGCTGATCACGGTATTTTCCCATTGTGAATAATTCTGACCGTTGCTCTGCTGTGATTGGTCCCAAAATGGATATGGATCAGGATCGGGGGAACGTTCGAAGTTCAGGTCAACCAATGCAGCCTGATAGGTCAACGGCTTCAAGTAATCCAGGATCAAAACATCATACGATACAGCCACCAGCTCCACCTGAATTCCCATTTTTTGCCAATCAGTTTGAATGGTCTGGGCAACTGCAGCATGGGTGGCATCATCGGGATATACCAACTGAATTTTCAACGCTGTACCATCTTCATCTTCTAAAACCGCATTTTCGCTGTTGGAATTGCGAGTAAAACCCGCCTGTTCAAAATATTGAGATGCTTTTTGGGTATCGTAATCGAATTCCTGAATTCCATCATAATAAGCCCAATTATACGGAATGAGCGGAACGTTCGAGATAACACCCTGCCCTGACAGAGCCGAATCAATCATGCGACGGCGATCAAGGGAATGCAACAATGCTTTTCTGACATTCTCATCCTGCAGATATTTCACTTTGTTATTGTTGAGATTTAGCAACACCATGGAAACCTGCGGTTTGATAGCAGAATACACAGACAGATTGGGATTGCTCAACACCTCAGGAAGTATATCCGATGATACATTGCTGATGCCCTGCACCGTTCCTTCGCTATAAGCGGCATAGGCAGAAGACGCATCGGCATAGTACATGAAAACGATCTGGCTCAGCAAAGGTTCTCCGCCATAATAGGTCGAGTTCGCTGAGAGAACAACGCCTTTTATGGTTCCGTTCTCTGTGATCAATCGCTCGAATTGGTAGGGTCCACTGCCGACCGGTTCAAGATTGAACGAGGAATTCAAAATCTCCTGATAAGAAAGATCACCCAACAAATGCTTGGGAAGTATTCCAAAAGAAAGGTAATCCATAAAGGGGGCGAATGCTTCTGTTAAGCGTAACTGAATTGCTTGATCGCCCAAAGGGATGACCTGCACATTGTTCCAGAAAGCCTTTAGGTCTTCCGGCAAAACGGACTCCGCGCTGCGCAGAAGGTCAATGGTAAAAACGATATCCGCACTGGTAACCGGTGTTCCATCATGCCAAGTGGCTTTCGGATTGAGATCGAAGTTATAGGAAAGACCGTCATACGAGATGCCCCAGTTCGTTGCCAGTTCCGGCTGCGGCTGTCCGTTTTCGTCATAACTGATCAGAGAGCTGAAAAGCAAGCTATCGACATCGCGGTCGGCAGAATTATAGTAATCCAGAATCGGATTCAATCTCTGCAAGTTGCCGACCAACGCCTCCGTATACGTACCTCCCCGATTGGAAACCGTACGGACGATATTGAAGCCGGTTTGCTGGCTTATCAGCAGAATGCCAATAACAAATCCTGTCACCAGGATAATGATCAACTGCCATCGAATATTTTTCATCGGAAGAGAATTCTAGCATAAAAATGGGCATACTCCAATCATGACAGAGTAGCCCATTTTGAGATAACAACAAATGATTATTTTGCTACGGCAATAGTGCCAAGAACCAGTGCAACAAACAACACTGCCAGTGCGATCGTGATCTTGAATAAGGTTTTTTCAAGACCGCGGCGCGTGGTGATATTGGAACCAAGATCAGCACCGGTCAAACCACCAAGCCCGACACCCTTTGATTGCACTACAATGCTGACAATCAAAGCGACCGAAGTGATCATGAGAGCGATTTGAAAATAACGTTCCACGGTTTACCTCCTGCAAAGTAACAGAGCGATTATACCTTTCAAACGGCTGATTCGTCAACAAGCATTATCCCTTGATTACTGCGATCGGCCGCAGTTTGGCAACTTTCTCTACAATACCTGCCTGCACTACCGATTCGACCACTTCATCGACATCTTTATATACTTCCGGCGCTTCTTCCACCAATCCACCTAAGGATCCAGCCATGACCTCAATTCCTTTTTCGTGCAATTCTCGGATCAACTGATCCCCCTTCATCAGCTTGCGCGCACCTTTACGGCTGAAAACCCTGCCAGCACCATGACAAGATGAGCCGAAGGTCTTGACCATGGCATTGGAGGTACCGGTCAACACCCAGGAAAATGTACCCATGCTGCCAGGGATGAGGACAGGTTGACCAATCCCGGCATATTTGGCTGGCACATCTTTTTCTCCCGGACCAAACGCACGAGTGGCTCCTTTGCGGTGAACACAAACCTGCTTTGGGAACTTTCCAATAGAGTGTTCCTCGATCTTTCCAATGTTATGAGCCAGGTCATAGACCATTTGCAAAGAAGGGTGCTTGCATTTTCCCAAAAGCACCCGCTCGAATGCCTGGTTTGCCAAGTACGCCATTACCTGCCGATTACAAAAGGCATAATTGGCCGCACAGCGCATGGCTGCCAGATAAGCTTTTCCTTCGGGTGAAGCTAACGGTGCACAGGCCAATTCTCGGTCGGGCAACACGAAGCCATATTTTTTTTGGATTTGCTGGAATTGCTGCACATAGTCGGTACAGATTTGGTGACCTAGCCCTCTTGAACCGGAATGAAGCATCAAACACAGGCAATCTTTGGTTAATCCCATCACGCTGGCAGCGGCGGGCTCAAAGATATCTTCGACAATACTGACTTCGATGAAATGGTTTCCGGCGCCCAGCGAACCAACCTGTTCCAATCCCCTTTCCAAAGCCCGGCTGCTCACTTTGGATGGATCCGCTCCACCGATCTGACCGCGATCTTCGATCAAGTCGAGGTCTGCTTCCTCCGCATATCCATTTTTTCTTGCCCAACCTGCCCCTTCCCCCAGAATTTTCTCCAGTTGCGTTCTGTTCATCCTGGGCAGCCCGCCCCGCCCCAATCCACTGGGAATGGTCGCATACAATGCTTGCAACAGTTCTTTTACGAACGGACGTGCTTCACCAAACTCCACATGAGAAGACAAAAGACGAACACCACAATTGATATCGTAACCAATTCCACCGGGAGAGATCACGCCATTTTGCGCATCCGTGGCTGCCACGCCACCGATCGGAAATCCATACCCTTGGTGAATATCAGGCATGACCAGCACCTTTCCTACCAGACCTGGAAGGAACGCAGCATTCACCGCCTGCTCCAGCGCCTGGTCATTCAGGCTTCTTTCCAGAATGGTGCGTGACGCGATGATCAGTACATCGCTATTCATTCCGGTACGGAAGGTCAACGGGATGATCCATTCGAAATCGGATACTTTCTGAATGTCGCTCATTTTGATCATATTGGCATATCCTTATACGTCCAGAACCAGATCGGTTTGATAATAACTGCCATTATGCGTGATCTTTAATCGATGATAAGTGACCGCTTTGATTTCTTTTTGGATCTGTAAAACTTTTTCCTGTTTCAATTTTCCTGTCAAAGAATTTTCATGAATTTCCAGCCGATCGATTTGACAGAGGATTTTATCTTCATTCAGAATGAATAACAGCTCTGAAAGAAAATTCACCAGCAGGGATTCTGCATCTTTCCCTTGCAAGTGGATGAACTGCGAACCGACCTCACCGGCCTGGGTTCGAACTCCTGCCAACGCATACAGGCCGAGAGCTGCCTGTTGGAACAATAGGGGCAATGTCTCCCCCCAAATCCGCAGGGCAGCATCGGCAGTATGATCAATTTCTCTAAATCCTTGTTTCGCGTTCATCGGTTCAATTCCATTATACCCGTCGGAGCAAAAAGGATAATTGTCGGGTAAAATAGTACATTGTTTGGAGGAGTACAACATGGAATTCAGTGGTGTACTGGTTTTATTCTTACGGGGGCTCATGGCCGTGGCTCTGTTGGCATTTTCCATTTTGGCGCTTTCCATCCTTTGGAAAGACCTGTATGGTGAAAAGAAAACCAACAAAAAGAAGACCCAATCTTCGTCGAAATAATAAGGAGAAAAACAATGGACAAAACACCATTCTTGGCAGTGATCGGGGGGTCCGGCATATACCAATTCCCCGCTTTAAAAGACATTCAAACCCTTGAAATCGATACTCCCTTCGGAAAACCATCTTCACCCATTGTGATGGGCACTTTGCATGGCAAGCCGATCGCTTTTCTTGCGCGCCATGGCTTCGGTCATGTTTATACACCCACCGAAGTCAACTATCGTGCAAACATCTTTGCATTGAAAAAGGTCGGTGCAAGGCGGGTTATCAGCATCTCTGCTTGTGGATCATTGCGCGAAGATTACGAACCGGGGCACTTCGTGATTCCCAACCAATTGTTCGACTTCACGAAATCGCGCAAATATTCCTTCTTTGGCAACGGAATGGTTGCCCATATTGGCAGCGCAGAACCCTATTGCGGTGACCTGCGCAAGAATGTTCTGGAAGCTGTAAAAAAAACCGGCACCACCGTCCACGATTGCGGTACCTATATCACCATTGAAGGCCCACGTTTTTCCACAAAAGCTGAATCGAACCTTTTCCGCGAATGGGGAATGTCGATCATCGGCATGACTGCCTGCCCGGAAGCTTTCCTGGCTCGCGAAGCGGGCATGTGTTACGTCACCATGGCCCATGTGACCGATTACGACGTCTGGCACGTCAATGAAAAACCGGTCACGGTTGAGATGGTGCTTAAAGTTTCCAAGAATAACACGTTGAATGCAGAGAAAGCCATCCTGAATTTGGTCGAGAGTCTGCCCCCTGTTTCCCATTGCGATTGTTGGGATTCATTGAAAAATGCAGTACTTACCGAAAAAAGTCGAATTCCCAAAGAAACTCGGGATAATCTTAAGATCCTGTTTGATTAAAGGAACAACTTAACGACCCCTTCTGATGAAGGAGAAAGAATTTATGCAAAATCAAAAGCACCTGATGGGGTTGGCGGCGCTTTTCCTGTTTCTTTTCGCTGTCATTCTAACACTTTCACCGGTTGTAAAATATCGTTCCTGGCAGGTTGATCCACGCTGGCATCATTGGATCGGTTTGGTTATCATCTCAACAGGGTTTTTCTTTCTACAGCGTACCCTTGAAAAATGCGGCAGGAATACCGATCCTTTTCTGCTGCCCGTGATCTATCTATTCAGCGGTTGGGGATTGCTGACCATTTTCCGCCTGGGTACCGGGTATGGACTGCGTCAGACGGTTTGGATCGCAACAAGTTTATGTCTGACCTGGTACTTGGTAACCAGAAAACAATCCATCATGCAGTTGCTGCAGAAATACAATCGTCCGGCCTTATTGATCTGGCTGGGTTTGCTGATCGCTACCATCTTCTGGGGAATATTTCCTGGCGGCAGCGGACCAACCCTGTGGTTGCGCATTCTGGGCATCAACATTCAACCTTCCGAATTTTTGAAGTTGTTCTTTATCATTTACCTTTCCGCGCACTTCACAGCCGAGAAGGATGGGCCCCATACATTTAAAAGAATACTTCCTACCCTGCTGATATTTCTGCTCATTTGTGGAATTCTTGTGTTCCAGAATGATTTTGGAACAACGCTCATTTTTGTCATTATTTATGCTACCTTTCTCTTTTTCTACACGGGGCAAAAACGCGTTTTCGGATCCATAGTCCTCGCATTTCTCTGCTTTGGCATACTCGGGTACCATTTCTTTGATATTTTCTCAACACGCATTTCAGGTTGGCTTTCCTCCTGGCAAGATCCCAGCGGTGGCGCCTATCAGCTTGTCCAATCCATCCTTGCCATTGCCGCAGGCGGCGTGTTCGGCACAGGGCCCGGATTGGGTTTCCCCAATGTCGTGCCGTTAGCTCATTCCGATTTCATCTTCACCGCCATAGCAGAAGAAACCGGTTTGGTCGGCACAACCTGTTTCATGTTCTGCCTGGCCTTGTTGCTGGTACGCGGATATAGAATCGCCCGCAGCGCAGTCGCTCCTTTTCAGCGCTATATTGCTGCCGGTGTTACCACTTATTTAGTCACTCAAGCCATCCTGATCATCGGTGGAAATATACGTCTGCTGCCCATCACAGGCGTGACTTTGCCCTTTGTTTCATACGGTGGTTCTTCTTATGTTTCCGCATTTTTAGCCATTTCCATGCTCTTCTGCATGGACCTGCCCGAGAAAAAAGTCAGGGAGAAAGCAGCTCAAAAGGATCTGATCAGAAAACCCTTGCGTGTACTGGGTTCCATCTTTCTGATCATCTTTTTACTGATCGAAGGCACCCTTTTCTGGTGGAGCTATGTGAAATCGGATGGACTTCAGAACCGATCGGATAACCCACGATTGATCTATGCGGATCAGTTCGTGGAGCGCGGCACGATCTATGACCGTGATTACTCTCCGTTGGCGGTCACTGAAGGAGAAGTGGGGTCGTTTTACCGGTATTATCCGTATCCACCGCTTTCCACGACCATTGGATTCAGCCATTCGCGATATGGGCACTCAGGGATCGAAGAATATTTGAATTCCTATTTGCGTGGACTTCAAGGGTATCCATCAGCCTATATCTGGTTCACGCACCTCATCTATGACCAACCTCCCAAAGGTGTGGACGTACGGCTCACCATCGATCTGGATATTCAAAGCAAACTGGATGTGCTGATGGCTAATTTTCAAGGAGCTGGAATCGTGCTGGATGCCGAGAGTGGAGAAATATTGGCAAGTTCTTCGCAGCCCGGTTATGATGCAAATGCTTTGGATGAATACTGGTCGGTCTGGAACCAGGCGGACAATGCGCCATTCTTTAACCGGGTTATGCAGGGTTCCTATCCGGCTGGCAGTATTTTGATTCCATTCCTGCTCGACGAAGACCAATGGCAGGATTTTTCTTCAATGGACATCAACGTTTTAATGCGGGGCGAGAATGCAGCAAGCCCCTGTTTGCAAACCACCTCTGCTGAAACCAGCATGGATACCGCCTTGAAAACTGGCTGCCAAACTGCCCTCTTCTCACTGGTCGGAAATTTAAGCCAAGAACAAATCAAGCAGAAACTGACCGATTTCGGATTATTTTCCACTCCTTCCATCGGGCTGCCCCTTTCAGAAACGATCTTCAAGTCAGATCTTCCTTATTCCACCGATTACGTGGTTGGCAACGATCAAATACGCACCTCCCCATTAATGATTGCCAGGGCATGTGCATTGATCAGCAATTCAGGGCAGACCACCAATCTCTCCCTCATCCTTGATCCCGCAAAGGTGCAGGGCGCTGACACCGGCACCGATCAAGAAATACAACCAATTACCCAGGAATATTTGGACTTCTTGGTCAACAACCTTTTGAAAGTAAATGACGGTTCCTGGGAATACAGCGGCTTTTCGGAAGACGAGAACGGCATCTACCAATGGATGATCCAAGGCACACTGCCGGGTGAACAAAATAAAAGAACGATCGTGGTAGTGATCGTTCTTGAAAATACAGATGCCGCACAGGCACTTTCCATCAGCAACAGCATCTATCAATTTGTGCAACAAAGGAATGATTAATCGGTCAGTTTCAAGAATTTCCTTTTTCCGACCTGCAAGATGCCAGCATGAGCTTCCGTCGCCCAATCTTTGAGCGGCTCTCCATCCATGGTGACCCCCCCTTGCTCAAACAAGCGTTTTGCCTGACTTTTCGAGGGGGCGATCTGAGCGGCCACAACTACATCCAGCAATGTTTGGCCAGGCGTGATGACAAAACCCGGAATATCATCCGGAACCTCTTTCTTCTGGAATCTTTGGATGAAATCATTTTGGGCTTGGGTCGCCTGTTCTTTGCCATAGAATGTGTCGGTCACTTCATACGCCAACCGCATTTTGGCATCGCGTGGATGGACTTTTCCCTCTTCCATCATTTTCTCCAAGATCTCCACCTCGCTTGGGGTCCATCGGGTGACCAGCCGGAAATAATGCGGCATAGCTTTATCAGGGATGCTCATCAATTTTCCATACATATCATCAGCCGTGGTAGAAATGGGAATGTGATTGCCGAGCGATTTGCTCATCTTCACTTCTCCATCCGTACCGGGCAGGATCTCAACGGTAATGGCGATATTGGGTTGTTTTCCCATGGCAGTCATGATCTTGCGCCCCGCCATCATGATATTGAAAAACTGATCCGTTCCACCCACCTGTACATCCGTATCCAGCATATACGCATCATATCCCTGCATGAATGCATAAAAGGTTTCATGCACATAGATGGGATCTCCCTTTTCCCAGCGCAGTTTAAATTTTTCTCGTGATAAGAACTGCTGAACGGTAAAATTGGATGCGATCTTGATCAGGTCAGCAAAACCGAGTTTTGAAAGCCATTCCGAGTTGTAACGAATCTCTGTCTTGTTTCGATCCAGAATTCTAAACGCCTGTTCCGCGTACGTGCGCGCATTCTCTTCTACTTGCTGCCGGGTGAGGATGGGACGTGTGACATCCTTGTCCGAAGGGTCACCGATCAACGCGGTGAAATCACCGATCAAGAAAATGATGTGATGACCAAGCTCCTGAAACTGGCGTAATTTTCGCATGGTCACAGTATGTCCAAGATGCAGGTCTGCCTTGGTGGGATCATATCCGCAATAGATCCGTAAGGGACGGTGATTTTTTTCTGCCTGGATCAAACGATCCTTCAGTTCTTCAGCCATATTCCTTTGAATATCACGATCACCGTATTCTGTTCCTTGCATTAAGAGTGCAACTTGTTCATCAATATTCACGGCATCCTCCAAAAAGCGGATATGAAATTTCCAGCATTATACCAGTCCTTCGCTTTTCTTTGACTCTGCACTAATTTTATTCCCTTTAGTTTTTCTCGTGCTATAATGCTGTGCTAGGGTTATGGAAACGGTTTTAGTGCTTAATGCTAATTTTGAACCTATCAACCTCTGCAGCACGCACCGTGCAATCGGTTTAATTGTCCTCGATAGGGCTACTTTGGTTTTAAATGGCAGAGGGATCATCCGAACCGTAAATCAGGATTTTCCCAAACCGTCCATCATCCGGCTGCAGTATATGGTGCACTGCCCCCGCCCTCAGGCGCACCTTACGCGGAAGGAAGTCTTCCGTCGTGACAATTACACTTGCCAGTACTGCGGAAGGCAAAGTGATGAATTGACCATCGATCATGTCATTCCCAAGCACATGGGTGGCAGCCAGATTTGGGAGAACATTGTCACCGCCTGCCCGCGTTGCAATCACATCAAGGGCGGGCGAACGCTGGAGATGACGAATATGCACCTCCTGCGCGAACCCAAAGCACCCCCTGCTTCGGCAGAATATATTTTTGGCAAACAGCTTCAACAGAATGATGAGTGGGAGCCATTTTTGAGAGGTTGGTAAAAGAAGAGCTGCGAAAAGCAGCTCTTCTTTATTTAAGCTTTTTTCTCCGTGGGTTCGGTTTGCTCTTCAACCACCGGTTGTTCCGCTTCTTTCTTGAATTTTTTGTGGCGTATGATCAATATGACAATGGCAACTACCATGACCACCAGCATGGTGATCTGGTTGATGTTGATCCCCTTCACCGTTGCTATATCAAGGCGCAAAAACTCCAGCATAAATCTTCCGAACGGATAAACGATCAAATAGGTAAATAGCAGATCTCCCGGGATCAATTTATCCTTGAACTGCCTTTCAAGAACAATCAGCAGGTACATATTCAATAAATTCCACAACGACTCATACAGGAAAAGAGGATGATAGGTGGCATATTGGGCATATTCGGGCAGCCGGTTGGCCTCGTCAATATGGATAGCCCAGGGAAGATCGGTCGGCGCACCATACAATTCCTGATTAATAAAATTACCCCACCGTCCAATCGCCTGCGCCAATGCCAGGCCGGGGACAATCACATCTGCCCAGGTGAAGAAATTGAGTTTTTTCTTGCGGCAATAGATGACCAAGGCCATGATCCCGCCGAAAATCGCGCCAGGAATACCCAAACCGCCTTTGCGAATTTTCAGGATTTCAATCGGGTTGGAAAGATAATACTCCACTCCCGCCCCCATCGATTTGGAAGGGGTGAGCACATGCCATAATCTGGCTCCAATGATGCCAGCAATCAACAACCAGGTCGCCACGTCCCAGATGACTTCCGGGTCCAAACCGCGATGTTTTGCCTCTTTAATGGCAAGCCATAAAGCCGCCATGGCTCCGATGGTGATGATGATTCCATAATAATAGATATAAACGGGTCCGATATAAAAACCATCTGACATTTTTTTATTTCTCCTTTTCCATCAGTTTTGTTTGCTGCCAAACTATCCAAATTCGTTGAATCGCTGTCAGGTTTGCCAGGATCGCAATGATCCAGAGAGATATCTTTGGTATTTGGAACAAAAGTCCCACAACCAGCACCAAGAATCTTTCCACCCGGGTCATCAGTCCAGATTTTATCTCCAAGCCAATTCCTTCTGCCCGCGCACGGGTGTATGAAACCAACACAGAACCGGCAGCGGCGACAAAGCTCAAAATCACACCGCCACCATCCCGCTCATCCAGGAAAAAGATGATCAATCCCAAAAATAAAATAAGTTCCGAATAGCGATCGGTGATCGAATCAAAGAAAGCTCCAAAACGGGTGATTTTTCCTTGCGCGCGTGCCACTGCCCCGTCGATCGCGTCCAATGGACCGGTGCAGGCCAGCACAATGCCGCCGGCCAATAAATATCCATGTGCGGCCAGAATGGCAGCAATGACGCTCCCCAATAACCCAAGCAGCGTGACAAGATTCGCAGAAACACCATAGCGAAACAATGTTTGGCCCGCGTTTTCAAGAAAATGTTGGAACAATTGACGAAGCCGATCAGTAAAGGTCATTGACATACCAATCCAGTTTATCGCACAATCCTATCTTTCCCTGAGAATCCTGTCAAGCAAGATTAAGAATAGTCTTGCTCGTCATCACTCTGATCATCGCCCAGCAAGACTTCGCGATCTTTTTCACCCGCTTCAGGTGGACCTACGATTCCCATTTCTTCCAGTTCATCCATCAATCGCGCAGCCCGTGGATATCCAATTCTGAGCTTTCGCTGCAGCAAAGAGGCGCTCGCCCTCCCTTCCCCTTTGAGCAGATCAACCGCACGACCGATTAATTCATCGCCATCCTCCCCCTGGTTTACTACGTATTTCTCCCAGGGAGCTTCTTCTTTATTATTTTCGGGAGGATAGACAGAATTCCAATATTCCACTACGTTCCGGATTTCTGCATCATCCACCATGACCCCCTGAACGCGTTTCGGGGCACCATTGTCAGGGTCAAGGAAAAGCATGTCGCCTTTGCCAAGCAGCGTCTCAGCACCATGCATATCCAAAATGACACGTGAATCCACCGAGGAAGCAACATTGAAAGCGATTCTGGCCGGGAAATTGGCTTTGATCAAACCTGTCACAATGTCTGTACTGGGCCTTTGAGTGGCGACCACCAGGTGAATGCCAGTGGCACGCGCCATCTGCGCCAGATGAACCAGATGAGCTTCTGTCTGTTCCGGCGAGGAGACCATCAAACTGGCCAATTCATCAATGAAAATCACGATGCGGGGCAAAGCAGGGAAATTCCGCCTCCCCGCTTTAATGTTATATACATTGATATCTCTTGCGTTAATTTCTTCAAATACTTTATAGCGCCGCTCCATCTCCGCAGAAGCCCAGGCCAGCACAGCCAGCATGCGATTGGTATTGGTCTCCACGGGTCCCATCAAATGAGGGAGTCCGTTGAAAATAGATAATTCCACCCATTTTGGATCAAGGATCGCTAGCTGCAGTTCTTCTGGCGTGTTACACATCACCAAACTGGATATCAAAGAACTGATGCACACCGACTTACCCGAACCGGTTGTGCCTGCAATGAGCAGATGTGGCATTTTGGAAAGGTCAGCCACAATCGGATTTCCCGATACATCCAGCCCCAATGCCAGACGCAGTGGTGAATTCAACTTCTGGAAAGGTTCGCTTGCGAGCACGTTCTTCAAACGCACCATATTGCTGTAGCGGTTGGGCACTTCAATGCCCACAAAGGAATAACCCGGAATAGGCGCTTCGATCCTCAACCGTTCGGCGCCCAAAGCAAGGGCCAGGTCACGCTGCACGGATTCAATTTGAGAAACGCGGATTTTGCGCTTGCTGGTTTCACCATCGTCGTGGGTTTTGTCGATGTATCCGGGTTCCACAGCATATTGAATCACCGTCGGCCCGATCCTGTACCCCACAACACTGGCTGGTATTCCGCATTCTTCAAAAGTCCGCTCGATAATCTGAGCATTCTCTTTGATATAGCCTTCATCGGTCGCATTGCTTTTTTGTTCAACCAGAAGGGATAGGGGTGGAAGTTGTTTCGATCGGGGTTCGTTGGTTTGTGCCGGAAAATTCGTTTTGGGGGACGTGTGCGTTGGGTGCTGATGATGAACTTCCCGGGTTGGAACAACCTCGGGCTCCTGTGCCTTGTTTCCTTCAGGGGCATTTCGTCTTTGTATAGAATGGATGATCTTATTGAAGAGACCGGTGGCAACCAACAAAGAAACCAACGCCAAAATAAAGAGCAAGATGGAACAAACTGGCAGTGGCAGAACCGAGCTCAGGATGCGAGCGATCCCCCACCCGATCACGCCGCCATCTTTTCCATCCGCTGCGCGCACCAAAGAGTTCCCGCCAAAGATCGTTAAAAAACCGAGAGCAGAAAAGAAGAACAACTCCAGATACAGCAGTCGCTTTAAATTCAGGTCGGGAAAGCTTTCCACCCTGCGGAAAAGGATCATCACCCCCACATAAAGAAGAGTGCACAAAAAGAAGACCGTTCCCCAGCCAAAACCTTGTTCAATCAATTTCACAAAATTGTTCAGCAATCTTCCCTGGGAAAGATGAAAAAAACCAAGCAGGGAAACAAGCGCGGTGGAAATCAAAAGAACGCCGATAATGTCTTTAAAAAATCGCTGAAAATATTCCAGTACTTTTGCTGTATGATCTGTTTTGCTCTTCATCGATTATTAATCATAATGCATTCTATTCAAATTTACTGATAAATCCCATGCTCAGGCGGCGCTTTTCTACATCAATTGCCTTAATCGTAACAATGATCTTTTCTCCCACCTTCAGATCATTAATGGTCACGGAGGTGTCCTTTGATTGAATATCCGAAATATGCACCAATCCTTCTATGCCTTCTTCGATATCTGCAAAGACGCCATACCCCACCACTTTTTTAATGGTCACCGTGATGACATCCCCTACCATATAATGTTCATTGAATTCAAGCCATGGATTTGGCGTCAACTGTTTCATGCTGAGGGCTATGCGCATTTTTTCCTTATCCACGGCGATCACACTGGCTTTAACTACCTCCCCGACCTTCACGATCTCCGCCGGATGATTGACCTTGCCCCAGGATATCTCTGAAACATGAATCAGCCCCTCAATTCCGCCCAAGTCAAGGAAGATACCAAATTTGGTGATATTGGTCACCTCGCCTTCCACAATACTTCCAATGGTAAGGCCATCAAAGACATCCAATCTCTTTCCAGGGGCATTTTCGGCAGCCCGTTCGGAGAGGATCAGCTTTCCCGATTTTTGATCACACTCAATCACTTTTACCTGTAAATTCTGCCCCGGGTACTGTTTTAGCGCATGGAATTTTTCTGCCGGGGATTGGATCTTGGCAATTTCCTTGATATGTGAGTTCGGAACAAACCCCTTGAAATGATCACCCCGCACCAACAGACCACCTTTGTTATAACCGGTTACTTCCACGGTGAAGACCTCATCATTGTGGAAATATTCTTCCATCAATTCCCAATCAATTTCGATTTCATCATTATCTGGATGATGGTTGGTGGTTGCTTTCTCGATCCCCTGATACTTGTTCGCAGTATCCAGCAATGAATTCCACCAGGATTCATCAAATACAGGTGCCGAGCTTTCCGAATTTTCTTTGTGCTTAAAAGCCATTGCTTTCCCTCCTATTTGTACGCTTGTTCTGAAAGATATAGTGTTTCCATCTCAACGATCTTTTTGACAACCCCATCAATTGCGATACGTTGTTTACGATAAAGATCAGCTTCGGAAAGAGCCAATCTCTTCGCAATATCGCGCATTTTCATATTTTCATTGAACTTGAAATCAAGAATATTATAAAGCAGCCAATCATTGGTATACTGCCGTTCTCCCTCAGGGCGAAGGGACGCGATAGCTTCCTGGAGAATTTCTCGCAAGGTCTTGGTTAAGGTTTCGCCTGTTTCATCTGCTTTATGTTGTACGATAGTTAATTGCAAGAGCGAATTTCCCGATAATTTTGGTCCTCCCCATAAATGAGATAAGGCATCTTTCGCCCATTTGCTCAATGATTCCGTATCCTTCAGGTTAATCTGTGTATTAATGGCGGCAAAACGTCCCGCAGCCAGAAGATTTTGGATCTCATCCATTTGCGGTTCAAGCAGTTCCAATGAAACCAGCATTTTTTGTTGCCGTTGATAATCGTTGATAGCGGTATGCAGCCGCCTCAATAAAAGATTAACCGCCCTGACCTGTTCCGGGTCCAGGTCTGTTCTCTTCAGTCTGTCCAAAACGATGAACCCTGAAATCAGGGAACCATTTTCATGTTCACGGCCATCTTTCACCGGAATGATGATGATTCCGTTCCAACGGCAAACGGATTTGTTCTGCCAATCTTCCCCAAAATCAAAATTGGCTTTATTCACTTTTTCAATGATGCGCGCAGAATCGCCAATCTCGATCGGTCGTTCATAACCACTGTTTTGTTTTAAAAACAGCGCCGCATTGTTCGCTCTGATTCGATCACACAAAGCTGCCAGGATGATTTCTGCAAACTGGTTGAAATCATTTTTCGTAAACAATCGCTCTTCCAGAGAACGAATTCTTTCCAGATCATTCAGGTCTTTTCCTCTGAAGAGGATCTTTTCCATCTTGGGAAAGAGAAGCGTATAGAGGTGTTCCAGCAGAACAATACAACCCACCATAGCCAATATTTCCACCATGGCCAGGTTCCTCCCCGTCAATATGCCCAACCGTCTAATCAAAGTTGTCAATCCCAGCGTGACACTGGCAGTTAGAGGTCCTCGAAAAATCCAATGGAAAAGGCGGCTTTTGATCTCTCGATCGGGAAGCGAAAAACCGAAAAATGAAACGGCATAGGTCATAATGCAAAGCAAAACCCAGCTCAACAAATACATGACAGAGGAAATGAACCAAAAAATCAGCGAATTGGGTACACCCACCGCAGATTCAAAAACCAAATACGGGAATAAACCAAAGAACAAACCGATCGCACCCACTACAAGATACGTCATACGGCGTTTGCTGGTGGGCGAATTGGTACGGCGGATAGCCCGGTAAAAATTATACAGAGAAAATGCAACAGTTACAAAGAAAAACGCCAGATAAAAATTCATCATCCCGGTTCGTAAGAAGTATGGTGCCGGTGCCTGGCTTATGATCAATTCTCCCAGCAAGTTATTGGAATATAAAAACACGCATAAGAGACTGCTGATACCAATGGCGATATAACCCAAGATTCTGCGTTTCCCTCGGCTGGGTCTGCCGGTCAATGCCAGCAATGCATCGGAAAACAGAAAGTAGAGAGTGGGAATAAAAATCAGACCAGTCCAGTGAACTTTCAGGATGGATAGCAATAGATCTTTATCCATCGTAATGGAACCGAATGCATCTGCGCCAAAAATCAGAATAAGAACAAACAAGATACCAGAAAAAATATTGGTTAACAGGTCGCGAGTCTTGAACGTTAAAGAATAAATAAAGAGAGAAAATGTGGTGATCGCCAATCCAGCAGTAAGAATATCGCTGACCGTCTTAAATATCGTCACCAGGTTATTTAATGGATCCGCTCCGTTCATCACTTTCTCCTCATCCCTTATCTGATTAAACGAGCGAAGAAGATAGCAATATCATTATTCTCATAGTAATAGTCGTTGTAACCACAAAATTCAAAACCAAGTTTTTTAGCCATGCAGATCGCAGGGTAGTTCTTAGAGCTCATTTCAAGCGTCATTCTTTTTAACCCACGTTCCTCACTCCATGCAGCAATGGCTTTGACCAAGGTGGTTGCCACACCCTGCCGACGCCAGCGTTCATGCACCACCACATCCTTGATCCACACATTGGAGGTGGTCTGGATCGACGAACAGGAAACATATCCCACCGGTACATTATCGACGCATCCCACAAGAATAACCGAAAGTTCTTTCCATCGTTCAAACAGACTTTGCGATGAACGGGGATATGGCAGTTTCATTAAACGCGGTAACTTTAATTCACGGAAGCTGATGGTGATATCTCCCTCGGATGATTCCTGCTCCATCTGCCAGACTATCTTTGTCTCTATGGAATGTCGAAAATTTGAAAGAATAGAGAAATCGGGAGAAACCACAGTGCGTATCATCACTTCAGCCATTGTTTACCCTCCCTTTTATAATACAACTTTTACTTCGATCACACAGGGCTCGAAGAGATTGTTTTGGTTATCTGCAACGACAATGCGCAACTCATAGAGGCCAGGTTCAAGTTGTGCCGTGTTCCAATTTCCGCCCAATTCACCCTCAATGATCACTTTATTTCCAGCAGCGATTGGCGTCCATTCCTCCCGCCCTTTTTGCCTGTACTCATACTTATAAAAACCCATATTCGGAACATTGATTGTACCTGATAATGGCACGGAACCAGAAACTTCATCGCCTGATTTTGGCGAAAGCCACTCGATCTGTTGAGGGATACAACCGGTAAGGGCTACGGCTGTCTGAGTTTGTTCCAATCCTTCCGGAGTCGCTTCCATCCGCAACATAGCTTGAAAGAAATCCGTTGCAGTTGGAGCCACACCGGTAGTGGGTGTGGTAAGGGAATATAAACCCGGATAGCGCACCGAAGCGACAGAAACCAGCAGCACCTGGCCGACAAATAACATTCCAATGACCACCAGATAGGCAATGGACGAATTGACCCGTTTTTGGATAACTTCTTTTTCCAGTCCGAAAGCAGACTTCTTTTTCTGTTGATTTGCCGTGACCAACCGGCTGCCCATGATAAGCCCAAGGATCAGCAAGAGAAGATAGATTCCCCCTTCAAATTCCTTTAAGAAACGGAGTAAGACAGTCATCCTATCCACCTGAGGCCAGGAAAATACCGGTCAAAGTAAAGCAAGCACACCTCGAATGATCGTCTCCAATTTTGGAGCGATCTCCTTTCCGGCTTGCAACACTTCTTCGTGTGTGGTTATCGTGCTGCCATCCAAATTCGCTTTATTGCTGATGCCGGAAAAGCCGAGCACCTGCATTCCACAATGGGCGGCAACGATCACTTCAGGTACCGTAGACATACCCACCGCATCGGCACCGATCAATTTCAAAAAGCGCAAATCAGCAGGGGTTTCAAACGAGGGGCCCGCCAGACATACATAAATACCGGTCTGCAGATCGATTTTTTCTCTGTCGCATACCATTTTGGCTTTCTGGATCAGGTCAACAGAATAACAACGGCTCATATCTGGAAATCGAGTCCCGAATTCGTCCAAATTTGGGCCTCGCAGAGGATTTTCCCCTCCCATTGCCATCAGTGAAATATGGTCAGTAATCGCCATCACATCGCCAGGTCTAAAGTCCGGATTGATTCCGCCGGCAGCATTGGTAACAACGAGTGTATGGATGCCGAGTTTTCGCATCACACGAATAGGAAAACCAATCTGGCTGATGGAATATCCTTCATAATAATGCGCTCTCCCTTGCATGATCAAAACCGGTGTATTTGCCAAGTTGCCGATCACAAGTCGACCTTTATGGCCTGGAATAGTTGACACCGGCCAGCCAGAAATATCTTTGTATTCGATATAATCGGCAGGGGTCACCGAGTCTGCCAGATCTCCTAACCCTGATCCAAGAATTAACCCAACTTTAGGTTGTTGGGCAGTTTGTCGCCGTATTTGCGATGCTGCGGCATCGATTTGATCCATTGTAATAAATTCAGCCATTAAGGTCACCTCGTAAGACATGAATTATAACAAGCAATTCCATCGCTGATTCTATCCCTTCGCATGCAGATTCTTCCAACTCTCGATAACATGGGCCACACTCGCATCCGTGATCCAGTAATGGGTTACCAGCCGCATCTCCTCAGGACCTGAGTAGCCAATCAGAATTCCTTCTTTCTCCAATTTTTTCTTTAATAATTTCAGATCGGGGAAGACGGCTCGATCAACGTGAAGAAAGACCATATTGGAACGCGGCATTCCTTTTGACAGGGAGAATCCTGGAATGGTTGAGAGATTCTCTGCCAATATGGTCGCCCTTTGATGGTCGTCCGCTAAACGATCGATCATGGTATCCAACGCCACAATTCCAGCCGCTGCCAGAATGCCTGATTGGCGCATTCCACCACCCAGCATCTTGCGATAGCGACGCGCTGCTTGAATGAACTCTTTGGACCCACACAGCACCGAGCCAACCGGGGCGCACAATCCTTTACTCAGACAAAAAGTGACCGAATCAGCCATGCGGGTCAGTTCTTTTGCCGAAGAATGTAAGGCAATTGCCGCGTTGAAAATGCGCGCACCATCCACATGCAGGAATAAACCAAACTTCCTGGTCAACCTTCCCAGGCGTTCCATATAGTCACGTTCGATAGGAACACCACCGCATTGGTTTTGCGTATTTTCGATCACCACCATTTTGGTGCGGGGTTCATGAATATCATCACCCCGGATGGCATTTTCGATCATCTCCAACGCCAGCGTTCCATCTGCCTGATTGGGCAGCGTGTTCGGGAACACTCCTCCCAAGGCAGAGATCCCCCCCACTTCATGCAAGAAGGTATGCCCTGCCTGCCCTACAATCACTTCATCCCCCCGGCTGCACACCACCAAGACCGCCAGCAGGTTGCCCATGGTACCCGAGGAGACAAAAAGTGCATTTTCCTTTCCCAAAAGGTGTGCCGCTTTTTCTTCCAGAATATTTACCGTAGGATCTTCCCCATACACATCATCCCCTACCGGTGCATTTGCCATTGCCTGCCGCATTGCAGGTGTTGGGATGGTGACGGTATCAGAGCGCAGATCAATCAAATCCATCTTTTGTTCCATATCTTTTTCCTTATATTAAAGTATCCAGCACCTGCTGCAAATCAGGCGGGATTTCTGCAACAAATTCCTTGGGCTCTTTCTGACCCGGTAACGTAATTGATATCGATCTGGCGTGCAGGAACTGTCTGTCAACCTTGATTGAAGAATGTTTATGCCCGTATACAGTATCTGCGGCAACCGGACATCCCAAATAAGCCAGATGGACTCTGATTTGATGTGTTCGGCCGGTATAAATGCGCACTTCAAGCAATGTGTGGTTTTTATACGAGCGGATGGTTCGATACTCCGAGATCGCGGCACGGCCATTTTTACCATACGCAACCGCCATCTTTTTCCGATCATGAGGATCGCGCTGAATTCCCACTTCGATCCGACCGGTAGGTGTAGGCGGATGCCCATCAACCAATGCCAGATAGGTTTTGATCACTTTTCGAGACTTGAATTGATCTTGCAGCCAGCGATGGGTTTTCTCATTTTTCGCCACCAGCAGCACTCCGGATGTATCGCGGTCCAGGCGGTGCACAATGCCAGGGCGCTGCACTCCGCCAATTCCCTGCAAAAATGGAGTATGTGCCAGCAATGCCTGCACCATGGTCCCTGTTTGGTGGCCATGTGCGGGATGCACGACCATACCGGCCGGTTTATTGACGATGATCACATTTTCATCTTCATAGATGATATCCAGTGGGATATCTTCGGGGATCAATTCGGTTGGTTGGGCGAACGGAATTTCAATTTCAATATAGCTCCCCTGAGTGAGGGGGGTACTTGGTTTATAGGCAGTGTCGCCGTTCATCTTTACAAAACCGGTTTTAATCAGATCTTGTATACGCGAACGTGACTGAAGAGGTAGAACCTCTGCCAGATATTTATCCAGACGAATGGGGTTCTCTTTCGTAAAAATAAATCCTTTTTTTTCACCGGGTAAAGTCATATTTATTGAACTGGCTTCACAGAATTTTTCTTTTCTTCTTTCCAAAGCACGAATAACAACACGCAGACCCCAACAGTGATCGATGCATCCGCCACATTGAATACCGCGAAATTTCCGATGGAAATAAAATCTGTAACATGACCGATTGTGATCCGATCACTCAGGTTACCGATCGCGCCGCCAAATTCCAGGCCAATGGCAAATCTCATCCACCAGTTGTCACCCGCCAGGCGGCCGTAGAAAATAAAAATAAGGATCACAACGATCAAAGGCAGGAAGGTGAAAACCATGCCCATCCCTTGAAAAAGGCCAAATGCCACGCCGGTATTGTACCAATGCACAATTCGAGCGTATGGCATAAGCCATGCCCAGGGAGACCAGACTTCACCGTATGCCAAATTTTGCCGGACCAGGTTCTTGGTAAATTGATCCAACGCAACGATTGCTACCGCCAAGATCAATAAAAAAGCGTACGCTTTGATATTTTTTTTCAAATGATTACTCCGCTGTGAATTTTTGATGATTTTAATGGATAATTGCTTTTCAGTCTAACCCTCACCTCACGCTGATCCATTCTTTTTTATGAATATAATAGAATTTCAGAAATATGACCATTAGAAATATGTAATCATTTTCAAGGAGTTTCTATGCAAAAACATTGCTGGCATGAAAACATCGCAGTGGCCATTACGGTTACCAACAGCGAGGGAACCATTATCGAAATGAATCAAAAAGCTGCTGACACTTTTTCCAAGAGTGGAGGGAAAACGTTGATCGGAAAAAATATCCTGGACTGCCATCCGCCGAAAGCTCAAGAAAAAATAAAACAGCTCAGCCAAAATAAACAAACCAACGTCTACACCGTTGAAAAGAAAGGTGTCAAAAAATTGATCTATCAGACACCCTATTTTGAACATGGAGAATATGCAGGGCTGGTGGAATTCAGTTTTGAAATCCCCGAGCAGCTCCCTCACTTCATTAGAGAATAAAGAAGGACCAGCAAAAAGCTGGCCCTTTTCTCGTTTCATCAATATGTTATTTCGCTTTTTCAAGCCAGATGGTGACCTGCTCTCCGTCGAATTCATCGCTGGCATTTGGCAGTGTGCTGGGATTATCCTTTGCATTCATCTGGACTGCCAGGGTTTCATTCATCACATAATCACGATATTGTTCCACTGCTTTTCCAAGTTTCTCGGATGCAGAATAAGATAGGACGATCCGATCAGCAATCTCAAAACCTGCTTGTTTGCGAGATTCCTGAATGCGGCGGATAAACTCGCGAACCAACCCTTCATTAACAAGTTCTTCACTCAGAGTCGTGACCAAAGCCGCCAGGTATGCGCCTTCTCCAGCCACTTCAAAGCCCTCTTTTGCCTGAACATGGATTTCTACCTCATCAGGGTTGATGATAAGCTCTTTCCCACCCACACTTACAGGGAACGATTCCCCTTTGGATACGGCACCAGCCACCTTTTCGGCATCCAGCTTGAGAATGGCTTCCTTAACCTTCGGAAAATCACCTTTGAACCTCTGGCCCAACTGTTTCGGCAGTGGCAGCAATTCATACGCAACCGCTTCATTGGCAGCGCTCAACAGCCGTACCTTTTTTACATTCAATTCATCCTCTATCAGATCGGCGTAACGCTTGATGATGCGTGGATCATCGCTGGCACTCTGGGCAAATGCCACCTCAGCCAGCGGTTGGCGCACTTTGATGCCAGACTTATTTCTGGCTGCATGCCCGAGCGATACCAGCTTCATGACCACTTCCATTTCATGATTCAAGGGTGCATCGATAATTTTTTCATCATAGGCAGGCCAATTGGTCAGGTGCACAGAGAGTTCGGCATTGGGGTCGACAGAACGCACCAGATTTTGATACAAGGTCTCTGCCATAAATGGCATGGAAGGAGCGATCAATTTGCTTACAGTGATCAGCGCTTCATACAAAGTGGCATACGCAGCGTATTTATCGCCATCCGATTCGCTCTTCCAGAATCTGCGGCGCGAACGGCGCAGATACCAGTTCGAAAGTTGGTCCACAAAAACCTCGATCGGACGGGTGGCATTGATGACATCGTAAGATTCAAACGCTTTGGTCACATCCCGCACCAGGGCATGCAGTTCTGAGCGGATCCATTGATCCAACGGTGAATATTCGATATCTTTTCTCTGCGCATCCGGTTGCCACTGATCAAGATTAGCGTAAGTTACGAAAAAAGAATAGGTATTCCACAAGGTCAACATGAAGGTACGGATGACCTCGGAAACCAGGTTGGAAGAAAAACGTCTTTCCTGTCCGGGGGGACTGGCTGTGTATAGATACCAGCGGGTGGCATCCGCGCCATTCTTCTCGATCACTTCCCACGGGTCAACCACATTCTTGCGTGATTTCGACATTTTCTGCCCATTTTCATCCAGGATCAAACCAAGGCAAATGACATTCTTGAAACATTTTTGGTCAAATACCAGGGTTGAAATGGCATGCAGCGAATAGAACCAGCCACGCGTTTGATCAACCGCTTCACAGATATAGTCAGCGGGGAATTGTTCTTTGAATTCTTCGACGTTTTCAAAAGGATAATGCCATTGAGCAATGGGCATAGAACCCGAATCAAACCAGACATCGATCAGTTCCGGAACGCGCTTCATCTTACCGTGGCAAGTCGGACAATCAAAAATCACCTCATCCACATACGGGCGATGCAGTTCAAGCCCAGTCAGGTCATGGCCGACTAATTTAGAGAGTTCATCCATGGAGCCAACACAGGTCTGCATACCGCAATCGTCACACTGCCAAACCGGCAGCGGTGTGCCCCAAAACCGCTCACGACCCAAAGCCCAATCGATATTATTTTCCAACCAGTTGCCAAACCGCCCATTCTTGATATGCTCCGGATACCAGTTGATCTCATTATTCAATGCTACCAAGCGATCTTTCTTCTGGCTGGTGCGGATGTACCAGGTGGAACGCGCATAATACAGCAGTGGTGTGCCGCAGCGCCAGCAGAATGGGTACGAGTGGGTGTGTTGCTCCACTTTAAATAGCAAACCTCTGGCAGCCAGATGATCAATGATCAAAGGATCCGCATCCTTCACGTATCTACCCGCCCAGTGATCCACTTCGCGGATAAAAGTGCCGTCTGGTTTCACCGTCATCAAAACCGGCAGATCTTCCTGAACCGCAACATTCATATCATCTGCACCAAAAGCAGGAGCAATATGCACCAATCCAGAACCATCATCCGTGGTCACAAAATCACCCAGCACAACAAAATGAGCGGGCTTATCGACCGGTAAAAACGTAAATAATGGCTGATAGCGTTTCCCCTTCAACTGTTTTCCCTTGAATCGCTCCAGAACGGTCACTTTTTCCTCGCCAAAGACCTTCTCAAGCATGGCTTCGGCCAGAATCAATTTTTCGGTTGTATGGTCCCCTGCATTGGGCACTTCCCGCTCGACCTTAACATACATGATGTCTTTGCCGGCAGCCACTGCCACGTTCCCGGGCAAAGTCCAAGGTGTGGTCGTCCATACCAACAATGAGGTATCCTCTTCATCCAGCAGCGGCATGCGCACAAATATGGCATTTTCGGTCACATCATGGTATTCCTGGGAAACTTCATGATCGGAAAGCGGTGTACCGCAACGGGTGCAATAAGGCACCACTTTAAATCCCTGGAAAAGCAGATCCTTCTCCCACAGGTTTTTCAGGATCCACCACACCGACTCGATGTACTCATTGCGATAGGTTACATAAGACCGGCTGAGGTCAACCCAATAGGCAATACGATCAGTCAATTTTTCCCATTCCTGGATATAAGAAAAAGCGGATTCACGACACAACCGGTTGAATTTTTCGATGCCAAATTCTTCGATCTGCTGTTTGTTGTTAAAACCCAGCTTCTTTTCCACTTCGATTTCGACGGGCAGTCCGTGCGTATCCCAACCACCTCGCCGGTCAACATAGTATCCCTGCATGGTCTTATAGCGGGGGAAAATATCCTTGAAAACCCTGGCCAGGATATGATGCACTCCCGGCTTTCCATTGGCGGTCGGCGGTCCTTCATAGACCACATATTTCAGACCGCCTTCCGTTTTTTTCAAGGTCTGTTTAAAAATTTCCTGCCGCTTCCAAAATTCCAGGATTGATTCTTCCTGTTCATTCACTTCCAGTTTGGAAGAAACCGGTTTGAACATAACACCTCCAATAAAAAAGCTCGTCCTTTTCTCAGGGACGAGCAAATTCACCCGTGGTACCACCCACATTCTCTCCTGCGAGAGCTCTCCATCCGAAGCCTGTTTTCACAGATTCCTGCGCCAGGTTAACGGTCAGCGTTTCCGATTTTCTTACTGATGACGATCACGTCAGGTTCAGATCACAGCTCCGGAAGGATTTTCGATCGAGATGTTTACCGGGCTTGCACGCTCCCCGGCTCGCTGAAAACAGTGCTCGCATCTACTCGTTTCCATCACAGCTTTTCGCTTTTGATTATCTCATAAACAGAGATTTTTATCAATTAAGGTTCTTTACAGAACACCATAGAAGAGTGGTAGTGCAGCACACTTTTCTTCACTGATACCAACACTTTCTTTCAACTTTTCTTTCGCTGCATTCAAACGCGTGGCATCATTGGCAATGATCGTAAAGAGCACATCCCCTCTCTGAACCGCAGCGCCTACTTTATGATAGACAAGAATTCCCACTCCAAGATCGATCGGGGCACCTTTCTTTTCACGTCCGGCACCCAACAGCACGGCTGCCTCACCCACCGCTTGAGCGTTCACCATGGAAAGATATCCGTCATTGTCCGCTTTGATTTCTTCACGGATCGATCCGGAAGGCAATTTTTCAGGATTTTCGATGAAAGATAGATCACCATCCTGAGCTTTCACCAGTTGGACAAACTTTTCCCATGCCTTTCCTTCCCGGACCGCTTGTTCGGCCATAGCGCGGGCAGCGTCCAAAGTTTCCGCTTTCTTGCCAAGCAGCAACATATGGGCAGAAACCGTAAAACAGTGTTCCCTGAAATCGGCCGGTCCACCATCATGCAGTGTTTCAATGGCTTCTTTCAATTCAATGGCATTGCCCACCGCTTCACCCAATGGTTGGTTCATATCCGAAAGCAAAGCGCGCACCTTTCGGCCGCTGAGTTCCCCGATCTGCACCATTAGCTGCGCCAATTCGCGGGCACTTTCCAGATCTTTCATAAATGCACCGTACCCAAGCTTTACATCCAGCACAATGGCCTGCGCACCGGCAGCAATCTTTTTACTCATGATGGATGATGCGATCAAGGGGGTCGAAGGCACCGTTCCGGTCACATCGCGAAGCCCGTACAGGATTCCATCGGCAGGTGCCAGATCACCAGATTGTCCGGTCAGAACAATACCAATTTCTTTCAACTGACTCATAAATTCTGCTTCGCTCAAATCCACGCGATAACCGGGAATGGATTCCATCTTGTCCAGCGTTCCCCCGCTGAATCCCAGACCTCTGCCAGACATTTTTCCGACCGGCAACCCATAAGAAGCCACGATCGGGGCAACCACCAATGTGGTCTTATCGCCCACTCCACCGGAAGAATGTTTATCGACTACCAGCGGAGCAATGGAGGAGAGGTCAAGGATATCTCCCGAATGAGCCATTGCCAGGGTTAGATAGGTTGTTTCTTGGGGGGTCATGCCGTTTAGCAAAACAGCCATTGCCCAGGCAGAGATCTGGTAATCAGGAATGGAGCCCTTGGTCACACCGTCAATGAAGAAATCAATCTCTTCTTTGTTAAGCTCTTGTTTTTCTCGTTTGCGGATGATGATATCAACTGCACGCATACTACCTCCTTGTTCAGGCAACGCACGTAAATTCTTATTCGCGTGGTTTCAGGAAAATAGTGGCACGCCGGTTTGGTTCCTCGCCAACACTTTCGGTGGTGACAAAAGGATGGTAGCGCAATTCAAGGTGAATGATCCTGCGTTCATTGGCCGGCATTGGTTCCAATACCTGTTTTCGCCCGGTTTGAACCACCTGATCAGCGATCCGTCTTGCAAGCTGGCGGAGCTGTCGTTCGCGGCGGTAGCGGTAACCCTGCACATCCACCATCAGAGGTACCCATTCCCCTACTTCATTACAAAGGATCAAACTGGTAATGTATTGTAGCGAATTCAAAGTTTCCGATTTTCGTCCGATCAGAATGCTGAGGTCTTTTCCAGAAATATCAGCCAACACAATCGGACGATCTTTATCATCTTCGGGATCAACAATTCGGGTAACCACTTTGGCATCGATACTCATCTTTCCGAGCAGGTCAGTGAGTGTTTCATGTGCCATTTGGCAGGCCTTTTCTATTTTATCTTCCGCATCGTCAAAATATGTAGGTGTTTCATTCGATAATTTCGCTTCAGCAGGTTGTCCTTCCATAATATCTCTTCTTCCTTTCGCGTTGTAACGCTTTAGGGATTTCTTCTGAAAACGAATCCTGGAATTGAGCCTCAGAATTAATTCTCAGAAATCAAGTGGAAACCCAACGACCCCTTCTTTCGAAGGGGTTGAAACCACTAAAGCATTTTGTATGAATCTTCTTCAGGTAACGACATATTCTTAACGCCACCTACGCAGATGGCTTTTTAGTTGGTACCGCTTTCTTCTTGAAAAGATCTTTGATTTTCACACGACCTAATGCCGCATATTGCAGCAAACTGAGCACATTGGAAATTGCAAAATAGAGCGCCAAACCGGATGAAAGTGAATAGGCAAACCAACCCATTAACAATGGCATATAAATGTTCATCATGCCGGTCGCTTGATTCGCTTGCGGGTCGCCGCCTGACGGGTTGATCAGTTTATTTTGAATGATACTGGTGATCACAACGAAGATCGCCAGGACAGGGATTCCAAACGAGATGCCCGGGATATAGACTCTGTCCGGTTGGCTCAGATCCATCCACAGGAAATTATTATTCAACGGAATTAAGGTAAAGGGATTCTTTACGCCGGGAATGAAGGAAAAGAAATTTGCCATTCCCATTCCGATCTTGGATACCAGGTTGAACACCTGCAGCGGTGCCGTTCCCATGGTCTGAATGATGCTTTGGTATAGACCGATAATGATCGGGAATTGAAGTAAGGTGGGCAGGCAGGAGGCGAATGGTTTGATCCCTTTCTTCTTATACAGGTCCATCTGCGCTTGGGCAAGCCGTTCTTTATCGTTCTTATATTTCTTCTGCATTTCAAGATATTCTTCATCTTTTTGAAGATCTTGCAAAGCTGCAGAGCTTTTGATCTGGCGTGCGATCAAAGGATGGGTGATCAATTTAACCAGGATGGTAAAAACAATGATGGCAATGCCAAAATTTTCACCCGTCAGGTTATAGATCAACAGTAAAGTATTAATAAACGGTTTGATGATAAGTGAATCCCACATGGCTTCTTCCTTTTCTATTTATTCTCTGTAGAAAACGACCAAAATTCACGACCATTCTCATCCAAGGCATAAACCAGCTTTTCGCCATTCACCATCATCAGATAGAGCTTTCCATCTTTATAGATAGGGGTCGAATAAATGGCGCCTTCACGACTAATGGATGGTGAAGTTGTTTGGTTTTTATCGACAATCACCAAATTTCCAGCTAATGTTCCAAAGCCAATCGTACCATTTATTATCACACCGCTGGCAACAATCTGGGAACCGGTTGAAATAGGAGCATTCCAAACAGGTGTTCCCGTTTCAACATCCAAAGCGTAAATATTGCCGTCCTCGGTAGCAAAGAAAACTGCGCCATCAAGGATCACCGGTTTGGTCCAAATGCTTTTAATCTTGGTTTCACCTTCATATTTCCAGGCGATTTCACCTGTGCCGGCGTTGATCTTGAACATCTTTCCGTCAATTGTACCCACGTACAGAAAACCATCTGCCAATAGAGGGTCAGATACGATCGCGGTACCCAGATCTGTCTCCCAAACTGGTTCGGCAACCACGTTTTTGGTTCCATCCTCATCTGCCGTCAGGTCAGAAACTGCATAAGTCAAATTCAATGCATAAACGTGGTGGTCCATAGACGCCAGATAGAGATACTGGTCATCGGCAACCGGTTTTGACCAGTTTGCGCCTGCGGTTTCAAAGACCCACTGCAGGATTCCATTCTGATCGAGCACGTACAATTTCTTGTCGGCGTTCGGTGCATAGGTATAACCGTTTTTATAAAAAGCGCTGGCTACATAACGGCTTTTTGCCCCATCGAACTGCCATTTTAGCAAACCGTTGCTGGTGTTCACAGCATAGAGATGATTGGCATAATCGCCGGCGATGACCGCATTCTCAGCAAATTCAACCGGGGCATAGAAAATGACCTTAGAATTCTGCTCCGCCGGAAAAACCCATGTCTTGCTTCCATTTTGGATGTTCAACGCATAAAGCTGATACCCGTATGAGACTACTGCCAGGTTATCGCCCACCGCAAGGCCTGGCCAACTGGAAGACGCCCCAACATTAGAAGTGCACCCAGTCAGCGCACCTGCAATGACCAAAATCAAAAGTACTGTGATCGCAATATTTTTTTTCATTTTTTCACCTAAATTTATTTTTTCTCCTATGGCACGGGATCATATCCGCCCTCATTGAAAGGATTACAGCGGATCAATCGATGAATTGCTAAATAACCACCTTTCCAAACTCCATAGCGGAAAATTGCTTGATATGCATACTGTGAACAGGTTGGATAAAATCGGCAGGTATTGGCCGGCAATGCTGGGGAGATCGTTTTTTGGTAGACGCGGATCAAGAACAAGATAATATATCGAGGAAATGTCCAGATTGTTATCTTCACATCATGCAAAGATGGTTCCTGAGACTGATTTGCTTCTACGCTCATACCTTCATTCTTTTATTTTAAACAAGCCAGCCTGATGAAACAGATCTTTCACGACCGCCTGTATTTCGCTTGAATTTGAATGCCTGAAATCTTTTCGGATGATGAAAATAATATCCCAGCCAGATTCGCAATTACTTTCTAAAAGACTTAAAACAGCCTTCATTCTTCGTTTGCAACGATTTCTTTCTACTGCATTCCCTATTATTTTACTGGTTATCACCGCAAACCGTGAATAAGGTAGTTCGTTGCTGTGAACTGCCATTTTCACGATCGGGTGAAAAAATACCCTGCCAGAATCTTTTACCTTTTTAAAGTCCGCACTCTTTGTAAGACGGAATTTTCGGTTCACTCAAAACTCAAGCGAAATTATTGAAGATCAAAAACGATCTCTGATCTACCAGCGCACATTTTTGACATGATTGTTTTTGGACACTGCTAAATTATGGCGGCCGCGGGCCATTCTTCTTTTTAAAACTTTTCTGCCATTAGCAGTGGCCATGCGTTGTCTGAAACCATGAACACGAACGCGCTTTCGTATACGTGGTTGGTATGTCCTTTTCGGCATGTTTCGATTCCTCTTCTTCTAGCGATTGATTTCTTTGATATAGCGGGAAAATTATACCATAATGGCAAATTCGTGTTGCAGATGGTTTAGCGATTGTCCTGGCAAATTTCTCCGATCATACACGCACCATGATCTTCTTTCAGTTTTACCCGAGAGAGTGTATTCCATAAATCCATGGCAGATGCTGCCTGCACCTGGATGTAATTGGTCGAAAGCCCTTCCATGATCCATCCCTCAGCACCTGATCGCTGACCCTTCTCCCACAACACCGGAACCATTCGGTTGACAAATCTGGCTCGATATCGTTTCGCAGATTCCTGCAAGACGGAACGCATGCTCCCATTGCGTGCTCTTTTTTCAAGCCCATCCACCTGATTCGGATAGCTGGCGGCAGGAGTGCCAGTCCGCAACGAGTAGCGAAACACATGCCCGCCGGCAAATTCCATATTTCTCACAAAAGACAGACTTTCTGAAAATTCCAAATCATCTTCACCCGGGAACCCGACCACCACATCGGTGGTGATCGCAATGTCCGGATTCAGTGATCGAATTTTCTGCACAAGAGAAGAATATTCTTCGGGGTGCATGCTCCTTCCCATACGTTTCAATGTAGACAGCGAACCCGATTGAAGCGGAAGGTGCAGATGAGCACAAAAACGGGGATTGGTCAGCAAGGGTAGAAAATCAGATTGAATATCCCACGGTTCAATGGAACTCAAACGCACCTGCGGGATATTGGTTTGCTCCAGAATGGCGCCAACCAGATAAGCGATCGTTCTTTTTTCCGGAAGGTCTTTTCCCCAACCCCCCAGTTGTGTGCCGCTGAGCACCACCTCTTTCACATCCGCTTGAATGGCAGATTGGATATCTTGCATGATCTGTTCAAGGGGGCGGCTGATACTCCTTCCTCTGGCGATGCGCGTGATGCAGAATGTGCAGTGGTAATCGCATCCTTCCTGCACTTTGATGAACGCGCGGGTGCGCCTGGCTTTACCAGGCAGAGGAATACGTGCTGCCCTGCCCAATTGTGTTTCGGCTGTGTTGCAAAAGAAAAGGGATGGGATTTTCATTTTGTCCAAATTGTGAACGAGGATCACACCTTCAGGGAACGGCTGGTCATCCTGGTTTTGTACTGAAACCCAACATCCGGTCAAATATATTTTCTGCACCCCCAGCCGTTGCAATCGGTGGACCATCTGGCGCGAATCCGCATCGGCTGCTGCGGTCACCGTACAGGAATTAATGATGGCTGCTTGAGCTTGTTGCGCATCTGCCACAATTTCATGCCCTGCAGAACGCAAATCGGCTGCCAGTATTTCTAATTCACTCTGGTTGAGGCGGCATCCAACAAACCCCAAAAATATTTTCATCTTATGGATAAACCGCTGTGAAGTTATCGAACAGGATTGCCACGCCGGGTTCTTCAAAGGAACTGGCGAGCAATCCAATGCGCCCTTCGGAGAACACATCATCATGCACCTGCGCCAGCAACACATTATTTACATATAAGGTTAGCTGGTTTCCGATGCAATCCGCGCGGATATGATTAGTGCCCTTTCCTTGAGAGATGATCTCGGAATATTGCAATTCGCCACCGTTCAGGACCGCATAACCACCATAGAGGATCCTCAAAATACCATAATAGCCATCAGAGGAGACCAGAAAAGCATAGTAGTTGGAATCATCCTGATAGCGGCATATCATCCCGAAACCATTGTTCATCAATCCATTAAGATTATCTGCAATCACCTCTTCATGAACATCGGAATAGGTGCTGTTCAACGTGCTGACATAATCGGTATTGGGAGAGTTAATGATGAAGACCAATCCTTCTTGATAGTAACCTACCGTCGATCCATCCGCTCTCTTCCACACATCCCATTCAAAGTTGGGTGAGGAAAAATCATCCACCATCAACAATTCCCCTGACTGATAATCCGAAGGGAAACGGCTGTAGCAGCCGGTCAGAAGAATGCACAGGGTGAAAATCAAACTAATAAAAAAGAGATTCCGCATCCGCATGAAACTATCCTTGAGGAATAATTATACCTGGCAACCCTTACCGCATTGAGAGTTTTTCAATCACTATTTGCCCAATATGTAGGAAAGATATTTTATATACTCCAGGATCACAAAATGCCAACCTTTTATCTTTAAAAACCATGTATTTGCACTAAACCAGTGGGGTGAAGTGGGGTGGATCATAACCTTGATGCCCGTATCGGCAAAAACATCTTTGAAGATGGCATAGGCGCGCCGGGTATGATAGGGATCGGTCACCACGATGCAAGATACCAGTTGACGGCTGGTGAGCAGCTGTTTTACCGCTTCGGCCTCTTCTTGCGTGCTGGTGACAGTTTGATCGGTCAGCAGGATGTTTCCACTGGGCACACCATTGTTGAGCAGTTCAATGCGCATGTCAAAACTGTGCAAATAGTCATACCCTTCCACCACATCGCCGGTTTCGGTGAGAATGATCAGGTTGGAATAGTTCTGGTTATAAAGTTCCAGCGCTTCCTGCATGCGGCTTTCGTCACCACCGCTTAAGACAACGATGGCATTCGCATATTCCAACTCATTGGAAACGATCAGGTAAGAACCCATGGCTCTGAGAATAAACAAACAGATAAAGAGGATCACCACAGTGATCAAAATTCTTTGCGCGGTATTCTTTTTCTTCTTTTTGGTTTCTGTTCTCACTCGTGCCTTCATCTTTTGGATTATCTTATCAGAAGAATTACATTCCTTTCATCGCTTGTTTCATCCTGGCAAGTCCTTCTTCCAATACGCTGCGCGGGCAGGCATAATTCAGTCGAACAAAACCTTCACCAGCCAACCCAAAATCGATGCCATTATTCAATCCTACTTTTGCATTTTTCAGAAAGAAAGTAAAAGGATCTTTTCCAAATGGCATTCTGCGGCAATCCAACCATGCCAGGAATGTCCCTTCCGGCTTCGTCATGGAGATGCCGGAAAACTCCGCATTCACAAAATCGTACAGATAATCGCGATTTCCCTTAAGATATGTCAGCAATTCTTGCAGCCAGGGTTTTCCCTCTAAGTACGCCGCACGGGCGGCCTGGACTGCCAGCAGATCAGGATGTGGCAAGATACCGCTGAAGGTCCTTTTCATTCTTGTCATTATCTCTTCATTTTTGATTATCATCACTGAAAAACCTAATCCGGCAATATTGAATGTTTTGCTGGGAGCGATCAACATGATCGTGTGTTGTGCAATCTCATTTCCCAGCGACATCACCGGAATGTGGGTGCTGCCCGGGTAGATGATATCGCAATGGATCTCATCCGAACAAAGCAGCAGACGGTGGCGCAAACAAAAATCTGCGATCTGTTCCAATTCTTTTTGTGTAAATACCCTTCCCACCGGGTTATGCGGATTGCACAGCAGGAACATTCTTGTGTTGGGTCGAACACCCTTCTCCAATGCTTCAAAATCGATCGAGTAGAAGCCATCGGAATTCCGCATCAGGTCAACCGTATGACTTTCCACACCGGTATGTCTGCCAATCTCAAAGAAGGGTGGATAAATGGGAGGTTGAAACATCAACCCCTCAGCGGGGGAAAGAAAAGCTCGGCTTGCCAGATTCAACCCCGTTACCACACCCGGAACAAACAACAGGTGCTGGGGTTCCACCTGCATTTTATATTGATCCGCTACCCAACGAATGACCACTTCCTGCAGATCTTCCGGCTCAGCAGCATAACCAAAAACGCCATGTCCTACACGCCGGGTTAATGCGTCGATGACCGCTGGTGGTGAAAGAAAATCCATGTCTGCCACCCACATGGGCAGAACATCCTCAGGAAATACATTCCATTTTATCGAATCGCTACGTTTTCGATCAAGGAGAACATCAAAGTTTTCAGCCATGCCACCTCAATTCCTCAAATAATCCTATTCTACTTGAATCTTCGAATCTGCTGACCTTTCATCCATCATGAATAGCAATAACGATCTTGCCTTCCTGATCAGAAACCACCTTTTTTATTAAACTAAAACGACCAATCATTGGTCGTTTTAGATCATCTCCCCCACTGTTGTACCTGCATGGTAAAAGAGTCTGCCCCTATTGTTTCCGATCAATCAAGAAACCATGCTTCCTTGATCTCTTGTGGTGTCATAAACTGGTCCAAGACAGTACTCCACTCGATATCCTCTTTTTCAACGGTTGCCCACCATTCTTGAAAATTGGCTTTGGTCACCACCGGAATATTGACCGGCAGCATTCTGCCATAATCACCACCGAGCGCAGATTCATCAATTGTATAGCCGCTCAGTAGATAATACGCCGCATAAACCGCATCATAGGCAATACCTGGCGGATTGATAACAGCGATACAATCAAAATTCGAGTCCCTCTCCAATAAATTTCTCCAGGTATCCAAACCTTCTTTCGTTGCATCACATAAAAACAGCGGCCAGTCTTTCGCAGGAATTCCCGCATCTTGCACTCCCCATACCACCTGCATCAATTCAGAATCAGACCAGATCATCTTGAGATCCGGATAACTGGCAACGAAATTGGCGACATCTGATCGGAGCTGTGCGTGCGCATCATATTTTTCTATCCTGCTATCTACCACATCAATTCCGGGATACTTCGCCAGCATCTCTTCAATGGCTGTGGAATGGACATTGGCGAATCCGGGGTTGACATAGATGAAATCACCCTCTCCTCCCATCTTTTCAGCCATCCATTCCAAACCGATCGTCGCCCATTCTTTGTGATCGATTGAAATACTATACGCACCATCGATGTTTGAATCGGCGTTCAAGATGAACACAGGGATACCTTTTTCCTTGGCATTTTGAACATCGGGGAACAAACCAGCTACAGTCCAATAATTTGAATTTTGTATTATGGCATCTACTCCCTGTTCAATTAATTGGTTCATATCGCCGACCACACACTGGATGCCCAATTCACTACATGCTTTCTGGAAATCCTCTTTTTTCTGCGGCTCCCACTGGTCATCTCCCCCATAACCAATAATGATATCTTTGGGGTCTTTGAGTGGTTGTGTTTCAGTTTCAGCAACTTCGTTATTTTCCGTCACTTGCGGCTGCGAATCGGTCACCGTATTTCCAGATCCACAATTTGCCGGCCAATCAGGGTTGCGATCATTGCCCGGATTATTGGTAAGATTGAGGAACATATCCGGGTAAATATCGCTCACCAGGTAGATCTCCTCATCGCTACCGTTCAGGCTGACCGAAACCAATTCCACTCTGTCTCCATTTAAAGTCCAGAAAGGTATATAGCGCTGCATCTCTCCCTTTCCCCCCGCATCGATAACGTTGGAACCATCTGCATCCATCACACAATTGAAACAACCATTCTCCTGATTTTCCCAGTAGGAAAAAATCTGATTGTCAATAGTCCACGCAACATCAGTTACTTTACCATTATCCGTGAGTTGCTTTATATTACTGCCATCGGCATACATCACAAAGATATCCCAGTTTCCATCACTTCCCGAGAGCCAGGCAATCTTACTGCCATCCGGTGACCAGGTGGGTTGGGTATCTTGCACATCGCTGTTGGTCAGGTTTGTTGGTTCAACACCACCATCTGCTTTAATAACATAAATTTCGTTATTTCCATTTGCATCACTGGAAAAGACGATAGCGCTTCCATCATGTGACCAGTCTGGATGATCACTGTTATTGCCGGTAGTAAGTTGGCGTACATCGCTGCCATCCGCATTCATTATGTAGATGTATTGACCACCGCCTTGCTCATTCTCACGGTTCGAAACGAAGGCGATCTCCTGACCATCCGGTGACCAGGCTGGTCCAAAATCATCTGCCGGATTGTTGGTGAGATTGACTGTATTCTTTCCATCAGGGTCCATCACATAGATTTCTCTATTCCCGTCACGGTCCGAATCAAAAGCGATCATGCAGGGAATAGGTTCTGTGGTTGCAGTAGGGGCCGGTAATTCAGTAGCAACTGCCACAGATTCCGTATCACTGCCGGATGGTTCAGCAGTTACCGCGGGTGTACAGCCTGTAAAGATCAAACTAAAAAAACAGAGAACAATGAGAATTGACAACGATTTATTTTTCATGCTTTTCCTTTCTTTACAATGAATATGATCAGATCATGTCCTCTTCCGCTGTGGTCAACACGAAAAGAAGGATTTGATGCTGTATTACCCTGTCATTTTTTCTTCAACTGTGCCGCCAACCATGGGCTGAGATAGACGATCCCGCTTTGCGGGACTTCTTTTTTTATGCATTTCTCAAACAACGCATAGAGCTGTTCTTTGGAACGAACCCGTTTCGGTTGAAGCGCATTCATTTCACTGAAAATGGCAATCCCAAACACTGCCAGGATCAGAAAAATGCACATGAGAGCCATCGGCAGCATTAGAGAAGCTCCCACATTTCCACCTTTGCTCTGTGCAATGGATGAAAGGATCAATCCGATCATCATCGAACCAAAGCTCAGCACTCCCCCGCCCATTAAAAGAATCAAACCAAACGTGCGTTTCTTCTTTTCGTTTTCATAGGCACAGGAAAGGCAGAGATTTCCCCAATGGTGGTTGACATCAGTATAGGTAGTAATGATTTGCTGGGTATTGTAGTTCTGTTGCCTGACCTCCTGGTTGATCGGCCGGGCAGTATAGTATTCGACGGTTTGCATTACCTTTCCGCAATGCGGACAAGACATATTTTCTTGCCCATTACTGATACAGACTGATTTCTTTGTTTGCATGAGTGAAGTGCTCCGGTATGGTATTGATACAAGAAGATTCTTAACAGGAAAAAACCATCAGCGAATTTGTGTGTATTATAGCGAGGATACCTTTTTCATAGGTGTGCAGGCTGCACACTTAAAGAATTTTTAATTTTCCTGAAAAATAATCGCAAAGTGAGCCTGGCTCTTGATCTCATCGGCCGCTTCCTGCATGTCTTGATCGATTTCAACCATTTGCAAACTAGGAAGAGATAGAAGTGGAGTAAGGTCGTTGACAGGGGTTTCCGACAGATAAATCCTCTCGAGCATGGGAAAATTTTCAACATGCTCAAGCGATCGCAGTGGAGTTTTGCGGATCATCAAGTTCTGCAGGGAGGCCAACCCGTTCAGAGCCGTTAATGATGTGATCGGCGTACCCCCCACATCCAGCGTAGTTAATTTCACACAACTATTTAAAGCACTGAGGTCATGAACATTGGTATCAAACAAAACTAACGACTTCAATGACGAGAGGTATTTCAATGGAGCAACATCTTCTATCGGATTATGCCGAAAATCAACCACTTCCAGAAAGGTTAACTCGGAAAGTGGTGAAAGATCGGTGATATTTTGGTATGCCAGAGAAACACTTTTTAGGTTTTTCAAGAGAGCTAGATCATCCAGCCGGCTGATGTTCCCTCGCGCAATATCCCCTCCATTGTTCACAAAGTCATTCATCAATTCATTAAAAGCATCCGCATCAACCGCGACCTGATCCCCCCACATATAAAGATCGGTGATCGATAAAAGTTCCTGTTCTGAGATTGTTTCACCTTCTTCTTTTCCCAGTTCCGTTCTTACTGCTTCTTCAATCAGAGGTTCTTGAAATACCACACCTTTTGATACCAGATTCCGCGGTGAAAAGGGATTGAGAAAATGAGCTGCCGCAACCAGAAGGCAAATGGTCACACCCAATGATGTCAAGAATCTTTGGCGAATCCTTCGACCCGTTAAAGCATCTTTGAGTTGGGACGCATTCTTGAAGCGATCCTTTGGGTCAAAAGCAGTACACTTTTGAATGATCCTGGCTAATCTGCGATCGGAGATTTCACCCAAACCCTGCTTAATATCCACATGGCCTGTTAATAACCAGCAAAGCAAGATTCCAACAGAAAATATATCCGAACGGCAATCCGTTTGAGAGAATCCATACTGCTCCGGTGCCGCATAATACCTGGTCCCGAAACAGAAGGTATCCTGCCTTTCGCTTTCACTGTATGTTCTTGAGATCCCAAAATCGATCAGCGTGATTTTCCCCTGTTCATCCATGATGATGTTTTGTGGTTTGATATCGCGATGGATGATGGCAGGGGTTTGCTCATGCAGGTAAGTCAGAATAGTACAAAGCTGTACACTAATATCCATGGCCTGCTGCTGGTTGAACCGTCTTTCGCGGGCAAGTTCATCCAGTGATCGTCCTTGAATGAATGTGCGCACAACGCACAGCATATTCTCATTGTGATGCTCACTGATATAGGCAGGTAAACCCTGGTGATGTAATTTCCTCAGCAATTCACTTTCGGTTGTGTGCGATAACAGAGACTTTTCTGTATAGCATTTCGCTGCATAATACTCACCGGTCTGGCGTTCCTTTACTAAAAGTGTCTCCCCCATCTCATTATGCGAAAAGCATTCCATCGGCTCATACTGCTTCAGGAAATCTTGAGGAAACCGGTTTTCGTCGTAACTCTCTAAGAAATTTTCGTTGGGATCATCCAGCATAATTTACTTATCACCCAATAAAGGTAACCCTAATTCCTGAAGTTTGCTTTGCGTTTCATAAATACTCTTTTCCTTCTGAATACAATGCAGAATCACCGCATCGCGTTTTATCCTTGGGTAAAGCAAACTTTTTTGCGCAACCTGCAAAAGCATTTGCGTATCTTTGATATTCAATTCAAAGCCAAATGCCAGTTGAATTACCTTGTCCCTTGATGGTTTGCGTGTCCCGTTGAAAATTTGGTGTCCAAAAGCACGTTCAATACCTGCACGCTTGATCACATGCTCCGGTATCAGATTCTTCGGTTTGCATAAGCCAGTAATGTATTCATGAAAAGGAGGTATCCAAAGGTCATCCACAGTACCTTTCAAGAAGGTCTCAATATCAGGCGACTTGAACAATTTACGAAATATCGAACTGGTATGGCTATCTTTGGTAAGTAATCCGGTCATTGCATTTTCCTGTTCATTGATAAAGAAAACTGATAAACATCCATCAATGGATACATTTTCTCATAATGCCTTTTCTCCTGCAACACTTTTCGGTCAGATTCTCGTGATTTCCTATACATCAGTCCCATTCTTTTGAAATGGTTCATTGGTATACTAAACAGAAAAGCACAAACCCATGAAGCAAAACAATTCTATGGAATCTTTCATCAAAGACATTCCTCTTACCATCACAGCCGGCTGGGACGAATACGAACTGGTGGATAGCGGCGCCGGTATGAAGCTGGAACGCTATGGCAAGATCCTGCTGGCACGCCCCGAACCGGAAGCATTTTGGGCAAAAAGTCTGGGTGCACAGGAATGGAAAAAAGCGAATGCCAGCTATTTTTCCCCTTCTCAAGAAGAGAATGGAACCTGGAAAATCCATAAAGTATTCCAGAATCCATGGGATATACAGGTGGGAAAACTACGCTGCAAGCTGGAACTCACCGGATCGCGCCACATCGGGCTTTTCCCCGAACAATACCCGCAGTGGTTGTGGCTGCAAGATCTCATTTCGAATAGGCAGAGCCCTATGAAAATTTTAAACCTGTTCGGTTATACCGGCATGGCAACCCTTTTCGCAGCAAGCGCCGGAGCGCAGGTTACCCATGTGGATGCGTCAAAAAAAGCGGTCAGTTGGGCAAAAGAAAATCAGGCACTTTCAGGGTTGCAGGAAAAATCCATTCGCTGGATCGTTGATGATGCCTTGAAGTTTGTAAAACGGGAAGCCCGCCGGCAAAGCTACTACGATGCCATCGTGCTGGATCCGCCCAAGTTTGGCCGCGGACCGAATGGCGAAGTATGGGAATTCTACAAATACTTCCCCAACCTGCTGCAGGCCTGTGAACAGATCCTCAGCAGCCAGGCATCTTTCTTATTATTAACCGCTTACGCAGTGAAAGCATCCGCATTGACCTTGTTGCGTGCCGTGCAGGAACAAATGCAAGAGCGCGGCGGGACCATCACCGCCGGTGAAATGGTACAGCAAGAAACTTACAGCAAAAGATTGCTATCACGAGCGATCTACGCTCTTTGGAAGAAATAAATCTATCGGGGAGGATGTTTATGGAACCTATCGTACATACTTATTCCATTGTTGCGCGAGACGAAACGAGCGGCCAATTCGGGGTTGCGGTCCAATCACACTGGTTCAGTGTTGGATCGTTATGTCCCTGGGTGGAAGCAGGCGTGGGGGCAGTTGCCACTCAATCCTCTGTAAAAGCCAGTTATGGTCCGAAAGGACTGGATTTGCTGCGAACAGGAAAAAGCGCTCAGGAAGCTCTTGCCACATTGCTGGCCGAAGATGAAGGCAGAGAATCACGCCAGGTTGCAATGGTGGATGCACACGGCAACGTGGCCGTGCATACTGGCGCACACTGCATTGCCAAAGCCGGGCACATCGCCGGAAAGGGTTTCTCGGTGCAGGCAAATATGATGAAAAATGACAGTGTATGGCCTGCCATGGCAGAAGCATTCCAAGCCAGCAAAGGCGATCTGGCAGAACGTATGCTAAATACCCTGCAGGCCGCTCAAGCCGAAGGCGGCGATATTCGCGGCAAGCAGAGCGCAGCCATGCTGGTGGCGGATGGAACACGCAGTGCTGAACCGTATGACCACATCCTGATCGATCTGCGCATCGATGATCATCCTGAACCACTGGTGGAACTGGAACGTCTGCTGCACATTCAGCGCGCATATGAATGCATGAACAAAGGGGATGAATTCTTGGTCAAGAACGAAATGGCAGAGGCGATGAAACAATACAGTTTGGGTGCAAGATTGGCGCCCTCGATTGATGAGCTTCCCTTCTGGCAGGCGGTGACCATGGCAGCCAACGGGCATCTAACCGAAGCGTTGCCCATATTCCACACAGTCTTCAGCAAGAACAGGGACTGGGCAGAAGCACTGAAACGTCTTCCGGCAGCAGGGTTCTTTCCGGAAGATGCGGAGATGATGAATATAATTTTGAGAGAATTGGAAGAATAAGGAGGATTTATGCGGCAATATCAAATCGATCCTGAAAAGCCAGTGAAACTCAAGAAACTGGATGCGGATGCGGTGGGCGACTGGGAGGGGAAAAAGAAAGCAGCGCAAAAGCAATTCAAAAAACTGCAAAAAGAACTCGCCGATCTGCAGGAGATCCTTTATGCCGAACAAAAACGGAAAGTCCTCATCGTTTTGCAAGCAATGGATACCGGTGGAAAAGACGGCACCATCCGCTCATTATTGGAAAAAGTGAACCCGCAGGGGGTCCGAATCGCCAACTTCAAAGTGCCTTCCGAAATGGAATTAGCCCATGATTATTTGTGGCGGGTGCATGCCGCCATTCCTGCCAAAGGCGAAATGGTGATCTTCAACCGCTCACAGTACGAGGATGTGCTGGTGGTGCGGGTGCATGAATTGGTGACCAAAGAGGTTTGGAAAAAACGCTTTGACCAGATCAACGCCTTCGAAAAAATGCTGGCGGAAGAAGGCACTACCATCCTGAAGTTCTATTTGCACATCAGCAAAGATGAACAAAAACAGCGCTTCCTGGAACGGCTGGCCGATCCGAAAAAACAGTGGAAATTCAACCCCGCTGATCTGGAAGAACGCAAACTTTGGGATGCGTACATGGATGCCTATCAAGACGTTCTCAACAAGACCAGTACTGCCTGGGCACCCTGGTATGCCATTCCGGCCAACCACAACTGGTATCGCAACCTTTGTGTAGCATCCATAATTGTCGAAACTTTAGGTTCACTTCAGTTAAAATATCCCAGCCCACTTCAAAATTCCAACCAGTATATCGATTTTCTAAACCATGAAGAATAACACAGAAATCACCAGTGATGATCAGAAGAACTCATCGCAAAGGCAGCCATGGACCAAAATCGTATGGGTAATCATTTCCTTGGTCGTCATAATCATTTTTACCCATTCTTTCGACATGGAAAAAATGAAAACACTTTTACAGAAGGATCCGCTGCTGAGCAGAATCATCGGACTGGCTGTATATTTTCTAACGAGTTTCACCTTTATTCCTTCATCCCCGATAACGATATTCTTAGCGATGTTAAATGGTCCGGCATCGGCCATTGCCATTGCCACCTTGGGAAATACCCTGGCAGCACTGGTACAGTATCACATAGGAACTACGTTAACGGAGATAAAGAGCATTGAAGAAAAGCAAGGTAAACTTCCTCCTTTTCTTCAACATCTTCCAATGAATTCACCTTTCTTTCTTTTAATAAGCAGACTGCTTCCAGGCGGAATAAGAGGAATGAGCATTATTTGTGGTTATCACCATGTTCATTTTTTTACATTTCTCTGGACAACCACAACGATGAATATTGTCAGCGCTGCATTTCTTGCTTTGGGCGGAGCATCACTGCTTGAACTACTTCAGAAACTCTTTCCAGAAAGAATGTTAGCGCCACGGAAGTAAATCACCTTTTCATGAATTGGCGGAAATCAATTCAGGCGGAAGAATTCATTGAAAAAATTTCTTTTTCATGAATTATCACCTTTTTCATTTGGATTACTTTTATTTAGCAATGATGTAGAAATTCTCTTTTTTCTCCATTACTTCCCCGATTTTTGAAGCAAAAATACCCTCATTCGTCAGGAAATTAATCATTGAAGAAACAGAAGATTTTTCCACCGCCATCAGCAGCCCACCTGACGTTTGTGCATCATTGAGGATAAGTTGCTGGACCTCTGTCATTTCTTCCGCGTATTCGACATACGGTTTAGTATAGGCATAGTTGTTGCGGCTACCCCCTGGAATGACGCTTGCGGCTGCCAGGTCGTACACCCCCGGCAGGGTCGGGATGGCATCTGCATCCAAAACGGCACAGAGGTTGGCTGCTTTCATCATTCCCAGCAAATGCCCCAACAGTCCAAAACCGGTCACATCGGTGCAGGCATGTGCATGGAATTGTTGCAACGCCACTCCCGCCTTCTGATTGAGCATGGACATACTGGCAATCAGCGGGTCAACCTGGTCTTTTTCCAGCAATCCCTGTTTCAAGGCAGTAGTCAAAATTCCGGTGCCGATTGGCTTGGTCAGGATCAGTTGGTCCCCAGCCCGGGCGCTGGCATTGGTAACCAACTTATCGGGATGCACCACCCCTGTCACCGCCATACCGTACTTCGGCTCAGTGTCATCCACGCTATGTCCGCCAATGATCGAAATTCCCGCTTCCTTGGCTTTCTCCTGCGCACCGCGCAAGATCTCACGCAGCACGGTCATCGGCAACCGGTTACTGGGAAAGCCAACAATATTAAGCGCGAACAGGGGCGTGGCACCCATGGCATAGATATCACTGAGTGAATTGGCAGCGGAAATGGCGCCAAACAGGTAAGGATCATCCACAATGGGAGTGAAAAAATCGACCGTTTGAACAATAGCAGTCTCTGGATTGATCAAATAGACCGCAGCGTCGTCCCCGGTTTCTGTTCCCACCAGGATACGTTTATCTTGAGGAGGGCTGATCTCCGCCAACACTTCTTCCAACAATTGCGGTCGCAATTTACAGGCACAGCCCAGCCCGTGGGTGTAGTGGGTTAAACGAATACCCTGTGTTGATCCTTCTTTGAGCGTGGGTTTTTCTTGAGCTTGCAGATTTCCAATCACCCGCTGGATCTCTTCCAGAGCGAAATCGACCTCTTCCTGTGTGGTATTGCGCCCAACTGAAAACCGGATGGTTCCCATGGCATATTCCAATGGAACACCCATAGCCGCAATGACCGGAGAAACATCCACCTGATCGGAATGGCAGGCAGCTCCTGCCGATGCAGCCACCTGATCCAACTCCGATAAAATAGTGTTGGCCTCCAAGCCGTAAAAACTCACATTGGTGGTGTTGGGAAGACGTTTTTCAGGATGCCCGTTGATTTTCAAGTTGGGAAAAGCCGTTTTCAATCCTTTTTCCAGATGTGTACGCATTTCAAGCATGTGGGTCTGATATTGAGCCAGCTGTTTGTCGACCAATTCGCATGCCTGTCCCAGCGCTGCGATCTCGATCACATTTTCCGTTCCGGCGCGCTTGTTCATCTCATGTTCGGCACCGTGCATGATCTTTTCCACACGCACCCCCCGGCGGATGAACAGCACTCCGATCCCTTTGGGAGCATACAGTTTATGCCCGGCTATGGAAAGCAGGTCCACACCCAGTTCATCCACCCGGACCGGGATCTTTCCAACCGATTGAGCCGCATCCGTATGCACCAGCACCTGATGCTGGTGGGCAATTTTCGCGATCTCCCGGATCGGTTCAATGGTACCCACCTCATTATTGGCATGCATAATGCTGACCAAGATGGTATCCGGTGTGATAGCCCGTTCCACATCCCCCACATCCACCATCCCGTACTCATCCACGGGCAGAATGGTAATGCGAAAGCCCTGCTTTTCGAGATATTTCACCACATCCAGCACCGCTGGGTGTTCCACCGCAGAGGTGATGATGTGATTGCCTTTTTCACGATAGGCAAAAGCCACACCCTTGATGGCCAGATTATTGGATTCGGAGCCGCCGCTGGTAAAAACAATCTCATCCGGCTGGCAGCCCAACATCTCCGCCACCTGCCTGCGCGCCCTCTCCACCCCTTTTTTGGCTGCACTGCCATAGGCATGGCTGCTGGATGGGTTTCCAAAATTCTCATAAATATACGGCCGCATCGCTTCCGCAACCTGCGGAGCAATGGGTGTGGTGGCGTTATAGTCCAGATAGACCGGCTTTTGCATAATTCACCTCAAAATACTTCCAGTGTCCCTCGTTTCTTGGCTGTGATCTCAAACCAGCGGAATAAAGAATAACCCAGCAAAGCAAAGAACAGCCCAATGCCAAATTCTTCGATGAGCAATGGCAACACTTCTGTCAAACTATGCCCGGCGATGATCAAACGGGCGGAAGCGATACCACGTGTCAAAGGCAGATAGTTAGAAACGATGCGCATCCAAGAGGGTAGTGTAGCCAGATCCAGATTCGCTCCAGAAAAAACGAGCAGGACAAAATATACGGTATTGTTCACAAACATCACATTGCGCGTGATCAATCCGATACAGCCCATCAGCAACCCCAATCCGGACGTGCTGAAGGTAGTTACCAGAATGGTGAGCAGCAATGCCCATGGATTGGCCGCAGAATAATCAATATGGAAAAGCAGCCATCCCCACAACAAACCGGTCAGCACACCGATCATGCCGTTCAGAATGTGCATGAACGCTCTCCCCAGAAAGACCGTCATTCGATTGGCGGGTGCGCCAAACAAATAAGGCAGCGTGCCATCCCAACGGTCACCCCCAATGCTCATGGTAACGCCATAGATGCCGCTCATGGCAGCATTCATCAATGCATTGCCGATCACATAGAAATATGCTTTATCGGTACCCTGTGCGTAGGTCCCGATCAGCACAAAAAACAGCATTTGAGTGAGCGGTGAAAATATCAAGGTGGCCAGATAGGTGGAAGGGCTCAACCAGCGAAAAAGCCCCACATACGATAAGTAAGCACCTTCAAAAAAGATCTTTATGTTCAGTTTTAATTTTTCCATAATCATTGCATGTTCAAAGTGGCGTCTTCTCTTGCTTTCCGCAAAATGGATTTGAAGAGGAATTTTGAGACAATGGCATAAAGGATGCTGAACACAATCAGCATTGCCCAACAAAAATAGATTTCTCCATCACTGCCGGTTCCGCTGGAGGCTGCATGCAGTGCACGAGCAGCCCAATACGGGGTAAGAATATAACTGAAGGGCGTGGTCCACATGGGCAGCAGAGCAATGGGAAACAAGAAACCGGAAAAGATATACACGACGAATTCCAGCCCATTTTGGAAACGCTGCACATCCGGATTAAGAATGAACAATGAGCCAATGATCAATCCGAACGCAATGAAAGCCACCACGGTCAGCACAATAGAGCCAGCAAATAACCCGGGGTTGGCTATGGTAAGCGGTAACCCCATGATCAAAGAAATAAAGGTATAGCAGCAAATAAGGGATAATAATGATTGTGTGATATTTGCCAGCAGCTTGCCCGACACCACCGCCCGCAAGGGGGCCGGTGCGCAGCTTAAAGGTTCCAGGGTTCCTGTCCAGCGTTCACCGGTAATGCTGTTTCCGCCCTGAAATAGCAGAGTGGTCCACAGGCCAGTCATGGCACTGCCCACCACCACAAAGATCGCATAGTTGGCAACCTGATCCTTCAACATCCATAATGCCATAAAAGCAACAATGGTCGGTTGTACGATGATCCCGAATAACACAAAAGCATCGGTAAAAGATTGACGCAATTCAATCTCGAATGCCATGAAAACGACACGCAGGTTAGCTTTTATTCTCTGCCAGGCGGTCATCATTCCCCTCCCACCAACCGCACGTAGGCATCCTCAAGGGTTGGCTCACGCGTGGTCACCTTTCCCAATTTCAAACCATTCAATTCAGAGATCAAAAGCGGAATCGCCTCCGCCCCCTTGGAGGTATGTACCAATAGAAGCTGGAGCTGGTCACGGTCTTCCACGCTGACATTTTCCACCATCGACAGGGTCTTGATCTTCTCCACCGTCTCCGGGGGAATGCCAAACACTTCAATCTCCACTACGGAAAGATCATTGACCGAATCCTTTAACTTCGAGGGGGTATCCATGGCTACGATCTCCCCTTTATTGATAACCGCCACGCGCTGACAGAGCGCATCCGCTTCGAACATATAGTGGGTGGTCAGCAGGATAGTCTTCTTTTCATCTTGCAGATTGCGCACAGTCTGACGCAATTCGCGTGCTCCCACCGGATCCAGCCCCATGGTTGGCTCATCCAAAAACAACACTTCGGGATCATGCAGCAAGGCGCGCGCAATGTGCAAACGCTGGCGCATGCCGCGCGAATATCCTTCCACTTTTTCATCCGCGCGGTCCGTCAGCCCGACCATTTCCAATAAATAGGGGATGCGTTTTTTGGAAACCGCTGGATCAAGATAGTACAAACTGGCAAAGTAACGCAGGTTATCGGTGGCATTCAAACGCCAATACAGCCCGCGTTCGCCGCCGAAGATGAAACCGATACGTGGACGTACTGCTTCGGCATCATTAACGATATCCAAACCGAGAATTTTTGCGGTGCCACCGGTGGGGATGAGCAAGGTGGTCAGCATTTTCACCGAAGTGGTTTTGCCTGCCCCGTTCGGGCCCAGCAAACCGAACAGCTCGCCACCTGCAATTTCGAAGGAAATGCCCTTCACGGCTGGAACTATTTTTTTCTTTCGATTGAAAACCCCGATGGTGGTCTGGAATTCTCGTTGTAAGTTGATGACTTCAATTGCACTCATGGAAACCTTTTCGTAAATAATTTAAGTATGTCAACTATAACGCATATTCATGGATTTTTTATAGGACATGTGTTCAATTGTACACTATTTTTCGGGCGGTTTGGTCTGTATAATTAACAAAGAAATAATCGAGAGGGAACATGAGCGGAACAAAGGTAGGAGAAGTCCTTCACTATTACGATCACATTGCCGTGGCAGTAATCAATCTCTGTGCGGGGTTAAAGGTTGGTGATTCTGTCCACTTTCTGGGACACGGCAGCGATTTTCAGCAAAAGATCACCTCCATGCAGATCGAGAATGAACCCATCCAACAGGGCGTCAAAGGGGAACTGGTTGCTGTAAAGACCATCAAACCCGTTAAACGCAATACCATGGTCTTTGTCATTTTTGAATAAAATCTTCCAAGCTACAAGAAGCGCTACAGACAATAAACATTCTGTGTATGCAGATAATTCTCCAGTTGCGGAAATCCCATCCCTCAAATGTGTTGCCTTTCCACATGAACGAATTAAAAAATTTCTCTTTATTATCCCTATCTGCATGAAGGCATCGGTTTATCATGAATGAAATTACCATCGTAAACAATCAGACAACAAGAAAACAAAACATCGGGCAAGTTTCAATCCACATGTTTTCCAATAATTTTCAAGGATTGAATTCTTTCTTTGTTCGTTTTTCCTTGTTACAATTTTTTTATGCTGAACAATCTTTCAAATTATTTTCTTAAGAACCGTAAAAGATCGGCCCTCATCTTCAGCAGTTTGGTCTTTTTTTTCTTTTCCCTGTGCTTTTTGCCCGGTCAAACCAAATTGGCAAATACCTACTCTTCCGGTTTGGGTGCACCCGATACTCACTTTTTATATACACCGGCTGACCTGTATCGGATGGCCGAGGTGTATGGAAGAGAAGGGCGAACTGCTTATGTAAAAGCACGCTGGACCTTTGATCTGGCTTTTCCCATCATCTACACATCTTTTCTGACAATCGCACTGAGCTGGTTTGAAGAACGCGTTTTGCCGGTTGGCAGCGAATGGCGCACAGCCAATGTACTACCGTTGTTCGCCATGCTCTTTGATCTGCTGGAAAACAGCTGCACAACGCTGGTGTTCATCCATTATCCGGCCCCCAGCACCCTTTTCTGCATGGCCGCCCCTTTCTTCACACTGGTCAAATGGGTCTGTGTGGGTTCTTCATTCTTGCTTCTTGTGCTGTTCATGATTGGATCGCTGTTCGTCAGGTACCTTGAAAACCATTAGTTTGCTCAAAAGACAGATCAGCAAACTGTCACTTCTTCAACCAATCAGCAGTAGAAATGCCTGCCAGCCACCCGGTTGAAAAGGATTCCTGCAGATTGTATCCCCCCGTATCTGCATTGAGATCCAGCACTTCCCCTGCAAAGAACAAGCCCTGTATCAATTTGGATTGCATGGTATGGGCGTCCACTTCGGATAGGGTTATCCCCCCTGCGGTGATGATGGCAGCTTCCAGCGGCAAACTTCCGCTGATGGGAAAACAAAAATCTTTCAACCACTGCCGTAAGATGGCACGTTCCTTCGATGTAATCTGGTTGCATAGCTTTTCCTCAGTCACGCCCACCTGTTCCATACAGACAGGAATCATCTTTTGCGGCAGCAGTGCTTTTAGCATACTGCTGAATTGTTGTTTCCCATGCGCGTCCAGTTCACGCAGCAGACGTGCATCCAATTTTTGTTCGTCCAGGGCTGGTTTGAGATCGATCGAGATCACCACGTTTTTGCCTATGCGCAGAGCGTCCACCACCTGCCCGCTCAAGGTCAGAATGATCGGACCACTCAACCCAAAATGGGTGAACAGCATCTCCCCAAATTCCGAACTCATTTTTTTTCCGTCCACCAGCACGGTTGCACGCACATTCTTTAAACTCAAACCCTGCATACGCGGCGCGGCATCACCCACACTCTTCAAAGGCACCAGAGCCGGGCGGATTGGCACAATGGCATGGCCGACTTTTTCAGCCATGCGAAATCCATCACCACTAGAACCGGTCCCCGTATAGGATGCTCCCCCCGCCGCCAGAATGACCGCACTGGCGGGCAACTCTGTTCCATCATTCAGCAGCACTGCCTGCACCATTCCATTTTGCACCAGAATTTCCCGAGCTGGTGATCGCATTTGCATCTGTACTCCCTGTGTTTTTGCCCATTCAATGAGAGCATCGGCAACCTCGTTGGCAGCGCCGCTGGCGGGAAAAATCCGGCCGCCGCGCTCGGTCACGGTCTCAATTCCCAATGAATGAAACAAAGACAGCAGGTCATCGATAAAGAAACGGGAAAACGCCTGATATAAGAAAGGTCCGTTCTTCCCAAAGTGGGCAATAAAGGTGCGCAAGTCAGTTTGGTTGGTCAGATTGCAACGTCCCTTGCCGGTAATGCGCAGTTTTCGGCCCGGCTGTTCCATTTTTTCAAGCAACAGTGTGGAAACGCCATGCGCGGCAGCGGCGCCAGCGGCCATCAATCCTGCCGGCCCGCCGCCAATCACGATCAATTTTGGAGATTTCACCAATCCATCTTTTTTATGACCCATGAAACCTTATTCTACCTGGTTATTGGCTTTCGCGGCCTGCTCGACCACTTTATTGGGGTTAACCACCGCTTCTTCTTCAATATTACGCCAGGATCTGAATGTCATACCTGCGCTCATGGTTACCAGCACCAAAATACCTGCCAGCACGAACCAGAACTGCACCCCCAGGGCATCAGAGACCGGACCTGCGATCGCCAAACCGATGGGCGTGGAAAGGTAGAGAATGCTGCCAAACATGGTAAAAACACGACCCTGGTACTCATTATCGATCTTCTCCTGCATGATCGCCATCAAGGAACCATCCACCATTGGAATCGCAAAACCGATCACAAGCAGGATCGGAAGACTATAGTAATAGCCATCCTTGGAAAGGGAGCCCAGGACGATCATTCCCAATCCCACACCCAAACCACCCATCAGCATGGTATATACTTTTTTCTTGAAACCGCCCCAGGTACCCAGAACCGAACCCCCTGCAATGATTCCAATACCGGCGGCCATTTCAACCAAGCTGTATTTGGCAGCATCACCGCCAAAATGACTGCTCACCAATAATGGGATTAATGAAAAAGCAGGGGAAAGGGCAATTTTGAAAATGAGTGCCATGGCTGTAAGCACCATCAGACCTTTCCAGTTGATCAAATAGCGAAAACCATCCTTCATATCATGCATGACCACACTGAACCAGGATCCCCCTCTCTTCTCCAATTGTTGCTGGCGTGGAATGAATGTGAAAGAGACGATCCCAATGGCAAGCACAGCAGTCACCACATCGATCATCAAAGAACCCTCCACACCGATTAGTTCCATGACCAGTGCACCCAATGGCGCAGCGACGATATTAATGATTCCCTTGGCTGCCTGGTTTAATCCAGCGATCCTTCCCAATTGTTCTTTGGGAATCATGAGTGAGACCGATGATTGCTCGGCTGGATAATGGAAGGCGCTGCCAATCCCGCGAATCATCATGATGGCATAGATATACCAAACCTGCACATGATCGAAGAAAAAGAACACACCCAGGACCAAGGTTGCCAATGCAATGGCACCGTCCGAGATGATGATGACCGTTTTGCGATTGATACGGTCCGTGATCGCACCCGCAAAGGGCTGAATCACGATTTCAGGGATCAATGCAAACATGGATGCCATGGCCAGCACGGTAGCAGAACCAGTTTCTTTGGTCAACCACCAGACTAATGAAAACTGAACCAGTGCGCTTCCCAGCAGTGAAAGCATCTGGCTGGCCCAAAATGGAAAGAAATGTTTTTTCCAATTATTTTTATTCAGTGAATTTTCCATTTTATTTACCTCTTGAAATGAATATTATTAAAGCATTTCTTATTATTATTAATATTATTTGCATTATTTATAAATAGTACACCTGTATTATTTTACTATTATTTATTACTTTGTAAATAGAATTTATTTTCATACATTGAGTGTAGTCGGTTTGCGGGATCAGCTTCGCAAAACAAATTCCATCACTGTCTACGTACAGCGACAAAGTAAGCTTGTCTGTTCCCTGATCCTTGCAACAAAAAGGCCAGAGAGCAGGTCAAACCCCATCTCTGGCCCTTTTAGTATTCAAAATAATCGGATATCAAGGTGCTATATGTGACCAATTCTCATATTGTTGATAAAGCGGTAATATCTCCGCGTTGAGATCTTGACTGACCAGCCAATGTTCCTGAGCCCAAAAAATAGGAATGATCATGACATCTTCATTCACCAGGATTTCTTCCATGCGGGCATAGAGATCTATCCGATCCTCAGGATTTGTGGCCTGTTTGGCTTGATTAAAGAGATCAGTGAATTCTGAATTATTCCAGTTTCCATTTTGAATCTCCACGAAAGTCATTGGGTCATATAGAGAATCCCACATTTCCTGCTGGCTGTTTTCATTCAAAGAAAAATGCAACATGTAAATTCCGGGACTGTCACTATAGTTTTGATTCAGTTCAGTATACAGAGAGGATTCATCCGTGCCACTGTTCGACACAAAATGGGGGAAGAAATTCAATTTTGATTTCTCCGATAACTGAAAATAGATTGCATTGCTAATTTTTGTGGAAAGACCATAAGAGATCAGGTCAATGCCTGCCATGTTGAAATCTGCTGTTGAGCTGTTGGCATTGCTGGAATAGGAAGCTCCATCAAAGGGTTCTTTTCGTAAATAATCCGGGATGAAACCTTCCTGCACAATCCACTCGCCCTTCTCCAAAGAATCCATGAGAGAAGATCTGTCCAATGATCCTGCAATACTCCGACGTACATTGACATCATTCAGAGGTTCCAAATCGGTATTATTGAAGAGCATATAAAGACCGACTCTGCCGGGAACGCTGACAATGCTATCCGCCAGTTCTGGATCAGCGAGTGCGATTTCATATTCCGTGTCCGTCAATAGAACCGCATCCAATGCTCCCACCCTAAAAGTTTCCAAAACATCCAGACTGTTCTGTATGGTGATATTGATCATATCCATCGATGGCATTGCAAGACCTTCCGTCCCTGGCCAATAGGAATTCTTGACTAATATTAATTCATCATTATCAATGGTCAAGGCACTGGCAGGAATGAAAGGACCATAAAAATAGCTTCGCCCGGTAGAATCGCCTTGGTCCAGCCATGTGGGAAAAGCCGAAAACAGATTGAGTTCCGTCAGATCCAGCAAACCGGCATCAGGTTCTTTCAAGTGGATTACCAACCTATCTTCGGAAGGAACCTCAATCTGCACTCCCTCCTCGCCACCTGTTCCCGATGCATATTCCTGTGCGCCCACAATATTGAAAAGCAGATAAGAAAAATCACTGCCTGAGCCGGGAGCAAGAGTATAGAGCAATTGATTCTTGATATCGTTTGCCGAAAGAAAAATGACTTCCCCATCTGAGTCTGTTACCTGTCTAACCTCCTGATTGGTTGTGTCAACCACGACCCAGGCAATATCATCCCGCAGGGTGAAAGTCCAGGTTAATAGATCATCCGATATCTCCCAGCTTTCAGCCAAGACTGGTAAAAACCGCATCGAGTCAGGATCATAGCGTGTCAAGCCGGGAGAAATAAGGTTGAGGATGCTCATTTCATCTCCGAACGCGTCGTTCAGGCCGAACCCGTCAAAATTGCGACCGCTCAGATTCAATATCGATCTAACAGCATCCGGTTCAGCATTCCGATCGCTCACTTCCAGTTCATCCTGATTTGGATTCTCTTGAATTATCTTTTCAGCGATCTCATCGGTTTTTTCACTGACTTGGCCTTCATCGAAAGAAACGCAGCCCGCCAGCATAAACAACAAAATACATAACGTAATAATATTCAGCATTTTATTGTTCATCACAGCACCTCATTGATCCAGTCTGTAATTTCTTGATCACTTACGTTTCCCCCCAAAATCGGTAATTGAAGGGAATTTGTAAATTGATATGTTCCGGGGCAAATGGGGGTCGAACCATAGAATATCTTCTGGAAAACAATTCTTCCAGTCTGCACTTCGATGATATTGACAGTAGCGTTAAGTTGTCGAGCTTCTACCACGCCATTCTTGAATGTGGTGTAGTACGTGCATCTTCCAAACAGCGAAGAACCGTCACTTCTTTTTATCACATACGTTAAATTTCCGGGTTTTTCTGCAATGAACTCCTGGGGAACAGAAACAGTGGAAGCAGGACAAACTTTAACTTTCTTCGGTTCACCCTCTAAAATGCCAATCGTTGGGTCTAGCACATAGGAGCCGCCGCAAGCGGTTATCGTGGCATGTGAAAGGATCTTTTGCCCATCTTCGCCAGTATCCTTAGCAATCAAGGGGATGATTGCCTCTTTTTCATCTTGGACTTTTGCGAGTAATTCAGAAGAATTACTATATTCCATAACCTTGTTTAATTTCCCTATTGCCAGGAAATAATGACCATTATCAATCAGGTCCCTCCCCCATTCAAAATAATTGGTCGCCAATACTTGGTCGATCTCTTCTTTTCTCTCTTTATAGAGGGTGGGGTATTCTGTTCCGAGGTCTGCAATCTTTTGGAGACCGGTCTCGTATTCGCCAGATCCTGTTGACTGGATTGCCAATTCAAGACGCGAATCAAAATCCACTTTTTCGACTTGCTCTATTTTTGTTGAATTGGGATACAGAATTTTGAATGTCTTGATCATCGCAGAAGCAGTTGTTAAATCGCCAATTTCAATGTGATTTTTTATTGACGTAATCAAACTAACTTCATCGATCATTTTTTGTGCTTCTAGTACGGAAGCATCAAGAGAAAGTCGATACAGTGTAGAAACCGAGTACAGATCTTTGAACGCAGTTTGCATATCATCATCTTCATAAGCAATTACCCCCTGCCGGTATAACATTTCGCCTGCATTTCGGTAGTAAAAGAATCCTCCTCCAAACACTATCCCAATCATTAATGTGATCAGTATCAGAGAGGTCAAACTCTTTTTTAAAATCCTCTCCTGAACCGAATTACTCTTTTTAATAAGGAGTCCCATATCCAACGCCATGCCAATTAAAAACACCAAGTAAATTCCCATCCATAACCAGGGTCTCGTTGGCGCATTGGTAAAATGAGCAATAAGCAGCATAGATAATGATGCCACGAAAGCGATAAACCACCTTTTCTTCTGTCCGATGAGCAAATAACCTAAACCAAGAAAATTCAGATTGCACAGACAAACTAAATAAGGTTTTATGGGTGAATCTTTGTTTATTCTCATTTCCCCTCCAAGGCAACAAACATGTCTTGTAAGAAGTAATCTGTTCTTTTTAATCTTGCTTTTTTTGGCTTTTCAGAAAAACTTTTAACCATACATCTAAAAATCGATGATTCCTGAACTCTGTTTTCCTCTTGGCCAAGTCGATATTTATAGCAAATTCGTCTTTCCTCTTAAATACAGAAAAGTTAAAGCCAGAGGTTGAAATCTAGAAAACCTCTGGCTTCTCATTACTACTGTTCTAGAAAACTATGGAACGATACGTGCCCAGTTTTCCAATTGCTGGAACACCGGTCGAATCTCCGCCCCCACATCAGAACGAATCAGCCAGTGCTGTTGTTTCCACAGCAGTGGAATGATCACCACATCCTCATTCACCAGTATCTCTTCCATGCGATCATAAAGTTCGGCTCTTTTTTCGCCATCCAGTTCCATCTGCGCCTGATCATAGAGGGAATTGAATTCTTCATTGCTCCAATTTCCTTTCACAATATCGACAAAGCTGCTCCCATCCCGCAAATATTTCCACATATTCTCCTGTCCATTGGCTTCCAATGTGAAGGTAAGCAAATATACACCAGGAAATTGAGTGTATATCCTTTGCAGGTCATCCAGGAAATAGGCATACTCTTCAGCGAACGGATAAAAATCCCAGCCGAATTCCCCTTTCCATACATCCGAAAGATCTTGTGCAATATCACGGTTGACAGAATAACTGTTGTAAAGGAGATCAAAAGCTGCACTCGATTGAGTGTCCAGAGTGCTGCTCACTTCTGGGTTATAGGGAATGCCTTCAAACGATGCACCTCGGATCGAATCGGGGATGAAACCCTGCAATGCACTTCCGCTGATCATTTCTTGACCGGTCAGCAGGGTATCCCTGTTGATGACACTTGCCATGGCGTGTCTGACTTCTACATCGTTGATCGGTTCCAGATTTGTATTATTAAAAAGTACGTAAATTCCAAAATCTCCCGGAGCATTGACCAGATATTGTGCAAGTGTGTCATCCTCCAATACCTCTTGATATTCATCCTCATTGAGAGAAACTGCATCAATTTCCCCATCCCTGAACGCCGTCAACACATCCTGATCGTATTGTATAGCGATGTTGATCTGATCCAGGATTGGATCTGCCAGGCCTTCCGTTTTAACCCAGAATGGGTTTTGAACAAGCGTGACGGTCGAATGGTCAACTGTCAATGGTGTTGTTCCAACGTACGGTCCATAAGAATAAGAATCGACCGCAGCATCGCTGGAATCCAACCAGGACGGGAAAGCGGAAAAAATGGATAATTCTGTCAAAGATAAGAAACTTGCATCCGGTTCTTGTAGATGAACAACGAGCTCAGTAGAAGAAGGCACTTCAATTTGCACTTCCTCAACTGTTCCGGCTAGAGTGAAATAATCTTCCGCGCCAGCGATCGTATAGAGCAGATAAGAATTATTAGCATAAGCAAAAGGGTCAAGGATCTGCAGGAGGCGTGCCTGAATATCCTGCGCTGTGACATACGCCGGTTTGCCATCGAGCCCTGCAACCTGTTCCACTTCTTGCGTCGCACTGTTATATGTCACCCAGGGTACATCATCCCGAATTGTGAACGTCCATGTCATGCGATCATCTGATACTTCCCATGATTTTGCAAGAACTGGCAGAAATTCGGTTGAAGTTGCATCCTGTCTGGTCAGGCCCGGCAGTACGAGAGTTACCACATCATTGTATTCACCATACGCATTGCTCGGTTTCAAATCGTTATAACAGCGGATGCTGAGATTCAAAACCTGTTCCTCTGCCAGATTGTATTTTGTTTTCTTTTCTTTCGGTTCTTTTTTGGGTTTCTCCGATTCCTCGATCACCTTTTCAGCCACAATCGCAGCTTTTTTATCCACACCGGCATTACTCATGGGGATGCAGCCGGCCATCATGACCATCAACATCAATATTGAAAGTTTTCTGAAGAATGTTTTCTTATTCATTGCAATACCTCACCAAGCCAAACGGTGATCTTTTCATCATCTACATAATCTCCATATAAATATTCCGTCATGCTCCCAAAATAGTATTCATAGGGACATGATTCTGGAGAAGGCCCATAAAACGTTTTTTCATAAACTGTTTTACCGGTGAGCACTTCCTTGACCGTGATCGCAGAATAATACTGCCATCGCTCAAGAACACGTCGATCGATCGAAGTCACATAGTCACAGCTCTGCACTCTGCGGCTGTCATCCACCCGTTCCACCACATAAGCCAGATTGCCTGGTTTATCCGCAATCACTTCGTCCGGTAAAGTGAGCGCATACGAATCACACGCCATCGCTTTCTTGGGTTCTTCTTCAAGAATTCCAATGGATGGATCGGTAACCGACTCTCCACTGCATGCCGCATTCGTTGCAGCGCTGATAACGCTCTGTCCATCTTCTCCGCTATCATTCGCCAGCAACACAATGGTTGCATCTTTCTGTTCCTGTGCCGCAGAAAGCAGATCAGCCGCAGAACTATATTCACCCACCAAATTGAATTTTTCCAACGCCAAAATAAAGTGATCCTGATCAAGCAGACTTCCCCCCCAATCCAGAAGCATATCTGCCACTTCTGCTTTGGATTTGCTATATTCTGCTCCCGAAGAGTAATTATTGAAAATTGATTGGTATTGCTCCCAGGCCAGATCATAGTTCTGTTCGCTTGCAAGCTGCGTTGCATAATCATAATGTGCCAGCGATGCACCTGAAAAAGCTTCGGTATAGGATTCCGACGTATTGAAATCGTTGGTCACAATCTCGAATTTTTCAATGGAACTGGCAAATTCTTTCTTGGTATACAGATCCTGTCCCCAGGCCAAATAGTTGGCAGCCAGCACTTCATCGATCTCTGCTTTTCTTTCTTCGGCCTGAAGCGGAAGGAACTCTCTTAGCGCATCAATCTTTCCCACCGCCGCTTCAAATTCAGCATTTTCTGTTAGTTGCTTCGCTGCACCAATATAAGCATCGATACCGATATTCTTGACCTGATCCAATTTTGAGGAATCTGGATACAGTTTCTGAAATTTTGCCACCAGATCGGAAGCCGCAACAAAGTCACCCCCTTTTACTTTGTTTTGGCTGTCAATGATCAAGCTTACCTCACCCAATAATTGTTGTGCTTGAAGCACCGTGGGATTAAGAGAAAGCCGGTATAAGTGAGAATCAGAATAAAGATCTTTGAATGCTGTGTAAAAATCATCCTTCAAGTAAGCCAGACTACCCTCTCTGTACAGCTTTTCTGCCATCCAGCGGTAGGAATAAAATCCGCCGCCAAATAAAACAACCAGCAAGACAGCCGTGATGATCAGCAAGTTCATATTGTTCTTTAAAACCTTGTCGCAAAGCGCCGGATCTTTTTTCAACAGCAACCAGAGATCTACCATCATTGCGATCAGAATGGTTGCGTAAACTCCTGCCCACAACCATGGATTTTTTGGCGCATTGGCAAAATATGCCGCCAGCAGCACGGCCACTGTTCCGCCAAAAGCAATCAGCCAGCGTCTTTTCTGCCCGATCAGCAAGTATCCAATCCCGAGAAAATTAAAATTGCAAAGACAGATCAAGATTGGCTTTAAAATCGATGCTTTCTTGGATTCCATCATTCCTCCCAGTAAGTGATTTGATGTTTTCTGTACCAAATCTATCTTTGGTGATATGGAGAAATTATACAGATAGACTTGAGATAATCAAGTACTTTCGGAAAAAACGTTTTTCCAACCGGTGATCATTCCATTGCCTCCCAGATAGATGCGATAAGCTGCCGCCATACAACCCGCGACAATAGCGACCACTGGACCATCAAACAATCCGCCGATGCTTCATACCACAGAGCGCCCATCAAAAATGACCCCGGACTGAATTTTACGGGTGAAAGCAACCAGCCAACGGCGATAACTCCATATTTCTCCTTTTAAAAATCCGTTGGCTTTTTTATTGGTTCTCCGGTACACTTAAACCATGCTGGCACGAGTCTTTTCCTGTGCCGTCCTAGGGTTGGATGGAGTCATCGTTGAAGTCGAGGTGGACCTGGCGAACGGGTTACCGGGGGTAATCATCGTAGGGCTGCCTGATACCGCTGTGCAAGAGAGCCGCGAACGGGTGCAGTCTGCCGTCAAGAATTCCAACCTGTTCTTTCCCCGCAAACATGTGCGTGTAAACCTGGCGCCTGCCTCAGTGCGCAAAGAAGGGCCTTCGTATGATCTGCCGATTGCGCTGGGTATTTTGGCAGCTTCCGACCAGATACCGCTGGGTATTCTGCAAAATACACTGGTGGTGGGAGAACTCTCCCTGGATGGCAGTGTGCGCCATGTGCGTGGGGTATTGCCGATGGCCGCCTTGGCAGCAGAGAAAGGTTTTCAGCGCATTCTGGTGCCAGAAGAGGACGCTGCCGAAGCAGCGCTCATTCCCGGATTGGAGGTGATCCCTGTGCATGACCTTGCCCAACTTTGTGCAGCATTGAATGGTTCAATCTCCATCAAACTACAAGAAATCGTGAAAAGCGCCACTCAACCTGCTTGGGAATTGACCGATTTCAGCGAAATCAAAGGGCAGGAACATGTGAAACGCGCATTGGAAATTGCTGCAGCCGGCGGGCACAATATCCTCATGATTGGACCGCCCGGAGCCGGAAAAACATTACTTGCTCGTGCTCTGCCGGCTATATTGCCTTCCATGACCATTCAGGAAGCGCTGGACGTCACCCGCATTTACTCGGTTGCTGATCTACTTCCAAAAGATATACCGCTTATTCAAACCCGTCCATTCCGCGCCCCGCACCATACTATCTCGCACGCCGGATTGGTGGGTGGTGGCAACTGGCCGCATCCAGGAGAGATCTCCCTGGCTCATCGGGGTGTGTTGTTTCTGGATGAGCTGCCGGAGTTCAGCAAACAGGTGCTGGAAGTGCTGCGCCAACCGCTGGAAGATAAGATCGTCACCATCAGCCGCGCGCGTGGTTCGCTCACCTTTCCGGCTAATTTCCAACTGGTGGCAGCTATGAATCCCTGCCCCTGCGGATATTATGGAGATGCAAGCAAACCCTGCACCTGTTCCCCCTCCAGCATCACCAAATATCAAAAACGTATTTCAGGGCCTTTACTGGATCGCATTGACATTCACATTCAAGTGCCGCGTGTGGAATATCAAAAATTGAGTGAATCCCGTATGGGTGAAACCTCTTCCGCAATCCGTGCACGGATTGAAACTGCAAGGGCACACCAGCAGACGCGTTTCCATGATGTCAACGCTGAACGGATGCATCCAATTTTCGCCAATGCTGATATGAAAAATGCCGATACGCGAAAATACTGTGCGCTGGATGCGGACGGACAAAAGCTGATGGAAACTGCCATGCGCCAAATGCAGCTCACCGCTCGCGCTTACTATCGCATTCTAAAATTGGCACGCAGCATTGCTGATCTGGCAGGAGAAGAGCAGATTAACAGCATTCACCTGGCAGAAGCACTGCAGTACCGACCACAAATGTTATTGATGTAATCGTCCGTGCATAAGTTTTTTGAGAGCTCCATAAACAATCAGCAGTATTGCGAATAAACCGATCCAGAATAAATCGTATGTAATGTCAACAACCCCTAAATTTATAATCGAATAATTCTATAAGAGATTTGTCGTGTCAAAGTAGATTAATAGATACGTAGAACCAGCATACTAGTTTTCTGACGTACTATCCCGCAATCCGATAAAAATGATCATGATCAACATTGACATAAATTTCTCCCATGATATACTTCAACCTTCATTGAAGTGTCAGGATTATTTTATGGAACCCTTAATTGAACTGAGCACGTTATTTAAAATTCTATCTGATCCAAACCGTTTAAAAATCTTTCAACTTCTAATTAATGGGGATTATTGCAATTGTGAACTGAACCAAATCACCGAATTACCTATCAACCTCCTGTCTCACCATTTGCGAATATTGCACGATGCCGGGCTCATCAACTCTGAGCGCGATAACCGTGATGCGCGTTGGATCCATTATTCGATCAATCAGGAAAATGTAAAAAGGATTTCCAAAGAGATTGAAAGTTTCCTTCAACCAGAAATCCTCAATAGGCGAATCCCCCTCTGCATATCCACTTCAAGGAAGAGAGAGCAAAACAATGACCAATAAATCTGTAACAAAAAAATTATCCTTCATCGATCGATTCCTAACTTTATGGATCTTTCTGGCAATTGCGCTGGGAGTCGGCCTGGGATATTTTATTCCTGGGATGGAAGGCTTCATATCAAAATTCCAGGCGGGAACAACGAATATTCCTATTGCGATTGGCCTTATATTAATGATGTATCCACCTTTTGCGAAAGTAAAATTTGAAAAACTGGGAGATGTTTTTCGAAACAAGAAAATCTTCTGGATGGCTTTCTTATTGAACTGGATTATCGCCCCCATTGTAATGTTCGGCTTGGGAACTTTGATGCTGCGAGATAGGCCGGATTATATGACAGGTGTAATTCTAATTGGTATGGCGCCCTGTATCGCCATGGTGATCGTATGGAATCAACTTGCGAAGGGAGATACAGAATATTGTGCCGGTCTGGTCGCATTTGATTCTATCTTCCAAGTTTTCTTTTATAGTGTCTATGCATGGTTTTTTATCACGATCCTTCCCCCAATTTTCGGCTTACGGGGGAGCGTAATTGATGTGGGGATTTGGGACATTGCAAAAACTGTGATTTCCTTTTTAGGTGCTCCTCTGGTTGCCGGCTTTCTCAGTCGCCTGCTATTAACGCGGATCAAAGGGAAACAGTGGTATGAAGAGAAATTCATCCCAGCCATCAGTCCGATCACTTTGATCGCTTTGTTGTTCACAATTGTTGTAATGTTTAGCCTAAAAGGGAAAACAATCGTTACTATTCCACTGGACGTACTTCGCATTCTTTTGCCCCTTCTTAGTTATTCCACAATCATGTTCTTCATCAGCATGTGGATGCTCCGCCGCGCTAAAGTGGATTATTCAAAAACAGTTACACTGTCCTTTACTGCAGCAAGTAATAATTTTGAATTGGCAATCGCAGTCGCCGTTGCAGTTTTCGGTATAAATTCTGGTGAAGCATTTGCCGGGGTGATTGGTCCATTAGTCGAAGTGCCGGTGATGATCGGTTTGGTTAATCTGGCATTATGGTTTCAGAAGAAATATTTCAAAGATAACCAAAATAGGGAAGAAGGTCAGATAGAATCTATCGCTCAAGGAGCAATTACCTCTGAAGCTCTTCCTACTGTAAAACAATAAAACCACTCAGGACCCTTGCTCCTATTAATTCTTGCAAAGAAAATACCCTTTCAAACATGGAATAATGGTTGGAAGCAAATTAATTTTTCTACAAATGTAAAAGAAAAACTATGGGATTATATTGACAGTTGTACCTGTAAGAAATAAAGGTATTGTTAAAATCATTTATTTTGAGCAGAAACTGATCTGTTCATAATTGAAAAGTGATTTCTACAGATAATCTGATTCTCCGGGTACAGAAATTAAGGCGATTGGATGAATCGATTACTTTGGAAAAATTTATCACCAACCAATCACGGATCTTCTTTAAATTATCAGTTTACATTGGTATATTGTTCAACACCCGCAAATAATGATGTAGAATATTAAATCAATCCTTATTATTAATATTGGAGCAATACCATGAAGCGTATCAACCGCAATTTTATTGTTTTAGCCCTTACCACCCTCATTTTGACCATTACCCACTCTACCGTATTTGCCACTTTCGTGGAACAATCCACTGACGGAAAGCAGATTGTATTTTTACTGGATGATCCCGGAAAAAAGTTTACATCGGTATCCATCTCCGGGTATAACCAAAACAATGAGTGGGTAACCTGGAGTAATGAGAACCAGAACGGATTTTATTTAGCCTATACAAAAGATTGGTGGTGGACTGAGAATTTTGTCCAAATCTCTTTCACCCTGCAAGATGAACAAGGAAATCAAACTCAACAAACCTGCACATTTGACAGGTTATTGCAACCAATCGACTCTCCGCGAGTGGAAATCATCTATCAACCGGAGCAAGGTTGCATCGGGGGAGAAGCGGGGAATGTCCGTGATCCGGTTAATGACCTGGTCAAGCCTGTGAGCGAAGGCCTCACGATCATTGGGAATTATCTTCCAGAAGATAAGTTTAACTTCTTCATGACCCTGATGAACAACGAAATGAATTCTGTGGGTTGTGTGGTCGGCGTAGGAACCATGATCAAAACCGGAGGAATGGCAGCCCTGGATGGCACAGTCAGAAACTATGTGATGAAAACCTGTCAATCTACTGGCAACATGGTTATTTCGTTATTTTCTAATCAATAATTTGTCCAGATACCAATAAAAAGACCACAGGATAATATTCTACGGTCTTTTTTACTGATACCACAAATTTGGAAATGTTCTTTTTGTGAGAAACAAGCGCATTCTTAATAAAAAATCATGATTTTTCAACATTGGTGGTCTGGGATCTGATATGCATGGATATTGCCTCCGACGGCAGAGCTTCAATGTATTTTAATGGCTGGAAACGGAAAAAAGAATAGATATCGCCTTATGCTTTGTAATCCTGAAGATCGAGAACAATGAAGCGATCTATTTTAAAGTTTGCAATCGAAAAACATTGGTGTCTACTTTAAAATCACTTCAAGTCCATGGGATTGTGCTTTCTGAATAAAATTTTCTTTTTCAGATTTTGAACCGGACACAGTAAATAATGGCTTGTTCTCTTTGGAATAGACAAAGAGCATGCCAACACCCAGGAACCCTTTTTTTTCTTTGATTTGGGTAATTTCATTGAGTTTCACATTGATCCCATGTTGAATGGCCACCTGCTCGTCAAGCGGAAGAGGGAAAATCTCTTTCTTATATTTATCTTCCTGAATCTTTCTAATTGCCAGGACCGAAGCCATTCCCACCATTCCCCCACCACCGGCAGCGGCTACCATTGTCATTGGAATAACATATAGGGCATCTTTTTTCCATGCAATGAAAGTATCAAAGAATTGGTATTGTATCCTTACCTGGAAGATGTTCCCCGGTACATTATCTTTTCCACCTTGGAGATTCGTGCCACACAACTGGCAGTGTTCCTGGGACGCATCGTTCAATAATTTACACTTTTTACAAATAATTTCATTCATTTTTCCCTCGCTTATTACTGGTAATTTCAGATATTCAAATTTATTCGCTATCTTGCTTCATTCATTATATAAGAATAAACATACACATTTTATTTATCGATTGATACTTTAGCTCATCGAACCAGTGGAAATAATTGAAATGGTTGATAAATTCGCCAATGCCCTCTTGCTACATCAACAAATACAAAAACATCTCTGTATGAAACAATCCATCAGAGATGTTTTTTTACAACTGATTTTTTATGACTTCAATCAAACATTGTAAAAGTTTGACAAACGTATTCCACCCCTGTTGGGCTGATTACAGTGTTCGACCATTCATCTTCCTGAACCTGATACTGTGACAGATCATCCTTCACCGTTTTCATGGACCTATCAGCACGCCAGGTGGAAAGATGAAAAGATTGCCAGGGCTTTTTTTGAGATTCTGCATCGCCATTCAAGACAGTATGGCATACCAGTACAGCACCAATCTTCTCTTTGAGAGCCGGAGAAGACTCAGAAGACAAATAAGTCTTAACCAACTCAGGCACAGCATCATCGGAAAGCCCGCTCAGGTATGAGATATCCAGTTCCTCACCCTGCAGCGCCCGGTGGATATTTTGACGGGCGATGAAAGCATCAACATTCATCAGGTTGAGTGAAACCGTAAATCCGGCCAGCACAATCAGAATCCAATTGGCAAAAAATTGCTGGTGCTTCTGAAGCGCAGAGATCAACACGCCAATCAAAAGGATAGCAAGCCAGATCATGAACAGATGTGCATAGGTGCGCAGTTCGGAGAATCCGTACGCCGATTCGTATAACAGTAATCGTTGAAAAGCAGAGACCAGGATTACCAGCACTGCACAAACCAAACCAATCTGCATGCCGGTAAAAACATGCTCTTGCGTTGGATTTTCACGCTTGGAGAAAGCATCCATCCCTTGAAATAACAGCAAACTGAAGATCGCCACCGCAATCAATTCATTGAATCCGCGCCGGGCATATTCAGCATAGGTAAAACCCGTGAGCATGATATTGCTTTGCCCAAAAAAGAGGTAGCGAAACTGGATCATGATGAAAATCCCAAAAAGTAGAATGACGCTTCCCAGAATGATGCCGGTTTCCGTGAAACCAAGGAACGTTTTCGGTCGGTGTTCTTTTGCTTCCATTGAAATCGTTTGTTGGCTGCGTACAGCCGCATGATGCATGAGCCCAGCAAAGAAATAAGCAGAAATCAGGATATAGATCGCTCGAAAAATATATTCGCCAACATTCTCGATTTGAAAGCCTGCCAGCAGCTCGTGCAGTTTTTGTGCGAACACCAAATCAGCAGATGAAAACAGCGCAATGAAAAGGGCAAGAATGGGTACTGCCAATAAGACTCCGCGCAAAACTGGTAGTATAGGTTTGCCGTTTTTACCTCGATTTTCAGTATTTTCAGAGGAACCAGCCAGATCGGATGGACCTTTAGGGTGAATGAACAGACTGCCAATCAGTTGAAGAAGCTTTACGGCGTAATTCTGCAAATTGTAGGAAGTCCAACCTCCACTTTGGAAGGTTATCACCAATACTGCAACAGCAATCAGGGTAAGCACTACATTCATAAAGATTGTGAATGGGTCCTGACGCAGGAAAGTCATTATACAGAAGAGCAGGATGGGAATAAGCAAAATGGAACTGCTGCGTGCCGGGCGGATGTGCTGCAGGTACATTAGCTCAAGTCCGATCGCAAGGCAAAAGACGACGAAGATTGCAAAAGAGATCCCGGGAGTTTTTTCCCAAAAAAGGAAATCGACGGCAAGTCCAACACACAGTGAAGCAATGGTTAGGTATTTCTTCATTTTGAATGACCTTTCGCTTTGATCTTCACCAATCCTAACCGGAAAACCTATCGAAAACTATCAAAATTTTTTCCTGGCACCTTATATTTTCAATGTGTTTGCCCAAGTTACTGCCCGTTCCAATTCCCCTTCTTGCAGAGGACCTTCCGAATTGATCACAAAGAAACCTTGCGGATCAGCAATCAGCTTGGCTCCTTTCGCTTCCAATTCCTTCGCAATGACCGGGGCTGCATACCCGCCTTTTTTCACAATGGCTCGAAAAAAAGCAGGCTTGATCAATTCACTGGGAATACGTGTATCGAATACAGCCGTATGCACCCCTCGTATTATCTCGGACAGCATCTTCTTTAAGAAAGCAGTAATGCCTTCCGTGGGGCGGAAACCGCGGGTTGGTGAACCGATCAACAGCAAATCAACACCTTTCAAATCTTTCATTTCTATTTCCGACACACGTTTTACCGTCACATCCTTTTGTAAACTCTGTGCGGAGCCAATGGCACTAGCGATCTTTTCCGTGTTCCCAAATACCGAATCATAAATAATCAAAGTTTTCATGAGCATTTTTCCTTTTAGACATTAAACAACGATTTCCTGTTCATGAACACTATAGCAGAAATCATCACAAGATGGTTTTTTCGGAAAAATCAGATATAGTAAAGCCATGAGTGAAAGTCCTGTTCAAAATTGCATGATCTGCCAAAAACATCTTGGAACCCCTCACCTGCCGGGCGGTGCAATCTATGAAAATGGGTTAATCTTTGTTTGCCATGCTACACCTTTTGGTAATGAAAAAGATCACTATCTGGGACATATTTTTATTGAAACCAAACGTCATATCCCCGAAATTTCAGAATTGACCGAACCGGAAGCCAAGATGTTGGGCCTCTACACGCAAAAGGTATCCCAAGCATTAATGGCCACCTTGGGAATGGTTCATGTCTATTCTTTTGTGATCGGAGACGGGGTGCCCCATGTTCATGTACATATCATCGGCAGGTATCCCAATGCTCCGCGTGAGTACTGGGGAACAAAAGTGGACGAATGGCCGGATGCCCCACGGGGAGCGGATGAGGAAATTGCCTGTGTTTCAACACTCCTGAAACTTTACTTCCAGGAACATTTTTGAAGATTATCCATCAGAAGATGTTTTTTCTTTTCAAACCAAAATCGATACCTTCAATTCCACAGAACAGTTTCAATGCTCTGCATTCAACAATTCATAACCCTGATCGAACAATTCCAAGCATGCATCCACAGCCTTAGCATCCAGTAAAGTACCTCGATCTTTTCTGATCTGTGCCAGCGCTTTGTCTATGCCCAGAGATGGCCGGTAAGGACGATGTGAAGACATGGCCTCCACGATATCTGCCACGCACAGAATGCGAGCTTCGATCATGATATTATCTTCCTTTAGACCTTGAGGGTAACCTGATCCATCCATTTTTTCATGGTGCTGATATACGATCTGAGCCAGTGGCCAGGGGAATTTGATCTTCTTCAGTAAGTCGTACCCCACTTGGGGGTGAGTTTTAATGATCTCGAATTCCAGAGGGGAAATCTTACCAGGTTTACTCAGAATCTCTGCCGGCACATTGATCTTTCCCAGGTCGTGAATAATACCCGCCATGTGGATACTTTCTATTTGCGTTTCTGAAAGATTCATTTTTCTGGCAATGGCAACTGCCAGATCAGCCACCCGCGTTTGGTGACCCGCCGTATAGGGATCGCGCATTTCTACGGTTGCGGCAATGGTAAGAATGGTGCCATCGATGGTTTTTTTCAAATCTTGTAGTAGTTCCACTTTTTTCCATGCGCTGGCTAACTGGTCAGCGAAAACAGTAAAAATCGGAACATCTTCTTCTCGAAGATGATCGGATTGCACTGAAAAGATACCAATGACGTCATCATCAACAATCAATGGAGTAACAATACTTTTGGAAGAATGGAAGCTTTTTATGATCGGGTCAGTGAGCTTTGCCGCCACCGACGGTATTACTTTCTTGACCAGATATTTTGTATCAGCTATAAAGATGGCTTTTTTCTCTTGAATGGCGTTTTGATAAGGTTCAACGATATCGATAGGAAATGAGTAGTTTTCATGATCAACCTGAAGCCATTTCTCGACCATGGCAATCAATTTTTGATCAAAGTGTAAATATTTTGTGAAAAACCGCTTTTTTGTTTCATCCACCGGGAACAACTGGCAGGTGATTGCAAGTTCGCCCAGTTGATTGGCAACCACAGCGAAAATTTCATCTACCGAGAAGGCCGATCCCATTGCCACCGCTGCCTGATTGAGCGCATACAATAACTCATCCACTCGCTTGCGTTCGTGAATATCCTGGCCATAAGATTGAAAATAGATGACCTTACCCTGTTCATTGAAAAACGCGCTATTTGTCCAACGCATCCAGCGCAGCTCGCCACTTTTATTTACTCTGTTTTCTGTTACAAACAGAGGGGTCTCCTGAGAGCAGTTAGCTAACCTATCCCTCATGCTTTGTCTCTCGTATTCAGGGATGGAAGAATAGATGGTTTTACCTACAATCTTTTCATTGGGTATTCCAAAATAATCACAATACGCCTTATTTACAAAGGTGATCGTTCCATCCGGCAAGAAATTAGCCATGAGAATTGGAGCATGTTCAACAACCGAGCGATAATTGTTCTCACTGATCTGTAATTTTTCTTCAGCCATTTTCCTGGCAGTAATGTCATATACGATTCCTTCGTAGTGGGTTATTTCCCCATGCCCACCTCTCCGAATGTATGTAATGTCCTCAATCCATTTCACTTCTTTTGCTTTGGTTATGATCCGGTACGGCTCATGAGTAAATGACTGTAGTCCTTCGATATTGCTGTACTTTTTCACTTCCGAAGCAACACGCGCCAGATCATCTTGATGAATCGTGTCAGTGTATGCAATATGCCCGTTTGTGAATTCTTTGGCAGAATAACCGAAAAGTTTATCGACATTTTCTGAGGCAAATTCGACAGGCCATCCAGAAGTATTTTTCCATAGAAAAGCCACTGCCGGGCCACGGTTAATAATGACATTTGCCTCTTGTAATGCCTTTTCATTGCGTTTTAACTCGGTAATATTGAAAAGGCATGCGACACTTTTCATTGTGCCGGGGATTATATTAACACTTAAGAAAATATCTTTTTTCTCCCCCTTTCTATCAATGAATTTAAACTCGTACTGCAGGGGAACTTCATTCGGCGCGATCCGCCTTTTTTCATGATATTGTTCCATCATCAATCGATACTCCGGATCGACAAATTCCATCCATTTCTTTTTCCCCTCGATTTCTTCTTTTGTATAACCAGACAGCAATTCGAATTGTCTGTTGGAAATCAAAATCGTTTTGTCTTCATCAAGAATAGTAGTAGGCAGGGTGGTCGTTTCAAAAATGACTTTCTGAAAATTCATACTTTCGCGCAACTGCTCTTCGATCTTTATGCGTTCGGTAAGATCCACGATCGTGGCAAAATAATACATGGGTTCATTGTTCTTATCGAAACGTATCGAAAGAAGAATGTTTGCCCAAACAATCGACTGATCTTTTTTGACAAGGCGGGTCATAAAATGCAACGATGACGATTCTCCAGAAAGTAGAGTGTTCATTTTTTTTGGAAATTTTCAAATTCCTGCGGATGAACAAGTTCCTGCCATTTTTTATGTTTTAACTCTTCTCGTGTATATCCCAGCATGTCACAATATGCCTGATTGAAATACATTTCCCCTGAGGGATAACTCAGCAATTTTCCGATAACGGAATTATCAAAGATGAATTTAAATTTTTCTTCACTTTCCAGTAGTGCTCTTTCAACCTGATTCCGTTCAGTCATATCCAGAAGAGAGACCACGCTTTCTTGCGTGCCTGGAATCAGATCGGCATTTAATAAAACATCCCGAATCTCACCATTTCGCGTTTTGATCTGAAATTCATAGTGTTTGGGTGTCTTTTGGGGGTCAATCCGTCTTTGATCATGGCGTTTTTCGACAAGTGACAGATATTCCGGCGTAATGAATTCCGAGAATGTTTTCTTATTCTCAATTTCTTTTTTTGAAAAGCCGGAAAGTTTCTCGAATTCTCTATTCACCCCAAGGATCGTTTTATCTGCTGCCAGGATTGCAGTGGGCAGGGATGTGGTTTCAAAAATAGAACGCTGGAACTCCATGCTTTCCTGGAGCTTTTGTTCGACGATGTTCTCGAACAATAGAGCAACCATGCATTGATTTTTCTCTCCCTCCGGAAAGCGGATTGCATTTAAATAAATGCCATGTTTCACAGAACCTGATAGATCATGTTCGATTCGTAAAAAAATACTTGTGGCATCCTTTTTTAAAAGATCCGCCTTGATCGAGTGGAACTCAGGTATATCCCACGTTTTCCCTGCCAGATCGTAGATCAATTTTCCAATCACCTCATCTTTTTTCAATTGGAAAGTTGAATAAAAGTGTTTGTTGGCGAAAAAAATTCGTAAATCAGTGTTCAGGATCAGTACCGGTTCATGGATCGCTTCAATGATGACCTTATTTCTGGCATCAAGATTTATCTTTTGCTTTTCCACTTTTTTTCCCGTCATTCCACTCCTCAATCAATCTTCTCTACATAATAATCAAAAAACATGCCAGAGATATTTTGCGGCATGTTTTTTCCCAAAATTCGCCAGACCCCATTTTGTAAATTATATGGTCCAGCTTTTCCAATTCATAAAAACATCGTTGCATATCGAAGCTGATATCCATTCAGCCATGGAAGGTGCGTGGGTTATTCATATTATACAATTTTGATTTTGATTGTAAATGAATTCCATCTCGGTCAATTCCTCGAATGTCTATTTGACTTTTGCTAATTAATTACATAAAAAGCTCGTTGAAATAAAATATAGCGAGCATCCGTTTGTCAAAGTGATTCACCCCATCTTTTTGGGTCGTTATCAGACCAGCAATCTATCCAACAATTCCAGAAATTTACACGGATCAACATCCAACAAGACCTCCACTATCTGGATATGGTCATCCGCAGGATAACGCACTTTGCTCCCCGGATCTTCATACCATTTTCCACGCGGAACAGCCAACGACTGGCCCTGGCAACTGCCTTCCGTTTCAACAAACAAGTATTCACTTTTCACCGTGAACATGGTGGGGTCCAATAAATAAGCAGCAGCCATGGTATCGGGAAGGGTTACGGCATCTCCCATTTCAAAAAGTTTTAAGAAATTTTTAAAGAATGGCAGAGATCCTTTCATATAGGGTGCTAAAGGACTTTTTCCATTGCCGATCTTTTCCAGCATCTGCTGCGGGATCAATCCGCGGTTGCACACATCCAAACCAGCCAGCACCACCTTCCAACCTGCGCCAATTACAATTTGGGCAGCATGCGGATCATGGAAAAAATTCGCTTCAGCAGCCGGGGTAATATTCCCCGGGCAATGCACTGCCCCACCCATGATGACCACCTCCTTCACGAGATCCACAATACGCGGTTCAAGGATGATCGCCATGGCGATATTGGTAAGTGGTCCGATCGGTAATAAGGTGATTTCATGCGGATTATTGAGAATTGCATCAATCAAGGCCTGCGGCGCACGCAGAGGACACTCCTGCATCGATGCTTCAGGGAGCGGCATATCGCCCAGACCATTGGCACCATGCACAAAAGGTGAAGTATCCAATGGAACATATAATGGATTGGCCGCCCCACAGGCGAGCGGCACTTGTGCTTTTCCGGCTGCTTCCAGCAGCAGCTTGGCATTGCGTGTGGTTTTATCCACGGTCACATTTCCAAAAACTGTGGAAACTCCCACGATCTCAATTCGCGGATCTTCCAACAGCATGGCAATAGCGTAGGTATCATCGATACCAGGATCTGTATCTATCCAAACTTTTTTCATCATGACCTCATGACCTGCAATAAAAACATTCGTTGAAAGTATACCAACTTCGCGCAAAATCATATCCCGAATTGGAAAGGAAAAGAAGGGAGAGAAAAGTCTTTTTAATGCTCAAGAATGAGGATATATTTGCTAAAATTCATTTCACCATATGTAATGATATGGATCAAAGAATTACGGATATTTAAGGAAACCCTTTCATGGAAAACATTGTATATTTTAAGGATGACGGATCATTGCGCGCTGTAAAGGATGTGGTCGTTGACCTGCATGCTTCCGGCTATCACTGTTCCGAAACACTGATCAGGGCATTGTGGCCTTACTTACTGCCCAAAGTCGAACTCAATGAAACTATTCTCAAAATGACCGCCATTCTGCATGGAGGGATGGCAGAATCTATGAGCAGTCATTGCGGTGGATTGACGGTCGGAATCTTGCTAATTGGAGCAGTTTATGGACGGATTGATGTAAACGGAGATGCTCGCTACGATTCGGCAATAGCCAGGGGCTACTGGCAGCGTTTTTTGGACGAATTCAAAACATCCCATTGCTCCACCTTAAAACAGCAAGCTTATACTGGTGGCGCACAATCGCGATGTACCCACATCATGATCCGATCAGCACAGTTGCTTTTGCAATATTTGACTGAAATGAAGAACAATCCAGTGAATAAAGAAGATCTTTATTTATGGAGAGTTGACCGGAGCAAAGAACCCTGTCATGAGTTAAGTGTTCCCCTGAGACCTGCTGAGGAGATCAAAGCAGAGAAGCAAGCAAAACCGGGGTAAAAAATCGATCACTCATTTTCCAAGGAAATCATTCAACCCTGGTCAAATAAACAGGTCTTCCATTCACTTTGTAGCTGCCATTACTATTGGCAAGCACTGCCTGAACATGGTTTTCAGATACATCCACCAGCGTATGGTCGTTATAAATATGGATCTTCCCAATTGTTTTTCCAGATATACCCAATTCGCCGGTTATCGTTCCAACCACATTCCCGGGGCGCAGCCCTTGTTTCTTACCCAAATTCATTTTCAAGCAAACCATTCCCTTTTCCTGTTTATGCTCTGAAAATTCGCCTTTGTTCTTCGAACGAGAAGAAGATCCATGCTTTTTGGAAATGTGACTGACTTCTTTTAAAGATCCATTTTTAAGTGATCTCTCCCCATGGGAAAACTTTTCCGGAGAACGGTGCTCTTCTGGTAGCGGACTTTCATTGTTGCGCAGCAAATTGAATGCAGCGGCAGCAAGATCAAGCGCTGAAAAATCACGATCAGCCAATTGTCGCACCATGGCGCGCTCCCGTTCCAAATCTGTATTTTTCATTGAATCCAATAATCTCTGAATAAATACCTCATCCCGTTTGGCTAAAATTTCTCCACGGGATGGAACCGCACATTCTATGACCGTTTGGTGGGAAAAAGACTCTATCTTATGGAATCTTTCACCTTCCTTTTTTGAAATCAAGGAGATCGCATTTCCACGGCATCCTGCACGCCCCGTCCTGCCAATGCGGTGGATATAATCTTCTGGATCATCCGGAATATCATAATTAATGACATGCGATACCCCTTTGATATCCAAACCACGTGCTGCCACATCGGTCGCCACCATCATTGTGATCTGATGTTTTCGAAAACTTAGCAAGACGGATTCACGCTGTTTTTGGTTCAGATCTCCATGCATGGCTTTGGCAGCATACCCTTGCTCTGCCAGATCATCAGCCAATTCCTGAGCACGCATTTTTGTGCGCACAAAGACCAATGCACTCTGCACCATCTCCATCTCTAAAATTTTCAGCAATGCTGCAAATTTACCGTCCTGACGCACAAAATAACAGCGCTGTTCTATCTCTTCCAAGGTACGATTCGAAGGATTGATCATGATCTCTTTCGGTTTTACAAGGTATTTATTCGCCAGCAGACGTACTTCTTTGGGCATAGTCGCGGAAAATAACCCTTTTTGTTCCACATTGGGCAAATGGGTCAAGATCGTTTCGATATCTTCAATAAAACCCATTTCCAACATCTCATCCGCTTCATCCAGGATCAAGTAATGTACCTGGTCCAAATCAATTACATCTTTTCGGATCAAATCCATCAGGCGCCCGGTGGTTGCAATCACCATATCCACTCCATTCTTCAGTTCTCTGATCTGGATATCATAAGACTGTCCACCATATACCGTTGCAATACGAATGGCTGTGAATTGCGCAATCTTTTTTGCTTCCTGCGCAATCTGAATGGCCAATTCCCTGGTAGGCGCAAGAACCAATGCTTGAATACATCCAATACCGGGTTGGATATTCTGCAATATTGGCAAAAGAAAAGCAGCGGTCTTTCCCGTGCCGGTTTGAGCCTGGCCCAGAACATCCCTCCCTTCCAACAACACAGGGATAGCCATGCTCTGGATGGGTGTGGGTTTTTGAAAACCCAGTCGGTCTACTGCCTGCAGATATTGTTCATCCAGGCCCAAATCATTGAAATTCAAATCCATTCTTTCTCCTATTAATAAAAAAAGCACCCTTCTGAAACCAGCAAGGCGCTTCAAACTTGCAAGATCTCGGTTTCGATGGAAGTTCCATCGAGCACATCATTCTACCACAAACAACAAAAACTGTTTTCCTGTTTTCCTTTTTTCGTTTGTAGTGAACGCAAAAACGAGGATGACCATTTCGATTCGTCAATCGTCATTGAAATGGATCTAGAATCGATATTGTATTTTTTATCGTTTTACATACAATTATATTGAATGGAACAGGAGGAACCCAATGAGAACGCCCCTAAAACTTGCGATCATTTCAATTTGTTGTTTGGCTATCATATCGGTAGCTTGCAGTTTCCCATTCTTCCAGAGCAATGAAGAGGAAATTGTTATTCCCACCCTGGTTCCCCAGGTCATTACCGTTCTGGTCACAGCAGCGCCTGAAGATCAGGTGGCGGCTGCCAGTGCAACCCCCGCACCCACCGCAGTTGTCGTAATGGATGTGGACTGGGATGACCAATGGACTATCTGGATGGGTGATAGCAGCAAGGGATATACCATCGATTTTCTTGTCCAAGGTGATAAGATCAGCGGCTCAACCGTGTTGACCAATCACAACTCCATCTCCTTCATCGGCACCATTCAGGAAGATGGCGGAACGGTGAAGGGAACATGGGAAAACACCGATGGAACAGAAGGAGAATTCACAATCTATATGGATTCTTCGGAGAATCTGTTCACCGGCCGGATGAGCAGCAGCAACGCTTTTTGCGGCAGCCGCAATAGTAGCATTAAACCATCCGACTGCTTTAAATAAGTAATTCAGCGTCGTAAAAAAGGGAAGCAATAATATAATTGCTTCCCTTTTTTCTTTTAACTATCGTTAAATTGAATCTTTTTTTCCTTCCATTTTTGTCAAAATTATCTTGAATTTCACCCAAAAGTACTATATAATGTGGGAACAAGTGGAGAAATATGGGTGAAAGTGGAGCGCCGGTTTTACCGGCGTTCTGGTTATTCTAAGAGGTAGAACAGATGTTCTTCGGGCAGTATGAACACACAATCGATGACAAAGGGAGATTGACCATCCCTGCCCGTTTTCGTGAAGATCTCGAAGAAGGCACTTATATCACGTTGGGTTTTGACAATAACCTGATGTGTATGAGTCAACATAATCTGGAAGTATTATCTCACAAGTTACGCACTCATAATATCATGGATCCGTTTGCACGCAAATTGCGCCGCATGTTCTATTCTTACGGCGTGCTGGTTGAAACCGATAAAATGGGGCGAATCCTGATTCCACAGAACCTGCGTGACATGGTCAACTTGGATGTCAATGTGGTTCTTACAGGGTCTGGCGATTATTTTGAAATATGGTCTGCCTCACAGTGGAATTCGGAATCGGATCAACTTCAAAAATCTGATCTAAAGGATAAGAAGCTTGAATATTTGGACCTTACCTTTGAGGAACCATGATGCCAGCAGATCAGACCTACCCCCACGTTCCTGTTCTCAATCGGGAAGTCCTCGCATACCTTAAACCCACCTCGAACGGTAAATATCTGGATGCCACACTGGGTGCCGGTGGGCATGCGGAAGCCATTCTCACTGCCAGCCAACCTGATGGTTCCCTGATCGGGCTTGACATTGACCATCATGCCGTGGCCATTGCTTCAGAACGTCTGCGTGGTTTTTCAAAGCGGGCATCCATTTTTAACATCTCTTATACTGAGATGAAAACATGCCTGCAAAAAGTGGGATGGGACTGTGTTGATGGGATCGTATTCGACCTGGGCATATCTTCCATGCAGGTAGATTCAGCCGAACGCGGTTTTTCTTTCCACCAGGCAGGACCGCTGGATATGCGCTTCGATGATCATGCCACTTTCCGCGCCAGCGATTTGCTCAACGATTGGAGCGAGGAAGAGATTGCTTCCACCCTCTGGAACTATGGGGAAGAACCCAAGGCGCATGCCATTGCCAAAGCCATCTGCGCCGCCCGTCCCTTGCATACCACCACCCAATTGGCACAACTGGTCCAGTCGGTTTACGGTGGACAAAAATCCAGGATTCATCCTGCCACGCGCACTTTTCAGGCAATACGGATCGCTGTGAATCAAGAGTTGTCTGTGCTGGAAAAGGGGATCAATCTGGCGATCACCCAATTATGTGCAGGCGGAAAGATTGCAGTAATTTCTTTCCATTCTCTCGAAGATCGGATCGTAAAAGACATCTTCAAACGAGAATCGAGGGACTGCATCTGCCCCCCCGAACAGCCAGTATGCACTTGCCAGCATAAAGCCAGTTTAGCCATTCTCACAAAAAAACCTGTCACAGCATCGGATGAAGAGATTAGAATAAACCCCCGATCGCGCAGCGCAAAATTACGGGTTGCGCAGAAAATCGGATAAGACTATGGCAAAACAATTGATACAGGCATATAAACAGACACCCCGCCGCAAGCAGCTCCAAAAATTGGGGCTGTCTGTGCTGCCTGTGATCACATTGGGAACCATCTTTGCCCTGTACCTGGTCTTCAGCGCTCAAGCTGCCGCTGCCGGCCTGGAGATACGCGCTTATCTCGATACCAAAGAAGAATTGCAGCGAACGATCGCCAATGAAAATACCCAGTTGGCCTGGCTGCTCTCCAACACCAACATGTCTAAACGGGCAGAAAAATTAGGCTTCACCCAAATTTCATCGGACAATACTTTCTACATGGTTCTGCCTTCCTATCCCGGGCGCACAGTTCGCCTAACATCCCCTGCCCCTGCCAGTGATTCGGAGGGTGATGTGGTGCTCAATTCTGCATATCAGGAATCATTGGGTGATTTCTTACAAAACCTTTTATTCTCAGCTTCCAGCAAGGAGGTTGAGCAATGAAATATAAATTTGATGCGCGTTTGAATTTCGTCAAGGCCATCTGCCTGTTCCTTGCTATCGTGATCGTCTTTCAGCTATTTCGCATCCAAAATAGCAATGAATATATTAAACTCAGCGAATGGGCAGATGAGCAATTCACGTATGAAAAAAGAGTCATCTATCCGGAACGAGGAAATATTTATGATCGTTGGGGTCATTTGCTAGCCGGAAATGAAGAGGTTTATGAAGTTGGTGTCTTGCTTCAATATGTGAAAAACGCCAAATCCATCGCTGAAACGCTCTCGGTGATCCCCGACGTAAATTATGAAAATGCGTTGGAGACCGCTTCGTTGGATTATGGTAATGGGAAAAATATCTATGGCATCATCGCCGATTTCCTGCCATCCGGTGTAATCGATGCATTATCGAAGATCAAGGATGAGTATGAAACGCTCAATCCGGAAGGGGAGGATCCAGACCTGCCCAGCTTGCGGGGCATGGTCTGGTATCCTCATTTACAGCGCAGTTATCCTGAAAACACACTGGCCGCGAATGTGCTTGGTTTCTATAAATTCCGCGACCGCAAAAATGGTGAGGGGTTCTACGGGGTAGAAGAATACTACAACGATATCCTTTCCGGCCCACCGGTCACCGTGGAAATACCGCTTGATCCCTATATGATCGAAGAAACTCCCACCCTTCCTTCCGGTGCCAGCCTTGTATTGACCATCGACCGTGAAATTCAGGCCATGGTAGAAGAAAAAGTGGATGAAACCGTAAAGCAATTCAAAGCCAAATCTGCCACCATCATTGTGATGAATCCCAAGAATGGTGAAATACTCGCCATGGCTTCGCAACCACGCATCAACTTGAACCAGTACTGGTTGTATGAAGATGAACTGAAAGATACGACGCCTTTCAATCGGGCCATCTCCGAAACGTATGAACCCGGATCGGTCTTCAAGATCCTGACCATGGCCGCAGCCATTGATTCAGGGAAAGTTGACCTCGATGATAAATTCGATGTGGGTCAATATTTCGAATATTATGGCAGTTATATCTATAACTGGAATCGTAAATCATGGGGTGAGCAGGATGCGCTCGGCTGTTTGCAACATTCGCTCAATGTTTGCCTGGCAAAGATTGCCACCGAAAAATTAGGTGCCGATGCTTTCTACTCTTACATGCAGGCATTTGGTATCGGAAGACGCACCAATATCGATCTGGGTGGCGAGGAAATTTGGCCGCTCAGTCTTCCAGAGGACGATGGTTGGTATCCCATCAACCTGGCTACCAACTCCTTCGGGCAAGGTGTTGCCGTCACCCCCATTCAAATGGCCACGGCTGCTTCGGCAATTGCCAACGGTGGCAAAATGATGAAGCCGCATGTGGTAAAAGCCATTATTGACAATGGCGAAACATACGAAACAGAGCCCCAGGTTTTAAGTGTTCCTATCAGCGAAAAAACAGCGGATACCATGAACGAACTGTTAGCAAAATCATTGGAAGGCGGTGAAGGTTCCTTGGCATTGGTGGATGGATACCGTATAGCAGGGAAAACCGGCACAGCAGAAATCCCGGTGGAAGGTGAATATGACGCCAATCTATCCAATGCATCGTTTGTTGGATGGGGCCCCGTGGATGATCCACAGTTCCTGGTGTATGTGTGGGTCGAAAAACCGGATCCGGAGATCGGGTATTGGGGTTCTTATGTAGCCGCCCCCGTATTCCATGATGTCGTTGAAAACCTGGTGGTCATGCTGGATATCCCGCCTGACTCAGTCCGGCAATCGCTGTATGCAGCAGGAAGTGCAAATGATTCAATTAACTGACCTGTTTGGTTCCTTTAGCATCCAACTCACAGAGCAGAATCACGGGATGCTCTCCGAAGCCACGATTGATTCACGGCGCGTGATCCCCGGTTCAATCTTTTTCGCAATCAAAGGCGAACGGGTGGATGGACATGCCTATGTCCCGCAAGCCGTGGCCGCCGGAGCACAGGTAGTGGTCATGGATCACGAGACTCGTTGCGATTTTCCTGTGCTGGACATTGAAAGCATCGATCGTTCGGCACCGCTTGCCATTCCTCCTCTTCCTTTTGGGATCAAGGTACCCGATACCCTGAAAGCGATGCAATCCATTGCGGTCCATCAACGACAGTGCAGAAGTCTTAAAGTGATTGGAATTACAGGCAGTGTGGGTAAATCATCCACCAAAGAATTGGTCGCTGAAGTACTGGGGCAACGTTTCACTACCCACAAGAATCCTGGCAACTACAATAATGAGATCGGTCTCCCTCTCACCTTGATGAACTGCGGATATGGGCAGAACTGCGTGGTGCTGGAAATGGGATTCTATTATCCCGGCGAAATCAAATTCCTTTGTGAAATCGCTGCCCCCGAGATTGGAATTGTCACCAATATTGGAACCGTCCACGCAGAGCGTGCGGGAAGCCAGCAAATCATCGCAAGCGGCAAAGCCGAGCTGGTTGAGGCGCTGCCCGAACATGGAACAGCCATCTTGAATTATGACGATCCTTTCGTGCGGTCGATGAGCGAGAAGACCCATGCCAAGGTGCTCTTCTATGGTCTTTCACCCGAAGCTGATCTGTGGGCAGATAGCATTCAGGGCAACGGGTTGAAAGGCATCACTCTTACCCTGCATCACCAGGGTGCAATGCATCCGGTGCAGGTGCCCTTATTAGGCCGACATTCTGTGCAAACTGTCCTGCGGTCAGCCGCGGCCGGTCTGGCCATGGGGATGAATTGGGATGAGATCATCAGTGGTTTGCAAAAAGGACATTCCCAACTACGTTTGGTTGCCGTGCGCACTGAAACGGGTGCGTTAATTCTGGATGACACCTATAATGCCACTCCCGAATCAATGCTGGCAGCTCTGGATCTGCTGGACGAATTGAAAGGGCATAAAGTGGCCGTGCTAGGTGACATGCTCGAGCTGGGCGCGTATGAAGAACTTGGGCATCACCAGGTGGGTGAAAAAGCCGCCACGGTCGTCAACCATTTGATCACAGTTGGAAAGCTTGGTCGCATCATTGCCGAAACAGCCAGCCGGGCGGGCCTGCCGGAAAACGCCATCACTTCGGTGGATAATTCAGCCGAAGCCGTGGAAATTCTTAAATACAACCTTACAGCGGAGGATGTGGTCCTGATCAAAGGTTCCCACGGATTGCATATGGACACCATCTCCGCTGCTTTGGAGAAAACGCAATGAGAGAAACTAGTGTATCAATCGTCCTGGTCATTTTGAGCTTCGTCCTTTCCCTGATTTGGGGCGGACCGCTGATCAAACTCATGCGCCACTTCAAGATTGGAAAGATCATCCGCGAAGACGGACCTGAAAGCCATATCGAAAAATTGGGAACACCCACCATGGGCGGTTTTATCATCCTCCTTCCGGTGATCATTTTGACCATCCTCATGAATGCAGCCACCGTGCTTGGATTCGACATTTCCGGATTATCCATTTTGCTCCCTTTGGCAGTTATGGTGATCTTCAGCATTCTGGGCGCCATCGATGATTGGGAAGGCATTCGCGGACCGCGTAAAGGGTTGGGAATGTCTGCGAAAATGAAATTCCTGATGCAAACCATTTTTGCTTTGATCACCGCTTTCCTCCTGAAATATGCGTTGCACGTGCCGGAAATGTATTGGCCCAGTTATCCGGAACCCATTCCCCTGGGAGTCGCGTATATCCCCATTGCAACCTTTATCATCGTTGGCTTTTCCAATGCCGTAAATTTCACGGATGGGCTGGATGGATTGGCAAGTCTCATTTCCATCACAGCATTTACAGCGTATGGTGTGATTTCTCTGATGCAGGGACAAACCTTCCTTGCCAATTTCTGTTTTACCATCGTCGGTGCGCTGTTAGGGTTCTTATGGTTCAACGTTCACCCTGCTCAATTGTTCATGGGAGATGCCGGTTCCCTGGCCTTAGGCGCCACCCTGGCAACGGTTGCTTTGATGACCGGTCAATGGTTGCTCTTACCTCTCATCGCCATCATTCCTGCCAGTGAAGTATTGAGCGTTGTTCTGCAAATCGGCTATTTCCGTCTTTCCGGAGGAAAACGGCTTTTCAAGATGGCACCGCTCCATCACCATTTTGAATTGAGCGGTTGGAGTGAAACGCAAGTAGTACAGCGTTTCTGGATCGTTGATCTATTGTTCGCATTGGTTGGAATAGCAATCAGTATGGTGAAATAACGATGAGAAATTTCCGAGGAATGCGCGTGTTAGTTCTGGGTGGCGCCCGTCAGGGTGTTGCTCTAGCACGCTTCCTGGCCGAGAAGAATGCTTTGGTGACGCTGAACGATAATCGTTCAGCCGAGAATTTCAGCGACCTAGTCATAGAACTTGGCGCATTGGGCATTCAAACATTCTTTGGCAGCCATCCTCTCACCCTGTTGGATGAATGTGATCTGGTCTGCATATCGGGCGGCGTACCGTTGGATCTTCCCATCGTTCAGGAAGCACAAAAACGTGGTATCCCTCTCTCCAACGATTCTCAGATCCTCTTCGAAGGGTTGAAAGCGAAAGCGATCGGGATCACCGGTTCGGCAGGTAAGACTACCACCACCACCATGGTCGGTGAAATCGCGAAAAAATCAGTACGGGACGGCCAAAAAGCATGGATCGGCGGCAATATTGGAGTACCACTGATCCCTTACCTGGCAGAGATCGGTCCTCGCGATGTTGTAATTTTGGAACTTTCCAGCTTTCAGTTGGAATTGATGACCATTTCACCAGCCGTTGCCACCATCACCAATATCACCCCCAACCATCTCGACCGGCATGGCACCATGCAGGCATACACTGCAGCGAAAGCGCATATCCTGGATTATCAACATCCCTCTGATACAGCCATTCTGAATCGGGAAGATGCGGGTGCATGGGACTTGCGCAACAAGGTACGTGGAAAATTGATCACTTTTGGACTGCAGGAGCCAAAAGGAGACCTGGCAGGTACCTTCCTGCGCGAAAATTCTCTGTGGATCAAAGATGGGGTATTGGAACAAGAAATATGTCCCAATCACTCTGTACGCCTGCGTGGAACACATAATCTGCTGAATGCTCTGGCTGCCTGTGCAACAGCCCATGCAGCCGGTTTTTCCAAAGAAGCGATGCAGGCAGGGATTGAAGAGGTGCACGGCATCAGCCATCGTCTGGAATTCATCCGCCAATGGCATGGAGCAGATTGGTACAACGATTCCATCGCCACCACACCCGAAAGAACGCTGGCTGCCATCCGTTCCTTCCACGAACCGCTGGTCTTGCTACTGGGCGGCAGGGATAAACATCTGCCATGGATGGACCTGGCAGCCGAAATCCATCAACGCGCTGATCATATCATTCTGTTTGGTGAGGCGGCCAGCTTGATCTATTCAGCGCTGGATTCGTATGAAAAACACAACTTTCCCTATACATTGGAAAGAACAGGCACACTTCCCGAAGCCATCCAAGCAGCCGCAAAAATCGTTCAGGAGGGGGATGTGGTATTGCTTTCTCCCGGCGGAACCAGTTATGACGCCTTCAAAGATTTTGAAGAACGTGGTGAACTGTTCAGGAAACTTGTGGAGGAACTGTAATGAACGCAAATAGTGGAATCCCGAAAAAGAAAAAAGAGCGTTCGTTGCACCTCGGCGTTGATGTGCCATTTCTGGTATGCGTATTGGCACTGCTGGCCATCGGCTTGCTCATGGTCTATTCCGCTGGTTGGGAATACTCTATGACGACACTGGGAGAAAAACCTGATTACCTTTTCAATCGCCAGATTCAATTTGTCATCCTCGGGTGCCTCGGTGCAGCGCTTATCTATTCTATCGATTATCACCGCTTCAAGAAACTCCTCTTCCCGATGATGGTGGCGGTCGTCATCCTTCTGATCCTGGTTTCTTTTGTATATGGTGAAACGCGTCTGGGCGCACGCCGCTCCCTGTTCCAAGGCTCCATCCAGCCATCTGAATTTGCAAAATTGGCCGTTGTGATCTACCTGGCTTTCTGGTTGTATGCCAAACAGGATGTGCTGGATTCAGTCAAATTCGGGTTACTCCCTCTGGCCGGCATTCTGGGACTGATCGCAGGATTGATCATGGCGCAGCCAGATTTTTCTGCTGTGCTTACGATCGTTCTCATGGGTGGCATCATGTTCTTCATCGGAGGAGGAAATATCCGCCAAATCATCGTCGTGTTGCTGGTCGTGATGGTGATCGGATCGGCATTGATATTCCTGTATCCCACTGCGCATACCCGTGTGAGTGACTTCGTTGCCGGGCTGCAGGATCCCCAAAATGCATCGTATCAGACTCAACGTTCCATCGAGGCGATTGTAAAAGGTGGTTTCTGGGGCGTCGGTATCGGGCATGCAACCACCAAGTTCACCGGTCTGCCAGTTGCTCCTACTGATTCCATCTATGCGGTGATTGTGGAAGAATTGGGCTTGTTCGGTGCTGCCGTTGTGGTTCTCCTCTTCCTGTTCTTTCTGTGGAGAGGACTCACCATCGCAAGTCAGGCACCAGACCTGTTAGGGAAATTGCTAGCAGCCGGGATAAGCATTTGGATATTCGTGGAAGCAGCCATCAATATCTGCGTTATGGTAAATATCATCCCCATCGCCGGGAATGCTCTGCCTTTTATCAGCGCCGGCGGTTCCAACATGGTAACGGTTCTGGCAGGGGTAGGATTCATCCTGAATGTGTCCAGAGCCACTGCCAACCAAAAAAACAAAGAGGAAGGGAGGCCCATCGATGAAGTTGTTGATTTGCGCAGGAATGACGGGTGGCGGAGTGTACCCCGCTCTCGCCGTTCTTCAAACGCTCACCAAACAAGTAGATGAAATCCTTTGGGTAGGAAGCGAAGGCGGCATGGAAACTGAACTCATCACTCGCCTGAGCATCCCTTACAAAGCGATCCCTGCTGCGGGATTGCATGGAGTTAGCCTGCAAAAACTGCCGGGCAATATAAGCAAATTGGTCCGCGGTTATCAAGAAGCCGAAATGATCGTCCATTCATTCCAACCGGATGTTTTCTTTTCTACCGGTGGGTATCTTTCCGTGCCTGTTGCACTGGCCGCCCGTCATGTTCCTTCTGTGGTCTTTATCCCGGATATTGAACCGGGTCTGGCATTGAAAGTGCTCATGAAATATGCCGATCGGATTCTCACCAGCACTGCGGAATCAGGGCAATTCATCCGCAGAAAAAGCAAAGTCACTCTGTGCGGATATCCTCTGCGCAAAGAAGTGACCCGCTGGAAGAAAGATGCGGCTCGCAGAGAGCTGGCGTTAACCGATGCGTTGCCGGTCTTGCTGGTTTTTGGAGGCAGCAAAGGTGCCCAATCCATCAACCGTGCACTGTACCCCTTGCTGCCAGACTTTCTGAAGGCGGCACAGGTAGTCCATATCAGCGGTTCGGATAACTACCAGGAAACGCAACAAAATGCACAAACACTGCCGGACACGTTGAAAAAGCGTTATCACCTTTTCCCTTACCTGCACGAGACGATGGGCGCCGCCCTGGCGGCGGCCGACCTGGCCGTTTGTCGGGCCGGAGCATCCACATTGGGCGAGCTCCCATTTTTCAACCTTCCCGCCATTTTGGTCCCCTACCCGCATGCTTGGCATTATCAAAAAAATAATGCCGATCATCTGGCAAACAGCGGGGCAGCGGTGATCTTGAGAGATGAGGATATGGCAAACTCTTTGCGGCCGACCGTTCTTGATCTGCTGTACGACCCTCAGCGGCTGCAAACTATGCAAACCGCAATGCGTTCACTTGCCACCCCTGACGCCGCACAAAAAATCGGGCAGATTGTGATGGAAACAGGAATGAAAAAGAAAAAACAGAAAGGAGCAGCAGCATGATCAGTCTGGGAGTTCTTTTCTGGATCTTCATCATCATGTTCGCCCTGATTGGAGCGATCAGAGGGTGGACAAAGGAAATCTTGGTCACTTTCAGCGCGATCATGGGGATCTTTGCCATTACCATTCTGGAAACCTATGTTCCTTTCGTAAAAACATACCTGGCTTCCAACCCGGTCACATCCAAGGTTTGGATGCGCATCATCATTTTCATCGCACTGATCTTTTTCGGTTACCAGACACCCAACATCCCCCGCTTTGCGGGTGATGACCGTTTGGCACGCGGACGGCTGCAGGATATTTTGCTGGGATTGATCATTGGTGGGATCAATGGTTTTCTGATCTATGGTTCGCTGTGGTTCTTTTTGGCAGATGCCAATTATCCCTTTGAAATCCTCATCCCGCCCATCGTTGGAACTCCTGCCGGAGAAGCCGCTCTGGCACTGGTTCCTTATCTCCCTCCGGTTTGGTTGACCGCACCCGTAATTTATTACGCGGTAGCGATTTCCTTTGTCTTTGTTTTGGTGATGTTTATATGAGCAAACACTATCACTTTATCGGAATTGGCGGAACAGGATTAGCTCCCATCGCACGCGTGCTCCTGGAACAGGGGAACACGGTCAGCGGTTCGGATGCGCTCATCTCGCCCCTTGCTGAGGAATTGCGCAGCATGGGTGCTACGGTTTATGCCGGACATAAAGCCGAACAAATCGCCGGTGCCAATATCGTGATACGCTCGTCAGCCATTCAAGAAGACAACGTGGAAGTGCAGGCAGCCCGGGCAGCGGGTATTCCTGTTCTGCGCAGGGTCGATTTTCTGCAGCAACTCACCGCACATCAAAAAGTTATCGCAGTAGCCGGAACGCACGGAAAAACGACCACCACCGCCATGGTTGCCTGGGTCCTTCATCAGGCAAACCTCGACCCTTCTTTTATCATCGGCGGGACCTCCAAGAATTTGAAAAGCAATGCCCATGCCGGCCACGGAGCATATTTCGTCATCGAAGCAGACGAGTATGACTCCATGTTCCTCGGGCTGGCCCCCGATTATCTTATCCTCACCATCGTAGAATATGATCATCCCGATTGCTATCCAACCCATGAAGCCTATATCCACGCCTTCCAAGAATTGGTTGGAAAGATGAAAAATGATGCAATTCTGCTGGTTTATGCAGACCACCCGCAAACCTGTGAAATTGGAAAATGGGCTGAGAAGGCGCATCGAGTGTTGTATTACGGAAGTGCAACCTTCGCTGATTACCGCATGAAATCCATCCATCATCAGGAACAGCAGGGCGCCAATTTTCAATTGCAACTGCCGGATGGAAAAACTGTGAGCCAAGATCTTTCCATTCCCGGCGATCACAACGCGTTCAATGCAGCGGCAGTACTGGCACTGGTAGATGTGGTGGGCTTATCCATGGAATCGACCTGTAGCGCTTTGAAGCAATTCAGCGGTACCGGCAGACGATTTGACACTCTGGGCAGTTTCGCCGGCATCACCCTGATCGATGATTACGGGCACCACCCCACCGAGATCCGCTCCACCATCCAGGCCGCCCGCAGCCGCTACCCGCAGCAGCGCATCATCGCAGTGTGGCAACCCCACACGTACAGTCGCACCCAACAATTGTTCCAGGAATATTTGGATGCTTTTCACGCCAGCGATATGGTGATCGTGACAGAAATCTATGCTTCTCGTGAAAAACAGCAAAATTACTCTTCGCAATTAATCGCATCGCAGATCCATCACGACAACGTTCATTTCATCGCTTCCATCGCAGAGGTCGTGCAATTTCTGCAGAAAGAATTAAAAAGCGGGGATGTCGTTCTTGTGCTTTCCGCAGGAGATGCATATCAGATCAATCAGCAGTTATCCGCCCAACTGAAAGAAAGGGGGAAGCATGCGTGATTCGGATTTGAAACAGCTTCAGGAAAAATTTGGTGAACGGTTGCAAGAGAACGTCCAGATGAAACACTACACCACCATTCAGACCGGTGGGTATGCAGATGCCCTGCTGATCGCACAGGATGCAAAAGAATTGGAAACATTCACCACTTCGGTTTGGAAATTGGATCTGCCTCTGTTGGTGCTGGGCAGCGGATCCAATATCCTCGTCAGCGACAAGGGTATTCGCGGTGTGGTCATCATCAATCATGCCCACAACATGGCCATCCACAGCTACCAGGACAAATTCCGGGTGAATGCAGAATCCGGAGCGCTGATATCGAAAGTGGCCAGGCAGGCCATCAACCGCCATCTGGCAGGATTGGAATGGGCTGCCACGCTACCCGGAACGGTTGGTGGAGCGGTCTATGGCAACGCTGGTTGTTTTGGCAAGGAAACTGCCGATTCCTTCATTCAGGCAGAAATCTTGCACCGAAAAAATGGCAAAATGGTTTACGGAAAGGATGCCATGGCTTTTGCATATCGCTCCAGTGTCTTGAAACGGGAATGCACTGACTGTGTGATACTGACTGCCAGTTTCTCCGCGCAGCCGGGCGATTACGATCAAATGGTGGCAAAGGTCGAAGATTATAAAGAGCGCCGGCAGAGAACGCAACCGTCAGGTCCCAGTATGGGGTCCATTTTCCGCAACCCGCCGGATGAAAAGGCAGGTCAATTGATCGAAGCTGCCGGTCTGAAGGGAAAACAGATCGGCGGAGCAGAGATCAGCGATCAACATGCCAACTTCATCATGAATAATAACGGCGGAAGCGCTCAGGATATTTGGGCTTTGATCGAAACCATTGAAAACGCCGTCCATCAGAAATTTGGCTATTACCTGCACCCCGAAATGCAACTCATTGGCGAGTGGGATGCGGCAATTTATGAGACTTTTGGGAAATTCGAAGCATCACAGGAGAAAGCATGACAAAGATCCGCATCGGTGTTCTATTCGGGGGTCGCTCTGGGGAACATGAGGTATCGCTCATGTCCTCAAGATCCGTTCTCTCCGTTCTGGATCCTCAAAAATACGAGATCACGGAAATTGGGATCACCCATTCAGGGGAGTGGTGGAGCGGCAAACAGACCTGGCAAAAATTCCAAGAAGGCTCCTTTGAAGGGCTTTACCGGGTTTTGCTCATCCCCGAACCAGGGAAAACCGTTCTGTATAAACGTGAAAAGGATAATCTGGAACCTTTGGTCGAACTGGATGTGATATTTCCGGTGCTGCACGGAACATTCGGAGAAGATGGCACGCTGCAAGGATTCTTCGAAATGGCAGATATTGCCTATGTCGGCGCGGGTGTGCTGGGTTCTTCCGTTGGGATGGATAAAGGGCTCTTCAAGGATGTGATGCGTTCCAACAATATCCCGGTGGTCGATTGGATCATCGCCAGCCGCAAAGACGCTGAGAAAAACATTGATGCGCTTATGCACGATACTGAAGCACTGGGAACTTATCCATTCTTCATAAAACCTGCCAACCTTGGTTCGTCGGTGGGCATCAGCAAATGCAAAAATCATTCCGATCTGCTGGAAGGTATCATGCAGGCCTGCCGGTTTGACCGCCGTATTTTGATCGAAAGGGGTGTGGAAAATGCCCGCGAAATCGAGGTCAGCGTGCTGGGGAATGAATTCCCGCGCGCATCTCTACCTGGCGAGATCAAACCATCCGATGAATTCTACAGTTATAAAGCAAAATACATCGATGACAGGTCCGAACTGATCATTCCCGCCCCCCTACCAAAAGAAACCATTGCGGAAATACAGGATATTGCCATCCGTACCTATAAAGCCATCGACTGTGCGGGTATGGCGCGGGTTGATTTTTTGGTGAATGGCGCAACCAATCAATTGTTCGTCAACGAAGTGAACACCATTCCGGGCTTCACCAAAATCAGTATGTACCCCAAGCTATGGGAAGCCAGTGGATTGAGCTATGCGGCTTTGGTCGATGAACTGGTGAACCTGGCTTTTGAACGAAAAGCAGAACGGAACCGCAGCGAAAGGAAATATTCGGAATAAATTATGAAAAAGAAAGAGCATGCTGAATCTTTGAAAAGGTCAGACCTTCTCAGGCAGAAACGCCAACGAGAGCAGAGCGAATGGCTGCACACGGTTGATTCCCGTGCGGAGCGTATGGCCTCGCGCACTGCAGCTGAAGCCTATGAAGAGACCCAGCGTGACTTTCGACCGCTACGCGATGAGAAAAATCCACTCACGCACATTGCCATTGACAACAATAAGAAATATGCCTCTCCCAAGATCCACCTGAGTTGGCGTTTTCTGAGCGGAGCCGTTGCACTGGCATGCCTGCTGGTTCTCATCAGCGCCTGGCGTTCTGTAGAATATCGTGTCACCGATATTGATATTGAAGGAATCAACCGTGTAACCAAAGAAGAGATCACCTCAGTGCTGGATATTGACCAACAGCGCATCTTTCAGATCTCCCCTCTCTCCATCGAGCAGAAGATCAGCGAGCACTTTCCGGAACTATATGATGTGCAGGTATCGCTTTCCCTACCTGCCAAGGTGCATGTGAAAGTGCAGGAACGCGAACCTTTCCTCAATTGGAGTTACCAAGGCAAAAGCTTGTGGATCGATCCTGATGGCTATCTGCTGCCGGTGCGAGGAAACGCTGAGATTGCGCTCACCATTGATTCTACGGAGAAACCGCCTTTTTACATCCCTGAAGAAAGCATCATTTTGCAGGGTGAGAAACGACTGCGCAAGACCGTGGTCGCGAAAGGAGATAACGATTCTTTAGCATTATTCAACGTGTATCAAAAAATTGAACCCATCACCTATCAAGCCATCAAAGAGCTAAATCAGCTACTGCCAGAACAGGGCCTCATTCTTTATGATGCCAGCAGAGGATTGGGCTGGAATGATGCACGTGGGTTTAAAGTTTATGTAGGAACCGATATGCGGGATATCACCGCCAAGATGAACATGATCGAGGAGATCGTAAAAACACTTGTCAAAGCCGCCGTTCAACCCACTCTGATCAGCGTGGAGCAAATAAATGCACCGTACTATCGATTGGATTAGGAAAAATGGAAGAAGAGATAATCGTAGGCATTGATATCGGCACGACCAAAGTTTGCACCCTCATCGCCCGAGTGGAAGAAGATGATTCTTTTTGCATTTTAGGCGTGGGGATTGAGCCGTCTGATGGTATGCGAAAAGGCATGATCGTTGATCTGACCAAGACCACCAATGCCATAGCCAAATCCGTCGAAAAGGCGCAGCGCTCTTCGGGTTATGAAATCACCTCGGCTCTGGTAAGCATTGCCGGGTCACATGTTTCTTCCATCAACAGCCGCGGAGCGGTTGGCATCACCAATGGGGTTGTCAGCCAAGTGGATATCAACCGTGCTTTGGAAGCTGCGCAGGTAGTTGCCATCCCGCATGATCGCGAGGTGCTGCACGTCATCCAACGCGGTTTTACGATCGATGGGCAGGATGGCATCAATGAACCGATCGGGATGCATGGTTACCGTTTGGAAGTGGAAACGCACATCATCACCGCCTCCGCCGCTTCGGTGGAGAATATCCGCAAATGTGTGGAAGCCACCGGTGTGAAAGTAAAAGCGTTTGTGCTGAATCCTCTGGCATCCGCAGAAGTGGTGCTGACCGAAGCCGAACGCCAGCTGGGAGTGATGGTCTGCGACATTGGCGGTGGGACGACCGACCTGGCAGTGTACATTAACAACAACGTCTGGTACACCACTGTCATTCCCATAGGTGGTGATCTGATCACTTCGGATATTGCTTATGGGCTGCGGCTTTCGCTACCCGATGCAGAAAAAGTAAAGGTCGCTTACGGGCGCGCGAAGGAATCAGACACGAGTGCGCATGAAATATTCAGCATTCGCCCCTTTGGCGAAGAGGAAGCCACTGAAATTCGGTACGCCGATCTGGCATATATCATTGAAGCTCGCGCCGAAGAGATCTTCCAATTTGTTTTACAGGAACTGAAGCGCTCTGGTTATGACGGTCTTTTACCAGCCGGAGTCGTATTAACCGGAGGTTCCAGTTTATTACCAGGGGTCCGTGACCTGTCAAGTGATGTTCTGGGTTTGCCAGTCCGGATCGCCCAACCCAACGACCTGAACGGTCTTGTGGATCAGTTGTACTCACCAGCATATTCCACCAGTGTGGGATTGCTGAAGTGGGCAGGCATTCTGACCCGTGCGGTCAAACGATCTACCCGCACGCGCGGTTTGCCGCCTATTGGAGCGTTGGAACGCGCGAAAGAACTCATTAAACGCTTCCTGCCGCAGTAACGATAGGTTTAGGAGAATGATGCAGATCGGAGGAGAAAAAATGGAGACAAATTCGTATCAACAAGGTGAATCATTTGCACGCATCAAAGTAGTAGGAGTAGGAGGCGGCGGTTGCAACGCTGTCAACCGCATGATCTCCGAAGGAATTCGCGGGGTCGAGTTTATTTCGATCAACACTGACGGACAAGCGCTGCTCTTTTCGCAAGCTGAAACCCGCGTGCGCATTGGCGAAAAAGTCACACGCGGAAGAGGAGCGGGGGGCATTCCCGAAATGGGTCGCAAAGCTGCAGAAGAATCCTCAGAAGAACTTTATCAGGTTCTCAAAGGCAGCGACATGGTTTTCGTGACCGCCGGTATGGGCGGTGGCACAGGTACAGGTGCCGCCCCCATCGTCGCCCAGATCGCCAAAGAAGTTGGCGCGCTGACCATTGGTGTGGTCACCAAACCCTTTACCTTTGAAGGCGCTCAACGCATGCAAGCTGCTGAAATGGGCATTACCAAACTGAAGGAACAGGCCGATACGTTGATCGTGATCCCGAACGATCGCCTGTTGCAGATCGTCGACAAACGCGCTTCGCTGGAAGAAGCTTTTTCCACCGCCGATGATGTTTTACGCCAGGGCATTCAAGGGATCTCGGAGTTGATCACCGTTCCAGGCCGCATTAACCTCGACTTTGCCGATGTTCGCACCATCATGTCGGAAGGCGGGGCTGCCCTCATGGCAGTCGGACGCGGCAGCGGTGAGAATCGCGCCCGCGAAGCGGCCGAGAAGGCCATCTCCAGCAATCTGCTGGATATCACCATCGATGGCGCACATGGCATTCTCTTCAATGTGACCGGTGGCTCGGACCTAACCCTCTTTGAGGTCAATGAAGCAGCTGCCATCATCAAAGAGACTGCCCATCCTGATGTCAACCTCATTTTTGGTGCGGTCATCGATCCAAACATGGGCGATGAATGCCGCATCACCGTTATCGCCACGGGGTTTGATCAATCTCCCATGCGCACCCGCATCCATCATTTCGGGGACGTTGGCGAGAAGAAAGGAGAAGAAAAAGCTTATGGAGTTCGTCCAATAAAGGATTTTCAAGAGCCAGGCCGTGACAACCGCGATTTTCAACCGCGGGTTTACAACACGGAAGACATTGAAAAGGTTCCTGCCTTTATTCGGAAGTACGAAAACGATTAATTAGCCTCTTAGGAAATCCTTTTTCTCCTTTGTACGGGGTATGAGCTCTCACCCGGCTCATACCCCACTCTTCACCAGCAAAAGGGCTTTGTTTTTTGCCGTTCGTTCTCTTCTTGTCCCGCTCCCATCGTTAAAAAACAGCAATCTTTAAGATTAACTTTCTCCCCTTACTTGAATCTGTTTTTTTTTTATGCTAGAATGACCCCACTGATATATATCGCCGCTATTGATCCCCCATATATGGGGGATTTTTCACCAGGCCTTGCGTCGCACAAGGCAGCACAGGTACTTTCAATTCACCAAAGGAGAAGTTGTATGCGTTGTCCGCACTGTGAAAGTGAGAATACCAGAGTAATCGATACAACCCACGATGCCAAAGGGGGAATCCGGCGCAGAAGAGTATGTGAAGATTGCGATCATCGTTTCAGCACCTACGAAAGACCCGTTCTTTCCACCCCGCTGATCATCAAACGCGACAATACCCGTGAAGAATTCGATAAAGAAAAGTTGCTGCAGGGTATCCGCCTCGCCTGCACCAAGCGCCCTGTTTCGGCAGAGCAGATCGAACGGCTGGCGGGCGAGATCGAAGCCAATCTGCAGCATTCCACCAAGTTGGAAGTGCAATCGCAGTTCATTGGAGACATGGTGATTGAAGGTTTGCGAAAGTTGGATGATGTTGCCTATATCCGTTTTGCGAGCGTGTATTTACCATTAGGGAATCTCAACGCTCTGCGCGATGAAATCGACCGTTTATTGGAAAGAAAAGAACGCAAAGGAGAAAAATAATGACCTCAAAGTCTGCAAGCCAGCCGCCAAAAAATAATCGTCCCCTCATTGAGATGCCGCTTGGTCTGCCGAAAGTAGAGTTCAGTGAAAACAGCTACCAGGTCTTTACCAAAAGATATGTGCGCAAAGGGGAAGATGGTCAACTGACCGAAACACCCGAAGAAACCTTTTGGCGTGTGGCATATACCATTGCCGCTGCTGAGAACAGCACAGAAGAAGAGGTCATGGAAACCGCCAGGCAATTTTACACACTGATGGCAAGCATGAAATTCCTGCCCAATTCCCCAACTTTCACCGGGGCAGGCACTCCCTTGGGGCAATTGGCCGCTTGTTTCGTCTTGCCCATCAGCGATGACATGGGCAAGAAGCCCAGCGGCATCTTTCAAACCCTGCGCGATGCAGCTCTCATCCAGCAAACCGGAGGGGGAAACGGCTTTTCTTTCTCAGGATTGCGCCCATCCGGTGCATTGGTAAAATCTTCCTCCGGCAAAGCAACGGGGCCCATTGGGTTCATGCGAGTATTCGATCACGCTTTTGGCGAGGTGGCCCAGGGCGGCACACGCCGTGGTGCAAACATGGCTGTCTTGCGCGTGGATCATCCGGATATCGAATCTTTCATCACCTGCAAAACCCATGAAAATGCCATCACCAATTTCAATATCTCGGTCGGCATCACCGATGCCTTCATGCAGGCAGTGGAAGATGACAGCACATGGGATCTGCGTTTTCCGGATGTCAACCATCCCCTTTACCGCAATTTTGAGGGGACCTTTGAAGACGCCGAAAAAGCAGGCATCCCGCTGGTAACTTATAAAACCGTGCGGGCGCGTGACCTGTTCAACCTGATGGTCTTTCAAGCCCATCATAATGGCGAGCCAGGCATACTCTTCATGGATGCCGCCAACCATACCAACCCCGTGCCTGCCCTATACAGTTTGGAAGCCACCAATCCCTGCGGAGAACAATGGCTCGGACCGTATGAGAACTGCTGTTTGGGTTCCATCAATCTTGCCAAACATTTCACTGCCGAGCATGGCGTGGATTGGGAAGCCATCCGCGCAAGCGTTCAACTGGCAGTGCGTTTTTTGGATAATGTGGTTGATGCCAACAAATATGTGCCTTCTGTGCCGCAGCTTCGTGAAAACGCGCTGCGCGCCCGCCGCATCGGATTGGGATTCATGGGGCTGGCAGACCTGATGTATGTGTGCGGCATTCGCTATGGATCGGAAGAAGGGCAGGAATTCGCAGCCCAGATCATGGAGTTCATCCGCTACCATGCCATGCTGACCAGCATTGAGCTAGCCAAAGAATTTTCCCCCTTCCCTGCTATCAAAGACAGCATTTACAATCCCGAAGCCATGACCTGGCAGCCACCGCAATCGGTCATTGCCTATACGCATAATTGGGGTCGCCCGGAACTGGATTGGAGCCAGGTCATCCAGGGTATTTGCACCCATGGCATCCGCAACGCCGCCCTCACCACCATCGCCCCCACCGGTACCATTTCCACGGTGGCAGGTTGCGAAGGGTATGGCTGTGAACCAGTCTTCGCCCTGGCATATGTACGCCATGTGGACGACAATGGCAAAGACCTGGAGCTGACCTATCTAAGCCCCATTCTGCAGGAAGCATTGGATCAATGTGAATTTACAACCGAAGATCGCGAAGCCATCATTCAGGAGATCCTAGACAACGGCTCCTGCCAGGATATCGACCAACTGCCTGACCACATCCGCAATGTCTTTGTCATCTCCCAAGATATCGTTGGTGAAGAACATGTGCGCATGCAGGCAGTGCTGCAGGCATTTGTTGATAACAGCATTTCCAAGACCATCAATTTCCCACCCAGTGCCCGCGAGGATGATATTGCCGCCGCCTTCTCGCTGGCCTGGAAGATGGGCTGTAAGGGCATCACCGTGTATGTCACCGGTTCCCGCGAACATGTGGTACTTGAGACCGCTGCCACGCGCAGCCAAAAGCAAAACGCAGAGGTGCGCGAAATGGTGGAACCTCGCAGCGACCCGCTGAAACCGGTCTGGCTGACCGAGGAGAATTACGATCAGCCCGACTTATGGAGCGAAGCCAAGAAGCCACGCCCGCGCTTCCTGCCTGGCATGACTTACGGCATCAAGACACCGGTGGGCAAAACCTTCATCACCATCAACGAAAACGGCTACAACCAACCCTTTGAGGTGTTCATCAACACCGCCAAGGCCGGATCAGATGTGGCAGCTGATTCGGAAGCCATCGCGCGCCTGATGTCGTACATCCTGCGCTTATCTTCGCCGGTAGAACCCAGCCAGCGCCTGCAGGAGATCTGGCGCCAGTTGAGCGGGCTGGGTGGCGGGCGCCCGCTGGGGTTCGGCCCCAATCGCGTACGTTCCCTGCCCGATGGGGTAGCCCAGGTTCTGGTGGAATATATGGATCAACGCAGCGAACGCATCGCGTTGGAAGAACCCATGCGCCTGGATGACTTGCTGCGCAATACCAAAGCACCCAAACAGGAATCACAGGAGAAGCCAAAGGAAGACCAGTATGCGCTCAAGATCGGCGACCTGTGCCCGGAATGCGGCCAGGCGGCGCTGGTCAATGAGGAGGGTTGCCGCAAGTGCTATGCCTGCGGACACAGCGAATGCTAGCTTTTCTCAGCACAGAACGATTGGATCGTTGGAGGAAATATGGCAAAGAAACTGATCCTGGTAGCCGGCAACATCGGATCCGGAAAGACCTCGCTCACCGAGCGCATCGGCGAGCAGCTCGGTTGGCGCACTGCCTATGAATCGGTGGTCAACAATCCCTACCTGCCCAATTTCTACAAGGATATGCGCACCTGGTCTTTTCACCTGCAGGTCTATTTCCTGGGGCACCGCGCCCTGCAGCATCAGGAGATGGCATGCGATCCGCGCTCTGCCATCATCGACCGCAGCATTTACGAAGACGCGTTCATCTTCTGCCGCGCCCTCAACCGCATGGGCAACCTGAGCGAGTTGGATTACCAGACCTACCTGCAGCTCTACAATCTGGTGGTCAACCAGCTCACCCCGCCCGACCTGCTCATCTATCTGCATTGCCCCGTCCCTGCTCTCATGGCCCGCATCCACGAGCGCGGGAGGGATATGGAAAGCGGCATCTCTGCCGATTATCTTTCGCTGCTGGAATCATTCTATGCCGATTGGGTCCAGACCTTTGACCTTTGCCCGGTGCTGACCATTCGTACGGACGACCTCGACTTTGTGCACAAAAAGAAACACCTCGACCTGGTCATCGCCCGCATTCAGGATAAGCTGGCAGGCAAGGAAGAGATGGTATTCAATCAATAATCCATCAACCAGCGACTGTTTCGATTCTCTGCCATTTATCCGGTGAGGGATTCAAGCATGCTCCGTTTGGTCAAACCTCATGTTCAATATCAGCATCAATATTTGGAAATGCTGCAGGCGTGGGATGCGATCGGTGAGAAACCAAAAACATGGGCTTTGCTGGAAGATCCTGCCGATTTTGAAGGCATGGTCGCCCGTTTCGATCAATTTTCGCGGGGGATCAACGTTCCGGAAGGGTTCGTACCCTCCTCTACCTTTTGGGCCTATGAAGAAGAGCTGGCCAAAATGATCGGTGCGGTCAACATCAGGCATTCCCTTAATGAGAAGCTGCTGGTTGCCTGGGGAAACATCGGCTATGAGGTACGACCTGATGAACGCCAGAAAGGTTATGCCACCCGTATTCTGCAACTGGCTTTGCTCGAATGCAAGAAACTGCATCTGAACAAGGTACTGCTGGGTTGTTACAAGGAAAATATCGGCTCGGCAAAGACCATCCTTAACAATGGCGGCATTCTGGAAAACGAGATGCAGGAAGAAGGGAGCGGAAAGATCATCCAGAGGTACTGGATATCCATCCCCTACGATCGTTAAAGAGCTGGCAGCCCATTTTCATCCAAGAAAAGATTTCACCATCCGGCAAACAGCAAAGGTGATCCAGCCATTTGCATCCGGGTCTTTTCCGTCATAACTGGAATTCCAGGTCCCGCTGGGGTTTTGATTATTACGAAACCATTCCAACCCGGCACGAATGCGCGGATCCTGCGGTTTGAAACGAAAAGCAGCCAGTGAATCCATCGCCGAAAGCAGGTTGGTCCACCAATATGGGTACTGCAATTTGAACCAGTAGCTGGGTGCCTGTCTAAAGGTAAAGGCATCCGCTTTAAAAAGACGCGATGCCAGCAATTCGGCAGCCCACAGCACCTCTTCTTTTTTTCGATAGTCAGGATGGGCACTAAAAGCACGCAGCACCATGCCGGTGGTCATGTGGGAAGAGGGCAAACTTTTATCGGGTGGAATGGGATCTTTGCGAGCCATTCCATAATAAAAGGTCTGCTTGAACATGTTCAAAGGGATGATCCAACCCCCATCATTCTGACGCATGGAAAGCAGCCAATCCAATCCTCGCTGCACCCTGTCATCTTTTTCATAACCGGCCTCGATCAACAACTCCAGGAGAGCGCCAGTGTAATAAGGGGCATACTGATTGCTGAGGATGCCGCGGATATCTCCCTCCGCGCTCTGGCATGAAAACACAAACTCTGCCGCAAGTTGCAGAGCCGGATGTTCCCGATCGAATGCATATTTCCCCACCAGTTGACGCAACATTTTCCAGGTTTCCACCAGTTCATAATTCTCGCCGAATTCCTCCCCCGGCCGGCTGCCCTTGAAACGCCAGCTTCCATCAGGTTGCTGCCCTTTCAGAATGCGGAGAACCGGTTTGCTCCGCCAAATCTCGTGCACATTCTGATTTGACCTGCCCAACAGGACATGTTCGACCGAATAACACAGCCCTGGATCTTGGGCGCTTAACAATGCCGGAAGAGGATCGTTAAGAAAATATTCACGCCACATTAACTTATTCCTGTTCAATATATTCTATAATGGATGATAGCTGGAAAATGGTTTTTTTCAACAGCGAAAACATGCGAAATATTTCACCACTATCTTGGAATTGAGATTTGTGCAACCTTTTCTGCACGAAAGCGTATATGGGAATAAATAGAAAAACTTTGGAGCCGCACTTGGATACCAGCTTCGCGGAAGCAGAATGCGTAAAACAGGTTCTGGAAGGGAACGAGGATGCCTTCACGGCTATCGTCGAGCATTTTCAAATACCTGTTTACAACCTTTGCTACCGCATGCTGGGCACACCCCAGGAAGCGGAAGATGCTGCACAGGAATCGTTCATCCGGGCTTATCGCTATATCCGCCGTTATGATTCCAGCCGCCCTTTTGCGACTTGGCTGTTATCCATCGCAGCCCATTACTGCATCGACCAGCAGCGAAAAAGGCACCTGCTGTCGGTTGACCTGGATGAGATCATGGAATTTGGCATCATGGATGATTCTCCGGACCCGGAAAAGGTCGTTACCACCGGCGAACAGAACGAACTTATCCAAAAAAACCTGGCAGCTCTGCCGGTAAAGGATAGAATGGTATTGATTCTAAAATATTGGTATGATTTTTCAGAAGATGAAATCAGCGATGCGCTCGAAATAACCAAGAGCGCAGTAAAGAGCAGATTACATCGTGCAAGGCAGCATATGGCAGAACAATGGAATTCCGAAGAGAATGATATTTCCCGTAAAGAAGGGAGGCAGCATGAACCACAAGCAATATGAAAAATGGATCCTGGATGATTCACCTTTAAGCGCCGAGGAAAGTGAACTGCTGAAAAACCACCTGGCAAGCTGCAGTGTTTGCCAAAAATTGAATGAGGGCTGGCAAAAAAGTTTGCAAGGCATACACAGCGCTGACCAGCATGTTCCCACAGCCGGTTTCACCGCTCGCTGGCAGGTCAAGCTGCAGCAAGAACAGAGAAAACGCACAATCGTTAGAAGGCGCATCATCGTTTTCAGCAGTCTGTTCTTTCTTCTGCTTTCCCTGATTGCCTATATTCTTCTCTCTGGTTCCTTCGCCTCTTTCCTGGCAAACCTGATCACCCTCACCACACAGATCATCCTCTTCATCACCAAGGGTCTTTCAGAGCTGACCATGCTCATCAATGGAGTCCCTTCCATCGTCCGATGGTCATTGGGCATCTTCATGATCGGCGTCGCCAATATGTTCATCATTTTGCTTACCTACATCATCTGGAAAGCCAGAAAAAATCATCGGGAACAACAGGAAGCCCCGGCTTATGCAGAAGAATAAAGGGTTCTTTCTCTTTCTTTTTTTCCTGATACTCCTGCTTGCAGGGTGCACCCAAACCGCTGTCGTTCAGGAAAGCGATGATGGCACACTGGTCATCGGCGAGGTATATACGCTCGCCAGCGGAAAAACATTGCAGGGAGATGTAGCAGTCATCGGCTCCAGCATTACCATTGAAGAGGGAGCGACGGTAAATGGGGATATCAGTCTCATCGGGAGCACCGCCGCGATCTCAGGGGATGTTACCGGCGATATTTTTGCCTTGGGTGGCTCCACCACCCTATCATCCAGCGCAATCGTTCATGGGAATATCGACCAGGTTTTTCATGAGTTGGATAAGGAACCTGGTGCTGCTGTGATGGGAGAGATCAGCACCTATTCCAACCCCTTTGCGTTTCGCCAGACCTGGACCGGTCTCAGCGCCATCTTTCCTTACCTCACCAATCCGGAGCGGGTGCTGAGCAGCCGTTTGATCTTTGCTGCCATCTTCTGCTTTCTCGCATGTTTAATCATTTACCTGCTGCCGAAACCCGCACAAAACTGTGTGCGCACCATCAAAAATCAGCCAGGCACTGCCTGGGGTGTGGGATTCCTGGTAACCCTGGTTGTGCCGGTAATATCGATCATTTTGGCCATCACCATTTGCCTCTCCCCCATTGCACTGATCCTGCTGGTAATTTTTGGCCTAGCGCTGCTTTTCGGATGGATCGCGCTGGCAGCCATTGTGGGAGAACGATTCAATCACTGGCTATACTTGAAAATGTCGTCAATTCTGCAAACATTGGTCGGAGCCATTCTGATCTCCATTGTTGTAAGTTTGCTCAGCTTTATCCCCTGCCTGGGTTTGATCTTGGGAATGGTGGCAAGCTGCTACGGATTGGGCGGAGTGGTGATCAGTCGCTTTGGAAAGATCGAAGATGCTGGAAATAAAAAAGGGAAGCATTCCCCACCCAAACCAGCCACTCCCCCCGAACTGCCCCAAAAAAGCAAGTAGTTCAAGAAAACCGATCGATTGAAAAGAGGCCGAATGATTGTTCAGCCTCTTTTTGATATTCGTGAATAAATAGTTATAATTTCATCATCCAATATGCGTGAGGTAAGTATGAAACAGGTTCTTCAGTATATCAACACGGGAGAAACAAAGGTAGTGGATGTGCCCATTCCGCAGGTGCAGAAAAAAACCGCCCTGGTGCGCACCGCCGCTTCACTGGTTTCTGCTGGAACCGAACGATCTCTGGTGGAATTTGCGGAAAAGAACCTGATGCGAAAAGCAAAATCCCGCCCCGATCTGGTAAAACAGGTGCTGGACAAGGCAAAAAGGGAGGGCATCCTTACCACGCTGGATTCGACCTTTAACCGTCTTGACCAACCCCTCGTGCTTGGCTATTCATCGGCAGGGACCATTACAGAAGTCGGAGAGGGATTGGAAGGATTCCAGGTTGGAGACCGGGTGGTCTGTGCAGGTGGGAATCATGCAGTCCACGCCGAGTATGCCGTGATCCCGCAAAATCTGCTGGCGCATCTACCGGCTGATATTCCGTTTGAATCTGCCTGCTTTGCCACACTGGGTGCCATTTCCCTAAATGGCATCCGTCTGGCACATCTGGAAATTGGCAACCGCGTGGCAGTGATTGGGTTGGGTTTGCTGGGTTTGCTGACCAGCCGACTGGTGGAAGCCAACGGCTGCCTTGTCACCGGTATTGATACCAGTGCAGAGCGCATCCGATTTGCCAAAAAAGCGGGGATCAATGCCTGCAGCCGGGAGCAGATCAGTGCCAAAACCAGCGCGTTGACCGACGGTCACGGCTTTGACGCGGTTTTGATTTGCGCTGCCACCAGCAGTGATGATACCGTTCAATTGGCCGGCGAGATCGCTCGTGACCGTGGACATGTCATTTCACTGGGCGTGGTGGGTCTGAACATTCCCCGCAAACCTTACTATGAAAAGGAGCTGCATTTTCAAGTTTCCCGATCCTCTGGGCCAGGGCGCTACGACACGCTCTATGAAGAAGAAGGGCATGACTACCCGCTCGGGTATGTGCGTTGGACAGAAGGCAGAAACTTAGAAGCATTCGTGAACCTTCTGCATAATGGAAGGCTGCAGGTGGCTGACCTTGTCACTCACCAATTCGAGATCCAGAACGCTAGCAGTGCCTATGAATTGATCACCGGGAGGACAAAGGAACCCTACCTGGGAGTTTTGCTCACCTACCCTCAAACCAAAGAAAAACCAGCAGTGCGCATCCCCGTTCAAACCGGGAGCATGCCTGCTGGGAAGGTGAATGTGGGGGTGATCGGCGCAGGGAACTATGCCAAAGCCACCTTTTTACCGGCTATGCGCAAGGATAAAGATACCCATTTCGTCGGTATTGCTTCGATCAACGGGGTCAATGCACAGCACGCCGCTGCGAAATTCGGCTTCGCCTATGCCACCTCCTCTGCACAGGAGATCATCAGGGATAAGACCATCAACAGCGTGGTGATCATGACCCGCCACGATGAACATGCTGCCCTGAGCTTGCAAGCTTTAAGAGCCAAAAAACATGTGTACTGTGAAAAACCGTTGGCGCTCACCCTGGAGGACCTGAAAAATATCGAAGAGGAGCTGGCAAAGCCCAAAACACCTCTGCTCATGGTCGGCTTCAACCGGCGCTTTGCTCCCTTATCCATTCCCTTACAGGAGTTTTTCTCCAGCCGCTCCGAACCGCTGTACGCGCACTACACGGTGAACGCTGGCTTTCTGCCTTCCAACCACTGGTTGCATGATCTGCAGCAGGGAGGTGGCCGCATCATCGGAGAAGGATGCCATTTTATCGATTACCTCACATTTCTGGCAAATCAACCCATTTCCGCCGTCCAAGCCACTGCCCTGCCCAACCTCGGGAAATATCATCAGGATAATATGCATATCACCCTGGAATATGCCGACGGCTCGATCGGCAGCATTGCCTATCTTGCCAACGGTGATAAAACTTTTCCAAAAGAAAGGGTCGAGATCTTCTGCGGCGGCAGGGTGGCGGTGCTGGATGATTTCCGCACCCTGGAACTGGTTTTCAATGGTCACAAGAAACACTATCGTTCTGCTTTCCGCCAGGATAAAGGGCATCAGGCATCCTGGAGCGCCTTCGTGGATGCTATTCAAAATGGGCGGGCTGCACCCATCCCTTACCCACAGCTCCTGGGGGTCAGCCGGGCAGCCATTCTGGCAGGCAAAGCTGCAGCCGAAGCCACCCGCGTTCCAATCAATTGAACATGAGCAAGATCAAGCAACTGCAAAATCTGATAAAGACACCCTTTCAATTGGGATGGGGATCGGTTACGCAGTATGCGCTGTATCAAATTGGATTGCACAGCGGATATTTCAAAGCACACACCCCAGAACCGCATCTTTTGGAGATGCAGAAGCAACTTTCAAAATCGGGCAGATCTATCTTGCCGTGTGTTCCAGCACAAGATTTGAAGGAAGCGCTGGGTGATCAGCTCAACCGTCAGATCGGTGAAGCAGATGCCCTGCTGGATGGAAATGTCATTTTATTCGACGAACTGAATGAAAAAATGGACCTTTCCCCTCACTCTCCCCTGTTGCATTGGAGCGATATCGAGCGCGGAAAATTCCATTCGGACAGGGATATCAAGTTCATCTGGGAACCCGCACGTTTTGGCTGGTCTTTCACGCTCGCCAAAGCGTTCCATCTGAGTGGAGAGGCACGCTACAGGCTTTCTTTTAAATCAAGATTGGATGAGTTCAACCAACTCAATCCACCTTACGCTGGTGCCAACTGGACCTCTGGACAGGAAGCCGCACTACGCATCATGGCGTTGAGCTTTGCCCATCACATTTTCTCCCAATCCCCCACCACTCCTCCTGATCTGTTGCGCGAGATCAGAGTGGCCGTGGCGGTGAATGCTGCCCGCATTCCCCCCACCCTGTGCTACGCTCGTTCTCAGCGCAATAACCACCTCATCAGTGAAGGGGTTGGCTTGTATACCGCCGGTTGCCTGCTGGAAAGATATCCGGAGGCAATGAAATGGAAACAGCTTGGCTGGACCATTTTCCAGCAGGCCGTGCTTGACCAGATCGAACCAGATGGCACCTATATCCAGCACAGCGCCAATTATCATCGTCTGATACTGGACGAAGCCATCTGGCTGGCAGTCCTTGCCCGTCAAACGGGAGATAGCCTGTCCGAATCCGCAATGCAGAGACTTGCGCAATCAACTCAATTCCTTTTCAACATGCTTGATCCCATCTCGGGTCTGGTTCCCAACCTGGGGCATCAAGACGGCTCCAACGTTTTACCTCTGGCATGTGCCGGGCATCTGGATTATCGCCCCACACTGCAGGCAGCCGGGCGTATCTTCCTGCACAAAGATCTCTTTGAAGCAGGGCCGTGGGACGAGAAATCTTGCTGGTTAGGTTTGGAATCGCAAGAGTTCGCTCCTTTCATTCCCATCAACCCACTGCGTCTGGGGGACGCAAACGACTGGGCCAGTTTGCGCGCGGTGCGCTATCACTCCCGCCCTGCCCATGCCGACCAATTACACGTGGAAATATGGCACAACGGCCAAAATTTGGCATTGGATGCCGGGACTTACCTGTACAACGCAGAACCTCCCTGGCGCAACGGGCTGCGCACCACACGCGTTCACAATACCGTCAGCATAGAGGACCAGGACCAGATGCTGCCCAGCAGCCGTTTTTTGTGGCTGGATTGGGCAGATGCAGAGATACTTTCCACAAACCCGCGTGCTATCACTGCCTGCCATCATGGTTATCAAAAATTGGGCATCACCCACCAGCGTACCCTGCGAAAAACCCTCCCCTGCGGTTGGGAGATCGTGGATGAAATACAATGCCAGACGCACAACATCCATCCAATCACTTTGCACTGGCTATTGCCTGATCTTTCATTTATCACGCAAAATGATATCCTGTATTTCACGAGCCCATCTTTTTCTTTGCACTTCAGCAATGATCGAGACCGCGTGTCCACATTGCAGATCATCCGTGCCGGGACATTCATGGCAGGTCAATCAGACAGGGATGCGAGCATCTACGGTTGGTTTTCCCCCACTTACGGCCTCAAACAGCCCGCCCTCTCCGTGTTGTACACGCTGGACATCAATACGTCCGTTGCACTGACCACAAAGTGGGAATTTTCAGAGAATCGACCCGGAACAGTGTAAAATCAAAATATGCACATTCTGCTCATCCACCAGGCCTTTGCTGCCATCGACGAACCCGGCGGGACCCGCCATCATGAATTGGCACGTGCTTTGGCCCAGCAGGGCCATCAGGTCACCATCATTGCCAGCCCCATCAGTTACCTGACCGGAAAGCCCGATGCAGAAAAGAAAAAGGTTGTGCGAGAAGATGGTATCACCATCTTCCGCACCTATACCTATCCCGCGCTGCACCGCAGCTTCTTTCATCGAATCATCAGCTTCCTCTCGTTCATGAATTCTTCTTTTTTCAGAGCCATGCGCATGCACAAAGTGGATGTGGTTTGGGGCACCTCCCCACCCATTTTTCAAGGGATCACCGCCTGGCTGGTAGCGCGCCTGAAAGGGGTGCCGTTCGTATTTGAAGTTCGCGACCTGTGGCCGTCGTTTGCTGTGGCGGTGGGTGTTTTGAAAAATAAACCGCTTATCCGTCTTTCGGAAGGGCTTGAAAAATTCCTTTACCGCCATGCTGATGCGCTGGTGGTGAACTCGCCCGGCTATATTGATCACGTGCGGCAGCGGGGAGCGAAATCGGTTTTTTTGGTTCCCAACGGCGTGGATACCACCATGTTCCCCACCGGTGAGTCAGGAAATGATTTCCGCGCTCAACATCGGTGGCGAAATAAATTCCTGGTTCTCTACACCGGGGCGCACGGCATGTCCAATGATCTGCCCGTTGTCATCGAAGCCGCGGACCAACTGAAACAGATGCAGGATATTCATTTTGTTTTTATCGGGGATGGCAAGGAAAAACCCGTATTGATGGATCTGGCTGAACAAAAAGGTCTACAGAATCTTACCTTCCTGCCGCCCATTGAGAAAAAAGAGATCGGACATGCCATGGCGGCCGCTGATTGCTGCATTGCCATTCTGAAACCGATCGAGATGTACAAAACGACTTATCCCAACAAGGTATTCGATTATATGGCTGCCGGAAAAGCCATTGTACTGGTGATCGATGGAGTCATTCGAAAGGTGGTGGAAGAAGCTCGTTGCGGCATCTTCGCTCAACCCGGCAACGCCACTGCCATCGCTCAAGCCATCCGTATTTTACATGATGATCCAAAACAATGCAAAGAAATGGGGCAGCGTGGTAGAGTATATGTGGAACAGTACTTCAACCGGCAGCAAACCGCCAGTCTGTTGCTGGAAGTATTTCGAAAGGTGGTAAAGAAGAATGGCTGAAAAAATCCTGGTTGTGGAAGATGATCGTACCTTACAAGAAACACTGCAATACAACCTCAACCATCAAGGATACCAGGTCATTACCGCTGCAGATGGCGCTACTGCCGTGGAGATGTCGAAAAAAGAAAATCCAGATCTCATCCTGCTGGATATCATGCTGCCGGGCATGGACGGTTTTGAGGTCTGTCGTATTATTCGCAAAGAACAGACTATTCCCATTTTAATGTTAACCGCCCGCGATGATGAGATCGATCGCGTGGTCGGCCTGGAAATGGGTGCAGATGATTACCTGACCAAACCATTCAGCATGCGTGAGCTGATCGCACGCGTCAAGGCATTGCTACGGCGCGCTCATATCATTCAGGAAAGTCTGCAAACACAAACTGCACAAAAAATGGAATATCGCTTTGCCAATTTAGTCATCGATCAGGAACGGCGGGAGGTAAAACTCGCAGATACCATTCTGGAATTAAAACCCAAAGAGTATGATCTGCTGCTGTATTTTGCAGAAAACAAAGGGCATGTGCTCAGTCGCGAAAAGATCCTGGAACAGGTATGGGGATGGGATTACTTCGGCGACAGCCGCACAGTGGACGTGCATGTGCGCTGGCTGCGTGAAAAAATCGAGATTGATCCTGCCGACCCACAGCGAATTATCACAGTGCGCAGTGCGGGGTATCGTTTTGACGGGTGATGCTTATGCTTTCTCTTTTCTGGCAGATCTACCTTAGCTTTCTTTTTCTCACCTTTTTAATCGTGTTCTTCTTTTCTCGGAATGCCTTGACCAATCTTCCCTTTCTTGAATTATTTCGCACTGCGTATGCGCAATGGATTTTTTTGTTGTTGGCGGAAGCCGCTCTGTCATTCTTTGTTTCCTGGGTGATTCAAAAACCACTGAAACAAATACGCCAATTTCTGCTGTCAAAAAATGGAAAGAAACCGGATCTGGAAAAGTATATGAATCGGTCGGATGAGATCGGTGCCCTGACCAGCACCGTTCTAAAGACGTTTGCCAGCTCTGACGCTGCGATCGCCGATCTCACCTCACAGCAGCGCTATCTTGCCAGCATTTTGGAAAACTTGAACGATGGCATTTGCATCGTAGACCAACATGGGATCGTCCGCATTTTAAATCAAGCTGCCAAACGCATGTTCAACATCCCCGAAAACGCCATCAGTGGCCAACCGCTGATTGAAACCATCCGCCATTATCGAGTTCAAGAGCTATGGCAAACCTGTCAGGAAAAAAACACACAGCAGACCATGCAGATCGAAACGAGCCCAGAGCGGAACTACCTGCAATGTATCGCCACGCCATTGGAACCCGCCACAGAAGGGAACATCCTCATCCTTTTTCAGGATATTACCCGCCTGCACCAGCTCGAGATCGTGCGGCGCGATTTCGTCAGCAATGTTTCGCACGAATTGCGCACTCCCCTCACCTCGCTGAAGTTGATCACAGAGACCCTAAGCGATGGTGCCATGGAGGACCCACCCGCCCAAAAACGTTTTCTGGCGCAGATGGAAAAGGAAATCGACAATCTCACCCAGTTAGTGCAGGAACTGCTGGAGCTTTCTCGCATTGAATCAGGCCTGGTTCCCTTGCAAAAGAAATCGATTGCTCCTAGTATCTTGCTGGCGGATGCTGCCAACCGCATGCAGGTTCAAGCCGAAAGAGCCGGCCTGGAATTCACTTACGATTGTGTCCCCAACTTGCCCGAGGTGCTGATCGACCAAGAACGATTGGAGCAGGTATTGATCAATCTCATTCACAATGCCATCAAATTTACTCCTCCAGGTGGTAAAGTGCATATTTCAGCAGCACAAAAAGGGGATCGGATCATTTTTTCTGTACAGGATACCGGTATAGGCATTCACCCCAAAGACATCGACCGTATTTTTGAGAGATTTTATAAAACCGATCGCTCCCGTTCACAGAGCGGAACGGGGCTAGGATTATCGATTGCCCGTCATCTGGTAGAAGCCCATGAGGGTAAAATTTGGGTTGAAAGCACTGTGAACAAGGGCAGCATCTTTTCATTTTCCATCCCCATCCGGCAGTAATACGCAATTTCCTTAACTAAACCTTAACCTTTCTCTTACTTCTTGTTAAAAGCGGTTTCGTATCATTCTGCTTAGAAAAGAAAAAGGAGAAAAGAAAAATGTTTCGTAAATATTTAGGTTTGTTAAGTTTCATCCTGGTTGGCGCCCTTCTGCTGGGGGCATGCAGCACTGCTGCAACCGAAGAAGTTGTACCCACGGCTGAAGAAGCCGCTGCGACTGCAGAAGAAGCAGCCCCCACTGCAGAACCGCTTTCCGGGACACTGCAGCTTGCCGGTTCCACAACCGTGCAACCCCTGGCTGAAGTGCTGGCCGAATCCTTCATGGAAGCCAATCCAGATGTTGTCATCGAGATCCAAGGTGGCGGCACCAGCGTTGGCATCACCTCTGCCGGAGACGAAACAGTGGATATTGGCACTGCCTCCCGTGATCTGAAATCCAGCGAACTGGAAACCTACCCCAACTTGAAAGTCTATAAAATTGCCTATGATGGAATCGCGATCGTAGTGAATCCCGGTTTGGATATCCCCACCCTTTCCATCGAACAGGTGCGCGGCATCTTCTCCGGTGAGATCACCAACTTCTCCGAAGTGGGTGGACCGGATGCACCCATCGTGGTTGTTTCCCGCGAAGAGGGTTCTGGCACACGTACTGCCTTCCAGGACCTTGTTATGAACTATAAAGATGCAAACGGCGAAACCGTTGAGACACCCATCGTGGAAAGCGCACTTCTGCAGCAGTCCAACGGCCAAGTTTCCACAGTAATTTCCAGCACCCCCAATACCATCGGATATCTCTCCTTCGGTTATCTCAGTGATGCCATAAAAAGCGTTGCAATCGATACTGTTGCCCCAACCGTGGAAAATGTCAAGAATGGCACTTACAGCATCTTCCGCCCTTTGAACTTGCTCACCAATGGTGATGCACAGGGCCTTGCCAAAGCATTCATTGACTTCATCCTCTCGGATGCCGGGCAGGAAATCGTCGCCCAAGATTACATCACCGTGAAATAAGGTTCAATGGTTCCAATGAAGATGGGGCACATAGAACTGTGCTCCATCTTCGGGTTTCTCAGGTAAAAATGGGACTCAAAAATAAATTTCAAGCTTTGTTTTATCACAAACCGTTTCTTGTGGTTTTTTTGGCTTTATTTTCTGCTATGTTATGTATTGCATCCCTCCTAATGGGAATTTTGGCATTTCGTGGAATGATCCACCTGCCCGTTCAAGGTGGAATTGCCCTGGGCAGCGGGGTAATCCTTGGTTTTGCTTTCTTTTTCCTCGCCCGAGGCTTCTACACCCAACAAAATTGGGCACGTACCAGTCTGCTTGCCGTTTTGATCCTGGCCTGTCTGGTCATCCTGATCAACCAGATCTTTCAATTTTCAAGTGTCGTTTTTGCAGGCAAACAGGTCCTTTCAGTTCAAGATATCCTCAAGTATCTTGGGATCTATCTTTTAAAAACCTTCTTGTACGTTGGGGTGCCGGGCATCCTCTTTTACATTCTCTATAAAGCAGATGGGCCGTTCCATGAAACCCCAAAGCAAAGGCACATTTTTAACCGAACGGTTAAAAATTTCCTGTTCGGTGCCGCCCTCAGTTCAATCTTGATCGTCCTTTTCATCTTTCTCTTCACCTTTCAAGAATCAAAACTCGCTATCTCCGAAATAGGGTTGAAAGAATTGCTCACCGACACCATTTGGCGCCCGGGAACCGCTAGCGGCGATGGTAAAGGCCAATATGGGTTAGTTCCCATGATCGTCGGCTCCATTTACAGCACACTGGGGGCCATTCTTATTGGAATACCTCTATCCTTTGGAACAGCAATTCTATTAGCTGAGATCGCACCCGATGTTATCCGTAATATTTTCCGCACTGCCATTGAACTGCTTTCCGGCATACCTTCGGTAGTATATGGTTTGTTTGGAATGGTGGTGATCGCGCCCCTCATTCGCCAGATCCCGGTTGAAGGAAATACAACCGGCTTTGGCATCTTGAATGCATCCATTATTCTTTCAATCATGATCCTCCCCACCATCACCAATATCACCGAAGATGCCATCCGTGCTGTGCCCGACAGTTACCGTGAAGCATCGTATGCGTTGGGCGCCACACACTGGCAGACCATCAAAGATGTGGTTCTGCCCGCTGCCAATTCGGGCATTATTGCAGCGGTGATCTTGGGAATCAGCCGAGCCCTGGGTGAGACCATGGCGCTCATCATGGTCATTGGCAACTCCATCGCCATTCCCAGCCCGGTCAATGAGAATCCCTTATCAGTCATTTTTTCGACTGCCCGTACTCTCACCGGCAATATTGCCGTGGAGATCAACTATGCGGCCGGTGCACATCGTTCCGCCCTGTTCTTTACCGGCGTCTTGTTATTCCTCTTCCTCCTGTTCATCAACCGGCTCGCTAATCGCATCATGAAAGGCCAGAAAAACTCATGAATCCTTCACTCATTCGCCAGGAAAAAATCAATAGGAGCGGAGTAAAGTCTGCACGATCTTCCAACCTCAAACGGCGCAAATTTTCACAAAGTTTAGCGTTTACTTTCCTATGGTTGATGGGATTCGCCGCCATGGCAATCTTGATCTGGATCATCGGATATGTGTTTGTGAAAGGTCTCCCTGCCATCAATCTTGAATTCCTGACCACCCGCCCGGCTGGCGGGTTTGACGGAGAAGGTGGAATTTCCACCACCATCGTCACCACCGTTTATCTGGTCATTTTTACCATTGCCGTTGCTGCTCCTTTAGGCATCGGCGCTGCCATTTATTTCATTGAATATGCCAGTGAATCACAGCAACGCAGTAAGTTCATCCGCTGGCTGATCAAGACCGCCCGCACCGGTGTGGAAATTCTGGCAGGTGTGCCTTCCATTATCTTTGGATTGTTTGGTTTTGCAATTTTTGTTTCGTATATGAAACTGGGATTTTCATTGTTATCAGCGGGATTAAGCGGCGCCTGTCTGATCTTGCCCGTCATTATCCGCACGACCGAAGAAGCCCTGCTGGCGGTTCCTGAATCGTATCGGGAGGGGTCGTTAGGGTTGGGTGCCACCAAGTGGCAGACGGTCACAGGGGTTGTGCTTCCAGCCGCAATTCCAGGAATCGTTACTGGAATTGTGTTAAGTATTGGTAGAATCATATCGGAGACCGCCATTTTCTGGGTTACACTTGGTGGAAGCTACCGCCTTCCTCAGAATCTGATGTCTTCAGGGAGAACTCTGGCTCTGCATGTTTATATGTTGGCCACAGAAACCAGGGCTTTTGATAAAGCCATGGGTACCTCTGCCATTTTGATCATCATCATCATGATCCTGAATTTGGCAATCAATCTTTCATCAAAATATTTTCAAAAGCGCTTGAGTGGAAAGTAGGAAGCATGCGATCATCGAAACTAAACGGAAATTCAAAGATCATTGCCAAGGACTTCAATCTCTTTTATGGAGATTTCCAGGCATTGAAGGATATTAATGTCGATATTCCCGAACACGCCATCACCTCCATCATTGGACCTTCGGGCTGCGGAAAAAGCACCTTCCTGCGCTCCATCAATCGCATGAATGAACTGATCCCTTCGGTGCGAACCACCGGAAATATCTTCTTGGACAATGAGAATATCTTTACGCAGGATGTGGTGGAATTGCGCAAACAAGTGGGCATGGTTTTCCAGCGTCCGAACCCCTTCCCAAAATCCATTTTTGATAATGTGGCATACGGCCCAAGGGCACACGGCCTGAAGAATAAAGCAGTGCTGGTCGATATCGTTGAAAAAAGTCTTGTTCAAGCCGCCCTTTGGGAGGAAGTGAAGGATAACCTCAATAAATCAGGGCTGGCACTCTCGGGTGGTCAACAACAACGCTTATGCATTGCGCGCGCGCTGGCGGTAGAACCTCAAGTCATTCTGATGGATGAACCCGCTTCGGCGCTTGATCCCATCGCCACCTTGAAAATTGAGGAATTAATCCAAAATCTTAAAAAAGAATATACAATTGTCATAGTGACTCATAACATGCAGCAAGCCGCCCGGGCTTCTGACTACACCATGGTATTCAATATGTATCCTGATCGCTCCGGGTATATCATTGAATACGGGAAAACCACTCAGGTCTTTACCAACCCTCGTGAAAAGATCACCGAAGATTATATTTCCGGGCGTTTTGGATAGATTACATAGAGGTGAATGATGCCGCGTGAAACATTGGATTCAAAGTTAACTCAAATACAAGATGAGATCTATCTGTTGGGCAGCATGGTCGAACAAGCGGTTTTGGACGCCACCAACACGTTGAAGACCCGCGATTTGAAGGAAGCCAAACGTATTTACGAAGAAGATACGGTCATCAATGAAAAGCGCTTTGCTCTGGAAAATGCCATCATTATCCTGCTGGCCACCCAGCAGCCCTTTGCCCGTGATCTGCGTTTGCTGGCAGCCATGCTGCTGGTCGTCAACGAGCTGGAGAGAATGGCCGATTATGCCAAAGGTATCGCCAAGATCAATATCAAGATCGGAAAATCCGATATCGCCATCCCGGTACGCGATTTTCAAAAAATGGCCGAACAAAGCGTCAGTATGCTTCATCGCGGTCTGGACGCCTTTTTGAAACAAAATCCCAACCAGGCAGCCGCCATTCCGCAGGAAGACGATATCGTTGACGATCTCTATACCAAGATCTATCACGAAACCATCCAATACGCCATTGCCAACCCATCCCAAATGGATGAAGCCAATGACATCCTGTGGATTGCCCATAATTTGGAACGTTTTGCTGACCGGGTCACCAATATTTGTGAACGCACCATCTTCATCACCACTGGTGAATTAATGGAAATGAGTTCGAATGATGACGAGGGAGATGTTTCCGATTCCTGATCACCCACTTCAAAAATCTGTGAAACCATAGCTTTTTAAATTCATCACTAAAAATGAAATACTTACGTGTCAATGCTCCAGGAGTGTTCTTCAATCTGTCATAGCAATTCTCGTAATAAAAATATACAATAGATAAAACCGAGTGTTAGAAATGGAACTGGCATGTTAAAACCGAATCCAACCCAAGGGAAGTTGATCATCGTAGAAGGGATTGACGGAAGTGGAAAATCGACACAGATCGATCTTATCTATAAATGGCTGAAAGATAAAGGGAAGTCGGTTTATTTCAGCGAATGGAATTCATCACCACTGGTAAAAAGCACCACCAAATTGGGAAAAAAAGAACGCCTCTTCACTCCCACAACATTCAGTCTGATCCAGGCAACGGATTTTGCCGACCGCTGGGAGAACCATCTGCTTCCCCTCTTAAAAGCAGGGGTGATCGTGATCGCCGATCGCTACGCCTTTACAGCTTTTGCACGCGATGTGGCTCGCGGCGTGGATCGTAATTGGGTACGCAATCTTTATTCATTCGCCATTCAACCCGATCTGGCTCTATATTTTCAAGTGGATATTGATACGGCGGTGGAACGCATCCTTGCTTCACGGGCAAAGATTAAATATTACGAAGCCGGTATGGATCTGGGACTCTCGGATAAAAAGGTCACCAGTTTCCGCCTTTTCCAGAGCCGGGTGCTGGATGAATATGAAAAGATGATCGGGGAATTCAACTTTAAGGTCATCAACGCCAAAAAACCCGTCGAAAATCAGCAAAAAGAGATCCGCAGTTTGGTCAATTCCATCTTGAGAGGTTGGGAAGGATTGCCGAACCCAACCTTATCCGCAAAAAACTATGAAAAAAAGCAGCGGAATGCTGAAGCCGCACAGGAGTAAAGCATGGCGAAAATGAAATTCTACGGCAGCGGCTTTCCCTATCTCAACAAAGAATCCTTAAAAGGGAAACTGATTGTTCTAGAGGGTACGGACGGGGTCGGAAGGTCAACACAGGTGGCCTTATTAAAAAAATGGCTTGAGAAGAATAATTATGCAGTTTCCGATACCGGGCTGCGCCGCTCACCCCTCACCCAGCCAGGATTGGATAAAGCCAAAGAAGGGAACACTCTCACCCCCACCACGCTCAGTCTGTTCTATGCCACAGATTTCGCGGACCGCCTTGAGAATCAGATCATCCCTGCATTAAGAGCAGGGTTTCATGTCCTTTCTGATCGTTATTTCTATTCCATCATCGCCCGCGACATGGTGCGCGGTCTTGATCCGCAATGGACACGCCAAGTCTATGGTTTTGCGCTCGTTCCCGACCTGGTGATTTATCTCAAGGCCGATATTCCCACCCTGGTAACCCGCATCATCCACGGACGTGGATTCAATTTCTGGGAATCGGGCATGGACATCATCAAAGAGCAAAATCTATATGACAGTTTCGTGCAATATCAAACCAGTATGATCGAGCAGTTTGACCTGATGGCAGAAGAATACCAATTTAAGGTGGTGGATGCCAACCGCTCGGCAAAAGAGATCTTTGAAGAAGTAAAAAAACTGGTTGAAGAACTGATCAAGCCAGTTGAAAAGACCAAGAAGAAGGAGTAGAGAACATTTTTATGAAGGGGAATAAGGATATACGCATTCAGCAATACGCATCCGAGAATATCCTGACCAATACACAAAATCTTCTACAAATTCTTGAAAAGATACAGACCCGGCATGTAAGCGAAGATATCCATGACCTGCGGGTGGCCACCCGCAGAATTCGCACGTCTCTATCTATTTTCAACAAATATTTTCCCAAACAGAAAGTAAAAAGCTGGGAAGATACCATCCGCTCCATTACAAGGGCCTTTGGGAAAACCCGCGATCTGGATGTACAGATCGAATTTCTTGAACATCAGCTTGCCCTGGTAACTGACAGGCAAGTACGCCCCGGAATTCGGCGGCTTCACCTGCGGCTGGTTCAAAAGCGAAAGAAGAAAGAAGCAGGTGTTGAAAAACATACCGATGCTTTGCTAAAAAACGAGGATATTCTGGCCATCCAGAGTACCATGCAGGCAATCTTGCAAGAACCACATCCGAAAGATTGCCCTGCAGAGCTGTTCCAGCTCGCATTTCATTCCATTTACACCACCCTGGACCAATTCCTCTACTATGAAGTGTTTATCCACCATCCGGAAGATGTACATGAACTGCATTTAATGCGTATCGCTGCCAAGCGTTTGCGCTATACCCTGGAAGTCTTTTTACCGCTGTATCAGGGGAAGCTGGAGGATTACCTCAACATCATGAAAACCGTTCAGCAAAAATTGGGATTGATCCACGATTGCGATGTGTGGATCGCCTTTGTTCCGGCCTTCCTGGAATCGGAAAAACAGCGTACCTTGAAATATTATGGGCACCCTTCCGCAATAAAACGGCTGGTTCCAGGATTCACTTACATTACAGAGAATCGTCAAGCTGAACGGGATCGCATCTATGCAGAGTTCATGAAAGATTGGCAAATATGGAAATCTGCTGAAATTTGGTTAAAATTACGAGAGTTGATCTTGCAAGCAACCATTTCCACTGCAAACAACGATCATCATACAATACAACCGACAGGGGGAAAAGAAACGAAGGAATATGCATCACAATAAAAAGGAAAACCTATCTATCCAAACCATTGCTTTGCTCAGTGATATTCATGGAAACTTACCAGCCCTTGAAGCGGTCTGCCAGCATGCCATCGAGCACGGCGCACAGCTCTTTCTAAACGCCGGTGATACCGTCGGATTTGGTCCATTTCCCAATGAATGTCTAGATTTTATCCGTATCCACAGATTTCACAGTGTGAAAGGAGATTTTGACCAAAAAGTGCTTGAATTCCCCACCAAGAGAAATGTCTTTGAACTGAAAAAACATTATTTGCGCGTTTTCACCCTCCGATGGGCTTACGAACAGTTGAGCAGGCATAATTTTGAGTTCTTATCCGCCCTGCCAGAATTTTCAAAGATCGGTGTAGGAATAAAAATGCTCTACCTTACCCACGGATCACCCAGAAATCCGAAAGCCCATTTAGGACCCAATACCTCACGGGTGGAATTATTGTTCAACCAACGCCATGCAAAAAGTGATTTCATCGTCACCGGAAATTCTCATTTCTTTTGGAAAGAACAACTGGAAAATACAATTTTTATTAACCCAGGCAGTGTTGGCAGGCAGGATGATGGCGATCCCCGCGCATCGTATGCGATCCTTTCGCTTGGAGATCCCATCCGTGTAACTCAGTTCCGGGTCACCTATAATGTCGCCAGGGTCATCCATGCAAATGAGGTTTATAATCTACCGGTCGAGTTTTCTTATATGTTTGAGAATGGAGTAAATTTGGAAAGGGCGCTTGCCGATCTTTCCAAAATGAAGGATGACTGAATCGACCGATAGATTTCAATTTGCACCCGAACAGCAAGAACATGCCGATGAGGTGCTTCGCTTGGCACAAACCTGCCAGTATGACGAAAACCACACTCGCCAGGTGGTCAAACTGGCGCTTCAAATTTTCAATCAGTTTGAAAGCTTCTTTCGCTTTGGAAAGCAGGAGCAATTTTATCTTTGGTGTGCTGCTTTTTTACATGACATCGGGATTCAAACTGAAGGGACCAGGGGACATCACAAAACCGCTTTGCACATCATCCTTTCCACACCGCTGTTACATTTCTCATCCAAAGACCGGCTGATCATCGGATCGATCGCCAGGTACCACCGCAAGACGCTTCCGAACAATGGCCACAGCCATTATGCTGCATTGAACGAGGATGAGAAGAAAATGGTTTCCAACCTGGCTGCCATTTTGCGCGTAGCGGACGGGCTGGATTATGGGCATAAAAATATCATTGATCAGGTAAGCTTATCCATTCAAAAAGATAGGATTATCTTCAATTGCAGATCAAAACAAAAAAACGGAAACGAAGAACTGCGATCTGCCGCCCAAAAAAGTGACCTGCTTGCGGAATGTACTGCACGCAGAATTCTTTTTGCCAAAAATGAGTAAGCAAAATTAAATCCCGTCAAAAAAATCCTTCCGGACACGCCGACTTTGCGGTTCAGGAAAATACTGCATGTACGCTTCATTGGACGAGAATAACCGCTCCAACCAGGCGATAAAGAATCCACTCTGCTGGTCGCCTCCCTGACTACGATAACAAGCAGATGCTTTCTCCCGTATGACTGCATATTTTCCATAATGAATGCGCACATGAATGGGAAAATCGGTTTGCATGATCTCAACAAAATTAATATCGCCATTTTTCCCAAATTTGGTCGGATCTTTTCCAAACAGCGGCATTAATTTCACCACCAGCCGCATGAATTTGCGGGGAAAGGTATTCAAGTAGACCCCCGCAGGATGAAAGGGCTGGAGCCCTTCAATCAGGATCTCCCCATCGGCTGCCAGTTCCAGCGCTCTCACAACGGAGCGGTAAGCATGGATATGGTCGGGATGCCCATACCCACCCATGGGATCGGAAGTAAGCACAACAGAGGGTCTAAATTTACGCAGATAGTAAGCAATATCCATTCCGGTTTTCTCCAGTGACGCCTGAACAAATGCCTGGGGATGGGAGTTTTCGGGACTGCCCGGCATGCCGGAATCGCGATACCCCAGAAAGTGAAGTTCTTTCACCCCGAGCACCTGCATGGCACAGCGCATTTCAGATACGCGCAGATCAGCCATGGATTTAAAGTGAGCCAGCAACTCCGCGTCCGCTTCTCCGACCTCTCCCTTGGTGGCGCAAAGAACGGCAATTTCAGCCCCTTCTGCCTGACATTTGGCAATGGTGCCACCCATGCCAAAAGTCTCGTCATCTGGATGTGCAGTAACAACAAGAATTTTCTTTTTTTCTGTCATAGTTTCCTCAATGAGCAGCACAGATCGGGCAATTTGTCTGCTTGCGAATTTGAATTTCTCGAAACTCCATGGTTTGTCCATCCAGCAGGATCATCCGCCCGTACAGTGGGTCCCCTATGCCGGTCAGGATCTTAATGCATTCCAGCGCTTCGATTGATCCAATAATCCCCGGAACCGCCCCTACCACACCCACCCCTTTATTCATCGCAATGATCTCTTCGGACGGCATGGCAGGATACACGCAGCGGAAGCATGCTCCCTTTTTTGCATCGAATACGCTCACCTGACCATGAAACTGATTGATCGCTCCATAGATATACGGTTTACCGGATTTCACACACAGATCGTTGATGAGAAAACGCGTTTCAAAATTATCGGTCCCATCCATGACGATCGCATAACCCTGCATAAGTTTCAAGGCATTTTGTTTTTCAAAACGTTGTTGGTACAGTTTCAGTTCAACATGTGGATTCAGGGCATGCAGACGCTGGAATGCCAATTCGGTCTTCACTATTCCCAGATGCTCCGTGTCATACAGAATCTGACGTTGCAAATTGGAAAGTTCCACCACATCCGAATCGACAATTCCCAGTCTCCCAACGCCGGCAGCAGCCAGATACAGCAACACTGCCGATCCCAGTCCGCCAGCACCCACCACCAGAACTGATCCGGCTTTGATTTTCAACTGCCCCGCTTCGCCCAGCTCCGGGATGCACAAATGGCGCTGATAGCGTTCGCGTTCTTCCTCATTCAATGCCTTCATGGTTTTTCCTCATAGATATTGTAGTGTGCGCAGGGAAGAAGCGCAATGTTTTTAAAAAGAAAGTATTAGAATAACAATATGGATATCATCATGACCCATGAGCAGACTGATTTTGACGGCTTCGCTTCCATCCTGGGAGCGTATCTGCTCAGCGAACATGCCTACCCACTTTTGCCAACCACCCTCAACCGGAACGTACAGCAATTCTATAACACGTATTGCTCCGAGTTGCCCTTTATCCTTCTCCAAGCGCTTCCCAAACAGGATATCCGCTCGATTACACTGGTAGATACGCAATCCATGATCACCTTGAAAGGGATCTCCCAGAATACACAAGTCTGTGCGATCGATCATCACAAAAAGAAAGAAGACTTTAATTCGAGCTGGGATTTCCATGCCATCAGCAGTGGCGCCTGTGCCACATACTTTGTGGAACAGTTAATGGAACATAATGGAAGTCTGTCCATTATCCACGCCACGTTGCTGCTGCTGGGGATCTATGAAGATACCGGCTCCCTGACGTATGCCAGCACCACTCCACGTGATGCGCAAGCAGTGGCTTTTCTGCTGGAACAAGGAGCAAGTCTGAAGATCGCCGGAGAATATTTGAACTTTTCCCTTTCAGAAGGGCAACGGAAGGTGCTGGATGAACTGATCAAGAACCAGCAGATCATGGAGTTGAAAAAACAGCATATCATGATCTCGCATGCCGAAGCAGAATTTCTGGAAGAAGAGGTATCCAGCATTGCGCATAAACTTTGCGACCTGTATGACCCGGATGGTCTTTTCATCTTTGTGCACACCAAAGAAGGTATCCGTTTTGTCGCTCGTTCGACCAGCGATCAGATCAATGTTGCCATCATCGCAGAAAAATATGGCGGAGGTGGCCATCCACGCGCCGCTGCGGCGTTGATTCACACTCCGGATCCCTTGAAAAACACTTTACACAATTTGGAAAAAGATTTCATCAAAGGTTTGGACGCGTTCATCACCCCATCCATCACGGTGAAGCAGATCATGTCTAAGAATCCGCTACTTCTGGACCCGGCCATCAAAGCTCAGGAAGCTATGCAGTTTATGCAACGATTTGGTTATGAGGGTTTCCCAGTCATTGAAAACGATGCGATAGTGGGATTGCTCACGCGGCGGGCGGTAGATCGCGCACTGGCACACAAGCTGGATCTTCCGGCTCGAAGTTTAATGGAAGCAGGGAATTATCATGTTTATCCTGAAACACCCCTGGAAGAATTGCATCAATTAATGGCAAAATCCAACTGGGGGCAGATCCCAGTAGTTCAGCGAGAGACTGGCAAAGTCATCGGCATTGTCACCCGCACAGATCTGCTGCAAGCGTATTCGGGATTTCCATCTCCCATCCATGGAAAAATGAATCTGGCAGCCAACCTTGAAGAAAGCTTGAACCCTCTTTTGTTGGAACTGGTCAAGGTCATTGCCAGCACGGCATATGAGATGAGAATGCATGTTTACCTGGTCGGGGGTGTGGTCCGGGATATCCTGTTGCATTCCCCCCTCTTGGATCTGGATTTCGTTGTGGAAGGGAATGCCATTGAGCTTGCTCACCGCCTCACGGAATTGTATGGCGGGAAAACAACTAGCCATCGCCAATTTGGCACAGTAAAATGGTTCCTGGAAAATGTCCGTATTCAATCGCCGAACACCCCATCAGCAAAACATGCCTTGCCCAAATCGATCGATCTGATCAGTGCACGCACCGAATTCTATAAAAGCCCCACTGCACTACCTACGGTGAAGTTGAGCAGTATCAAGCTTGATCTGCTGCGCCGTGATTTCACAATCAATACCCTCGCCATTCAACTGGACGGAAAACATTACGGGAACCTTTCTGATTATTGGGGAGGGATGGATGACCTGAAGAATGGGATCATCCGCGTGCTGCATTCCCTCTCCTTCGTTGATGATCCTACCCGCATGCTGCGGGCAGTACGTTTTGAACAGCGTTTTGGATTCCAGATCGAAGAACGCACACTGGAGCTTTTGACGGAAGCCAAACCGCTCTTAAAACAGGTATCGGGTGACCGCATCAGACACGAAATAGATCTGATCTTGCAGGAACGCATGGCGGTCGACATCTTACAGCGCTTGGACCAGTTGGGTTTACTGCAGGTCATTGATCCGGACTTTTCATTTTCAAAGAAGACTGCTGCTCTTCTGCAATTCATTATGGAGACAAAACCATCCGAGCAATGGCAGCTTCCGCAAAAGATCGGCAAATCATCTCTCGAGCTTGTGACACGTTACTGCATCCTTTTGGGGTCTCATAATGAAGAAACCCTGCGCAGGATCGGCGCGCGTTTAAAACTGCCCGCCGTCACACAAGCAAGCATCCAACAAACCCATTCACTGATCCAGCAATTTCCGACTTTAATTGATAAGCAGCCCAGTGAGATCTGTGCGGTTCTGAAAGGGATGCCCAATTACACTCTCTACGCAGTTCACTTTTTCTTTCACGATAATGATCGTGTCCTGCAGATCCTTGATCAATATCTGGAAGAATGGAGCAAGTTAAAACCGCATACGACCGGAAAGGACCTGCGCGAACAGGGAATCAATCCTGGCCCGCTTTATAAACAGATTATCCAACAGCTTGCAGATGCATGGATCGATGGAAAGGTCAATTCAGCCATCGAAGAAGACCAGCTCCTGCAAACAATTTTAGATTCGCTTCAAAAAAATGCGTGAATGTTGAAATTTTTACGCTGTGACACCCAAAGCCGATCCAAAAGTCGCTAAAAGGAACATTTTGTCAGACCTGTTTTGATCAATGCAGTTATTTCCTGGAACTTTTTCCTGCACCTCCCAGCTCATCTTTGACATTTGGCACGATTCACCTTAAAATAAGCAGGTTGTTATCATATCTCTTTTAAAGGGTTATATTAATGAAAGAATATAGTACTGGCAACATAAGAAATATCGCTCTTGTTTCACACAGCAGTGCAGGAAAGACCATCCTCACCGAAGCTTTTCTTCACACAACTGGTGCTACCACCCGTATGGGTACCATCAATGAAGGGACTACAGCCAGTGACTTTGACGAAGAAGAAATTCGGCGAAGTATCTCTCTGTACTCTTCCGTGATCCCCATTGAATTCAAAGATACCAAGATCAATTTTATCGATACCCCCGGATATACCGATTTCGTCGGTGAAATGATCTCAGCGTTGAGCGTGGTGGAAGGTGCCCTGGTTGTGGTGGATGCAGTTTCAGGGTTCGAGGTAGGCACCGAGATCGCTTGGAAAAATTGCGATAAGTTCCATCTTCCCCGCTTCGTCCTCATTAACAAAATGGACCGCGAAAATGCAGATTTCCACAAAGCCATTGCTTCTGTAGAAGAACATTCTTCTACCCGCCTGATCAAAGTACAGCTTCCTTGGGGGGGAAAACAGGATTTTAAGGGCATCATTGACTTGCTTTCTATGAAAGCGTATAAAGCTGATGGTAAGACCGCAGAAGATATCCCGGCTGATCTGCAAAGCGCAGCGGAAGAAGCACATCTGATCCTGGTCGAAGCAGCCGCGGAAGGCGACGATTCCCTTCTGGAAAAATACCTTGAATCCGGAAAACTCGCTCCCGAAGAAATCATCAAAGGTCTGACAGCAGTCATTCGCAAAGGCGATTTCGTTCCGGTGTTCGTTAGCGCCGGTGAAAAAGAGATCGGTATTTTTCCACTCTTGAACGCCATTATCGATATGTTCCCCTCCCCTGATCAGGTCGCCGGCAAGATCGCAGATGGAGTCAGCGGGGAGGAGACTCTGACAGCCGCTGATAACGGACCGCTTGCTGCGTATGTGTGGAAAACCACTGCAGATCCTTTCGTCGGTAAACAAACTTATTTCCGGATTTTCTCTGGCATGATCAATGCTGATTCCCGCGTTTGGAACTCATCCAAAGATTCCGAAGAACGTTTGGGGAACGTCTATGTACCTCGTGGAAAAGAGAACAGCCAGGTCAAGGTTGTTCACAGTGGTGATATTGGTGTTTGCCCGAAATTGACCGTCACCGCAACCAGCAACACCTTATGCGACAAGGGGCATCCGGTCAAGGTTCGCATCCCTGAATATCCCACCTCTTTATTCCAGGTGGCGATCTTCCCGAAAACCATGGCAGATTCCACCAAGATCAGCCCAACACTGACCCGCCTCTGCGAAGAAGACCTGACCCTTTCCTGGCATCAGGAACAGGCAACCAACCAAACCATCCTTCAGGGTATGGGTGACCAGCATATTGATGTCGCCATCCGACGCGCCGCGTCCAAATTTCAGGTCAATCTAGAAACTTCCATCCCCAAGGTACCTTACAAAGAGACCATCACCAAAAAAGCCAGTGCCATGTACCGGCATAAAAAACAGTCTGGTGGTTCCGGTCAGTTCGGTGAAGTCCATCTGCGCGTGGAACCTTTGGAAGGTGACGCATTTGAATTTGTCAATGCTGTGTTCGGCGGTGCCATTTCGTCCAGTTATATGCCTGCCATTGAAAAAGGTGTGCGCAACGTGATGAAAGAAGGCATCATCGCCGGATATACCGTTACTGGAATTAAAGTAGAAGTCTTTGATGGAAAAGAGCACCCCGTCGATTCCAAACCGATCGCATTCGAAGTCGCTGGCCGCGAAGCTTTCAAACTGGCTTTCAAAGATGCCAGCCCGGTCCTCATGGAACCCATCATGCTGGTGAAAGTGATCGTTCCGGAAGACAATATGGGTGATATCCTCGGCGATATGAATACCCGCCGTGCGCGTGTGCAGGGTATGGAGACTGAGAAAGGACAATCTACCGTCACCGCCAATGTTCCACTGTCTGAAATGCAGCGCTACACCACCGACCTGCGCTCCATCACAGGCGGACGCGGCATCTTTGATATGGAATTTTCTCACTACGAAGTGGTTCCGGCACACATTACCAACGAAATCGTTGAGAAAAAAGCCAAAGAAGACGCTGAGAAAGAAGCATAATCTTCACTGTTCGAATAAAAAGGAGTTGGTTTTTCCCAACTCCTTTTTTCTTTAAACAAGGAAATCAAGTAAAATAGTTCAATTGATCCCATTCGGCTTAAGGCCGTACCAGAAAGCAGTAATTTTATTCATACAGGAATTATAAAATGAGAGTGACAGTTTTTGGCAGTGCACATCCCAAGCCCGGGGATGCTGGTTATCAGGAGGCATATCAACTGGGGAGGCTTCTTGCAGAAAAAGGGCACGTCGTTCTGAACGGTGGTTATGTGGGAACCATGGAAGCAGTGTCACGCGGAACCGCCGAAGCTGGCGGGCACGTGATCGGAGTCACCTGCGATGACATTGAAAAATGGCGCAACGATAAACCCAACCGCTGGGTGCATGAGGTGATGCATAACACCGACCTGATTGGCAGGATCAGCGGACTGATCAGAAATTGTGACGCCGCCATTGCCCTGTCTGGCGGAGTGGGAACCCTGGCAGAGATCGCCTTGACCTGGAACATGATCCTTCTGGAAACAATTCCTGTTCCCTGCTTGTTGTTGGTTGGAGAGAGCTGGCATAACGTGATCAATGCTTTTTATGATGAAATGCCCGAGCTTGTACCCGATTCGGTCAAGGGCTATATCCATTTTTGCCCGACCATTGAGGATGCGGTCGCGGAATTGAACAACTTTTAACAGATGAGGGATCATGACAAACGAAAAATTAACCACGCGGGACGAAAATTTCTCAGATTGGTACAACGAGATCATTCAAAAAGCTGAAATGGCTGATTACGCACCGGTGCGCGGCTGCATGGTGATCAAACCCTATGGTTGGGCATTATGGGAAAACATCCAAAAGGCGCTGGATAAGCGCTTCAAAGAAACCGGGCACCAAAATGCTGCTTTTCCACTGTTCATCCCCATGTCATTCCTGGAAAAAGAGAAAGAGCATGTGGAGGGATTCTCTCCTGAACTAGCGGTCGTCACCCATGGTGGCGGACAAGAACTGGAAGAGCCGCTGGTGGTTCGCCCCACCTCTGAAACCATCATCGGCCACATGTATTCCAAATGGATCAAGTCGTATCGTGACCTGCCCGTCCTGATCAATCAGTGGGCAAATGTAGTGCGTTGGGAAATGCGCACCCGGCTCTTTTTACGAACACTAGAGTTCTACTGGCAGGAGGGACATACCGCCCATGCCACTGCCAGCGAAGCCGAGGAAGAAACCCTGCGCATGTTGCACGTCTATGAAGATTTCGCAGTCAACGAAGCAGCCATCCCGGTTATTTGCGGCATGAAGAGCGAAACGGAGAAATTCGCCGGTGCACTGCATTCTTACACCATTGAAGCCATGATGGGCGATACCAAAGCGCTGCAGTCAGGCACATCGCATAATTTGGGGCAGAATTTTGCCAAGGCATTCGATATTCAGTACCTCGATGAAAAAAACCAGCTCCAATACTGTTGGACCACCTCCTGGGGGCTTTCCACCCGCTTCATTGGTGCCATCATCATGACCCATGGCGATGACCAGGGACTGGTCCTGCCGCCCCGCTTGGCACCGATTCAGGTGGTCATCGTCCCCATCTTCCATAATGTTGAAGAACGCGAAGCGGTTCTGCAATACACCCAAAAAGTGCTGACTGCTTTGGCTGATTTTCGCGTGAAATTGGATGACCGCTTTGAACAGACCCCCGGTTTCAAATTCAACGATTGGGAAATGCGCGGCGTTCCGTTGCGCATCGAGGTAGGGCCGCGCGACGTCGCGAACGATAAGCTGGTGATCGCCCGCCGTGATGTGCCCGGCAAGGAAGGCAAAGAGATCATCGAATTTGGCACCTTGACGCAAAAAGTGTCGGCACTGCTGGTTGATATTCAACAATCGTTATTGAAGAAAGCCACCGCTTTTCGAGATTCCCACATTTTTGAAGCACAGACCTATGAAGACTTGCAGCAAAGCGTTGAAAAAGGATGGGCTTTCAGTTACTGGTGCGAGAGTAAAGAATGTGAAGCAAAGATTAAAGAAGATACCAAAGCGACCACACGCTGCATTCCCTTTGACCAAGATCAGAAATCAGGAAGCTGTGTGGTTTGCGGCAAAGAGACCTCGACAAAAGCATACTTTGCCAAAGCGTATTGATCGGATTTTATGCCTGCCGTTGACTTATCTATCTTAAACAATCGCATTCAATCTCTTCAGCTCTATCGAAGCGATCCGGAGATTTACCTGCACAAGCTGGAAGATCTGCTCAACCTGTATTCTACCGAGAAGATCAAACTGGGTGAAACCATTGCTTTACAAACCTTGCTTCCACAAAAAAATGTCCCCAATCTGGTCCTCGAAAAGGTTGTGGAAACATTCCCGTCATTAACGCAAGATTTTCCAGAAAATGTCATCTTCATTATCGATTCGCTGTGGAAACGGGAAGAGCTGGAATTCAAGCTGCTGGCCATCCGGTTGCTGCTGTGCCTGCCTGCAGAAAGAACAGATGAAATCAGCAAACGCCTTCCACAATGGATAGCTTCTACCGATGAGGAGATCTTGCATCAGGCGATCCTTACCCAGCTCCCCCTTTCTCACAAAAACACATCTCCCAATATGCAATCTTTCATCGAACGCCTGATCCAAACCGAAGATGCCGAATTGAGAAGGTTGGCATTTTGTACGCTGGCAAGAGTGATTGAGCAAAAATACTTTTTCGACCTGCCCTGGGTTTTTTCATTGCTGACCCCATTCCTTGAAGACGCATCGATCAAGACTTATGGAATGTTGAACCCTGTGATCACCGTTTTAATCAAAAAGTCGGAGATCGAGGCAGTATCCTTTTTTCACGATATTTATTGCCACACCGGCAGTTTGAAAGCAAAGAAATATATCCGCAAGATCACCCCGTTGTTTACTCCGGAAAATCAAAAATATCTGATAGAAGTCTTACAGAAAGAGTGATCGTACCGTGTTTTTTCCAGCCCTTACTATCTGGTATAATTACCTCCATGACTAGTCCCTTCGGCGGTTGTTCTTTCACTGCTCAAGAGGAGACTTGCTTAGAAAAGGAGATAGCAACGTCATGACAATGACAAAAGAAGAAAAGCAAAAAATCATCAATGACTACAAGCAACACGATAATGATACCGGTTCAACCGAGGTGCAAATTGCATTATTATCAAACCGGATCAATCAACTTACAGAACACTTAAAAATCCATAAGCACGATGAGTCTTCCCGAAGAGGGTTGCTCAAACTGGTAGGTCAGCGAAGAAGTTTCTTGGCGTATTTACGAAAGAAAGATTACAAAAAATACGTCGCGGTTACCGAAAAGTTGAATATCAGAACAAAATAATACAAGAACCCATCAAGAGTAGATGGTAAAAAAACATCTACTCTTTTTGCGGGAAATCCCGCAAGTTGGGCATTGAGAGATGACGAAAAGAATTTTTCTTTATTTCTCAGTTCCTAACTATGCGGGGGAAAGAGAAAATAAAAATGCAACAGAAAGCTTTTAGCTATAGTGGTATTGTCGGTACCCACGAATTTACATTCGAAGCCGGCAAATTGGCAGGTCAGGCAGGTGGTGCAGTTACCTTGCGCGTAGGGGATTCCGTTCTCTTCGCATCTGCCACCATGTCCAACACAGTCGTTGAAGGGACCGATTTTTTCCCGCTCAGCGTCGAATATGAAGAAAAAATGTACGCGGGTGGTCGCATTCCTGGTGGATTTTTCCGCCGTGAAGGCCGACCAGGCGACGATGCCGTTCTGGTGGCACGCTTAGCAGACCGCCCTCTGCGCCCCCTCTTTGACAAGAACATGCGCAATGAAGTGCAGATTATGATGTTCCCCATCTCATCCGATGGCGTGAATCCTTTGGACATTATGGGCATCAATGCTGCATCGGCGGCCCTCATCATTTCCGACATCCCCTGGGCTGGCCCTGTGGGCGCAGTGCGCATTGGAAGAATTGACGGTCAGTTCGTTGTCGACCCAACTTTTGAACAGATGGAAACCTCCGACCTTGACCTGCGCATTGCCGGAACAAAAGACGCCATCCTGATGGTGGAATGCGGTTCCAACGAGGTTAAGGAAAATGACATGATCGCTGCCATCAGCTTCGGCCATGCTTCCATCCAATCCATCATTGCAGTGCAGGAAAAAATGGCTGCGGAGATAGGAAAAGCGAAGCGCGAAGTGCCGCTTACCGTGATCGATGCAGCATTGATCAATGAGGTTTACGAAAAAGTAGCCGCAGAGATCAATGATGCGCTTGAACAACCCCACAGTAAAGCAGAATTGGATACCGCCATTGACGCAATCCAGGAAGAACTGCTCGCTGGATATGTAGACGAAACCAACGAAGAAAATGAAAAGAAATTGCACGATGTAAAAGAAGCATTCCACGATGCGTATCAAAAAGTTGTGCGAACACGCATCCTGACCAAAGGGACCCGTCCAGATGGCAGGGACCCGAAACAAATTCGACCTATCTGGTGCGAGGTCAATGTTAGTCCACGTGCCCATGGTTCCGGGCTTTTCACCCGCGGTGAAACTCAGGTTATGACTCTGGCAACGCTCGGCACACCCAAAGAAGCGCAGGAAATCGATGATCTGACCCCCACAGAATCGAAACGCTACATTCACCATTACAACTTTCCTCCCTTCTCCACCGGTGAAGTTCAACGACCTCATCGCTCGCGCCGTGAGATTGGACACGGAGCATTGGCAGAAAGGGCATTGGTGCCCGTGTTACCTGACCAGTCCAACTTCCCTTACACCATGCGTCTGGTTTCTGAAGTCTTTTCATCCAATGGATCCACTTCCATGGCCTCCGTCTGCGGCTCAACCTTAGCTCTGATGGATACGGGCGTGCCCATTAAGGCGCCTGTGGCAGGCATTGCCATGGGTCTGATCAAAGAAGGAGACCAATATACCGTATTGACCGATATCCAGGGTCTGGAAGATCACCTGGGCGATATGGATTTCAAAGTGGCTGGAACGAGCGAAGGAATCACCGCATTACAGATGGATATCAAGATCAAAGGTATCACACCCGAGATCATGTCCGAAGCACTCGCCCAGGCCAAGGAAGCACGTCTTTTCATTCTGGACAAAATCACCGAAGTGATCGCCAAACCACGTCCTGAATTAAAAGAGTTTGTTCCCCGCATCACCACCGTTAAGATCCCGGTTGACAAGATCGGTGCATTAATCGGCCCCGGCGGTAAGAATATTCGCAGTTTGCAGGAAGAAACAAAGACCCAGATCGATATTGCCGAAGATGGTACCGTATTTATTGCGGCGGTTGACAAGGAAGATGAAATGAATGCCCGCATGCAGATCGAGAGAATGATCGAAGTGCCAACCGTTGGTCATATCTACACCGGCAAAGTTACCAAGATCGTTGACTTTGGCGCATTTGTTGAGATCCTACCCGGAACGGAAGGGCTGGTACATATTTCCCAACTCAGTGTCGATCGTGTAAAATCCGTCCAGGACGTGGTCGTTGAAGGTGACGAAATTTCTGTTATGGTCACCGAAATTGATTCGCGCACCGGCAAAATCCGCCTATCACACGTAGCAGTGCTGGAAGGATGGAGTGTGGAAGAAGCGCGTGAACACGACAGCCACAATAATAAAAGTGGCGACAAAAAAGGCGGAAACCGCAGCGGGAATCGCGGAAGGCGAAAAAGCTAGAATTTCATAACAAAAGAGCTGGTTTTAAGAACCAGCTCTTTTTTCTTTTGCAGTAGGAAGATAGGGCATTGCAGGGCCAGCTACCCGTAGCAATTCTGCCAGTGCAGCCCGCATGGCGATGCGGTCATCCCACAAATATTCTGTTTTTCCAAAACACATGGATTGTTCATGCCCCTTTCCGCATACGATCACCAGATCGTCCGTTTGCGCCAGTTGCACCCCCAGGCGGATGGCACTGCCGCGGTCAGGTTCCACATAAAAATTTTTCCCTAAAATACCACCTGCTTTTTCTGCAGCCAGTTGCATTTCCATGAGAATATCATCCAATTTTTCTGTACGCGGATCCTCGGCAGTAAAGATGCAAATGTCGGCCTGCTCCACGCCCTCCACAGCCATCATCTTTCTTTTTTCACGATCGCGCAATCCGGCAGATCCAAAAATGGCAATCACTCTGCGTTTGCTGATGACTCTGGCAGTTTCCAGGGTCACTTTCATGGCGTTCGGGGTGTGGGCAAAATCAACGATCGCAAGAAAATTTTGCCCCAGATCGATCCTTTCCATTCTGCCCGGAATTCCCGGCAGTGCCGCAATCCCAGCTTGGACCACTTGCAATTCAATGCCCAAACCAACGGCGGTCGCCCCCACGGCAGCCAAAATATTCGACACGTTATAGCCACCAACCAAATTGCTATGGATCTGGATCTTTTTTCCCTGTACAGAGACATCAATTTTCAACCCATCAGAGGATTGTTCTTCATTTAAGGTGTGAATATCCGCTGGTAAATTGCGGCTATACGCAATTGACTGGACCGCTTTCCCTTCTTCCTTAATCATTTCACTCAACGCTGGATACGATTGATCATCCCTGTTGATCACAGCCAGGCGGATCGCCCCAGCGGGCTTCATCTGTGTCTCCACCAAATAATGGATCAACTGCGCCTTGGTTTGCAGATAATTCTCATAGGTCCCATGATAATCAAGGTGCTCATGGGTAATATTGGTGAACACCCCGATATCATATTCACAGGCAGCCACGCGGTGTTGGGCCAGCCCGTGGGAAGTGGTTTCCAGCACCACATGGGTTAATCCGCATTCGACCATCTTTGCCAATAGCTCCTGCACCATAGGAGCTTCGGGGGTGGTGACATGGAAACCCGTATCAATGATCTCCTCCCCAATAACAGCATTCACAGTAGAGACCATGCCGGCCTTGTAACCCGCCTCTTTCAGAATCTGAAAGATCAGGTTAGTGGTGGTTGTTTTCCCATCCGTGCCAGTCACGCCGATCACGGTCATTTTTCGCGCTGGGAAATCATAATAAGCGGCGGCCAGATATGCCAACGCTTTACGCGCATCTTCCACCAGCACATATTGCTGCGGGAATCGTTCCCTCCATTGCGCTTGCGTCCCCACCGCTATTGCTGCCCCCTTTTCAAGAGCGGACACAATATAGGCATGTCCATCTTGATATTCACCCTCTATGGCAACGAAGACGCTCCCTTTTTTAACCGCCCGTGAATCATATTCAACGCTCATTGCATTGGTTGGCGGAAATCTATCTGGCGCTGACAGGATGCCGGGACAGGAAGAGAACAACTCCTGGATCGTTTTCAAAGCTGTCATGATATCTTCTGCTTATTCTTCTGTTCTTGTGTTGGGGAAGCATGGAGGTATTTGCGCTTCACCAAGGTATAATTCACCCAAACCGATAAAGGTCCGGAAATGACAAATCCGATCAATATGAAGGTCGGTGAACCTCCGCGCCATCGGTCGATCAGATAACCCGCTCCGATGATCCCTCCGGTTATCATCAGAGAAACCAGGACGGAAATGAAATACTGCTTTCCCAGTTCCTTCTTGGGAATTCCATTGGTAGTTGCGTTTTTCTCAAAGTTTTTCATTGAGCCAGATTATATCATCCAAAATTAATGGAACGTCCTGGTCCAATTCTTGACAAACAGGAAAAGCCCAACGATGCCCAAGACTGTCCAGCTGTAGCGCCAGACCCTGATCTCCAAGCCAAGTATGGAACGCACTTCTACCTCGACCGGCAGAACCAAAACCGGAATAGATGTTTCAGCATCCTGCGCGGACATGAGAGAAATCCAAATCTTCCCCTGCAACAGGGAGTGATCTTCAGGCGTCACCTCCCATTGAATCGATCCAAGATGCGGCAACTGCATCGGCAGCAAAATACGCTTGGCTGGTTTGGCAGTCACGGGATCCATTTCAAGGGCTGTGTTGAGGATTAAAGCAAGCGAACTTTCACTGGCCGATGCCACCGCTGATTCGTCATATAAAAAGTTGATCTGAATCAGAAATGTCTCCCCCTGCCAGCTCTGTTCTGGATAACGCACTTCCACCTGATAAGGAGCAAGTGCTTGGCTAGCAGCCGTGATCCACTCAGAATCATCACCGGTTACAAAATTCGCAGGGAAACGATAAATCCCCACCGCTTGTGGTCCATGAAAACTGGTGGCGATCAAGCCTATCAACGCGACAAGAAAGCACAGACCTGATACCATGAAAAGGAACTGCTTGCTTTTTCTATTTTTCATTATTTACCATGCAAAGAATGATTATTTATTACACAGGCAGTATAACAAAAATATTGGTACACTAACAGAGAATTCTTTAACCAGGAGAAAACAAATGCAGCCACACCCCCCAGAACCTTTTCGTATCAAAATGACAGAGCCCATTCGACTGATTTCGCCGCAGGATCGCCAAGAAGCTATGCAAAAAGCTGGCTACAACCTGTTCGCTCTGAAAGCCGAAGATGTGTACATTGATCTTCTCACTGATTCCGGTACCGGGGCAATGAGCCAACATCAATGGGCAGCCATCCTGGAAGGCGATGAATCGTATGCTGGAGCCCGGTCATATTATCGGCTCCAACAAACCATGCAGGAGATTTTCGGCTTTGAATATTTCGTACCGACCCATCAGGGTCGCGCTGCAGAGAATATCCTCTCCTCTATTTTGGTAAAACCAGGTGCCATCATCCCATCCAATATGCACTTTGATACAACCGATGCGAATATTCGGGCCAGGGGTGGAGATCCGGAGAATTGTGTCATTCAGGAAGCGTTTATCGCTCAATCAACGAACCCTTTTAAAGGGAATATGGATATTGATAAACTGGAAACCCTCATCCAAAAGACTGGACCGGAAAACGTTCCCTTTGGGTGCATCACCATTACCAACAACGCCGGCGGCGGGCAGCCTGTTTCATTGCAGAATATCCGCGAAACCAGCCAGATATATCATAAGTATCATATTCCCTTCTTTATCGATTGCTGCCGCTATGCGGAGAACTGCTATTTCATCAAAACCCGAGAGCCCGGCTATGAAAAGAAATCGCTGCTCGAGATCGCCAACGAGATCTTCCAAACTGCCGACGGTGCTTTCATGAGCGCCAAAAAAGATGCTATCGTCAATATTGGTGGGTTCCTGGCTGTGCGCGATGCTGAATTGTTCCAAAAAATCAGCAATGAACTGATCCTGCGGGAAGGTTTCATAACCTATGGGGGGCTGGCAGGTCGCGACCTGGATGCAATGGCAGTTGGATTGCGTGAAGGTCTGGATGACGAATATCTTGCCTACCGTATCGGGCAGACGGCGTATTTTGGAAACCGATTGCTCGAAAATGGGATACCGATCATCGAACCTGCTGGTGGACACGCCATTTATGTAGATGCAGGATCATTTTTAGCGCATATCCCCCATTCCGAATTTCCGGGGCAGGCCTTGGCAGCGACCCTCTATTTGGAAGGAGGGATTCGTGGCGTCGAGATCGGCTCGGTCATGTTCGCCCATCCCGATCCCCAAAGTGGAGAAATGATCTACCCACAAATGGAATTGGTACGGCTCGCCCTGCCCAGGCGAGTGTATACCCAAAGTCATCTAGATTATGTGGTTGAAATCTTCAAGAAGGTTGGCCAGCACCGCCAGGATATTCACGGATACCGCATTCTCTATGAACCGCAGTTCTTGCGCCACTTTACCGCGAAATTCACACCGCTCGCTTAATATTCCTCACTGTTTTTTAGCTTCTTCCCAAAAAGCGTCTAATTCGGCGAGGGAAAAATCTGCAAAGGTTTTCCCTCGCTTTTGAACACAATCCTCGATGTATTCGAAACGATCGGCGAAACGGGCAGCCGCTTCACGCAGCACCGATTCGGCATCCTGTCCATACCAGCGGATCAGATTGACGATCGCAAAAAGCACATCCCCCAGTTCCTTGGTACGTTCTCTATCATTGGCAGCGGTCTCTACTTCCTGCAGTTCTTCCAAGACTTTTTGTTTTACCGGTTCAATGGTTTCCCAGTCAAAACCGACCCGCGCTGCACGTTTTTGATACGCTTGCGCCAGCGAGAGAGCGGCCATACTTTTTGGTACGGAACGCAGCAGGCCCTGTGCCTTATGGTTTTCTTTTCTTTCCTGCGCTTTCAGGATTTCCCAATTTTTGATCACCTCATCCGCACCGCTTACTGCCTTATCTCCGAAAATATGCGGATGTCGAAAGATGAGCTTGCGCTCGATGCCGGTGATCACATCTTCAATATTAAAATCGTGTTGTTCACTGGAGATCTCAGCATGCAGCACGATCTGCAAAAGCAGATCCCCCAGTTCCTCTTGCAGACCTTGCATATCTTCTTCATCAAGAGTATGCAACACTTCATAGGTCTCTTCCAACAGGTTTGGGCGCAGACTCTGGTGAGTCTGTTCACGATCCCACGGGCAGCCTTCGGGGGCTCTTAAATGTGCAATGAGTTCCTGAAAATCAAGCATCGAATTCTTAGTGGGGTCAGCTGGTAGATAGATGGCCTTGATTTCATTGCGCTTTTCTCTTTTCGCTGCCTTCTGGATGGTCGTCTCTTCGAGTCGGAATCCATTTGCTTCTTCCGGTCCGGATAGAAAAAGTGCAATCTTTTTTTCAGCTGAATGAATTCTCAACAGCAACCGGCAGATGTTTTCCAGGTTGTCATCCTCCAAAGGTCCGGTGATCAACACATTTTGATTGCTGGAAAAAGGGGGAAAATGCCTTTCTTTCAGGTCACTTGCCGGGAAAATAATCAGCCGGTTTTTCGATATTTCTAAAGCACGCAAAATGATTTCGCTATTCGACATGACGATCCTTATTAAAAATGAACTTCGTGGAAAATTATACTACCCGCCTTGTTTGACTTTGAAGCGGGTAGTATTTTTGAAAGATAAGAAAAAGTGATCCTAACGTTTGGTGTAAGTTGGAGCCTTGCGGGCACGTTTGAGACCTGGTTTCTTGCGTTCCTTCTCACGCGGATCGCGGGTAAGCAGTCTATTCTTTCTTAAAATGGAAACATAATCTGCATTCATCTTGGCGAAGGCACGCGCCAGCCCCAATTGAACTGCAGTGGTTTGTCCATTGACTCCACCACCTGAAACGATCACACTGACATCATACTGAGCTTGATTTTCGCCAGTCGCTTTAAAGGGCGCCAAGATAGTTTCAGTATCGCCAAAACGGGTGAAGAACTCTTCCAGATTTTTTTGATTGATTACAAAATTGCCAGAACCAGCGCTCAGGCGAACACGCGCTGTTGCTGTTTTTCTACGTCCAATTCCTTCATAATACTGAGCCGACATTCTTATCTCTCCTTCACTTCACTGGTTTGGGATCTTGCCCACTATGCGGATGGTTCTCACCGGCATAGACATGCAGCCGCTTGATAACCTGTCGCCCATATTTATTATGGGGGATCATTCCCCATACCGCTTTTGCTAAAACACGTTCGGGATGTTTTCTTAACATTTCAGGCATTGTCACTGCTTTTATGCCCCCAGGATATTGGGAGTGAGAATAAAAAACTTTCTCTTCCATCCGTTTGGGACTGACAGCGATTTTTCCCGCATTGATCACAACCACGTTATCGCCCATTAACACACCGGGGGTAAACGTCGGTTTGTTTTTTCCTAATAACATGTTTGCAATGTCACCGGCTAATCGTCCAAGACTTTGACCGCTTGCATCGACTAAAACCCAGTCAGATTCCGGTTTTCCTTTTATCACAAAGGTCTTTTCCACTTTTTCTTTCTCCTAAACTTTCTTTCTTATTTACTATCGTTGTAGCGGACTTTCGTCAGAGTCAATCCGCAGGCCGGTGCAATACCGGGAGCAATTTTCAGCATATCTCCTTGCAGGGCTTTTTGGATACCTTCTGGGTCCATCCTTCCCTGGCCGACCCTGACCATCGTAAAAACGATCCTGCGCACCATGTGATAGAGAAATGCATCTGCGCAAATCGTGTACACGTGGTCGGTTGCTGAAACCTGCTCCCATTTTGATATCAGCACATTTCTGACCGTGCTGCCATCCTCTTTTAGCGCTCTGCCAAACCGAGAAAAATCATGGTTCCCGACGAATAACTCGGCTGTGTCCTGCATTGCCTGCCAATTCGGCTCTCGTTCGATCCTCCACATAAAATGCTCTTTTTGTGGAAGGCGAGTTTTCGAAATGGTGATGGCATAAGTATATTGCCGGTTTACCGCATCGTAGCGTGGATGAAAATCATCCTTCACCCTAGCCACCGATTGAACCGCAATATCCGGTGGGAGATGAGAGTCAACCGCCGACTGCAGAGCCTTCAACGAGTGCTTCCAGTCCAGAAAAAAAGTAACGACCTGACCGGTTGCATGCACTCCTGTATCGGTTCTTCCAGCCGCTTGAATTGTCTCTCCCTGCCAACCAATCATTCGCAGCGCAGATTCAAGCTCACCCTGAACGGTACGGGAACTTTTTTGCCGCTGAAAACCGCGAAATTCCGTACCCTCATAAGCGATAATAAGTTGGTAATGTTCCATTCCCTTGCGGGACTACCTCAAAAATTACTTTTTCTCGTTTTCGACGAGTTCCAAAAGTACCATCTCCGCATCATCTCCCTTGCGTGGTCCCAATTTGGTCATGCGGGTATAGCCACCATTGCGCTCTTCAAAACGCGGGGCAATGTTATCAAACAGCCGTTTTACGGCAGCTGCATTATTCAATTTTGCAGCAGCCAAGCGGCGTGCGTGCACTTTCTCAGCATCCGAACCTTTACTGCTGTTTTTGGCAACAGTGATCAATTTTTCTGCTTCCCCACGAACTGCCAGCGCTTTTGCACGGGTGGTTTTGATCTTATCGTGGGTAAATAATTGCTTTATCAAGGTACTGCGCAATGCCTTGCGATTCCCTGAGTTTCTATTAAGTTTCTTTCCAGCAACCTGGTGTCGCATTTTTTAATTCTCCGATTCCGTTTCATTTTCCGCGGGTAAAAACCCTTTTTCGATCATTTTCTCACGCAGTTCGGTCAAACTTTTCTCGCCGAAGTTTCGGATCGACATTACCGCCTCATCACCCTTGTCCAAAAGTTCCAGTACATCACCGACACTGGTAATACCGGTTCTCTTCAGTGAATTGAAAACACGCACAGAAAGATCGAGGTTTTCAATGGGGGTGTCGGCAGCTTCACTGCGCAAATGATCGACCTCAGCCACTTCCGGTTCTTTTGAGACTTCCAGCAGTTCTTCTTCAATGCCTGAGATCAGACTCAACTGTTCCATCAATATTTTGGAAGCATTTCCCAGAGCCTGCTCGGGAGTGATCGTTCCGTCCGTCCAGATATCCATGACCAATTTGTCATAATTCGTGCTTTGACCCACGCGAGCATTGGAAACATCAAAGCCCACTTTCAGTACAGGGCTATAAATTGCATCCACCGGTAGATCACCGATGGACTTATCTCCGCTTCTGGTGGAGGCAGGCGAATACCCACGTCCATGTTCCACAACCATATCCACGGTGAGTTCCGCTTTTGGATCATCGACTGTGAAAAGATACAGTTCCGGGTTTACGATCTCAACTTCGGAAGGAACCTGTATATCGGCCGCTGTTACCACACCTTCACCTTTTACATCAAGATGCAGATGGGCGATATCACCCTCATGGATGATGATTCGGATCTGCTTAACCTGCAACATGAATTGCAGAACATCTTCGCGCACTCCCGGAATATCGGTGAACTCATGCAATGTATCAGAAATGCGAATAGATGTAACCGCAGCTCCCTCTAAGGATGAAAGCATCACCCGTCGCAGAGCATTTCCAATCGTGACCCCATAACCATGTTCCAAGGGGCTGATCATAAACTGCCCATAATTACGGGATTCTTTTTCTCTTTCCAAAATTGGAGTAACCATTTTTGTATGAGCCACAGTACTTCCCTCTTCTTCTTGTTTAATCGATCGTTCTACCTTGAGTAGTATTCAACAATCAATTGTTCATCCAGGTTTCCATCGATTTCGCCACGTTCTGGATACCGTAAAACTCTACCACTAATGGTTTTCAGATCTCGTTCGATCCATAAAGCGCAATTTTTCTTCTCAGCTTTTTCTGCAAGATCTTTGAACATGCCATTATCTTTTGATTGTGGTCTGACAGAGATCACATCACCCGGTTCCAAAAGCATGGAGGGGATATCAGTCCTTCTGCCATTAACGATGAAATGCCCGTGCGACACCATTTGACGTGCTTGTGGTCGATTTTCTGCCAAACCCATGCGGTAGATCACGTTATCGAGCCGCATTTCCAGGGTCTGCAACAAATTCAAACCGGTCAAACCACGTTTATTGATGGCAACGGAGAAGTAACGGCGGAATTGTTTCTCCAATACACCATAGATCTGGCGTGCTTTTTGTTTTGCACGCAACTGGCGGCTATAGTCAGACAGGCGACCCTGTCTTCCCTGCGCTGTACGGCCATGCTGCCCGGGTGCATAAGCACGTTTTTCCATGGCGCATTTTGGCGTATAGCATCGCTCGCCTTTTAAGAATAATTTTTCGCCTTCCCGGCGGCAAACTTTACATACTGAATCAGTATATCGAGCCATTCTATCAATCTCCTAAACTATACGCGTCGTTTCTTTGGCGGACGGCAACCATTGTGAGGTATGGGGGTAATATCTTCAATGGATGTAACTTTCAAACCCATTGACTGGATCGCACGAATCGCAGATTCACGACCCGGTCCCGGTCCCTTGATGATGAGATCAATCTGATCAATGCCTAATGAAACGGCTTTCTTCATAGCTTCTTCGGCTGCCATTCGTGCAGCGAAGGGGGTGCTTTTTCTGGAACCTTTGTACCCAACAGCACCGGAGCTTGACCAGCAAACGGTATTGCCCTGTGAATCAGAAACAGTAATAATCGTATTATTGAATGATGCAAATACATGCACTGTCGCTGAAGATAAACTTCGCTTTGTTTTCTTTACATTTGATTTGCGTGAAGGTTTTGTAGCTTGAGCCATATATGTCCTCTTGAATTCTCTTTCCTTCTACCTTATTTCTTGGTAGCTCCACGTCGACGGCCGCGACCGGCAACCGTATGTTTCGGTCCCTTGCGGGTACGAGCGTTCGTGCGTGTACGTTGACCATGCACCGGAAGACTGCGACGATGGCGCAGCCCTCGATAGCAACCAATTTCTACCAAGCGCTTGATGTTCATCTGAACTTCGCGGCGCAAATCACCTTCCACTTTATAATTCTTCCCAATATAGTCACGCAGCAAGCTGACATCATTTTCCGTCAGGTCCTTTACGTGAATATCAGGGCTGACCTTGGTAGCTTCCAGAATGGTTTTGGCAGTTTTTGGTCCAATACCATAGATATATTGCAAGCCAATCTCGACTCGTTTATTTCGTGGTAAATCAACACCTTCAATTCTTGCCATATTTTTTTATCCCTGTCTTTGTTTGTGTTTCGGGTTCTCACAAATTACATATAATACGCGTTTTCGCTTCACAATCTTGCATTTCGCGCATCGTTTACGAATGGACGGTGATACTTTCATCTAAAACTCCTTTATCTCAGCAAAGTTTTTATTATACTCAAAATTCAGTCTCCCGTCCAATCAAACCAATGCTCGAACGGTCTTCAATAAGGTTTCGCTCACCTCTTCGATCGGTCGCGTTCCATCAACCTCAACCAAAAGGTTCTTTTCACGATAATACTCCACCAATGGTGCAGTTTGTTCGTGAAATACAGCCAACCTCTTTTCGATGGTCTCCTTTTTGTCATCTTCTCGTTGATAGAGAGGGGAACCATCGATATCACAAATACCAGGATTTTTCGGAGGGTTGAACTTTTCGTGATAGATATGCCCAGCAGCCTTGCAAGTCCATCTACCCGTCAATCGTTCAAGCAGATCCCGGTCGGATACCTTAATATACGGCACACAGTTAATGGCATTCCCATTTTCCTTCAGAATTTTATCCAATTCATTCGCTTGAAATGGAGTGCGTGGGAAGCCATCCAATAACGCGCCATTCTTACAATCTTGCCGTGATAATCGCTCCGCAACCATGGAAATCGTAATATCATCAGGAACCAACTTCCCGCTATCCATGAACGCCCGCGCTTTTTTTCCAAGCTCGGTATCATTCTTTAAATTTTCGCGGAACAAATCTCCCGAAGAAATATGAGGGATGGAAAGTTTCTCAGAGATAATCTCTGCCTGCGTTCCTTTTCCCGCTCCAGGGGGTCCCATCAGGACAATAAAGATTGCCATTCTTGTAGATTATCCTTTAATCAACTTCTCTTCATATCCATGCAATTTCAACTCGGTCTCGATCACCCTGAAAGTATCGCTGACCGTACCAACCACGATCAACAGACCGGAGGTTGTGACCAGGAACAGGCCAGATTGGGATGCAATTCCCTCTTTCAAGAAGAGCTGCGTGACATAGGGTGCCGTTGCAACCACTGCAAGGAACAATGCACCCACCAGTGTGATGCGGCGTTGAACTTTCAGTAGATAACGCTGGGTCGGCTCACCACGTACCACACCCGGAATTTGAGCTCCCTGTTTCTTCAGGTTTTCACCGTAATTTTGCTGTTCAAACAGCACTTCAGTGTAGAAGAATGTTAATGCCACCACCAGCACAAAATACATGAGGGAGTACCAGATACTGCTTGAATTGAAAACATTAGATAAACCGGCCGAGAAGTTTGCCAGCCATTCGGTTTTTGAACCGACAAAGAATTGTGCCAGAATCGCAGGCAATGAAAGAATGGTCTGTGCAAAGATCAGGGGAATCATTCCTGCCATATTGATCATCAGTGGTAAGCTGCTGCGCACTGGCATTGACATTCTGTTGCCCACACGTCTTCCGGGGAAAATCACCGGCACCTTTCTTTGACCCTGCTGTACATACACAATGGCATAGACTGAAATAACCAGAATCACCAGCATAATCGAAAGCAACAAAGCAACGTTCTCACCGGACGTGATGATCGAATAAACACTTCCTGGAATTCTGGAGACAATACCTGCAAAGATGATGAGCGACAGACCTTGATTTGGAATTCCATACTCTGAGATCAATTCACCCAACCAGATACCCATCATGGTCCCACCCATCATGCTGATCAGTGTGGTCAGTGTTGGGAATACATTTGCCCCTTTGAACCCAAATTCATACGTAAAGAGAGAGGCGGATGATCCAGCCAATTGGCGGAAGATTTGAATCTGTCCAAATGCGCTCAATGCGGAGAGAGGGATGGTTAGAAGGATGGTATATCGTTCTGTCAGCTTGCGACCTTCTTTGGGGTTGTCTTGAATTCTCTTCTGTAATGAAGGAATCAACGGAATGAGCAACTGGATGATGATCTGAGCAGTAATATACGGATAAACACCCATCGCGAGAATGGAAAAATTCGACAACGTACCACCAGAGAGCAGATCAAATACGTTGAGCAAACTTCCGGCAGCACTTGTTGTGGTAAAGATCGACGCAATCACATCGCGATTTACACCAGGAACCGGGATATTCGCAGCCAGTCGATACAAAGCCAGAATCAGCAATGTGACCAGAATCTTTTTACGAATGTCTTTTGAGGTCCATAGGTAGCGCCATGCCGATTTCTTCATTTTAGAACTCCTTTATGCAGCTTCCTAACCTACAATTTCCACTTTTCCACCGGCGGCTTCGATCTTTTCACGAGCCGATTTAGAAATCCGGTGTACTTTCACGGTCAGCGGTTTATCAATGCTGCCGCGCCCTAATACAACAACTGGATTCTGCTTTTTATGCAGAAGGTTTTTCTCTGCCAGATTTTCCGGATTGACTTCTGCGCCTGCTTTATATGCTTCGGCCAACGCCTCAACATTTACTTCATTATATTCAACCTGGTTTGGGGGAGTAAAACCTTCACCGCGACGGAATGGTAAACGTCGGTAAAAAGGAAGATTGCCGCCCTGGCGATACAAATGCCCGCCAAAACCTGTACGAGAGCGCTGACCTTTTGTACCACGGCCGGCCGTTTTACCCTGCCCGGCAGAGATACCGCGGCCTACACGAGTTCGGTTCTTTTTTGAACCTGGATTGGGTTTTAGATCATGTAACTTCATTTTTCTTCCTGCACTTCAATTTTTACAAGATGATTCACTTTTGCCAGCATTCCCCTCACCGTGGGGGTGTCTTTTTGTTCAATGGTTTGCCCAATTCGGTGTAGACCAAGTGCTCGCAGGGTATCGCGATGCTTCATCGTATTTCCGATAGGACTTCTCACCAATGTTATCTTCAAAATTTTTCCAGAGATAGATTTAGCCATTTTCTCTCCTTTCCCAGAAGGGAGCCAAATCTTTTGCAGATTTTCCGCGCATCTCGGCCATTTCGGCTGGAGAGTATAGTTGATCAAGCGCTTCAAAGGTTGCTTTTACAACATTGAGGATATTTGCACTCCCGAGGGATTTTGTGAGAATATCACGAACTCCGACAGCTTCCAACACGGCACGCACTCCACCGCCAGCAATTACGCCGGTTCCCAGCGAAGCTGGTTTCAACAGAACACGTGCTCCGGCAACTTTTCCAATCACTTCATGCGGGATTGTGGTGCCCTGCAATGAAACCTTATGCATATTCTTATACGCGTGAGCTGTAGCTTTTTTCATTGCATCGGGAACTGAATTTGCTTTTCCAACTCCCAATCCAACGGTTCCATTATTATCACCGGCAACAATAGCCACACGGAACTGAAACCTGCGTCCGCCTTTGACCACTTTGGCAACACGCTTGATCTCAACTACTCGTTCGTCATATTCTTTTTCAACTGATTGATATGCCATATTTTTAATTCCTATTCTTCGCTCATGCCGATGTTAGAATTTCAAACCAGCTTCTCTGGCTGCATTCGCAAGAGCTTTTACTCTTCCGTCAAACCGATACCCACCACGATCGAAGACCACATCACTGATCTTCTTTTCTTTGGCACGGGCAGCAACCAGTTTACCGACCTCAACTGCTTGTTCAGTCTTGTTTTTTCCTTTGAGCTTGCCTTTTAATTCTTTGTCCAGACTGGAGGATGAAACCAGGGTGATCCCTTTGTCATCATCAATAACCTGGACGTAGATATCGGATAAACTGCGAAATACACACATTCGTGGCTTTTCAGCAACACCGTAGATATCTTTGCGAACTCTGCGATGTCTTTTCAATCTTGCTTCATTTCTTGATTTATTTGCCATTTTTCAACCTTCCCGGAGTAATTTCCTATGCACCAACTTTGGCAGATTTACCAGGTTTGTGGCGCAGATGTTCATCAATATAATGAATACCTTTCCCTTTATAGGGCTCCGGCGGTCTTAGTTTTCTGATTTCCGCTGCAACCTGCCCAACGGTCTGTTTGTCATACCCATTGACGGTAATGGTTTTCGTTTTATCGTCAACGTCAAAACTGATTCCTGCGGGAGGAACAACTTTTATAGGATGAGAGTATCCAACATAGATGGTCACATCAGAACCCGTCTTTTCAGCGCGGTAGCCGACACCCTCTATCTGCAAAACTTTTTTGAATCCTGTATGTACACCAGTGATCATATTTTGCAGGATGGCGCGGGTTGTTCCATGCAAAGCACGCACATTTTTCTCTTCAGAAGAACGATTCACAACAACCTTATTCTCCTCTTTTTTAATTTCAATAATGGGAGAAAAGGTGTATTGCATGGTTCCTTTCGGTCCTTTCACAGTCACATCGGACCCGTTGACATCGACCTGTACTCCTGCAGGTATAGTTATAGGCATTTTACCAATTCGAGACACAATATCCTCCTACCATACCTTACACAGAATTTCGCCGCCCACGCCAATCTTTTGGGCTTCTTGACCGGTCATAATTCCCTTCGGAGTTGACAAAATTGCCACACCCATTCCGGAACGTACCCACGGAATCTCGCGTTTGTGGGTATAAATTCTTCGACCGGGTTTACTGATTCGAACAAGACCAGTAATGACCGCTTTGCGCTGTCGGCGATCTCCAATGTATTTGAGATTGATGCGCAGAATCTTTTGAGGGGCTTTCGGTCCATCAACGATCTCATAACCAGAGACGAAACCTTCCGCTTTCAAGATTCGGGCAATTTCTGCTTTCATTTTAGAAGCAGGCATCGCAACAACAGATTGGTTATTTGCCGCACCATTCCGGATGCGAGTCAGCATATCAGCAATAGGATCATTTATACTCATTCAATACCTCCGGATGGTTTACCATGATGATTTTGTTACACCGGGGATCTTGCCGTTCAGGGCTAATTCCCGGAAACAAATCCTACAAATTCCAAATCGGCGCATATAGCCGCGGGGTCGACCGCAAATCTTGCAGCGATTTCGAACCTGCGTAGGATATTCTCTTCTCATTTCACGATACTGCATACATTTTTTTGCCATCTTTATACCTTCCTGAAGGGCATTCCCAACATGCTTAACATTGCCAAGGATTGTTCATCATTTGGAGCAGTTGTCACAACCGTGATTTCCATACCTCTGACTTTGTCGATCTTATCGTATTCAATTTCAGGGAAGATCAGCTGCTCTTGCAAACCCAGAGTATAGTTTCCTCTTCCATCAAAGGAATTTCGATTGATCCCGCGAAAGTCACGCAAACGTGGAAGGCCGATGTTAATAAGGCGATCCATGAATGCCCACATCTTTTCACCACGCAAAGTGACTTTTGCACCGATCAAGCGACCTTCGCGAAGTTTGAAGTTTGCAATACTTTTCTTGGCTTTTATGATGATCGGTTTCTGCCCTGTGATAGCCATGATATCTGCCGCGGCAGCATCCAGTGCTTTGGGATTATCCAATGCCTCACCCAAGCCAATATTCACAACCACCTTCTCAAGCTTGGGAACCTGCATAACATTTGCTATGGAGAATTCCTTCATCAGGGCGGGAATTACCTCTTTTTGATATTTCTCTTTTAACACATTCATTGTATTCTCCGCTCCACTAATCCAATTTCGCGCCGCATTTTTTGCAGACTCTGATGCTTTTATTCTCTTCACGGACAAAACCAACACGGGTCGGCTTGTTGCACTTTTTGCAAATCAGCATCACGTTGGACATGTTCATAGGTGCTTCCAGTTTCACGATTCCTGGATTAACAGTGCGTCCTTCAGATTGGACTTGTTTTTGATGTTTGGTACGAATATTCAAGCCCTGGACCATGATCTTCTTGCTTTTTGGGAAAACACGAAGGACCTCGCCACGTTTTCCCTTATCTTCAGTCCGGCCGGTGACAATTTCTACCTGATCACCACGTTTAATTTTTGACCTCATTCTTATCTCCTACACTCTCTTCCCTAGATAACTTCCGGTGCGAGTGAAACAATTTTTACATAACCTCGTTCACGGAGTTCGCGTGCCACAGGGCCAAAGATACGGGTACCTTTGGGATTTTGAGTTTCGCCGTCCAGGATGACCGCCGCATTATCATCAAAGCGGATCGTGGACCCATCAGCACGACGCCATTCTTTTGAACAGCGAACGATAACTGCATGAACAACTTCACTCTTTTTAATGCCACCTTGAGGGGCAGCAGATTTTACAGTGCCAATCACAACATCACCAACCCGGGCATATTTGCGGCGTGACCCGCCGACGACATGTATCACTAGAATTTCTCGGGCGCCAGTGTTGTCAGCAATCTTCAAACGAGATTCATGTTGGATCATGGTATTAGCCCTCTTTTACAATCTCTTCTTCAAGTTCTGACTTTTTCACGATTTCCTGAACAACCCATCGTTTATTATGAGAGATTGGTTTACTTTCGACAATTAAGACCTCATCACCGACTTTGCATCCAAGTTCGTCATGTGCCATAAACCTCTTTGCAGAATGGACAACTTTTTGATACAACGGATGCCGATAGGTATGTGAGACTTCGACCACAACGGTCTTCATCATTTTGTTGCTTGTGACAACTCCTTGTAATCTTCTTCTTGCGGTCATTTCTCACCTTCCTTAGCATTTTTTATCTCACGTTCGCGTACAATTGTCTCAAGTTTTGCAATATCGCGACGTGTAATTTTCAATTTACTGGTATTTGTTAACTGTCCAGAAATATGCTGGAAGCGTAATTCCATATATTCTTTTTTTGCGTCGAATATTTTTGTTTTTAACTCTTCATCAGAGAGATTTCTAATTTCTTCGATCTTCATCTCTATTCTCCACTAATATCCGATCGCGAAATAACCTTCGTTCTAATCGGTAGTTTATAGGCAGCTTGTTTTAGAGCATGCTTGGCAGTTTCTTCATCCACACCGCCCACTTCGAATAAAATTCTGCCTGGTTTTACAACAGATGCCCAGAACTCTACATTTCCTTTTCCTTTACCCATACGAGATTCAGGAGCACGGCGGGTAATAGGTTTATCAGGGAAGATGCGGATCCAAACTTTTCCGCGTCGTTTCAAATTTCGAACAATAGAACGGCGGCAAGCTTCAATGTGGCGTGCTGAAATCCAATCGGGTTCCAATGCCTGCAATGCATATTCACCAAAAGAAATCTCGGCTCCACGCAGCTCTTTGCCTTTCATACGTCCGCGCATCTGTTTGCGATATTTCACACGTTTCGGCATTAACATGATAATTACCTCTTTCCAGTACGATACGCCAGGTTATTCGCTAACGTAAACGCCTTCAGTTTCTTCTAACACTTCTTCAGTACCAGGCATGATCTCGCCCTTGTAGATCCAAACCTTGATGCCTATCTTCCCGTAGGTGGTCAAAGCATAGTCACGCGCAAAGTCAATATTCGCGCGCAAGGTTTGCAGCGGCACACGTCCTTCACGCAGCCATACCGAGCGTGACATTTCAGCGCCGTTCAAACGACCAGCAACTTCGATCTTGACGCCTTCTGCACCCTGCCGCATGGCTTGTTGAATTGCCCGCTTCATGGCACGTCGATAACTGATACGCCGATTGATCTGTCCGGCAATATTTTCAGCAACCAATCGAGCATCGCAATCAGGATTGACAATTTCTTTGATCTCCAAGTCGATCTTCTTTCCTGTGAGATCTTCAAGACTCTTGCGAATATTCTTGACAGTTTCACCTTTCCGACCGATGAGAATTCCCGGTTTGGCTGTATTCACAACAATTTTAATCTTGCTGGGGAATCTTTCGATTTCAATGAAAGAAACACCGGCTTTTTCAGCCATCTTGCGGACCAATTCTCGGATTTTGAAATCCTGATGCAATTGATCAATATAATTCTGCCCTTCGGCGTACCAACGACCTTCCCACGGTTGGTTGATCCCTAAGCGAAATCCGATTGGATGAACTTTTCGACCCATAATTTCTCCTACTCTTTCCTTTATGCCTTGTCCTGCAAAACAATCTTTATATGAGAAGATCGTTTCAAGATCGGTTTGAATCTTCCACGTGCACCAAAGCGGCGCCATTTTCTAATTGGGGCCCCATCAGCCGAGATTTCACTAATAACCAATTTGCTGCGATCAATACCGAAATTATTCTCCGCGTTGGCAGCCGCTGATTCAATCAATTTGCAGATCGGTTCTGAAGCTGCTTTATGCATGAACTTTAGATCGGTGATCGCTTTTTCGACTGGCTTTCCACGCACCACATCAATGACCAGACGGGCTTTTTGTGGAGAAACCGGACAGTATTTTAATTCAGCGCGTACGTCCATGACTTAATCCTATTCCTTACTGGCGGCTTTTTCAGACATATGACCGCGAAAATGTCGAGTGGGGGCAAATTCACCTAATTTATGCCCAACCATGTTTTCTGTTACGTAGATCGGCACATGACGATGTCCATCATGAACCGCAATGGTATGACCAACCATTTGAGGGAAGATCGTGCTGGCACGACTCCAGGTCCGCACCACTTTCTTTTCATTCTTGGTGTTCATTTCCTCAATTTTTTTCAATAATTTCGGATCTACGAACGGTCCTTTTTTCAGAGATCGAGACATAGTTACTAGCTCCTTAATCTTCCACTCAATTATCTCTTCGCAGCATTTCTGCGACGAACGATATACTTATTGGTTTTCTTGTTCTTCCTGGTCCGGTAACCCAGTGTCGGTTTGCCCCAGGGAGATTTAGGACCTGGCATACCGATCGGTGAACGGCCTTCACCACCACCATGGGGATGATCGCGCGGAGACATCGCGCTGCCGCGCACGGTCGGACGGATACCTTTATGTCGTTTTTGTCCAGCACGGCCTAATTGCTCCTGGCTGTGCTCAAGATTTCCAACTTGACCAATGGTCGCCGTGCATTTTTGGCGAACAAGCCGTACTTCACCGGAAGGCAGGCGCAGTTGAGCATACTCGCCTTCTTTGGCAAGCAATTGGGCTGCCGCACCCGCAGAGCGAACGATCTGACCGCCCCGGCCTTCGGTAAGTTCGATATTGTGAACCATCGTACCAATCGGAATATTAGCAATCGGTAAGGTGTTACCGGGTTTGATCTCTGCCTGGCTTCCAGACATGACCTTATCCCCTACTTTCAATCCCAGGGGAGCGATAATATAGCGCTTTTCACCATCCGCATAGGTCAACAATGCCAATCGGGCGGAGCGGTTTGGATCATATTCAATGGCGCTTACGATTGCAGGAACCCCATTTTTTTCACGTTTGAAATCGATCACGCGAACTTTGGTCTTGTTACCACCACCACGATGGCGCACGGTGATGCGACCATACATATTGCGCCCTGATTTATTGTTGCGTGAAACGACCAATCCTTTTTCAGGAGTAGTTTTGGTGATTTCATCAAAAGTCATTCCCGTGCGATGGCGCTGACCGGGAGTAACTGGTTTATATACCTTTACGCTCATTCTTCGACTCCCTCGAACATTGCAATTCTATCTTCCGCATTCAAGGTTACGATCGCTTTCTTGTATTCCGAATTTCGGATCGCAACACGGCGGCTGCGTGCTCTTCTTCCACGTTTTGCTGGCACATTGATAATGTTGACATTCTGAACATGCACATTGAAGGCTTTCTCTACGGCATCCTTCACATCAACCTTCGTCGCATTCCCATCCACTTCAAATACATATTGGTGCAGTTTGCTGGATTGGTAAGCTGTTTTTTCTGTGACCAATGGTCGCTTTAGAATATCGAATGGTGTTTTCATCCTATTTTCCTTTTCCCAAAAATTCTTCGATAACTTGAATGGATGATTTTTCCAAAACCAGGCGATCATACGTCAAAAGATCACGAATATTCAGGTAATGTGCAAGCAAAACCTTGACATCCGGCAAATTTTTGGCGGAAACAAATACGTTCTCTTTTTTCTTGTCAGGCATTACAAGCAGTGCTGAGTTATCGCCAGCCCATTTTTCAAACGCCTGTGATAATTCCTTGCTTTTCGTCTCTTTCAGTGTGACATCATCAACCACAATAATTTCGCCGTCGTTGGCTTTTACACTCAATGCAGAACGTAGTGCAGCACGGCGCATTTTCAACGGCATTTTTTGGTCATAACTGCGCATATGAGGGGTGAAAATCTTTCCACCACCCACCCATTGAGCTGCACGGGTGGAACCCTGACGAGCGCGTCCGGTACCTTTTTGTTTCCATGGTTTTTTGCCACCACCGGAAACATCACTGCGGGTCTTCGTTTCATGGGTACCTAAATGAGCATTTGCCATTTGGCGAACATAGGCCTGATGCATTAAAGCTACATTAATGGGGGCTTCAAAAATATCTTTTGGAAGCTCTACATCGCCTACTTTCTTTCCTTTGAAATCAATTACATCTACCTTCATGATTGGCTCCATTTAAGCGGAATCTATTGTTCCGATATTTTTCGCTATTGCTTCCTTGCCTCTTTGATAACAACCAAACCACCTTTGGGGCCCGGAACAGATCCATTGATCCCTAGAAGGTTCTTCTCGACATCCACAAATGCTACTGCCACATTTTGTGAGGTCACGCGGTCGTTGCCCATGCGCCCTGGTCGACGTTTATTCTTATACACACGCCCTGGTGTGGTACCCGAACCACTAGAACCTGGTGCTCTTAAGCGATCGGAAGCGCCATGGGTCTTAGGTCCACCGCGAAAATGGTAGCGCTTTACAGAACCTGCAAAACCACGACCCTTGCTAAAACCAACAACATCCACGTGACTGCCCACAGCGAACTGGCTGACGTCTACCTTATCGCCTTCTTTCACGTCGAACGTTTTTGCGCGAAATTCTCTCAAATAACGTACTGCTGGAATTTCATTCTTTTTCAAATGACCTTTTTCCCCGCTGGTCAATTTCCGTTCTGGAACTTCTCCATACCCGAGTTGAACTGCTGAATAACCATCGCGTTCAATCTGACGAATCTGGGTAACGAAACATGGCCCAGCTTCGATTAATGTTACCGGAACCGCATTGCCGTCCGAATCGAAAATCTGGGTCATGCCAACCTTTTTTCCAATAAGCCCTTTGAACATATTTTGTTTTTTCTCCTTAAGTTTGTTTTCAAGACTGTCAGCTTGGGCAAAGCTGCATCATCTTTCAGTGATGTAGTCAATAATCCGTTGGCCAACTTGGTTTCGTTTACAGTCGCCAATAAGAAAATTCTTGCATCACCTTTTGGGTGTTGCCCAAAACCGAATTACTATACCATATTTTGTTAAAATTTACCAGCCGACCGCTTAGATCTTGATCTCGATATCAACACCAGCCGGTAAATTGAGCCTCATCAACATATCAATCGTCTTGGCATCGGGTTCCAGGACATCAATGATCCGATTGTGAGTTCGAATTTCAAAATGCTCGTGAGAATCTTTGTCAATGAAAGCTGATCTTCTCACGGTGAATTTTTCGATTTTAGTCGGCAGCGGCACAGGCCCAACCACCTTTGCACCGCTTCTTTCAGCAGTCTCTACGATTCTTTTTGCAGATTGATCCAATACACGATGATCATACGCTTTCAATCGGATGCGAATTTTTTGCTTTGCCATAATAGTCCTTTTTACTCCAAGATTTCAGTGATGACACCAGCGCCGACGGTGAGGCCGCCTTCGCGGATGGCGAAGTCAGAACCCTGCTCAAGAGCCACGGGGATGATCAGTTCCACTTCCATGTTGGTTCGGTCGCCGGGCATGACCATTTCGACATTGGCCGGGAGGGTGATGTTG